>NZ_JBEWCD010000001.1:619970-1239940 GCF_040530035.1 Roseibium sp. HPY-6
GGATCAGGCACTTTCCACGGACATATTGGCGGCGACGATTTTTTTGCAGGTTTTCAGAACGCAGACCAGACGGATGTCGCGGCACGCATGCTTGCCCTGAAGCGTGCCTTCCGCGACGATGTCGAGAGTTTTTATGATCCTGAGCACCGGGAACGCGGCTACATGGAGGCTCAGGACCGGTTCGGGACCACACGGCAGTTTCCATTGCTTCAGTGCTCGATTTCCATCTTGAGCCTTGCGCAGGGCGTCACTCTTCATCCAGATACGCTCAATCATGAAATCAGCGAGCTGAAACTTGAAGCGAAGCGCTCGGATGACGGTATCGTCGTAAAAAGCCTCGCCGCCTAACGCGGCCCGATTTCCTCCAGCACAAGACCGAACCCCGACAGCAGTCTTGAAAGTCCCGGTTCGCGCGGATTGGACGTGAACAGCGCACGATCTGGAGCCGCTGACGGGGCAACCGCGGCCTCATCGCCCAGAACCCGTACGAGCTGGCGCGCAATTGCTTCCGCCGGATCGAGCCAATCGACCGGCCAGGGTGCAATCTTGCGAAAACGATTGGCCAGAAACGGGTAATGTGTGCAGGCAAGGACCACAATGTCTGTCCGCCGCGTGTCCTGTTCCAGAAAACAGTCCGCGATTTCGCCCAAGAGTTCCTCGTCGGACACTTCAGAACCGCGCAGGTGCTTTTCAGCAAGAACTGCGAGACTGTCGGACCCGACAAGCCGCACGTGGCATTGGCTGGCAAAACTTTCGATCAGGCTTCTCGTGTAGGTTCTGCGCACGGTTCCAGGGGTCGCCAGCACGGATATCAACCCCGACGAGGTCTGTTCTGCTGCCGGCTTGATAGCGGGAACAGTGCCGACAAAAGGTATAGCCGGATGCGCTTCCCTGAGCGCTTCGCCCGCAAGCGTGAAAGCGGTGTTGCAGGCAATCACCACGGCCTTCGGGTCATGTGTGGCCACCAGATCGGCAAAGAGACCGAGGATCCGCGATTTCAGTTCCGGCTCAGGCCATCGCCCGATCGGAAACGCGGCGTCATCCGCCACATAAATCAGGGTTTCATAAGGTAGAAGATACCGCGCTTCACGCAGAACCGTCAGTCCGCCTAGACCTGAATCGAAAATCAGCACAGGGCGCTGCGAACTCACCGGTCTCTCCCAGGGTACGGACCCATAAATGAAGTTGATTTGGTTTGAATCGTTTTGGCCAGATGAAAGGAGCGAATGCGCAGGAAATGTGGTTCATTTTCCAGCCTTCCGCGACGCGGAAGGTGGCCAAAACGGCCAAATCCGAAGGACGGCAAAATGGCTTCACTTCGCAGCGTCAACGTACTTGACCGGGCACAAAGCCCGCTCTTCGCACGTTTCCTCGCGAGAATTCGCCATTTCTGCCGCCAAATCAGATCCATTTATGCGTCCGTACCCTAGTCTTCACCACCCTCGCCGCGGTCCTTGCGCGGACGCGTTGAGCGTTTTTCCAGGGAAGCAACCACTCCCCTGAGAGCGCGAACTTCCTGTTCGGTGAGTTCTGCTTTCTGGAAGATGTTGCGCAAGGTGCGCACCATATGCGGCCGCCGCTCGGGTGGCCTGAAAAAGGTGACGGAATCCAGCGCCCCCTCGAGATGCTCGAAAAAGCGAAGGACGTCATCCTTCTTTGCAGGAGGGTGCTCTTCTTGCGACAAAATGAAGGGCAGCGCACCGGACGTTGCCGTCTTGCGCCACTCATAGGCGCACACGAGAACCGCCTGCGCTATGTTGAGCGATGCGAAATCCGGATCGACCGGCAGCGTGACGATTTCATCGGCAAGCGCCACTTCCTCATTGTTGAGCCCCCAACGCTCGCGGCCGAACAGATAGCCGGTAGCATGTCCGTTCTCGCCAAATTCGACTGCCTTTTGCGCAGCTTCGTCCGGTCCGCGCACCGGTTTCGGCACCTCCCGAGACCGCGCTGTCGTGGCATAGACGAATTGCAAATCGGCTATCGCGGCTTCGACGCTGTCAAATACCTGTACCTTGTCGATCACGTGATCGGCCCGGCTGGCGGCAGCGCGCGCCTTTTCACTCGGCCAGCCGTCGCGTGGATTGACGATCCTGAGATCCACAAGGCCAAAGTTCGCCATTGCTCTGGCTGCGGTGCCGATATTCTCGCCCAGTTGCGGTTCGCACAGGATCACCGCCGGCGGCCTGGCGGAAACTGCCCGGGCCTCTTCTCTGATCTTTGCATTCTTGCTCATGGGCCGGGGATGTACCGGTTTATTGAAAAGATGAAAAGCGTGGCACAGCAGAATTACCGCCTGAACGCACGCTTTGCCACATCGTTGAAGGCTTTTGTCTTGCGGCCTGTTCGGCTTTCGGCGGCAAACACAAACCAGATCGGCGCCTCGGGCGCGTGCAGGCAGCCGGGCAGCACTTCGAGTAAGGAGCCTGTTTCCAATTCTTCCCTGACCGCCATTCTGGACTTGATAGCCAGCCCAAGCCCCTCAACAGCGCCAACCGTCAGCATGTCAGAGTTTGATACGGCAATGCTTCTTGCGACAGAGAATTGGCGCTTTCGCCCCTTTGCATCATTGACGTCGAACCGTGTTTGCCAGGGCAGACACACCCATGGAAACTCGCGCAGGTCTTCAACACTTTCCGGTACACCGAAAGCCTGGAACAGCGCGGGAGAAGCGCAGATGATGCGATCATTGTCGCATAGCTTTTGAGCGACAAGTGAACTGTCGGCAAGCTGGCCGACGCGAATGGCACAATCCTGTCCCTCCTCGACCAGCGGTACAAATCTGTCAACGGCGAGGAACTCGATCGTAAGCTCCGGATTCTCTGAACGGAATTTTCCAAGCACAGGCATTATGAAGCGTGACAGGATCCACGGCGACATGGTCACGCGCAGATGTCCGCGCAGTTTTGCTGTCCCGCTGCCGACATCAAATTCAGCCTGTTGCAGATCGTCAAGAATGGCATCGACCCGCTCCAGAAACACCTGGCCTTCATCCGTCAGCCGGAAGGTGCGGCTGTTCCGGTGAAACAGGGTCACCTTGAGTGCCTGTTCCAGTTTTGTGATCCGGTGGCTTGTCGTCGCTGCCGAAATCCCGAGCTGACTGGCAGCTGATGTGATGCCGCCATATTTGGCAACAGCAACGAAGGTCTGAAGGTCGGGGATACTATACATTTGAAAAATTCTAACGCTGCTTTCGAAATTGAGGGAATTCTTTTCGAATTCTAGAACGATTAAACCGTCCACATCAATATCTGGAGGACGCTCATGAAACGCTTTTTCGCCGCCCTTGGCATCAGCACCGCCCTGATCCTTCCCGTCGCTGCGGAAGGTCTCGAAACCTATCTGAGCTTCGACAAGTCGACGCCACCGGGTAACCTGGCGATTGGCCCGGATGGTCGCATGTTCATGTCGGTGCACGAGTTTTACGGCCCGGAACTACGTGTCGTTGAGGTGATGAAGGACGGTTCGACCAAACCTTACCCGACCGAAAACTGGGCCCGCGCGCCGCAGGAGGACGGTGACGGCCTCAACGGTGTCCTTGGACTGCGTGCGGACCGGGACGGCATTTTGTGGATGCTGGACGGCCAGGGCGAAAACCAGACCGGGCGCATTGTTGCCTGGAACACCAAGACCGAACAGCTGCACGGTATTTATTATATCGGTGCGCCGGTTTCACGCCCCACGTCTTTCCTGAATGACCTCGCCGTCGACCGGGATCATGAAGCCATCTACATTTCAGATACCGGTGACGGCGCGAACTCGGCCCTGATTGTCGTCGACCTTGAAACCGGCCGCGCACGCCGGGTCCTGGAAGGATCAAAATTCACGACGCCGGAAGACACACCGATGGTCATTGACGGGCGCGAGATCCTTTTGGGCGGCAACCCCGCCAAGATCGGTGTGAACCCGATCACCGTTGACCCGACCAACACCTGGGTCTATTTCGCGCCGATGACGGCAAGTGCGATGTACAGGGTCAAGACCGCAGATCTCCTCAATGAAGAGCTGAGCGAAGAAGACCTGGTCGAGCGTGTCGAGCGCTATGGAGACAAGCCGATCTCCGACGGATCCACCGTTGATACAGGCGGCAATGTCTACATTACCGCAATGACCGACAATGCCATTGGTGTCACGAAGCCGGATGGCAGCTATGAAGTCCTGTTCCAGTCCGATGAAGACCTGCCCTGGCCGGACGGCTTCTCGATCGGCGCGGATGGCTATGTCTACGCGACCATCAACGAGCTGCATCGTTCGCCGGTCCTGAACGGCGGGGAAGACGCCTCGCTCGGGACCTACCGGATTGTCCGTTTTCCCGCTTTGAGCGATGCGGTGAGTGGCCGCTGACGCATTTAGGCCAATCAAGCCCAACAGCAATGCCCGGCAGGAGTGGCCTCATCCTGCCGGGTTTTGTCTGTCACGCTTGCGGCATTTCCCGGATAGGCACGATGATCTGGGTCTTGTCGAAGCCCTTCAGCTCAAATGCGGGGGCATTTTCTTTCGATATCCCGGCAAGATCCGCAACGCGTTCGGACACCACGGTCTGTCCGCTGACAAGGACTGCCGACGCGAGCAGCCGCGCAGCAAGGTTGACCGTCGGGCCGATCGCCGTGAAATCCAGCCTGTCAGAGGCTCCGATATTTCCATATTGCAGTGGCCCGATGTGAACGGCAGCCCTGAAGGGTGGAACAGTCCCGGAAAATTGTGGTTTGTCCGCGCCACCGGACGCCTCATCGAGAGCGTCGAGGGCGCGTCGGCAGGCGTCGCGACTGTCAGAATCGTCCAATATCGGGAAGATCGCCAGCAATCCGTCGCCCATGAATTTCAGCACCTCACCACCACGATCAACGATCGGCGGCACAAGGCAGTCGTAAAACCTGTTGAGGCGGGCCAACACATCTTCTGCTGTTGCTTCGTTTGAAAACTGAGTAAAGGCGACAAGATCAGCGAAAACCACACAGGCAGATATTTTTTCAATATCTCCCCGGTGAACGCGCCCTGACAGGATCCGGTTGCCACTGTCGCGTCCGACATAGGCGGACAGGAGATTTGCCGCATTGAGCCGGAGCATATAGGTCTCGGTGAGACGGGCCAGCGGCAACCGTATTTTTTCCAGTGCCGCCATCATGGCCTCGTCAAAGCCACCTTCCGCTTTCGTCGCAAAACTCACGAGATGGGTCTCGCCGGTCGTGAAAAAGAGCGGCTGAACGACATAGTCCGTGACGCCCTCCTCCCGGAATTGCGTCAGGATGAGGAAATCATCCGGGCACTCAGGATCACAGAGCTTTCGCCGCAGGGTCGTGCCCGTCCTGAGCACAGTCGGTAATGGGTTGTCGTGATATTCAGCCCCGTCAAAAGCTCTGAGATCCGCATCGGACTGGTCGACGCCCTCACCTTTGAGCCAGCGGAACCTGCGTCCCTGAAGGTTGGGATGAAGCGTATAGATAAAAAGCGCAAACCGCTCGATCGGAACGCCGGCTCCCAGAAGTCCCTCGCAGATCTTTAAAACGATCTCGCGCGCATCCGCACTCGGCCGCGCACCGTCCAGCATCCACCAGAAGAGGTTATCGAGTTTTTGTTCGTCGAGCATCAAAGGCTCCGGACAGTTTTCCTCGTTCCATTTTCCCTGCGTCAAAGCTGTTTGTCATCCCCGGTGCGATTGCGATGAACCGTTCCGAGTTTATAAGCTTCATCACCGAGTCAGCGGTGTACTGGTTCCCGGATCTGCGCTTCGCTGCGTCCGGGATGACAATTGGAACGAACACCGCCACACCCTTTGCCGTCCCGGACTTGATCCGGGACCCGCGCACTGATGTTTGACGAGGTATCGACAAAAGGCCAAGGCGGCTCCCTTTGAATACCTTGTCATCCCTGGAAAGGCAGGGATCCAGTAAACACTGGCCCATCGGCAAAACCAGAAACGCTGCGGCGTACGGGTTCCCGGCTCGCGCTCCGCTTGGCCGGGACGACAATTGGAACGCACACCGGCACACCCTTTGCCGTCCCGGACTTGATCCGGGACCCGCGCACTGTTGTTTGACGAGGTATCGACAAAAGGCCAAGGCGGCTCCCTTTGAATACCTTGTCATCCCTGGAAAGGCAGGGATCCAGTATTCGCAGGCCTCTTGGTCAAAGCAAAATGGTGAGTTGCACTGGGTGCCAGCTCGCGCTCCAGGTGGTCGGAATGACAATTGGAACCAACACCGCCCCGTTCGCCGTCCCGGACTTGATCCGGGACCAGTGTGCGGATTCCAATAGCCCCCCCAGGACCACGTTCGCTGCACCAGATGCACATAGCCCGGATGACAGCGGGCGGTAATTGAGGTCAATTCGAGCGATGCAAATCGAGCAATAAGGCCGCCCTCATGCCGATGCCCCAGACTTATTTTCAGGCCTCCCGGGACTTCGATGCCTTCATTCAGGACGTGCGCGACACCTGCATGCTCCAGACCCATCATCAGGCCTACCATACGCTGCGTGCGGTTCTTCATACCTTCCGGGCGCACCTGATGACGGAAGATGCGCTGCGCTTTGCGAATGTCCTTCCTGCCGTAACAAGAGCGATCTTTGTCGAAGACTGGACCCCGAACGAAACACCACCTCCCTTTCCGGAGCGCGTTGCTTTGATAAGCGAGGTCAAGTCCGTGCGACGGGATCATAACCTCGCCCCGGAGAGCGCAATCGAAGATGTCGCGGCGGCGCTCAGGCGATCATCCCTCGATGAACGAGAGCTGGATAGGGTGCTGGCGGATTTGCCGGAGGGCGCGGCGGAGTTCTGGACCATCGCCCAGTAACGCAATTTTAAGGACTGGCAAAGTCACACTGCAATCAGTGATATCAGAACCGCAATACCAGATGAAAGTCGACACAAACCAGATTTACATAGTCGGTTTTGCAACCGGCAAGTTCGTGAAAACAGTTGTGATCACGGGAGTGCCTTTGATCGTGGTCGCATTTGCGATCTACAAAACGCTGTTCAAAGAAGACATCTCAAACGCCTTGCATCCTGTCGAACTGGCCCTTGCGGTCTTGACGGCGGGTGTTGTCGTGCTGGCCGTTACTTGCGTTCGCAATTTTGGAAAACCAATCCTGGAGATTGGTCCGGCCGGCTACCTTGATAGGAGGTGCTTTCGGAAACCCATTCCCTGGTCGTCAATACGAGGCATCTCTTCAAGAACAATTACTGCCGGACGTTCTACCCTCACCAGCCTCGTATTCCAGGTGGACAATCCCGAAACACTGAACTGGCGACCAATACACCGTTGGATGCATTGGCTCAGTCGCAAAGCAGGCTCCGGTGAATTGTTTGAATCCCATGTGAACATGTTGGCTATCTCCGGCGATACGCTGGAACACATTGTCAACACCTACGCAGATGCATGGGGCCAAGGCGGCGACGCGCTGAAGTGACGTTGATCGCACCAGATTTATCCGCCCGATCTACAAAGCGGCCTCGATAGTAGTAGCCGCACGATCCGGGTATCCCGGCATGAACCTGACTTCCCAATCAACGCAAAAACCTGCGAATTTATGTGCATCAGTCAAACCGGCAGTACAATTGAACACGATGTCTATTCTATGTACCGTTCGAGCGCTTCTCGAAACGTTCCCATACCGAGGAATACGTGGCTTTCGACCCTCAAAAAACCATCGAATTCAAACGCTCTCCGGGCAAGACGCTGTTGAAGCTCTCCTTGAGTATTCCATTCGTGGTGTTCGGCATCTTCCTGGCGGCCGACAGCTTCGATGGTCCCGACAGCGAATATTCAGGACTTGCCCTGGGTCTTTTCAGCGCCGGATTTTTTGGCTTCCTCGGTGTCTATGGTCTCGTTCAGCTTTATCGCAATCCGGATCAGAAAATCGAAATCGGCCCGAACGGTATCCTCGATCAAAGGATCTCAAAGGTACACCTTCCCTGGTCGGAAATCGAATTCATAAGCGTCTGGAGCAGCCGGGGGGCTTCCTTCTTGATGCTGGAGCTCAGCGCCGACTTCGAGGCAACGCTCGATCAATCGTGGCGGTACCGCTTGTACAGAACCGCAAATAGTCTGGTCGGCGCACACGGCCATTGCCTGAACCCGGTGGGGTTTGCGGTCGGGTTCCAGGAGCTCCGCGAAACCATAATGGCCTATGCGAACGCCCACGATTCTCCGGCGTCCTATGCCTGGGACTGACAGATCGCTCACAAGATGAAGGGCAAGAAACGCCTGCCCTTCACTGGGCAGGACCCGCTGCGGCGTACTTCTTCCCGGCTCGCGCTGCGCTTGGCCGGGACGACAACTGAGACGAAATCCGCCCTCCATTGCCGTCCCGGACTTGATCCGGGACCTGCTCTCAGCACTATCTTGCCCCCGGCTCTAGGCCGGGGCGGCTCCTCTAGAGGAATTTGTCATCCCTGGGAAAAGATTACTGAAATATATATTGATGAGTTTGGGTTCTTTAGCATGCTTTTCGTTGAATTTACGGATCGGAGTTACGTTCTTCGACGCTACCGGCTACTGAAGAATACTTGGCTACTTCGCGGGGCTCGTGCCAGCGGTTACTATCCGCTCTGCGGATTGGCTTTCGATCGCGAAAAGTTGGGTTTTCCTCTTGATCAATGTTCAGCCGTTTTTCGCGACCCGCCAGACAATTTAAGGTAGTCCGCTTTGAGCGTTGTCGATAGACATTTCCCGCCCGTTTGCTAGAACGTGCCCGATCAACAGCCTTTGTCTTTAGAAGGGCTGGCTTTTGATTGCGTACAATTGTATACGCTGGTCGCAAACCGACCCGGGGACGCCGAAAAGTCCTCGCCGACCTCACTTCGAACACTGGGAATTGTGAGCACCATGGCCGATATCATCTACACCAAGGTCGACGAAGCGCCCGAACTGGCAAGCGCCTCCTTCCTGCCCATCATCCGCACTTTCACAAAGGCGGCCGGGCTTACCGTGGGCACGCGGGACATTTCCCTTGCAGGCCGCATCCTGGCGAACTTCCCGGAATATCTGACAGACGAGCAGAAGCAGTCCGACGCGCTTGCCGAACTCGGCGAGATGGTGAAGCAATCGGACGCCAACGTCATCAAGCTGCCGAACATCTCCGCGTCCCAGCCGCAGCTGAATGCCGCCATCGCCGAACTGCAGTCGCAAGGCTACAAGCTGCCCGACTATCCGGCTGAACCGGCAAACGAGGAAGAAAAGACCGTCAAGGCGAAATACGACGCCATCAAGGGTTCTGCCGTGAACCCGGTCCTGCGTGAAGGCAACTCGGACCGGCGTGCACCAAAGGCGGTCAAGGAATATGCCAAGAAGAACCCGCACCGCATGGGTGCGTGGGCGTCTTCCTCAAAGACCCATGTCGCTACGATGGGTGAAAACGACTTCTTTTCCAACGAAAAGTCGGTCACCGTTCCGGCCGTTTCCACCGGTGCGGCCAAGATCGAATTCGACGCAAAAGGTGGCGATCTGACGGTGCTGAAGACCGATTGGCCACTGGAAGAAGGTGATGTCATCGACGCGACCTTCATGAGCGTCAAAGCGCTGAAAACGTTCCTGGAAAAGGAAATTCAGGACGCCAAGAACCAGGGCGTTCTGTTCTCGCTGCACCTGAAAGCCACCATGATGAAGGTCTCCGACCCGATCCTGTTCGGCCACTGTGTGAAGGCATTCCTGAAGGATGTCTTTGACAAGCACGCAACGACCTTTGGCGAGCTTGGCGTCAATCCGGATCTCGGTGTCGGCGACCTGGAAGCAAAAGTCGCAACGCTACCGGCGGACAAGCGCGCGGAAGTGGAAGCCGACATCAAGGCTGCGCTCGAGGGCGGACCGGATCTTTACATGGTGAACTCCGACAAGGGCATCACCAATCTGCACGTTTCCTCCGACGTCATCATTGACGCTTCCATGCCAGCGCTGATCCGCGCGGGCGGCAAAGGCTGGGGCCCGGATGGCAAGGAACATGACGCAAAGTGCGTTATCCCGGACAGCTCTTACGCCGGCGTTTACTCCGCAGTCATCGATTTCTGCCGCGAAAACGGCGCGCTCGACCCGGCGAAAATGGGCACCGTGCCGAATGTCGGCCTGATGGCCCAGAAGGCAGAGGAATACGGTTCACACCCTCAAACCTTCAAGGCACCCGCCGACGGCACCATCCGCATTGTCGATGAAGCCGGCAACACGCTGATCTCGCATGAGGTCGAGGAAGGCGATATCTGGCGCGCCTGCCGCACCAAGGACGCACCAATCCGCGACTGGGTAAAGCTTGGCGTCACCCGCTCGCGCCTCTCCGGCATGCCGGGTGTCTTCTGGCTCAATGAGAACCGTGCCCACGATGCGGAGCTGATCAAGAAGGTCAACGCCTACCTGCCCGAGCACGACACGTCTGGTCTGGACCTGAAGATCATGGCCCCGACGGAAGCGGCGAAATACTCCACCGAACGGATCGCTCGAGGCGAGGACACGATCGCGATCACTGGCAACGTCCTGCGCGACTACCTGACCGACCTTTATCCGATCCTTGAAGTCGGCACCTCCGCCAAGATGCTGTCCATCGTGCCGCTGATGAACGGCGGGGGTCTGTTCGAGACCGGTGCTGGTGGTTCTGCTCCCAAGCATGTCCAGCAGCTTCAGGAGGAAAACTACCTCCGTTGGGACTCGCTCGGTGAATTCTGCGCCCTCGGCGCGTCGCTCGAGCATCTCGCCAACGCAAAGGACAATGCCAAGGCGCAGGTCCTGGCCGATGCCCTCGACGCAGCTATCGAAGGCCTGCTCGACAATGACAAGTCCCCGGCGCGCCGGGTTGGCGGCCTCGACAACCGTGGCAGCCATTTCTACATCGCGCTTTACTGGGCAAACGCCCTTGCGGCCCAGGACAAGGATGCGGAGCTGAAGTCGCACTTCACGCCGATAGCCCAAGCGCTGTCTTCCAACGAAGACAAGATCGTCGGCGAACTCAACGGCGTCCAGGGCTCCCCGGCCGACACCGGCGGCTACTACCACGCGCCGCAGTCCAAAGTCGACGCGGTGATGCGCCCGAGCGCGACGCTGAACAGCATTATCGGCTAGTCGATCGGTTACGACAAGGATCTTGAGGGGCGGATTTTTCCGCCCTTTTTTGGATGAAGTCTGAGCAACTCCAACATTTTGGACAGTTAACAGTCTGCGTCCTCCCGGACTAGATCCGGGATCCAATCCACGGCGCTTCGCACCGGACAGGCGAGTGTTGGAAAAAAGAGGTGCCTTCGAGTTCATCCAAGACCTGCTCTGGAAACGATTGGATCCCGGATCGTCGCGCCGCTCCGTCCGGGATGACACCTGAGGAGAAGGTGAACCGAAGAGTTTGCAGCACATCCTTCGAGACGGATCTGACGATCCTCCTCAGGATGAGGCCGGAGGATTGGCTGGTGCCTGCTCAGGATTTCAGCGTCCGTTGTGATGTGCAAACACACGTCAGCACACCCTCACCCCTCATCCTGAGGAGCCGCACCGCGGCGTCTCGAAGGATGGGCCGCAAACTCTGAGTGGGCCGCGTATCCTTCGAGACGGATCGAGCGATCCGCCTCAGGATGAGGCCAGAGGATTGGCTAGCGCTTGCTCTGAGTTTCAGCATCCGTTGTGGTCCGCAAACAAACGCCTGCAAACTCTCACCCCTCATCCTGAGGAGCCGCGCCAGCGGCGTCTCGAAGGATGGGCCGCAAACTCTGAGTGGGCCGCGTATCCCTCGAGACGGATCTAGCGATCCGCCTCAGGATGAGGCCGGAGGATTGGCTGGTGCCTGCTCAGGATTTCAGCGCCCTTTACGGTCAGAAAAACGAACCCCAGCACATGCTCACCCCTCATCCTGAGGAGCCGCACCAGCGGCGTCTCGAAGGATGGGCCACAAACTCAGAAATCACTGCTTCAGACAACTGATTGCTCCGCTGGCTCAAGGCTATCAACCGAGGTTATTGTCAGATCCGGCGTCACGCATTCCCCATGCGACGCATCTGGCCCGGTGTCTGGTTGAACTGGCGCTTGAAGGCGCGGTTGAAGGCGGCTTCCGAAGCATAGCCGATCATCTCGGCGATATCGATCAGCGGCAGGTCGGTTTCGCGGATGTCCTTGCGGGCCTTTTCCATGCGCCAGTGCGTGACATAGGCAAGTGGCGTCATGCCGACGAGTTCGGTGAAGCGTTCCGCAAAAACCGTCCGTGACATGCCGGCCTCGCGTGCCAGCGTCTCAACGGTCCAGGGCTGCTCGGGCGCTAGATGGATCTGGGACATGGAGCGTCCCAGCTTCGGATTGAGGACGGCGGCGAGACATCCTGCCCTGTCGCCCTGCTGATCGACAAACGTGCGCACGACCTGGATAAAGATGATCTCCGTCAGCCGATGCACGATTGCGTCCGACCCCGGCAGCGTCGCCCGGACTTCGCTGGCGACAAAACGCATCACCGTTTCCAGCCAGAATGCGTTCATCGTTTCCGTATTCGGCACGTGAATGACCTCAGGCAGCGCGTCGAGGATCGGATGTACCGAGCCGTCTTCGAACTCGAAATGCCCGCAAAACAATTTGCAGCTCTGTTCCTCGTCCGATCCGCCGAAATAAAGCGCCCCCTCACCCGTATAGCCCGTCTCCTGAAGCACCCGGTCGACGGACGTGGCCTCCCGCCCGATCTCGTCGCACAGGACGTGTGCCGCCCCATGCGGGATGACCACCAGGTCCCCGGTCGAAAGGTAGATCGGCGCAGCGTGACCTTCGACCTTCAGCCAGCAGGCGCCGCGCATTGCCATATGGAATCGCGCGACGTTTCCGAACGCAGGCACTTCCACAGCCCAAGGCGGCGAAAAGCTGGTGTGAAAGTAGATCGATCCGCGCAGCTTCAGCGCGTCAAGGATCTGGCTGAGGGCGTCATGTCTCATGTTTTTCCATCGTCAGGTTGATAACGGCTCATTTTTGCGATGCATGGAGAGGTCTCGCAAGCCTCCCGGACGATCAGTCAATTTTCGGGGACTTTCGTGCATGGATCAGTCGACCGCTACGGATCATCTTTAGCCCCGAGAGGCACTCGCCTCCCACCAGTCATTATCCAGGAGTTCGACATGAACATTCGCTTTGTCACAAAAACCATCCACGCCTATCTCGACTATCCTGTCGCAATCGCCCTCATCGCCCTGCCGATGGTGCTCGGTCTCGGTCAATCCAGCCCGATTGCCTTCTGGCTGTCAGTTGTCACCGGCATTGCGGCGCTGGCCCTGACCATTCTGACAGACCACGAGACCGGTCTGATCCGGGTTCTGCCCTATTCGTTTCACCTGATCGTCGATTTCGCGGTCAGTGTCGTCTTCCTCGCAGCCCCGTTCGTCCTCGGCTTTAAAGGCATCGACTTCGCCTACTACATCGTCAACGCGCTTGCCGTCCTGACCGTCGTGTCTCTTCACAAGCCGGAGGTCAGCGAACCGCGCCTCGCGTAAAACAGTAACCCTCCCCGCACCCAGACCTGAAAACGCCGGCTCTCAGCCGGTGTTTTTCTTTTTTGAAAGCTCCCGGACGATCTGCAAATTCAGGCGGCGTGTCGCGCATGGATCAATCTGAAGTCTGAACGCAAAGTATACGTGGCTGGCGCATAGGCCGGCAGAACATCATTCAGATCCAGATCAGGAGTAGTCTAAATGTCCTTCTCAAAAACACTCGTAGCCGTCACGCTTCTTGGCATCGCAAACCTGTCGGGACCTGCCTTTGCCGCCGACGAATACAACACCTCCAGCGGTCTGACCGCTGCCGGTGCCCCGCTCGGCATGCACGGCGTTGACCCGGTCGCCTTCGTCAATCTCGGCAACCGGATCGATGGCGCCGCCCGTCATACGGCTGTGCATGACGGCGTTGCCTACTATTTCTCCTCCAAGGAAACCATGGACAAGTTCACGGCCGACCCGGCCGCGTACCTGCCGCAAAACGGCGGTTTTTGTACATTCGGTGTTTCGGTCGGAAAGAAATTTGACGGCGACCCGCAATTCGCTGCCATCGTCGACGACAAGCTCTATCTCTTCCTGAACGAGGAGATCTTCCGCGCGTTCCAGAAGGATGAGGCAGGCACCATTGCAAAGGCCGAGGAGAACTGGGTAAAGATCCGCTCAACCGCTGCCAAGGACCTCTGACAAGGTCTGCACCTCTTCAGGTGCAAACCTTGGCCAAAGATCAGGCGCGCCCGTTTGGGCGCGCCTATGTGTTTGAACAAAGACGTCTCTTATAGGCGCGTGGCAGAACCACAACACTCTGGTGCAAACAGCCAGTTTAAAGGGCAGACTAGTTGTGCAAAGCCATTGCAGCGCCTATGTAATCGGCACCGCGCGACGCGGCACCAAAACTTTTGAAAACGGGACAACAACATGACCACCATGTTCTGCGCGCCCAATAGGGCGGCAAACCTGAGCTGATCTGCGATAGCAGTGCGGCGAAGGCTATCGGGGCAAGACTGACTTGCACCTGACGCTTTCCTGTTTTCAAAAGGGTTCCCAACATGGGCACTTCTCAAAAGGAAGGGCACGCGTCTCCACAAGAAGCCGCGCCCATCCATCGATTTTATTCTGAAGCCACCTGGATTGAAGGCGCAGCCGAAGACCAGCTCGATGCCGTGTCGAAAATGTCCGGCGTCTCGCATGTCGCGGCTTTTCCGGACCTGCATCCAGGCAAATACGGTCCGGTCGGCAGCGCAATCCTCGCTGACCGCATCTATCCTCAGCTGATCGGCAACGATATCGGCTGCGGCATGAGCTTTTTTGTGCTCGACCTGCCGGCCCGCAAGCTGCGGCTCGACAAGGCGGCGCAGAAATTCCGCGCCCTCGAAGGGGTGTGGGATGGCGACGCAGGCGCTCGTCTTCTGAGTGAGGGGCTTCCAGCCGATCTGCACCCACTGGCACTCGGCACCATCGGCGGCGGCAACCATTTCTGCGAACTGCAGGAAGTCGAAGCCGTCGCCGACGGGCAAGTGCTCGCCGATCATGAAGTCAAAAAAGGCGATCTGATGCTGCTGGTACATTCCGGCTCCCGCTCACTTGGAATGACGGTGTTCAGCGCGGTGCTGGAGCAATTCTCGGGGATGGACCCGAACAGTGAAGCCGGCAAGGACTACCTGTCAGCGCACCGGGACGCCGTCCGTTGGGCCAGCCTCAACAGGCAGCTGATCGCCGAAAGAGCCGCGAAGGCACTCCGGTCCGATCTTCGTCTGCTGTCGGACGCGCCACACAACCTGATCGAAGTACGCAAAGGCGAGATCCTCCACAGAAAGGGGGCCGCAAAGGCTGATCTTCCACTCGTTCCCCTCGCCGGGTCGCGCGATGCGCTCAGCTTTGTTCTCGCCCCGGAAGGAGGCAATCCGGGCGCTCTTGCCTCGCTCGCCCACGGATCAGGACGCAAATACGATCGCCGCTCGATGCTTGGCCGCGCAGGCGCAACGCGGACCGATCGGGAAAATCTTGCCAGAACATCCTTCGGAGGACAGGTGATCTGCGAAGATCGCCAGCTGCTGGTCGAGGAAGCACCCAATGCCTACAAGGATCCGAAGCAGGTTCTGGGTGATCTTCAAACTGCTGGTCTTGCACGGGCCGTCGCAACCCTCAAGCCGTTGCTGACCTTCAAGAAAGCGGTCAGTCAGGAGCTGACGGACGCAAGACAGGAAAAACGTCAGCGCTTGAAAAACCGGAGGGGGATGCGATGACGCCGCGCAAGAAATTCCATCTCCTCGTAACAAGCGGGGATGGTCCACGCGAATGCCAAAGGGCGGTTGCCCATGTCGTTCGACAGATGGCGCGGGAGGCTGCGCAGTCCAACGTCGGGTTCAGCGTCGATTTGCCGACGGATCAAGCAGGCAAAGTTCCAGCGTCTGCACTGATTACGCTGTCTGGCAGCAAGGCGGCTGAGATGTCACGACGCTGGTATGGCACAATCCAATGGATCTGCAAGAGCCCCTTCCGCCCACATCATAAGCGCCGAAACTGGTTCGTAGGCGTTTTCGCAGTCCAGCACGGCGATCTTCCGAAGGTTGATCTGTCGCCGGATGCTCTCAAGATTGAAACCTTCCGCTCCGGCAGTCCAGGCGGCCAGCATCAAAACACCACGGACAGTGGTGTCCGGATCACCCACCTTGCAACCGGGCTTGTCGCCATTTCGACCGATGAAAGATCCCAGCATCGGAACCGTGAAGTCGCCCTCGACCGACTGAAAGCGCGCTTTCTTCTCAAACGAGAAGAGAGCCTTGCCCGGGACCGGTCAGCCCAGAACCAGTTGCACAGACAGCTGGAACGCGGCAATCCGGTTCGGGTGTTTCAGGGGGAAAAGTTTCTGGAAGCTAAGTAACTCTTGCCGAAACCAGCCGCAAGGACCGGCAGAACTGACGTCACAATCCTCAAAAACTGCTGACAGCCTGCGCCCAAGTTACTCACCCTGAAGCCAAAAGTTCTCTCGCGCGGCCTCCAAACCGCGCGATTGGAACTGGCAATGCAGGTGGCAGGAAACAGTGTCTCGAAGCAAACGTTTGAAAACAGGACTGGTGGTTGCTGCACTATCCTTCTGTGCACCTCTATGGCTTTTTTGGCAACTGGACAAACTTGAAAAAAGCAGCCGATTTGTCGACTATATGCCGGCGCATATCGAACCCGTTGGAGTGTTAATGCGCCAGGCCCGTATTGGCTCGTTTCATGCGTTGATTGCGGACGCGTGCGGTATAAACGCAATCTACATTTCAGATGGATCCGCCAGGAAAATCGCCAATGAAGGTCTTGAATTTCTGAACTCCAACTTGATGCCGCGAAAAAAAACCGGCAGCAGAGCGCGAGCCTTCGAACCTTGGAACGAAATGACCTATATGCGCAAAGCTCATTTCGGAGAAACGCTCGTAGCATCAGTATTTTCGTGCGCGGGCAAAAGCGGCGTCCCGGCGCGCAAAATCAAGAAGGGTTTGATGAGTGGAAAGGGTTTCGTATCAGGTAACGGCGGCAATCACTATTACGTCTTTCCAGACCAAAAACTGTTCGTGCAGGTTTTCTTCTACTAGGCTTGCCCTCCTGAGATAATTGCTATTGCCGCAGCGCGCAGTGTTCATAAAGAGACGTTGAAACCGGCAATAGACTTCCCGGGGCTGTTCCGAACCGGCATCACTTAAGGATTTCATGAATTGAATGCGGACATTCAAGCCTTCCTGTTCGACAAGGACGGCACGCTGCTCGACTTTGACGCCACGTGGACACCAGCTTATGAGGAAGCGGCCAGATTTGCTTCACGATGCGTAATGTCCGATGCAAATCGTTTTCTGGAAATGTCTGGACTGGATCTGAAGACCCGCAAATCAGCAGCAGGCAACTCCGAAGAGATCGCAGAGGCCTGGATTGCAGCTGGCGCGGACTTTGATCTTGCCGATCTGACCGGACACCTCGACCAGATTTTTGTGGCCAGCATGCACCAAGCAAAACCGCTGACCGGCATCCGCGAGACAGTGGACTGGCTACTTGATCACGGTTATCGAATTGGCGTCGCCTCCAGTGACAGCGAAGCAGCAATCAGAGCCTTTCTCAACGGGTCCGGACTGGCTCCGAAATTCGAGTTTGTTACAGGCTATGACAGCGGGCACGGCCCGAAACCGGAACCTGGCATGGTTCTCGGCTTCGCAAGTGCAATCGATCTCCCACCGGCCAAGATAGCCGTCGTCGGAGACAACATGCATGATATCGACATGGCGATGGCCGCCGGAGCCGGGCTGACGATCGGCGTTCTGACGGGGACCAGCGCGCGTGAAGATCTTGAAGCACATGCGGATATCATTTTGCAAAGTGCATCCGACCTACCCCAATGTCTCTCCTAGCCAGGTCAACAACGCTTTTTCCACCCGCCCTTGAGGCGATGAGCGCTCGGACAAAAGCACATAGAGGCTTCCATCTCTTCTGAAGCCCAATGGCGCAGCAAGAAGACCGTTTTCAACATCGTCGTGAACCTGCCGCTTCGGCCCGATTGCCACGCCAAGGCCCGCAACGGCGGCTTGCAGGCTGAAATAGAAGTGCTCAAAGCTCTGCCCAGTGGCTTCAGCCCGCCGGGTGCCGGTCAATTCGAACCATTGCGCCCAGGCTTGCGGCCGCGTGCGCGTGTGTAGACACAGAGCGTTCGGCTTCAATTGACCGTTTTCGAAAAACAACTCCACAAGGTCGGCGCGGCAGACTGGCCCGATTTCCTCATCGAACAATTCAGTGGTCCGATACCGGTTCGGAATGCTGAAATCGTTTCGCCTGATCGCAAACTGAATGTTGGCATCGAGACGGACCGGGCCACCACCGGCAACCAATTGCAGAGTGATATCAGGAAAACGTTCCTGGAAATCCGGAAGTCTCGGGATCAGATACCGCATCAGCAACGTCGGTTCGCAGGAAAGCGTCACCGGCACGCCGGCTTCGCTTTGTCTGATATCCGCAATGGCCTGTTCGATCCGGGCAAAGCCCTCGTCCACCGCGCGGGCCAACCGTCGGCCGTTCTCTGTCAGAAAAACTCTCCGGTTGCGCCTTTCAAACAAAGCAGCACCAAGGTCGTCCTCCAGCAGTCTCACAGCCCGGCTCACCGCACCATGCGTCAGATTCAATTGATCGGCTGCTGCGCTGAAGCTTTCAAGCTCAGCAGCGGCCCGAAAACAAGTCAAAGAAGGCAACGACGTGATTGGCTGACGCATCTGTCAGTTTTAATCACAAATCCAGTGAGAAGTCATCGTTAGTGAAAGTCAAATATTGACGCTAGTGACAGTTCGGGTCGAAACCGGAGGCGCATCCATGACCGAGCTGCTTGCTGTTGTCACCATTACGATTTTTGCCGTCATCAGCCCGGGGCCGGATTTCGCAATTGTCAGCCGAAACAGCCTTTTGACGAACCGGCAGACGGGAGCGCTGACCGCGATCGGCATCGCACTCGGCGTCTTCGTCCATGTTGGATACACGCTTTTGGGGGTCGGAATACTTATCCGGCAGTCGCCGGTGCTTTTGGAGGTCCTCAGATTTGCAGGAGCGCTTTATCTCGTCTGGCTGGGACTGACGCTGATCCTGTCCCGTGGCAAACGCGAGGAAAGCGAACAGCCGGAGCGCGGCATGTCTGCCATGGAAGCCCTGCGAATGGGTTTCCTGACCAACGCCTTGAACCCCAAGACATCCGTTTTCATCATCAGTCTCTTTCTTCAAGTAGTTAGCCCGGCAACGCCGCTTGCAATTCAGATTGCCTATGGGCTGTTCATATCACTGACACACGGGATCTGGTTTTCGCTTGTCGCAGTCTTCTTTTCGGCAAAGACAATGCAACGCATCTTTGCAGCGGCACGCCATCTGATCGATCGCATATTCGGGACCATACTGGTCGGCTTCGGTGCTGCGTTGGTGGTCACTGGTCTTGGGGTTTGAGGCGGCAGTCAGGCTGTGGCCGATTGCTCAAGAAAAGCCTGCTGCCGGTCGTGACCCGCCTGCAAACAACAACCTCTTCCGGGCAGTTTCCCCAATAGAAAGGCCCAGCCACTCCAAACACCATGGTATCAGACCGACGCTGGCATCATCTGCCTGAAGCGCGTATCGTCCGCAGTGCCAACCAATAAGAGGCCGAAATGAATTCAGCAAAAGCTCTACTCTGTCACATTTCATTCGCTATTCTTTTTCTGCTCCTGACAAGTCAGGCTAACGCCACACACAACATGTTCTGTAGCGGCATTGATTCCGATGCAGACGTTACGATCCTGTTTGGAGCCGGTCCGGTCCTGGCGCCTCTGGAAGCCGACATCTATTTTGATGGGAAAGCCATTTCCACCCGGGGGCGCGAAAATGCCGAAGACGCTACGATCGTTCAGTTTTCAGCAGATGATGAACACCTTCGCATGCAACTGATAAACGACCAGGCCGACACGCTGCTTGCGACGGTGAGAGTGTTGCGGCACTTCAACGATGTTGAAGAGCCCGTCCAAATCGGTCTGCTGCAGTTCGGCGCTTCAACACCGGTCGGCATCACCTGCGAGGGGCCGTAGCGGCCCCTTGCCGGAAGGAGGCACTCGGGTGCGGCTTTATGAATGCGCCCCGGTGCTGATCTGATCAGGTGAAAGGCGCTTAGACGAGCAGCGTCATGTCATCCAGGATCACGCCATGGTTGGATCGCACGACGACTTCATCAACTTCGTTGAATTTCGAATCCGTCAAAGCCAGCTTTTTCTCCCGGTTTGCACGAACACCGAAGTCTTCACTGCCGACAAGCTCGCCATCCAGATAGCCTTCGACCGTCAGCGTGACCTTGCCGCGGCCCAATGCGGTAAAGACGGCTTCTTCAAAGTCGAAACTTTCACCATCTGCGCGGGAAAACGAGAGGCTGTCGCCGTAACTCCGGCCGGCAAGTTCACCTTCCGAAACACCACGATTGCGGCCGGTCACGTACGTGTCGGCAAAGACAAATTCGTCTTCTTCATCGAACCAGTCGCAAAGCGACCCTTCTTCGAAGCCGATATGCGTTTCAACCGGCGCGGTGCCTTCGCCATCAATCGTGATGGTGACCTCTGCGGTATCGACTCCGCCATTGCCATCCGAAACCTCGTAGACAAAGGCATCTGTCGCGCTGTCGCCGTCATAAAGACCGTTAAATGCCCCGTTCGGGTCGTAGGTAAACGTCCCGTCGCTCGCGAACGTGACAATCGCGCCGGAAGCCAGGACGGCTACACCTCCGCTCTGCCCCGCAAGTGAAAGGAGCGAGACGCCCTCTCCGTCCGGATCCCGGTCATTGCTCAGGAGATTCCCGCCAACAGTTGCGTCTTCGCTGGTCGCATAGGCATCGTCGGCGGCGTTCGGGTCTTCGTTTCCGCCGGCAGATCCTGACTGATACGTCACAAGGGCAAGGTCATCCACGTAGAACGGCTTGTCCCGCCGGCTGCTGACAACAATTTCGTCGACACCGTCGAAACGATCGTCAAGTTCAAGCTCAAACGCGTCTTTGGAATTGATACGTACCTTCATCGATCCGACCAGAACGCCGTCGTCAAAGGCTTCAAGCTTGATGCGCGCACGGCGCGTTTCCGACTGAAGCAGCAGGCTGTCCAGATCGAAATCCTCGCCACCGGCACTGATCGTAAAGCCGGACGTTGCCCCGGAAAGGCTTCCGGCCAATTGACCGCTCGTCGTGACGTCGACACCCGTAAGCGATATCCCCATCTCACCGGTGTAAGCGCCCGGCGCAAGGCCTTCGAAATCGATCACAACCGGCTTCTCCACAACCGGTTCGGGACCGGGCAGCGGATCGGCAACAGGATCACTTATGCCATCGATGGTCAGAGTAACG
Source organism: Roseibium sp. HPY-6 (assembly GCF_040530035.1). Lineage (NCBI taxonomy): Bacteria > Pseudomonadati > Pseudomonadota > Alphaproteobacteria > Hyphomicrobiales > Stappiaceae > Roseibium > Roseibium sp. HPY-6. Next base: position 641,255 of record NZ_JBEWCD010000001.1, read on the forward strand.
GTCGCGGTATCAAAACCGCCTTTGCCGTCTGAAACCTGATAGGTGAAACTGTCATTTCCTGTCTCACCGGACTCAAGCGCCTCAAACGCACCGTTCTGGTCGTACAAGAACGTGCCGTCCGCATTCACCGTCAGCAGTGCACCGGACTCCAGCACGATCTGCGACCCCACCGAGGCGGCGGAGCCGTTCACCGAGGCGACCGTCAAACCGTCGCCATCAGCATCCGTATCGTTGGCGAGCAGGTTCTGACCTGTCAGCAACCCGTCTTCATCGACAGTGTAGCTGTCGTCTGCAGAGACTGGCGCTGTGTTGTCGTGCGAGCCCTCAATGGTGATCGTGACCGTTGCCGGTTCGGAATTCCCCTCACCGTCTGTGGCGACGTAGGTGAACGTCTCTTCCGCGCTCTCTTCGTCGCCGAGATAGTCGAAGGCACCGTTCTGATCGTATGAGAATGTACCGTCCGCGTTGACCGTCAGCAACGCGCCGGACTCCAGCACGATCTGCGACCCCACCGAGGCGGCAGAGCCGTTCACCGAGGCAACCGTCAAACCGTCGCCATCAGCATCCGTATCGTTGGCGAGCAGGTTCTGACCTGTCAGCATCCCGTCTTCATCGACAGTGTAGCTTTCGTCTGCAGAGACTGGCGCTGTGTTGTCGTGCGAGCCCTCAATGGTGATCGTGACCGTTGCCGGTTCGGAATTCCCCTCACCGTCTGTGGCGACGTAGGTGAACGTCTCTTCCGCGCTCTCTTCGTCGCCGAGATAGTCGTAGGCACCGTTCTGATCGTAAGAGAACGTGCCGTCCGCGTTGACCGTCAGCAACGCGCCGGACTCCAGCACGATCTGCGACCCGACCGAGGCGGCCGAACCGTTCACCGAGGCAACCGTCAATCCATCGCCGTCGGCATCCGTGTCGTTCGCCAGTATGTTCTGACCGGTCAGCAAGCCGTCTTCATCGACGAAATAACTATCGTTTTCCGCCTCGGGATCGGCGTTCGGCGTCGCCGTAAGTGAATCAACAATTTCCTGATAGCTGACTGTCTGGTCGGAGAACCCGAGCGCTTCAACAGTGAACTCGACGAGGTCCACGGCGACATTGATGACTTGCAGGAACGAACCGCTGATGGCGAAGCTGTAGTCGGCGAAATTGCCCTCAAAGAGGACCGAATCCGTCCCGGCTCCGCCCAGATAGGTATCGGACCCTTCACTGTTGTGGAATGTATCGTTGCCGCCATTTCCGGTCAGGATGTTGTTTGCACTATTACCGTAGAACGTTTCGGAGCCCGATCCCCCGATCGCGTTTTCGATGATCGTTCCCTCGGCAATCGTCAGGTTGCCGGTTCTGCCGCCGATGCTGGACGCGGAGGGTCCTGAGGACTGACTGTCGCTTGGAGCCAGATTGATCACCGAATTGTTGCCGTAGCCGGACAGGTCCAGCGTGTCGATACCGCCGCTATCCACGATTGTGGACGCCGTCTTGTTGGCATAGCTCGACCATTGTGCCCAGATATCGCTGACATCTGATGTGACCGTCGTGTTGAAGCCCCAGGTCGTATTCTCGGTGAAAGCGTTCGAAACACCATAGCCCTGTGAGCCGTAAATCGCGTCCAGCGCCATCCAGTCGACGGACATGGGTGTTTGCAGCAGAGCCCCAGACGCATCGACATTCGTATTCTCGCTCTGACTGAAGTAGGACATCATCGATGCCTGCCAGCTGTCATTTGCAAAATCGTTGCTGACGCCGAACGTTGCCGAACCGTTGTAGTTGCCCTGGTGACCCAGGCCGAGGGCGTGACCGATTTCGTGGAAGATCGTTTGCAGCGTATAGTCGTTGTAGGTCGACGTACCACCTGACCAGGAACTGGCAACATTCACATAGCTGGCTGCAATCGTGCCGTTGCTGTAGTAGCTGTAATTGGCCCAGGCACCCGAAGAGTTGTCGCTGAAAAAGAAGTCGACTTCCGACGTGTTCGTTGACGTCGTTTCCTCAAAGTCGATCCCCAGCGTCGCCTCAAACAGCTTGAACGCTTCGCGGACAAGCACCTTGCGCTCCTCGGAGATGCCGTTGCTGTCGGACGAATAGCCGGAAACATTATAATAGAGGACGCCGTTGTTTGCGTCTGTTCCGGAACTGCCGAGGTTATGGGAAAGCGTTCCTTCTGAATTGGAAACATTGAGGCCCTTGTCCGCCCAGTATCCACTGGTGAGATATTCTGCCATGTCCCCAAGCGTAGCGGCAGCCCCACTTGTTCCTGACGAACTGGTTCCAGCCTCGGCCTCCATTTTCAGGGTGACGCTGTCTTCCTCCCGAGCCCCGCATCCAGGACACGGACAGGCCTGATCGTGCAGAACAACACCGTCTTCGCCGACAACCGGGGCGAAGGCTTCGAAAGTCGGGGCCGCGCTGCCTTCCGAGCTTTCCGCCGGTACCGTTTTTTCATCCTGAGGTACCGGCTCTCGCAGATCCACCGGTTCTATAGAAACCGGAGCCGGCGCATCGGCAACGGTCACTCCGGCCTCGGCGTTGTCACCACTGCTGCTTTCAAAGAGCGAATCCAGAAGTGCCTTTATCGGGCTGACGCCATCCGCTTCACTCTGCAGCTCACCGGCTTCGGTTTCTTCGATACCGTTTTCGCGAGCGCCGTTACCGGCTTCGAAACTAATGTCTTCATCGGACAGCAGAGGTTTCCATGAAGGCGTTGCTCCCAAAAACTGCGTCCAACGCGCACCAAGAGAACCACCACCAGAAACATCGGGCCCATCTGGGTCACCGGCTGACAAGCCTTGTGAGAGCTCGGATTGCCACTGGCCTGATTTGAATTTGGCTGCAAACGGTGATGCGAATGCCGCTTTTTTGATGGTCGGACCGTTTTTCAATCCAAAGGAAAATGCCGGATGCATGGAACCTCTCAAAACAGGTGTCTCCCGATGCGCTCAACACGGAAACGTGGCGGACTCCGGCTACTCTGAGTCACCCATTCAAAATACTCCACCAATCAAAGGTATATAAAGGCCAGAACTGCAAAGTATAATTTTTTAAAATTTGAATCTAATCTATCTATTTTACAAAATTATCATAATTAACTAAAAGTAAAATTTGGATATCAATCTAGACGCGACACTTCAAAGCCTTTGAAACAAGTGCATTTTCAAACCAAAGCACCAGTAAATTTACCGATGAATAAGGCTAGATATCCAGGTTCGCAGACGCAGCCTAGTTGAAACGTCTGCCGGAACCGCACGGAAAAAAGTGAGAAAATCGTTCGATTTTCATCTCTTGGATGCGTGATCTGGACAGGATTACGGCTTCCGTGCAGTGGCTTAAGCAAAAAGCAAACCCGAAAAGCTTCGTATTGCCTGGGTGGATTTTATTGCATACAAGCGCACACAATTGTTTTCCGGTACAACTCGTCCCGTGAGATGACCTACACCTGTTCCCGCAGCTAATTTCGTGAGGTAAACCCGTCCATGGCAAAGATCAAAGTCGAAAATCCGGTCGTCGAACTCGATGGCGATGAGATGACGCGCATCATCTGGGCCTTCATCAAGGACAAGCTGATCCATCCCTACCTCGATATTGACCTTCTTTATTACGATCTGTCGATCGAAAAGCGGGACGAGACGGATGACCAGATCACGGTCGACGCAGCCAATGCGATCAAAGAGCACGGCGTCGGCATCAAATGCGCCACCATCACACCCGATGAAGCTCGCGTTGAGGAATTCGGTCTGAAGCGCATGTACCGGTCCCCGAACGGTACGATCCGCAACATTCTGGGTGGCGTCATCTTCCGCGAGCCAATCATCATGCAGAACGTCCCCCGCCTGGTACCTGGCTGGACACAGCCGATTATCGTGGGCCGGCACGCCTTCGGTGATCAGTACCGGGCAACAGATTTCACATTTCCAGGCAAGGGTAAGCTGACGATCAAGTTTGTCGGCGAAGACGGAACCGAAATTGAACGGGACGTTTTTGACGCGCCCTCCTCCGGCGTTGCGATGGCGATGTACAATCTGGACGATTCCATTCGCGACTTCGCGCACGCCTCAATGAACTACGCGCTTCAACGAAAGGTCCCCTGTTACCTTTCCACGAAGAATACGATCCTCAAGGCTTATGACGGACGCTTCAAGGACATCTTTCAGGAGGTCTACGATGCGGAGTTCAAGGACAAGTTTGCTGATGCAGGCATATGGTACGAGCACCGTTTGATCGACGATATGGTCGCCTCCGCACTCAAATGGTCCGGCGGCTACGTCTGGGCGTGCAAGAACTATGACGGTGACGTGCAATCCGATACGGTCGCCCAAGGGTTCGGGTCACTCGGCCTGATGACGTCCGTGCTGATGACCCCGGACGGCAGGACTGTGGAAGCTGAAGCCGCCCACGGAACGGTCACACGGCACTACCGGCAGCACCAGAACGGCGAAAGCACATCGACCAACTCCATTGCCTCCATCTACGCCTGGACGCGCGGACTGGCGCACCGGGCGAAACTGGATGGCAACGACAAGCTCGCACGGTTCGCAAAGACCTTGGAGAGCGTCTGCGTCAGTACGGTGGAGTCCGGCTACATGACGAAGGATCTCGCGCTTCTGGTCGGTCCCGATCAGGGCTGGCTCACGACGACCGGTTTTCTCGACAAAATTGATGAAAACCTGGCGAAGGCGATGGCGGATCTGTAACAAAATATGCGTCCCGTCGTTGCGCACGGGGCGCCCGCAGGCTGTGCCTTTTTAGAAAAAGGTTGGCCCGGGCGGCACGATCACGTCCGCCACATAGGGTTTGATCTCATCCGGCACTTGCGTCGCGTGGGCGGCAACGCCAGCGGCTTCTGCCCCCACTTCCAGGCCAAAAACGTCAATGAACGTTTGACGGGAGCCTTCGATGGAAAGTGTCGTTCCGTCATTTCCGGCGATACGAAATCCAAGCGCTTCCAGCGCCTTGGCAGCCGCAGCAACTGTATCTTCCGGGACCCTGTATTTGTCGAGCACACTGGCGGTGACGGATTCCTGAACATCCAGGATGGAAGTTCCGTCCGCTCGTTTCAGTACGACCTGGGCACCATAGGTCACGTTGTCGTCCGTCATTGGTCTCTGCCTTCAAGACGATCTACAGGGAGCGGGCATGCGCGCGAACGCCCATGCCCTCATTCATTCAAACTTCTCCAAGTTTTACCGCGAACGCAAGGTATCAATCATGTCATCGATGAATTCCTTGGAGAATTCCGGCATGGAACCGGACGACACCATCGCCAGCTGCTTCTCCCGGGTCGCATTGAAGAATGTCGCAGCGACATCGCCCATCGTGTTGATGTAAGCCCACTTTGCATCCGCAAGCCCGGCACCTGTGGCAAGGTCGGGTCCGCTTGTGGCCGTGTGCCCCATCTGCGTTGTGCCTTTCTTGACGTCGCGGGCGCTCTTTACCAGCTTGTCCTTGACCTGCGCCGGCGTCAGTGCCCCATCCTTTTCCAGGATCAGTGCGCAAATGCCAGCGATCTGCGGGCAGGCTGCAGACGTGCCTGAGAACAGCCCCCACCCGTCTGTGTTCGAGCCGGTCGAGGGTGCGATGGCGTCCAGCGACGCGCCCGACTGAACCGGCAACATGATACTGGGCGCTTTGGTGCCGCCGATGTTCACTCCCTTGCCGGTCAGGCCGCAAAGATCAGGAACCTGCCGTCCCGGATACCAGGTCGAATTGAAGCTGGAAGCGTAGCTGGAGGCTTCAAGATCATTTTCGTCCGGCAGATTGACGTGAACGCCGCCGACGGAAATCACGTCCGGATGGCTGCCCGGAAAACCAAAGTGACCGTTCCCGGCCGAGAAGCACACAACAACACCTTGTGAAACGGCGTTGGCAACAGCTGCTTCAAGTGGTTTCAGCCAATTGGGGATCGTCGTTCCGGGCTGGTCGACGCTGTAACCCCAACTGTTGGTCAGAATGTGCGGTTTCGGATTGGCATTCAGCGACGCGTTGATTGCCCCAACCGTATCATTGCCCATCTTCGTCATGCGCAACTTGCAGTCGGGCGCGCAAGCGAAAACGTTCGCGCTTTCCCCGGTTCCGTGCCCATTGGCATCGTCCGCCGGATCGGATGCACCCGGCGCCAGTATTGTGGACAGGAGCCTGTAACCGCGTGAACTGAAGAACGGATGCCGGTAGTGCCCGGTGTCGAGCATTCCAACGACGATGTTCTTGCCGGTAACACCAAGCCGGTGCACCCTTGCAGCCCGCAAGACCACCGCAACACCGTCAGGAACCATCATGTAGGGATAGGCATCCTTATGCACTGGCGCGAGTGGCGGGATCGGATGCGTCGCGAAATAGGTTGGCGGCCGTGCAACCACAGCGCCTTCGATCAAGGAACTGAATTCATCTGGTGCATTCATCAAAGCCGCTTCCGGCTCTTCGCTTGTCGCCATGAATTCAACGGTCGTCGCCGGCCGGATCTCTGCCTTTTGCTTGGTCAGTTTTGCTCCGAAGAAGTCCTTGAACAGCTTTGCCGTCCCGCCGATCGAAATGGTGGTTTCGTTCGAGGCATCCTCGAAGACGTGAAATCCGGCCCGGCTAAGCGCTTTTTTCGCATCTCTCGTATCAGAAGGATCGGAATTGAATTGTTTTACATTATCACTAGTGATCGCTTCCTCTGCGTCAAATAAAGAAGTCGGGCCGAGTGAGCGAGGCGAGACCGTCGCGATTACCTCATATTCTCCACTACTCATGATTAATCTCCCTAGAAAAGTCATTTTTCCATGAAAAATACATCCAGCCTTAAATTTGGCCGGGGGTACAATTATTAACGGTATCAGAGAGCTCTAGAATCAATAATGAATAAAAGTATTAATCGGAAATAATTTTCTCCGATCAACCCTTCTATTATTCATTTTTATGAAGAAATATACACCTTCAATACACGGAATAATTTATATTTTACATCGAATTTATTCAGACAGAAAAAAAGAATTGTATTTCTGCGATAGTAACTCCTTAAAACCATACAACCTTTGAAAATACGCCGATTTGTCCCCTTTGAGACTCCAGTTTTGACTGACCGCAGCACTCAAAAAACGCGCCCGAAGGATCATAGTTAAAATTGTCAATGAACCTTTGGTCGCCGCACTAACGCTGAAAGACCTCGGCAGTGTTGATTTGCGCCGCCTCAATGCAAAAAACCGACGGTTTGAATGACGGGGTGCCGGAATTGCGATTGTCGTGGTCAGGGTCACAGCATGCAGCACAGATCTCAATTACGATGGAAACGGAAAACACGGCCCTCAACGCGACTGCGGGATCAAGATCGAGAACGCGAGAAAGGATCACGATGATCGAAGTTTACGGCGCAGACTATTCGGTTTACGTCCGATCTGTCCGGATTGCGCTTGAAGAAAAAGGGCTCTCATACCGTCTTGTGCCGGTCGATATATTTGCTCCCGGCGGTCCGTCTGACGATTATCTGGAGATGCAGCCCTTCGGCAAGATACCGGTTCTGAAATCAGATGATTTCACACTCTATGAGACCGATGCCATCTTGCGCTTTCTGGACGAAACCTGCCCCGCGCCTGCCCTGCAGCCGGCAGATCCGCGCAAACGCGCAAGAATGAACCAGATCCTGTCCATCTTGAACGCCTATGCCTACAGGACGCTTGTCTGGGAGGTTTTCGTCGAGCGTGTGGTCAAGCCAAGCGACGGGACTGCCGCGGACGAAGTGAGGATCCTGTCTGCGCTTGGCCCTGCGCGAAAGATCGTGAGCGAGCTGGAACACCTGTCGGAGGCGAGCCCCTTTCTTTTGGGATCGCAGCCAAGTCTTGCCGACTGTCATGCGGCTCCGATGTTTCACCTGTTTCAAAAAGCAGAAGAAGGTCAGATGATCCTGAAAGGAGCACCCAAACTCAGCGCCTGGCTTGAACAGTTCACACAGCGCGACAGCTTCCGGAACACCGAGCCCAAGTCGCCGGAATAAAGGTCAACCATCCAGCGCAAAGTCGAGCGCTGCCTTAGCGTGGAGCGCAGTGGTATCAAAGGCCGGTATGGAGAAGTCCTGCTGCGAGACAAGAAGACCGATTTCCGTACATCCGAAAATCACGCCATCCGCGCCGGCCTGCAGTTCCTGTTCGACAACTTCGAGAAAGGTCTGTTTTGAATCGGCCCAGATTTCGCCCTTGCAAAGCTCCTCATAGATGATGCGGTGAATTTCCTCGCGCGCGTCAGATGGCGGCACACGTACCGTGACACCATGATTTTCGTGCAGATGGCCTTTATAGAAATCCTGCTGCATGGTGTAGGCGGTGGCCAGTAGAAGAGGTTCTTGGCACCCTGCTTCCTGGATCGCGGGGGCCGTAGCATCAGCGATATGCAGGAGCGGGATACCGATTTCAGCACCAACGTCGTCAGCCACCTTGTGCATGGTGTTGGTGCAAATGACGAGACAGTCCGCACCGCCACGCTCCAGGTTCTTCGCGGCAGCCACCATCAACTCGGCTGCCTTGCCCCATTCGCCCGATGCCTGTGCCGCCTCGATTTCAGCAAAGTCGAATGACCACAGCAGGCATTTTGCCGAGTGCAGACCTCCCAGCCGTTCGCGGACCATGCGGTTTAGATACTTGTAGTAGATGACGGTGCTTTCCCAGCTCATCCCGCCCAGCAGACCAATGGTTTTCATGCTAGCCTTTCGCCGATTCTGCCAGAGCGCCTTCGTGGCAAAAATAATGAGGTTTCCATGCCGGATTCAATTTCTGAAGAAGCGTCTTTGTTTGCAATCTTTCATAGACTTGCCGGCATTCTTCTTAGTGCGTTCCTGATAACCGGCTTGACCGTAACCGCTTCGGCGCAGGCCGTCTATGAACCTGCACGCGGAACTGCAGAACGGAGCGAGATCCTGAACGCAGTCCGCCCTATGCTTGAGGCCAGAGTGGGTCCGCCAGTGGAATTTGTCGTGAACTGGATGCGCTCGGGATCGGGTTGGGCCTTTGTCGTGCTTAGCCCCCAGCGGCCGGGAGGCGGAGCTATTGACCTCTTCCAGACGGCGTTTTCTGAGCAGGCGGAATATATGGATGGGGCAACAACTTTTGCCCTACTGCGCTTTCAGTATGACCGCTGGAACCTGATCGATTTTGCCGTCGGGCCAACGGATGCCTTTTGGCACGGTGATCCGCTCTACGCCCGGCTTCCGCCGGGTTTGGTCCGATAACCTTCAGGTCGTTGCAGAACAGGGTAGCCTTGTTCGCCCCCAAAAAAGAGCCAAGCCTTCTGTGCTTCATTTTGCGGGTGTGCGATCTGTTTCCGGATCTTCGTTGAAGGACAACTCCGGTTCCTCGTCGGAGCGATCGACCGACGCATAAACGCCCGCCTGTTGCAGTTCCTCTTCCGCCAGTTCACCAAGCACCTTCTTTCCGGCACGCACACGCTCCCTTGCTTCGTCCATGATCTTCTTGGCGAGCGTTTCATCCTTATCCATAAGGTGCTGCAGCGCATCGGATTCCAGAACGAGCAATTGGCAATCCCTGTAGGCCGTAACGGTGGCAGTCCGGCGGCTCTGGTTGATCAGGGCCAGTTCCCCGAAAAAACTTCCCTCACCCAGATAGACCGTGTCGTGCGCAAGCTTGATGGCAACCTCGCCTTCCGAAATGAAATACATCCTGTCGGCCACATCCCCCTGCTCTGCGATCACGCCGCCCTTGCGCACTTTCTGTGCCTGCAAAAGCTTTGACACTTCGGCTATCTCGGTGGCCTTGAGATCTTCAAACAGCGGCACCCTCGCAACCATCGACCATGTGACAACGAAATCCCTGGAATGAATTTCGCGCGCAAACGCCGAAGCGATGATGCCGACAGGCAAGGCAATCAGGCCGTATCCCATCAGCATGACGAAACCACCGATCAACTTTCCAAGGTTGCTGACGGGAACCACGTCGCCGTATCCGACAGTGGTAATCGTCGTGATCGCCCAATAGGTGCCGTGCAAAATGCTGCGAAACTTCTCGGGCTGCTCGTTGTGCTCGACCAGGTACATCAGGGTCGCGGACAAAAGGATCACGCCGAATATGATCATGCTCGAGCCCAGAAGCGCCTTTCTTTCGCCGACGACGGCGGAGATCAGCGAACGCAGCGCGGGAGAATAACGCGCAAGCTTCAGGAAACGGAGCAACCGCAGAATGACGACGACGGTGACCGCTTGATTTGGCAGGAACAGCACGAAGAGCAGCGGAAGCGCGCCGATCAGGTCGATTATCGCATCTGGATGAACGGCGTAACGCAAGCGCGACCAGATAGGACCATAGCGGCGCAGCGGCGGGTGCATATCCGCCACATAAAGACGCAACACGTATTCAACCAGGAAAACAAACCCGCTCCCGAGCTGAATGAATCTCAAATGCGGTCCGAAGGTAGCGCGGATTTCCGGAACAGTCTCAAGAACGGCGAGTACGATATTGAACAGGATGAGGAAAACGAGAAATTGGCGCAGCGAACGGGCTGCGAGCTTTCGTTTTCCCGTATCTTCAAGCACTTCATAGAGCGCGCGTTTGAAGCTTTCGTCCTGCACCGTCTGCTCCGTCCTGAAAAACTCTGATTCATGAATAGCCGAAGAACGGTCCAGGACAAAGTTGCCCGTGTCTTCGCATTCACGTCCTCTGCGCGAAGCTGTGAACGACGGGTGCGCCAATGTGATTGGGTTAAATTGTCGCGCACCCCACATCAGTGAGCGTGGGCGAAACCCTGAAAGGAGGGAATTATGACCATAGAAACGAACAAGGCCCGCGCCGGAGAAACGTCACCGCATCACGCTGTCCTCAAGATGCTGATCGTATCGACTTTTCTAACCGCCGCAGCACTCGCTGTAACCGCAGCCCTTCACTAAGCAATACTCAAGTCTCTCAAATGAAAAAGGCGTGCCCCTGGGCACGCCTTTTCATTTTGGGTCGACTCCTGTTACGAAGTACCGCAGATCAAAGGGCGCTCAAATGCGTTTCGATCGCGGCAATCGCCTTGTCCGCGCTGGCACCGTCCGGCCCGCCGGCCTGCGCCATGTCCGGTCGCCCGCCGCCGCCACGTCCGCCAAGCGCTTCCGAGCCAATACGCACGAGATCAACAGCGCTGACTTTATCTGTCAGGTCTTTGGTGACGGCCGTCACGATCGCGGCCTTCCCGTCTTCAGCGACATTGATCAGGACAATGACGCCGGATCCGAGCTGAGCCTTGGCGTCATCCGCCATACCCTTGAGATCTTTCGGGTTGATGCCTTCTACCGTGCGCGCCATTACCTTGAAGCCACCGGCATCCTTCACGGGTGCCGCGCCGTTGCCGCCACCGCCCATGGCCAGTTTCTTCTTGGCGTCCGCAAGTTCCTTTTCCAGCTTGCGGCGCTCTTCCACCAACTGCGAAACCTTCGCCGGAACATCATCGGCGGCAATCTTCAAAAGTGCCGCGACTTCGCGCATGCGCTTGTCCTGCGCGTCCAGATAGCTGCGTGCTTCTGCGCCAGTCAGCGCCTCGATCCGCCGGACACCAGCGGCAACCGCACCCTCTGATACAAGCGTCACGAGACCGATATCGCCGGTCCGTTTGACATGCGTTCCACCGCAAAGTTCAAGGGAGTAGGGTTTACCTTCCTTGGGGCCATGCAAGGCCGTTCCCATGGAGACAACGCGGACTTCTTCGCCGTATTTTTCTCCGAAAAGCGCCATCGCGCCCGCTTCAATGGCATCATCAACCGCCATCAGGCGCGTTTCGACGGGCGCATTTTGCAAAATGATTTCGTTGGCATAGGTCTCGACCGTCGCAAGCTCCTTTTCATCCATCGGCTTTGGATGGGAGAAATCGAACCGAAGGCGGTCCGGAGAGACCAGCGAGCCCTTCTGTGCCACATGGGTGCCCAGAACCTCGCGCAGTGCCTCGTGCACCAGATGGGTGGCAGAGTGGTTTGCGCGTACGGAGCTTCTGCGTGCGTGGTCAACCTTCAGTTCCAGGGCGAGGCCCGGAACGATCTCGCCCTCGTCCACTGTCACGCTGTGCACGAACAGGCCTTCAGCCTTTTTCTGCGTATTTGTGACCGTCACGCTTACGCCCGGCGCCAGCATCTTGCCCGTGTCGCCGACCTGACCGCCGCTCTCACCGTAAAACGGCGTCTGGTTCAGGATCACGTAGCCGCTTTCACCAGTCGACAGTTTGGCGATTTCCGCTTCATCCGAGGCAATCGCGTCTACAACGCCTTCCGCGCTTTCGGTCTCGTACCCCAAAAAGTCGGTCGCACCGTGCTTTTCCTTGAGCGTGAACCAGACCGCCTCGGTGGCTGCACCGCCGGAGCCTGACCAGGCTGCACGGGCTTCGGCCTTTTGCCGTTCCATGGCGGCGTCAAAACCACCGGTATCGACCGAAATGTCGCGCGCTCTCAAGGCATCTTGCGTGAGATCAAGCGGGAAACCATACGTGTCGTAGAGCTTGAAGGCTGTTTCCCCGTCAAGCTGACCGCCGGCCGACAAATCCACCGTCGCATTGTCGAGAAGGCCCAGCCCGCGCTCCAGCGTTTTGCGGAACCTTGTTTCCTCAAGCTTCAGCGTTTCCGTGATGAGATCCTCGGCGCGGGAGAGCTCCGGATAGGCCCTGCCCATTTCCCGAACGAGTGTCGGAACGAGCTTGTGCATCAGCGGTTCGCTGGCGCCAAGTAGATGTGCGTGACGCATGCCGCGCCGCATGATGCGGCGCAGGACATATCCTCGGCCCTCATTGGAGGGCAAAACACCGTCCGCGATCAGAAAGCTGGTCGACCTCAGGTGATCTGCGATCACCCGATGGCTCCCGAGTGCGTCGCCTTCAGCCGCGATGTTGGTTTCGTGCTCGGAGGCGGCAATCAGCGCCTTGAAGAGATCGATATCATAGTTGTTGTGCACGCCCTGGAGGATTGTCGCAAGGCGTTCAAGACCCATGCCGGTATCGATCGACGGGCTTGGCAGGTCGAGGCGTTCTTCGCTCGTCTGCTCATATTGCATAAAGACAAGGTTCCAGATCTCGATGAACCTGTCGCCGTCCTCTTCCGCCGAACCGGGAGGGCCTCCCCAAATGTGATCGCCGTGATCATAGAAGATTTCAGAACAGGGCCCGCAAGGACCAGTATCGCCCATCGACCAGAAATTATCGGACGTTGGAATGCGAATGATCCTGTCGTCGCTCAGACCCGCGATCTTCTTCCAAAAACCGGCCGCAGCATCGTCTTCCGCATAGACAGTGACCAGGAGCCTGTCTTCCGGAAGTCCGTATTCCTTCGTGATTAGATTCCAGGCGAGCTCAATCGCGCGTTCCTTGAAATAGTCGCCGAATGAGAAGTTGCCGAGCATTTCGAAAAACGTGTGATGCCGGGCCGTATAACCGACATTGTCGAGGTCGTTGTGCTTTCCGCCTGCCCGCACGACTTTCTGGGCCGTGACAGCGCGTGAATAAGGCCGCGTCTCGAGCCCGGTGAATACATTCTTGAACTGATTCATGCCCGCATTCGCGAACATCAGCGTGGGATCGTTGCGTGGCACCAGCGGTCCGGACTCGACCACTTCGTGGTCGTTCTTGTCGAAATAGTCCAAAAATGTGGAACGGATTTCATTTACGCCGGTCATTCGGATCTCGCATCAGTCCAGGCCAGAAAGTCGGGCCGATTAAAAGTCTGCCGGTATAGATGTCCCTTTCGGACGCTCACGCCGGAACAGCCTTTTAACTTTGACCTCAAACCCTGTCCAGCAGTTGAACTCGATCCGGACGGTTTCAAGTAAATGCATAACCCGCTGCAGAACCTTTGCAGTACCGAAAAAGGCTCCCTCCGGTGTGGAGAGAGCCTTGAGGATTATTCGTTGGTCGATGGCTGACCCGATCAGTCGACAGATTGGCTCAATCCTCCAGAGCCTCTTCCGCGCCTTCCGCACCTTCCGGATCGATGATTGCTTCTGCAATCAGACCGGCATTCTGGCGGATTGCCAATTCGATCTCATCGGCGATTTCCTGGTTTTCTTTCAGGAACAGCTTGGCGTTCTCGCGTCCCTGACCAAGCCTCTGACTGTTATAGGAGAACCAGGATCCCGATTTTTCGACGACATTGCCCTTGACGCCAAGATCGATCAGTTCGCCCATCTTGGAGACACCTTCCCCGTACACAATATCGAACTCGACCTGCCGGAAGGGTGGCGCAAGCTTGTTCTTGACCACCTTGACCCGGGTCTGGTTGCCAACCACCTCGTCGCGATCCTTGATCGATCCGATCCGGCGGATATCCAGACGAACTGACGCATAGAATTTCAGCGCATTACCACCGGTCGTTGTTTCCGGAGAACCGAACATCACACCGATCTTCATCCGGATCTGGTTGATGAAGATGACCATCGTATTGGACTTCGAAATCGAGGCGGTAAGCTTGCGCAGCGCCTGGCTCATCAGGCGGGCCTGCATCCCCGGAAGGCTGTCGCCCATCTCGCCTTCCAGTTCGGCTTTGGGCGTCAACGCGGCAACGGAATCGATCACCAGCACATCAATGGCCCCGGACCGAACCAGCGTGTCGGCAATTTCAAGGGCCTGCTCTCCCGCATCGGGCTGCGAAATCAGAAGATTGTCAATATCGACACCGAGTTTGCGGGCGTAAAGCGGATCAAGCGCATGTTCGGCATCGACAAAGGCGCAAATACCGCCCTCTTTCTGGGCCTCTGCCACAGTATGCAGAGCAAGAGTTGTTTTACCGGATGATTCAGGACCATAAATCTCGACAATACGGCCACGGGGCAATCCACCAATACCAAGGGCGATATCGAGACCAAGGGATCCTGTCGAGACAGCTTGCACCTCAACGGCCTGCCCCTGTCCCATCCTCATTATGGAACCCTTGCCAAAGGAGCGTTCAATCTGGCTGAGCGCTGCATCCAACGCTTTTGTCTTATCCATCTGGCTGCTTTCTACGAGACGAAGTGTACTTTGCGACATGGCTCACGCTCCTTATTCCATGATGGACGCGTTGTTTCAATGGAGGGGTTTGTACACTATTTGTTCTATTTACGCAAGCCTCGCGAAGCAATTGGTTTTTAAATGAAAATGAAGCTTTGTTTCCAATATGTTCTGAAACGCGCCCACTGCTGGTAACCATGCGTCAGAACAGACGCTGATCATAGCGTGATTCTCTCCCGCTTCAGAATCATGCTGACGGATTGAGGTTGCCGAGTGCAGAACGATCTGTTAGCCCGCACCCCGTTGAGCAAAGGCAGCGCCCCCCAGGGTGCGCGCAAACCGGAAGCGCCAGACACGTGTCGACACAACCAGACTGCCGATTGATCTCGATTGGCGCGGTTCATCAGGATACGATCGCCCATGCACACATAAACGTGCACCGCGAGACGTCCACTCCTGCCCGCTTCAGCACCAGGCCCGGCGGCGTCGCAACGAACATTGCCCGAACGGCTTTGCGACTGGGCGTCGACGCCACGCTGGTCGGTCTTGTGGGAGCGGATTCGGCGGCTCGCGAACTCGCTGATCAGCTGACGGACGAAGGCCTGAAAATTGATCTCGTTCAGCGAAAAGGTTTTGCGACCGGTCGATACCTGGCGCTTCACGACCCGGACGGGTCGCTTGCCGCTGCCTGCGTAGACGACACGATCCTCACGGAAGCCTCCGAGAGCGTATTCGACAGTGTGATAGAAGCCGCGACACAACACGCCAGGCAGCGAACGATCTGGTTTCTTGACGCGAATTTACCCCAAGATACGCTGGCTCACATCGTCGCCAGATTGGGAAACGGCTTTGTCTTCGCCAACGCCGTTTCGGATGCAAAAGCCCCTCGCCTGAAAAAGCTTCTTCAAAAAATCGATTGCCTGACACTCAATCGGAGCGAAGCTGCAGCACTTTTGCAAATGACACCGGCATCGGCAGTACAAGATCTTGCACAAGCCTTGTCCGATCACGGACTAAAGAGCTTCATTCTCACGAGCGGCAGTGATGATCTTCTCGTGCAGACCGGCCATGGCCTTGAAAGAGTGTCGCCGCCGTCTACCGAAATTGTCGACGTAACCGGTGCGGGCGATGCGCTGAGCGCCGGAATAATCGCAGCGCTCGCTCGAGGATATACGCTCAAGCAAGCGATACCTTACGGCATAAAGGCAGCCCATCTGACGCTGCAGAGCACAGGCGCTTTCGCCGAGAACCTCTCCTGGGACGCGTTGAGCCTTGACCAAACGAACGGGCAATAGCCTTGCACCCGGGCACACGCACATATATGGGCGTCACTCTGACCTTTGGATTTCTCCGGTGACAGCCTCAACAGAAAGGCCCTGAAACGTGACCCAATCTGCCGAAAAAAACGCTTTGGCGCAGCTGCTTGTGTACAGCGATGAAGTGCGGGACGCCTTAAAAGCAAGCTTGCCGGTCGTTGCACTTGAATCGACAATCATCACACACGGCATGCCCTTTCCGCGCAATGTGGAGACTGCCCGTTTCGTCGAGGCCGACATCCGCTCGCAAGGCGCGGTTCCGGCGACCATCGCAATAATGGATGGCAAAATCCATGTCGGCCTGAGCGATGCGGACCTTGACCGCCTTGCACAGGCCGAGAACGTGATGAAGTGCTCCCGGGCAGACCTCACATTCGCGCTGTCGACTGGCCAGTACGGCGCAACTACGGTTGCAGCGACAATGATGGCTGCGCATCTGGCTGGATTGAAAGTGTTCGCCACAGGTGGCATCGGAGGTGTCCATAAGGGGGCCGAAGAAACATTCGACATTTCGGCGGATCTCGATGAGTTGGGGCGCACACCTGTTTGTGTTGTCAGCGCTGGTGCCAAGGCTCTTCTCGACATCCCCAAAACGCTCGAAGTGCTCGAAACCAAAGGTGTGCCCGTGATCGCCTTCGGTACGGATGAGTTACCTGCCTTCTGGTCCCGGAGCAGCGGGTTGCCGGCGCCTTACCGGCTTGATACGGCTGCTGAAATCGGTGCTCTTTTGAAGATGCGCGCGCAATTCCCCGACCACGGCGGTGTTCTCATCGCAAATCCGGTGCCGGAAGCTGAGGAAATAGCAAGACCTGAGATGAGCGAGTTCATCGATGCGGCGCTCGCCAAGGCCGATGCGCAGAACATCAGGGGAAAAGATGTCACCCCTTATGTGCTGGGCGCTATTTTTGAGCTGACCGAGGGCCGCAGTCTCGAAACGAACATCGCACTCGTTCGCAACAATGCGCGCCTTGCGGCCAGGATTGCCGCAGAGCTGGTGTGAAGCGGCCTCCATTTGCGGGGCAACCGGGCAAGCTGATCTTGACGCGTCAAGCCATCTCAAGGGCGAGACAGATCGGGTCCGTTTAAGCTCTGCGGACCTTTGGCGCATCAGAAAACTTTGTGCGGTCTGGCGATACATACTTGTCGCGAAACGCGCTTAAAGCTGTTGCAGGCAAGACGCGCTTTTCCTGCATTGGCAAGGTGTAACCGCCGAGTGGCCCTAAGCCGTTGACAGAGCGGCGTAAGCCTGCCCTTACTTGCGGCACGATAGTATAGTGAAACGGCCAGGCAGCCTGATGATCGTACGGAGCTGTCGAGCAGTGTTTCGAAGAGGAGGTCGGAAATGACAGACGCGTCTACACCTGGAAATACGGAAACGGCGGCTACCCCGGTCGGCAGCTTTTCACCTCTTCAATATCTGGATCGTGCATTGTCGACCCTGCGCGATATCGGGATCACCCCGGAATCGGAAGCGGACGCTCCGATCAACGCGCTTCTCGAGCAGGTTTCCGACCTCTCGCCGGACAAGGTTCTGGTCATTTCCCGCACGCTCAGCCAGGCATCCAACTTCAACGAAGTCGTGCGCACCCAGGTTCAGCAGATGGATATCGGCGAGCGCTATGAAGAAATAACAGAGGCGTTCAACTCCATCCGCGACGATGCAAAGACCCTTGTCGACCAACTTGCGGACGGCAAGATTTCCTTTACGGAGAACATGGCCAATAAATGGCGCGACATGCGCCGCGGAACCATCTCCGATCGCTTTCAGGATATCCGTGGCACCTACAAGGAGGTCGCCCGCGCAACCAAAGACCAGATCGAGCGCGAACAGACGATCCTGGAAGCCTACCGCGATTTCCGCGGAGCGTTGAAGCAGGCCGAAGTCACGGCACTGGAACTCTTGAACATGGCGACCGAGCAGCTCAACGGCAAAAAGCTTGCTCTGGAAACGGCGTCCAACGAGGTCGAGGCCTACACAGGTGAAGATCCGGCCCAAAAGGCGCGCCTTGAGCTTTCGCGCGACGAGCGGCTGCGCGAAATGCAGGATGAGGAAAAACGGTACCAGATCGCCAAGGACCTCTCCGACAACCTGACGGTTGGCTACAACACGTCCGAGGTTATCATGGCGCGGCTGGTCCAGACGACCAACGCAAAGGAACGGGTCTACGCACAGTCGGTCAGTTTCTTTTCGACAAACGAGTCGGTCTTGACGGCGCTGAACGCTTCTTTCACGGGATTGCAGGGTCTTCACGAATCTACCGAAACTCTTAACGCCATGAAAGATGGCATCAACAAGAGCCTGGAAACGCTTGCGGAAATCGGCGACGCCGTCCAGAAGGAGGCCTTGAAAGCCGGTTACGGCCCGACGGTCGCAGCCGCGTCGGTCAAGAAGCTGGTCGATTCCGTGGTGAATTTTCAGGTTCAGTCGCGCGAGATCATTTCCGAGATGCGCGACATGTCGACAAAGAACTCAGAGGAAATCCGCAACGCAGTTGAAGAAGGCAAGCGCCGGCTGGCGAAGCTGACCGCGCAGGGACAGGGCCTCTGATTGATGCAGAACCTTTTGTGGCCGGCATTTGCCGGCCAGCTGGCGTGAATTGAAGACAGGTATCGATGGCAAGCACGGCGAACAAATCCGACGCCCCTCTCGACGACCTCATGATGGTGATGGATGTGGTCGACACGCTCCGTCACGAGGAAGGTCAGGTCGCACGGGAGTTGAAAGCCGATGAACGCGATGCGGCCATGCTGGACAGGCTTCGCCAGGTATACGCCTCGCAGGGGATCGAAGTTCCTGATCACATCCTGAAAGCCGGTGTTGAAAATCTCAAGCGGGATCGGTTCGTCTACTCACCGCCCAACACAGGGTTTCAGCGTTCCCTGGCAATGATTTACATCTCCCGGGGCACGTGGTCCAAGTGGCTTGCCGCAGCTGCTGCTATTGTTGTGGTTGCCGCCGCCGCGTGGTATTTTTTCGTCCTCATGCCGCAGCAGCGTGCCGAAGCGGAACTGCTCGCCCGGCTTGAGGCGCTCCCCTCAAATTACACCGAGCTTGTCCAGCGCATCGACGGGCTGACAGAAGACGGCGCCGTCGAAGCAAAGGCTGCTTCGCTGGCTGAGGATGGCCGCCTTGCTTTGCAGGATGGCAAAAATGAAGCTGCGTTCAAGGCGGAAGCAGACCTTCGAGCACTGGCGGGCCGGCTGCAGGAAGTCTTCGAAGTCCAGATCGTCTCGCGCCAGGGTGAACCGACCGGACTGACACGCATTCCGGAAGCAAATCCCAATACGGAAAACTTCTACATTGTGGTCGAGGCAATCGATCCTGATGGAAACACCATCAGCCAGACAATCCTGTCGGAAGAATCCGGAACTTCGGAGACGGTCGACAAGTGGGGCCAACGTGTCTCGGAGGCGATCTATGACGCCGTGCGGCGCGACAAGATGGAAGACGGCATCGTCCAGAAGGGTGTGCTCGGTCAGAAGCGGCGCGGCGAGATCGACATCAATTGGCGCAGCGGTGTCCAGGACGGAGCGATAACGACATGGTAGCAAGTCTTGGCCCTGCGGAAACGCTGGAGACGCGCACATGCTGACCGGGAGGCAAACCCTTGGTACGATCGAACAGTCGCTTGCCGATCTCAGGCGCGAAGAAGCTGAACTGAGCAAGCGCATTGAACGCTCGACGCGGGCCGTGACAGACCTCCAGGAACGTCAAAGCGAAGCCTACCGCGATCTTGCACGCTTCCGGCTCGACACGGATGCGGCCGGGACGCTCAACACCCGGCTGGACAGCGCCGCACGCGAAGCCCGGCGTCTTCTCGACAAGCGCAGTGACGACTACAAGGTTTTGAGTGAACAGTTGCGCCAAAGCGAAACGGAACGCAGCCAGAACCAAAAAAGGCGCCAGGACCTCGATGACGCGCGCGATACGGCCGAGAACCAAATGGATGACCTTATGGAAGCCGTCGACGGGCGCCTGGAAAACGACAGTGCCTATCTCGCGCAGCGAGAGGCCACAGAGCGCGCAATTGCAACGGCGGACGCGGCTTCCGAAAAGGCGAGAACGTCAGAACAGGATCGGGACGTCAAAGGCAAGGCCTATGATGCGGACCCACTATTTGTCTATCTCTGGCAGCGCGGCTATGGAACACCGGACTATCAGTACAGAGGACTGACCCGGTCCCTCGACCGCTGGGTTGCTGGCCTTATCCGGTTTGATGATGCCAGGGCAAACTATGCCATGCTGACGGGCATTCCTGGACGTATGGCGCGGCATGCCGAACACTGTGCGGAAATCGCGGCAGCGGAAGAGGAAAAACTCGCCGAATTCAGCCGAAATGCGATGACGGATGCCGCCGGAACGGATTTGGTCGGCTCGATTGAGACCTACAGTGAAGAAATCGAACAGATCGATACCGGTCTTGAAAAGCTGGACCGGCAGATCGAAACGCTCTCTGCAGCGCTCGCCGACTTTTCCAGCGGTGAAGACGCCGATTTCCAGAAAGCTGAAGAATACTTGTCGGAATCGCTGAAGGCGGACGATCTTCATGATCTTTGGCAGGCGGCCATCGACACACCATCGCCAGAAGACGAAAAAATCGTTCAGCGCATTGAAGACTTCAGGGACCGGGTTGAACAGGTTGCGCGCGAAATACGTCAGGACCGCGAGTTGCAGCGGGATATCGGCCGCCGTCGCGCGGAGCTTGCAGACGTGATCAAGCGGTTCCGCTCCAAAGGTTATGGCAGCTGGGAATCCACCTTCTCCGACGACAAGCTGACAACGGTTCTGCTTGGTGAGCTGGTCAAGGGGGCGATCACGGGCGCTGATTACTGGGCGCGGGCCGAACGGTCGCACCGGCGCCGCAAGCCGCGCGATCGCAAGGTTGCCTTTCCCAACGGATCGGGATTACCGAAGTCAATGGGTGGCTTCGGGCGGTCCGGCCGAAGGTCCGGCGGCAAAAGCGGTCAGTTCGGCGGCGGCGGTTTCAAGAGCGGAGGCGGTTTCGGCGGCGGTGGCTTCAAGACAGGCGATCAGTTCTGAGTTCGTCATTTGCCTGTTATTTGCCATAAGCTTTCGCTAGCAAAGTGGAGCCAGACTTGAAACAACGTATCGTGAGATGCCTGAAGTGTAGTTGTGTCATTGACTGGACCTGGACTAGAACATGGTTTGACCGGACCGAAAAACACATCTTTTGAACTTTGGACCACCTAATGCGACACATCGTGATCTTTGGCTTCTGCGCCCTCGCCCTTGCTGCCTGCCAGTCAACCAACCAGACAGCTTCGCTCGGCAACCAGCCGCGACTTGATGTGCCTGCGGGTGCCCAAAGCGTCAACATTGCAGCTGACCCTGGTACGGTACGCACAGCACTGGTTTCAAGTGCACAGGAACGAGGAACCACTGTCCTTCAGAACCAACCGAACATGGTCATCCTGGAACGCCCGATGGCCGGCGAAAACCCGACCCTCGACAGCGAGTTCGGCCCCTCCGACAATGGCGACCGGGTCATTCGGATCAGGGTTCGGTTTACTGGCTCGCAGTGCCAGACGCTTGCCGTTCAGGACCTTGCCGTGATCAACAATGTCCGTACGGCCCTGGAACAGAGTTTCGTGCTACCGGGCAACCCCAATACGCTGCAGAGCCTGCAGGGCCTCAAGTCCAGAGCGGAGCAAGGTAGCCCCTGCCCGCGGATTGCCTCCTGACCGATCAGGAAACGCAGCGCCGGCTTCTACAACCGCGATTCATGGAATATTTAGATCCAGCTGGGCATCTGAGAGGCGTTTGACAGGTCTTTTTTCGCGCAACCGGAACCAAAACCTGGAATTATCTGGGTCCGGCAGACACATATGAGCAGGTTCTGATGAGGCTGATCGCCAAAGCAATCAGTAGGGATTACCTCAATGTGTCGTTCAAAAGCGGCGACAATACCGTTGAGATCGTCGAACGCCCTGGCCGCTGGATGGACACGGTACGCCTCAAGCGCCTGCAATCGGACCTGGTAAGTGTCGCGACCGCTTCTCTTGAGAGCGGCGCACTCGAATATGGTGTTTTGTCGGGTGAGCGGGAACGGCTTGAAAACGCGATCATAACCCTTGTTCGGCGCTCAAAGGATCAAAAACCGATCGCGTTCAACGCGTTGTCTCTTATGGATGTTCAACAGTCCAGGGCACGAACGCGCGTCATCCATCTCGGCCTCGTTATGGTCGACCCGTCGGAGCGCCAAAAGGGATTGTCCTGGATCCTTTACGGTCTGACATGTCTCCTGCTTTTCCTTCGCGGTGGCTTGCGACCGCTTTACGTTTCCAACGTAACACAAGTACCGGCCGTTGTCGGAATGGTCACTGAGACCTTTTCGGAAATCTGTCCAACACCGGAAGAACCGGAACCCCGAGACTTTCGCAAAGTGCTAATTGCCCGCGAGATCATGCAGACCCATCGCGGCGTATTCGGCGTTGGAGCTGATGCCGAGTTCGACGAGAAACGTTTTCTCATCAAAAACGCCTATACCGGTGGTTCAGACGATCTGAAAAAATCCGTCGACGAAGCCTCCAAACACCGTGACGAAAAATACAATGCCTGGTGCATGCGTGAGCTCAACTACGATCGTGGTGACGACGTCTTGCAGATCGGCCTGATCGATCTCGCCGCGGCACAAAGATATGTTTCACGAACCGTACCGCGGGGATCATTGATACAGCTTGCCGCGCTGGGTGTTCTTGTTGTCACGCGGCGTGTTTTTCTGCCCGCTGCCCATTGGTTCAATTCGAAAAGAGACTACGGACTTTTACGGGCGCGATGACCTTTACTTATTCCGAATTTACCACTCGCAACATCGGTTTCGTCACCGAACAGCAGCAGCAAAAGCTAAACGACGCCTGCGTCTTCGTTTGCGGAACCGGGGGCATGGGGGGCGCAGCGATCCAGTCGCTCATACGCGCCGGCGTCGGAAACCTGATACTGGCCGATCTCGATTGCTTCGAAACGTCCAATCTCAACCGGCAGGTCTTCGCCAACCTCCGCTCTCTTGACCATCCGAAGGCGGAAGCAACACGTGACCAGTGCCTGGAAATCAACCCGGAGGCCAAGATCGAAGTTTTCGACGGCGCCTGGACGGATGACGTCGCGACGCTCATCTCAAAGGCGTCTGTTGTGGTAAACGGCACCGACGATCTTGCCGCCACGCTGCTTTTGTATCGCACGGCACGGAAGCTCGGCCGACCGGTGATTGATGCCTATGCCTCGCCCCTTCCGTCCGTCTATGTCACCCGGCCCGGGCGACCGACGCCGGAGGAACGTTTGGGATATCCCACCACGAAGACACAATGGGACGCCGTCACGGATACGCAACGCAGCGAAGCGTTTTTCGCCGAAGCGGTGTTTGTGATGCTGAACTCTTCGTCCAGGCACTATATCGATCTGGACCTCGCGGGCGAGGTTGCAGCCGGACGGCGAAGCCGGATGTCGTTTGCACCGATGGTGATCAACACTGGGACACTCATGGCCTACGAAGCGCTCGGGCTACTGCTTGATTTGCCGAGCAGCACAGATGAGCGCGGATGGTTTTTCAATCCATATAAAGCGAAGGTTGAGCGACCATTGCCCCGCCCGGTCGCAGCTGTCCTGGAACCGTTTGTGCGCCGGAAACTGACCGGCATGATCGGGTCGTCCGATGGCTGAATCGCAGCTCGTAACCGATCTGACGGTAACCCTGTCAGCAGTGGCGGGTCTTCTGATCGTTCGGTCTCAGATCGATCCGGCCGGCGGCGGTGTCGCCGGGCGGTTTCGTTTCGCACTGATGGTCGTCGCTGCTTTCTATTTTCTGCGCGCTGCCAGTTGGCTGACCGCTTTTGACTTTATCCGCAGCGCAATGTTCTTGTCCGCGGCAATCATTCCCTTTTCGGCTCTGCTTCTTGCCGAAGGTTTCCTGCGGCGGCATGCGCCTGGCTTTGTCAAACTGGTCGTTGCGGTCGGCATGGCCGCGATCGGGTTCCTGTCGCTGGTTCTGCCCAGCGCGGTCACCTTTTCGCCCGCCTTCCTCTATCTGGTGCTGTTCTATCAGTTTGTGTCTTTCGCGCTCGTTTTCTACCTGCTCGTAGCGCGTGACAGGCACAGCCTGACACAGACGGAAAACATCGCAATCAATCGCTTTGCCATCGCAATACCGATTGTCATGATCCTGCTCTTGTCGGACTACGATCTTCTGCCGCCAGAGCATCTGCCTTACCTTTCCGGCCTTGGAGCGCTGACAGTCGCCTGGGTTGCCGTGACGCTGGAAGCAAGGATCGCAAGCGCCACGCGCGTGTTTACCGCGGTTGCCGCAATCGCACTGACTGCCGGATTTGCTGCCTGGTTGATCGATCTTCAAACCGGACTGTCCACGAAAGAAACACTGGAAACGCTGGCAATCGTCGTATCGCTGATGCTCGTGCTCATCCTCGGCCTGTCATCTGCAGCCATCCGCCGGGACCGGAGGCAGACCTCCCTGCTTGGCGCGATGCGAAAGACGGGAAGCCTGGAGGATTTTCTGGCCGCTCTCGATCAGAACGGCCTGACAGCGGGCTACACAATGCTGCGTGGGAATGACCTTCAGGACTATGACGGACAGGCAGTGATTCACCAGTTAAAACACGGCGGTGCCCTTGCGCTTTCCGATCTGCCCAGGAACAAGACACTCGACACGGCGGCACAGAGTCAGCTCAGAGAACTGCTTTCCCGTATCGGTGGAAACGAAGTCATTCTCGTTGCTGAAACGCCGCTGACACTGGCAGTGGGATCTCCCGCAGGTTTCGCGTCAACATCAAGCAGCAGCCTGCGCTCCGCTTTCGCAATCGCCCGTGTGATTGCCCAGCGGGACGCAATCTTGAAGGAAACGGCATGAGCCTGCGGATCGAAACCGGAAACTTCAACGACTTTTTCGAAGCACCGTTCAATGCCTACGGTCCGAAGAGCCCCTTTGTTTCTCCCTTGAGATCCGACTTGCAGAGGTTCGTCTCCGCTGACGAGAACCCGTTGTTCTCGGAACCTGGCGAGATTTCGATCTTCACCGCTCTGAGGGACAACCGCCCGATAGGCCGCATAACCGCACATGTTCACACCGCCTCAAACAAAATGCACGGTCTGCGGCGCGCCTATTTCGGGTATTTCGACTGCGCGGAGGACAAAGAAGCGGCGGAAGCGCTCCTGAACGCGGCAGAAAGCTGGGCCCGCGAACGCAATCTTGAGGAACTTGCCGGAAACTTCAATCTGACGGCCATGCAGCAGATCGGCGTCGTCACCGATGGGTTTGAGAAACCGCCCTATACCGATCAGGTCTGGAACCCGCCTCACATACCGCGATTTCTGAAGGAATTCGGCTATTCGGCAGAGTTCCCGATGACAACGTTCGAGGTCGATCTGAAGAACGAGGCTCCGGTGATCGGACCGAAACAACAGGCGGTCCTCGACGATCCGGACTTTCAGTTCGCGAAGATTTCGCGCTGGAATCTCAAGGAGCGCATGGAACAGGCACGCTTCCTGTTGAATTCCGCTTTTGCCGAGAACCCCATGTTCGTTCCGGTGAGCGCGGAGGAATACGATTTCCAGGCAAAGGACATGGTCTGGATCATCGATCCCAGAATCTCTGCCCTGCTGACCTATCGTGGCGAGCCTGTCGCGACAATCCTGTGCGTTCCGGATCTGAACCCGTTTCTCCAGCGCATTCGGTCCCGTCCTGGCCTCGCAATGCCGTGGCATTTTCTCCGCCACAGGTTCACCAATCGCCGTGCCATTTTGATTTACGCCGCTGTGCGCGCCGACATGCACGGGAAAGGCATCAATCCGGTGGTGCTAAGGCAAGTCATCCTGTCCATGAAGGCAGCCGGATACCAGACACTCGGCAACACCTGGATCGCCGACGTCAACCCGGCGAGCCTTGCTCAAACGGAAAAGGCAGGAGGACATCAGCTTCACCGCACGCACCTTTTCAGAAAGATGCTCCAGTGACCCCTGACTTGCTTGAAACGATCGCCGAAGAAGCCAATCTGGCGCCGTCGGCACACAACACCCAGCCGACGCGCTGGCAGGCTGACGGCGACAACGCCATTCTTCTCAGTCTGAAGCCGTCACGCTTGCTGCCGATCGGCGACCCGGAGAATAAGGACGCTCGATTGAGCGGCGGCGCGTCGCTTTACGGCACGATCATCGCACTAGCCCGCAATGGCATGGGAACGTCGGGATGGGAAGCCGACGGGGATCGCGCCCGCATTGAGCTATCTTCCGACGCTTGTCCCGTGCTACCGGCTGAATTGCTCACGAGGAGAACCACCTACAGAGCCGGATTTGAAGCTCCTTCAAACGACGCCCGCAGAGCGCTTGAGGATCTATGTGCCTCCAGAGACGATACGGCCCTGACCCAGGCGAAGGACCAGATCGAGGCGCTGTCCGAATGGAATGATCAGGCCAGTCTGGCGGTCATGCGCGCGCCGGACTTCCGGTACGAGCTGTTGGATTGGATGCGGTTGAGCCGCTCCAACCCGCGCTGGGACACCGACGGGCTATCTGCCGAAGCGCTTGCAATGTCAGGGCTGGAGGCCCGGGCCGCTGGGCTGGTGCTGCGCCGCCCCCTGTTTGAACTGATCGATCGCATCGGTTTTGCCAAGGCCGTGGTTTCCGAACACAGTAAGACCATCACCGCGACGGGCCTCATCGCCTTTCACAGGCCACAGGGGGAAGATCGCTGGACGAGCGGTGGCAAGTTCTATGATTTCTGGATCGCCCTCACGCGGGCAGGTTTTGCTGCCTGGCCGATGGCCGTGCTGGCAGACAATACCGAAGCTCGGCAAGAGGTCATGCGCCTATATCAACTACCCGACGACCGCGACCTGATCACGGTTCTCCGGGTAGGTCCCCATCCGGGAAATAGGCAACCGCCGAAAGCCAGACTGGCGGCGCACCAGCTTCTTACAGAAGCTTGAGGTATTCCAAAAGCGCATCTTTCTCGTCCTCGGAAAGGATGTCGAATTCGCTTTCGTGTCCCTGGTTTCCGAGCCCATATGCGTTGACGTCAATCTCCTCGGTCAAAGCCCAGGGCGAATGATCTGCCTGCGGCACCCATCCTCCGGCTCCGTCTGCACGTCCTCGTATCCCGACCTTTTCCATATCAAGAGAGTGTCCCCCGACAACGAACTTGAGTGGACGCCGGTCCGGACGCATCAGGTGCCAGAGCGTTGGAACACTGCCATTGTGGAGATAAGGCGCGCTTGCCCAAATGCCGGTCAGTGGCGGAGCCGCATAGGCACCTGTACTTTTGGCGCTGATGTAACGACCGAAGCGGCCGGCGTTGACCGCATCCGCCACGCTCTGATCCGTAAGTTCCATGAGGCCTCGGTCCGTTCCGACATCACCAAGCCAATTTGGGAACGAGACGAGTTCAGGTGTTTCGAGGCTGCTGTTGTAAACGCCGTGGCAGCGGCTGCAGTTGGCAGCATAGACCGACTGCCCGAGGTTCAGCTGCGTTCTGTCTATCTGCCCCGGAAACGGCTGGGGCCGATAGGTTGTCAACCATTTGAGGACGACTTCCGCATCTTCGATATGCGCTTCAGCGACCTCTGCGGTAACACCCATGCTTGGAACCGTAAAGTAAGCGACAACAGACGCCATTTCCTTCAGATGAGTGTTGTCGAGATGCTCCGGTCTTGTCTCCGATTGGAGATCACTTCCAGGCGGGGCATAAACGGCAGTGTTCAGAAAACTGCGCCTCCAGTGACGTTCACCCAGATCCGGAACGGAATTGAAGGCGCTCTTTTCGACGACTGTACCGTTCGGAATGAGGTCCAGTTGGTTCTTAAGGGCGTCCAGACCATTCGTCGCTCCGGGCAGACCGGCCGAGAATGGCAGCAGCCGATCAAAGTCCTTTTCCCGCTCAGTTATTTCCTTCTGGAGAAGAGGCAGGATCGCAAAGCGCAAGGTCTGCCGCTCTGCCCAGGACGTCTCTGGAAACAGACGTTGAACGGCGCTCAGTAGCCGGCCGCTGTCATGACCATAGGTTTTGAAAGCGGAAAAAAGTGCGGACGCATAGGCTTCCAGATTGATCGAGCCATTTGGCATACCGAGCCAGATCCGTTCGGTATCCGGTGTTCCATCGGCTCGATAGGTCACGCTCGCGTGACAGGCGGCACATCCGGTATTGGCAATGGTGACGGCTGTCGGCAGGAATTCGTGCCTTGCAACGCCTGTGTTAAGGCCAAGCGGCTTTGTTAGATCCGGTTTCGGCAACCCGCTCGGCCAGTTCGCAATCTCTTTGGGGCTGTGGAATCCGAAGGTACGGAAAAGTGCACTGACATCCACCTCTCCAACGGCATTCAAATCCCCTTGCGTCTGGTGCAGAGCCAAGGCAGCGACGGCGAGTTTCCAAGGGACCGCCGAGGTTCTGAGCGTGTCTGTGCTCAGCGCGCCAAAATCACCGAAACCGAAGGTGGCTATGCCGCGATCCCGCTCGGACTGAAGTGCTGGTTCAAGGGATGCCAGCGCCGTCGACGACGTCCGAAGGTCAAAGGGTTTGCCGAAGAGGAATAATGCCGCAACACCGCAGAGAAGCAGAAGTACGGCAAACGCAATGCGCTTCATTGTGCCCTTTCGATCCAACACGTGAAAGCCGTTTCATTAAACGGGCTCGAGCCGTCATGTGGCTATGCAAAGAGATACTACAGATAGGAATGCCTTTTCGTGAACACATCCAATTTCCGGTCATTTGGTTAAAACCCAAGGCATTCCTTCCTTGCATAATCCGCCCGGTCGGTTTGAAGCGCAGCCGTCCAGTCCGCGCTTCAATTCCATGACCTTTCGCTGATCAGGCAGGCACGGCATCCGGGGAATATTGGGCGAGAAACTCGGCACTTGGCGGGATCGGCTTGATCACGTCAATCATGACGCCGTTCGGATCTTTGGTGATAAAATGACGCTGCCCGAATGGCTCATCTTTCAGAACCAGCAGGATCGGCAGGCCCTTGTCTGAAAGACGCTCGTAGAGATCGTCCACATTTTCCACTTCGAAGTTCAAAAGCAGACCCGCGGCACCGCGTCCCCGTCCCTCTTCAGGAACGGTCTCATGGTTCTTGTCGAGAATGGCAAGGTTGACCTTATCGTCTTCCTTGGACTGCAGGTGGACATACCAGTCGGCTTCGAACGCAGCCTTGAAGCCAAAGTTATCGAGGTAGAAACGGGCCGTTTCGCTGACATTGTCAGTCATAAGCACGGGATAGTACTGGGTGCATTTCATCGCAATTCTCCTTCGTTTTCCCAAACCTTCCCGTCTTTCGAGACATTCAGGCTTTTCCTTCGACACAAAAAGACATACAGTCTGTATGTAATTTCGAATTAACATACAGGCTGCATGTATGCAAGTTGAAAAACCTCGCCGGTCTCAGGCCGAACGCCGCGCGGAAACTCGCAGTGCCCTTCTGCGCGCTGCGCGAAAGCTGATCGTCGAAAAGGGGTATGCAGAAACCGGGACACCCGACATCGTGAAGGCGGCCAAGGTCACACGAGGTGCGCTCTATCATCACTTTGATGACAAGGCGGACTTGATGCGCGCGCTGGTGCGCCAGGAAGCCGCTGCCATCGCAACAGAAATCAATGCCGACACGAGCACCGACCAGACACCGCTCGATGCGTTCATGGCCGGTGCGCGGGCCTATTTCACTGCGATGTCTGCGCCCGGCCGGGCCAGGATCCTGTTGCTGGAAGGCCCTGCGGTGCTCGGTGTCGAGGAAATGGCCGTGATTGACCGGGAAACCGGCGGTGCCACCCTCCTGGAAGGACTTCGGCATGCTGCCGCACACGGCGCACTTGAGGACATACCTCTCGAGCCGCTTGCCGACCTCTTGTCTTCATCCTTTGACCGCGCAGCGCTGGCCATTGCGAACGGCGAGGATCGGGACGCTTACGAACGCGCAACGCTTTCGCTGCTATCGGGCATCCTGAAAAGCTAGAAGTAAAAAGAAGTTACGCGCGGCGACCTTCAAAACCGCCCCGTTCCCAATCGTGAATTGAAACCGTGTCAATCGCAGGCGCAGGAGATCATTGAAGCCGTGTCGTAAAACTCGAAAAAGAAGACGATCTTGCCGTTCTCGAACTTGATGTAATCGAGCTTCGGCGTCTCCATATGCTTTCCGGTCTTCTTGTTCGTCCAGGCCGTCGAGCCGTAGGCACAGATCGTGTTTCCGTCGGCGACATAATCGGTAATCGTGTAGTGCTCCATTGACCAGTCGGCTTTCAGCCCTTCAAGATACTGGGCGACTTCTGCCTTGCCGTGGCTCGGTTTGGTGAAATCAATGGCGGGATCCTGCGCCATTGCAAGCGACTTGAAGTCGACTTTGTCATCAAGGAGGTCGAGCCACGCCTCAACACTCTCACCCTTGGTTTCATTCCACAACTCGTAGCAGCGCTTCAGAGCGCTCAAATTGTCATCCGCAGTCATTTTTGCCTCCCGAGGCTCCGTTTTGAGCTGTTTGAACTATACACGCCTCTGCAACCAGAGATAACCCCGATGAACATGCTTACCCGGCATCAGGTCTGTTGGTTCGCGCGCTTCCCTGGCATTTGCAGCCGACCATTCGACATCTGCCAGACGGCATTAGCGCTTGCAAAATCCTGGCACCATCGCTGTGTTTTGAACGGCGAGACAGAGAACTTGATCGAAATTTGAGTCAAAATCCGCCACATCGCCCCATTCCTGACTCAGAATCCGCTTATTTCCAGATGTCGGGCGAGAACGTATGGATGTTGCATGAAGCGCAGAGATTTTCTGATCGGAGCGGGCGTTGTTGCAGGAGGTAGCCTGACGACGGCGGCCATGATACCTGGCCAGCTGGAGGCGGGATTGCAACTGGCGCAAAGCGCCATTGACAACCGCAAGGAACCGCTTGTCCGCATCACTTTCCAACGGGACCTGCTCCAGCCGGAGCCATGGGCTGAAAAGCTGATCTCGGCAGCAGAAGACCAGATCGGTGTCACGCTGATCTACGATCCGGCTTATGTCGGTCTCGGCTTCCCGAACGGTGATTTGCCCCGCGAGCGCGGCGTTTGCACGGATGTGGTTGTCCGCGCCTATCGTGACGCATTCGGGTTTGACCTTCAAAAAGAGGTCAATTCCGACATGAAACGCCATTTCGCGTCCTACCCGAAGATCTGGGGCCTAAAGCGGCCCGACCGCAACATTGATCACCGGCGCGTTCCGAACCTGCAGACGTTCTTTGAGCGCAAGGGTGCAACGCTTCCGGTTGGTGACCGGTCCGGCGATTACCTTCCCGGTGATGTCGTTTCGCAGATGCTACCTGGAAATCTGCCGCACATTGCCATTGTCACGCACTATCGCTCCCAGGACGGCGAACGTCCGCTGGTCATTCACAACATCGGTGCCGGTACACGCCTGGAAGACACACTCTTCGACTTTGAAATCACCGGGCGGTACCGGTTCAAGCCGGGTGTCAGCAGCTAACGGACCCACTGCGCAGGTGTTTGCGCCTTGACAATTCATCAATCCCCGATGCGAACGGGCATCCATTTCGCCATCCCTCAAAGATGGTAGCAAACGATACTATGACAGGGTTTACCCCCGGTCACCTTTTGACAGACCTGCGCAACGTGGCTCGCGCAGGTCTTCCGTCGGCAACGGCGGTTGGGACTTCGCAAAAGCCGTTATGCCCGGCAGTCGCCTTGGGATCTGCCTTACTTCGCCGGATCGTAAGGTAGTGACGAGTGGTGTAGGTTGATTTTCAAGTCGCCTGAAGGGCTTTTCACATATCCGAAGGTGTATTCCACTTTGACTTCTTTGCCGTCAGGCCCGGTAAAGAAGTAGTTGCCCATCGCCATCGCGGTTTCGTCCGTTGTGTGGATCCCGTTATTTTCCCAGCGGACCTTGGTCCATCCCTTGATTGCGAAGCCGCTGTCTTCGGACCCTTCCGTTCCGATAAAGTAACTCAGTGCTTCATCATATGTTTCGCGGAACTGGTCTTTCGCCGCCAATGTGGGCTTGAACATCACATCCGCATCACCGTAGGCATAGAGCGATTTGACGTGGTTCTCTGCACGCGCCTTGAAATCAGCCCCCTCCGCGTGCATCGTGGAGATCTCAACGATACCCTTGCCCCACACGATCTGCGCATCAATTACGGCCTGCTTTGAGATATCTTCACCAAAGGCCGTGCCTGCGAGGACGAACGAAAGAGCAGCACTTGCCACAATGGTCGATTTGACGGTCATCATAATTCCTTCAAATTTGGTTGAATTCTGATTTGGACACGCGTCCAGATTGAATAAGAAATTGCGTATGTGACGCGAATATGTCGGTCAGAAGCATGCCAACTTTCTGGAAAACAAATCTTCGTTAGAGCCGCTGCATGCGTGCAAACGGAGCGTCCTATCGACAGACTTCAAGTTCTGACGACATTTGAAAAGTCTCCGATGCCATTGAACTTCCGGACTCGTTCTCCACGAACCCGCTATTACAGGAAGGGCGTCAGCGGTCAGCGCTCAGCGGACAATTTGGTCGTGTTGCAAATCCTGTGAAGGAACTGAATGTGCGCTTGTTGCGGCAAGGGACGTGACCGTTTCCTGACCGATGCATGGTCCCGTTCAAAAAAGGGAATTTAGGAGGTCTGGATAGGAAGCGCGCGCCGTTCTCGCGAAGTAAAACGGGAATTTGCCGTCGTGTCAGAGGTGTTTTCGCATTATCGGCCGCGTTGGTGAGCGACGAGCCACCTCAGAAAAACCTGCTCTTTTGAAAGTATCAAGAAACCCGGTCCACGCATAAACCGGCGGATACTTCTCTTTCGGCGTGTCGATAGGATATCCCTCAATCAAGGAAGCGCCCTTCGACTGTGCCCAGTCTGTTGCAGCGTTCAACAAAGCAACTGAGAGCCCCTGGCGCCGAAAGCCCTTGTCGATAAAGAAGCAGGAGACGCTCCAGACGTCGCGGTCGTCGACCGGCTTCAGGATTCGTGATGTGGCAAGGCGCGGAAAGGCTGATCTCCGGTCAATCTGGATCCAGCCGACAGCTCTGTCGTCGCTCAAGGCGACCAGGCCGGGGACCTCGCCGCTGGCGAAGAGGTCTCTCATCGCTTCCCGGTTGCCCGCGCCTTTTCCAGCTTCCATTTCCTGAGCCGAGCGCCGCCACAACATGCACCAACAGCCGCCGCAGCCACCCTTTTCGCCCATCACGGCCTCAAAGTGAGCCCACGTTGCCGGCCTTATATCAAAGCTCATCGAAAATACCGGTCGGCTTCCCGTCGATTGTGAGCATGTTCTTGCGCCTCCAGTAATCGCGAACACCGTCTTCTCCCATTTTTTCATAGAACGGGACAAGCTCAACGTCCGCACGATTGGCTTTAAAGTCCATCAGAGGAACACCGGTTCCGCAAGACGTCTGGACGAGATCTATCGACAGATCGAAAACCTGGCGGCTTCCGGCAATGTCCGGAAAATCTGCAAGCAATGACTGCCAGTGTTCATCGCGTGGATGCCAAACCTTTGCCTGACCATAAAGCCGCAAGATCATTGCCGGTCCTTCGAACGCGCAGAACATCAGGGTCATCCGGCCCGTCGTCTGAACATGCGCGGCGGTTTCATTCCCGCTGCCACTGAGGTTAAGCCATCGAACGTGGGTGTCATCGACAACCCTTAGCGTCTCCATGCCCTTCGGAGAGACATTGACACGCCCTGCCACATCAGCAGTCGCGACAAAGAACATGGGTTGGCGTTCGATAAACGAACGCAGGGTCGAATTGAGAGAATGTGCTGTCGCCATGAAGGTAACCTGTTCCGTCCGGGTTTGGTCTGTCTGCGCATTTTGTAGACGAGCCATACTGACAACAGGCTGTCAGTATGGTCATGCTGGCATGCGAAAAAAGGCGGAGCGCAATGCAGAGAACCGACAGGCTGTTTGAACTTATTCAATTGCTGAGGCGGCAGACCGAACCGGTGCCGTCAACCTACCTAGCTGCGCAACTGGAGGTCTCTCAACGGACCGTCTACCGTGACATCGTCACGCTTCAGTCCATGCGCGTGCCCATCGAAGGAGAGGTCGGCGTCGGGTATGTCATGGCGGATGGCTACGACCTGCCGCCTCTGAATTTCGACCGCGAAGAAATCGAAGCGATTGTGGTTGGCTTGAGCCTGTTGTCCAGAACCGGTGACAAGACGCTTGAAAAGGCGGCGCAGCGGGTGCTTTCAAAACTGGGCACAACAAACACATCTTCCGATTCACTAAGTGTCTCCGACTGGGGTATCGAGGATATCGATCCGGCAATCATTGGTGCACTTCGCACCGCTGTCAGAGAGGAAAGAAAGGTCGAGATGTCCTACACGGACCTTGCCGAAATCAGCACACGCCGCACAGTCTTGCCGCTGTCGATCACCTATTACGTCAGAGTAGCGGTGCTTGCGGCATGGTGCGAATTGCGGTCCGATTTCAGACACTTCCGGATTGATCGCATCGAGCGCTGCAATCTGTCGGAGGAAAGGTTCGTTGGCACGGGTTCAAAGCTGCGGCAAAAACTGCAAGACATGGAGACAGAGGAGGCTGGGTCCAAGCACTAGCATAGCGACCACTACTCGATGTCCCGTTCCGCCCTCTCGATGATGCAGCGCCTAATTCCGAAATCCGGCTTTGATTTCACCTGAAGCTAAAGGACGCCGCACTCGTGCAATATCGTGTTTGTCCGTTCAGACACCGGTGCCTGCGGCAACTCTCTAATTGTGTATCCCAGATCATCCAAGGTCCGGTTGATCCGGTCATATTCCTGAACCGCCGTGCTGAAATCATGCCTGCGCTCGGCATCTTTCGCAAAGAGCTCCTTCCAGGGCGGGACCACGAAGACTTTCTTCGCATAGGGCCGGCTCCCGTCAAGTGTTTCTTTCACCGTTTGGCCGCCAGAATGTTCCAGAGCGACAGCCGCATCAATGAGCCCCCTATCAAAGAAAACAAGGCCTTCAGCGTTCAGGACTGATGTCAGGTCGGACTTCGCCATTTCGACCGCACGAAGCGCAAACGACCTCAAATTCACCCAGGGCAAAGCGTGGCCGTTGCCGGCGGTTTCTTCCGAAACTATGCGCCGTCCGGGCTCTTGAACAGTTTCAAACCCGCGCTTACGCAATGCCTCCAGCAGTGTTGATTTTCCACCGCATGAGCAACCTGTCAAAAGGATGAAACTGTTCGTCAAATTGTGCGCCTTTTGATGAGTTCGCCCACTTCATGCCAGCTCAAGCATTGGCGCACGGTTTGCAGCCAAAGCTCTTTGGCGACTTTCAGTGGTACTGATCTTTGAAGCGGAGACAAGACACTTAAAAGGGCCATACAGCAGGTTCTTACAAATAGCCGGATCAGTTCGGGCCGGACAAAAGTGGCGAGCGTGGTCACGATGTGGACGCCGGTCAACTCGCTCGTTTGTCTTATTTGCTTTAACGCCCTCTCCGGCTAGATCCAGAACTGTATGACGGAAGCACTAAGCAGGACAGCCATCGTTCCGTTGAACAGATGCCAGTGCCAATCGGAACTGAGGCACCGTGCAATGAGACCACCAGCCAGAGCCCAGACCGTGAGTGACGCCAAAGCCGACAGGCCGAATATCGCGGCAAGGATAACGCCGAGCATCAGGGGCGCTTGCGCCAGCTCTGCGAAAGAGGACGCCACGCCCAAAGCCATTGCCCAGGCCTTCGGATTTACCATCAACAAGAGAGCGCCTTTGACAAGACTGATGGGGCGCTCGTCATCGACGTGAACTGATGCGGGCGGACCAGCCAGGCCAACCTTCAGGGCAAGCCAGAGCAAATAGACCGAACCGGCTGCCCGCACGCCGAACTCCAGGAAAGGCGTTGCCTGAAGCGATGTGGCGAGGCCGGTTCCCGAAACCGCTACCAGGCCGGCAAGCGCAAAAGCGATGCCCAGGATCAGGGGAATGCTGCGCCGGTAACCGAATCTTGCTCCCGAAGCCGTGGCAAGCGTTGTTGCGCCACCGGGTGAACCGGTGGCTATCAAAGCAAACACGACAAGCGCCCAGTATTGATCCGACATGGTTCACCCACGAGCTGTCAGCCCGTTTATTTGATGTCCCGAGCGCCGCCCGAAACTCGAACAGACGCACCTTTCGTGTCGTCCAGAGAAACCCTGATCAGGGAGGGGCTGCCCATGTCTTCGCCCTGGCGGATGATAAAGCTGCCGTTGTGGGGCCACCGGCTGTCTCGAAGGTAACCAGCGAAGGCCGCAGCAGCAGCCCCTGTCGCCGGGTCCTCAACGACGCCGCCTGAGGCGAACGCGTTCCGCGCCACAAAGGTCTGATTGTCCTCGATATAGACTTGCATGACAGTAACGAGATCATGCTCGCGCATCACGGAACGCCCCTTGTCGAGATCGTATGACATCGATGCAAGCCGGGCGCGGTCTTTAAGGGGCAAAACTACGTGATTGGCGCCGCCGTGAATGTACGCCGGCGGCAGCCGCGGATCGAGGTCTTCAGAGGTCAAGCCAAACAGCGACAAGACATCTCGCGCCTCCGCCTCGGTCATCGCACGGCTGATCGTCGGGGGCGACGACAGGGTCGCCATCATGCCGTCCGGCGTGGCCTCTGCGTCCACGGTGATCGTGGCGTCGTTCAGAACGAGGGTATAGGTGCCTGCGCCGTTTTGTTTTCCCAATGCCGCGCCAAGGGCGATGGTCGCATGTCCGCAAAACGGTACTTCGGATTCAGGCGAGAAGTAACGGACCCGCCAGGTTTTGCCTTCATCTCCCTCTTCGGTGGCGAAAGCCGTTTCGGAATACCCGACTTCGGCGGCAACGCGCGCCATCTCGTCTTCGCTGGCAGCGTTCTGCAACAGCACCACACCTGCGGGATTGCCGCCCTCAGATCCTTGGCTGAATGCCGCAATTCGTTGAACATCCATTGGAAACTCCTGTCTTTTCGTGGCTGGATCTTAGTCGACAAGCGGCCGTTATGTCCCCGCATTACCGATTGCCTGTTGGCATTTTCTCTTTCGTATCGTTTCCGATTGCCGTAACTTGTTTTCATGTCGAAAGAGTTGGATCAAACGGACCGTCGGATTGTCGAGATCCTCGACTCCCAGGGCCGCACCAGTCTTACCGATATCGGCAAAGAGGTGGGCCTTTCAGGTCCAGCGGTCGGCGAAAGGCTGCGCAGTCTGCAGGAACGCGGATTTGTCGTCGGTTTTGGCGCGAGGATCGATCTGCGCCGGATGGGCTACACAATTCAGGCGCTTGTCAGGATCAAACCGCGGAGCGGGCAACTTCACACCGTTGAAAAAATGATCGAGGAAGAACCGCGTTTCACCTCTTGCGACCGGGTCACCGGCGACGACTGTTATGTTGCCCGGCTGCTGCTGCGGGATGTTGCCGAACTTGACGACATCCTGCTGCCGTTTCATGACCGCGCGGAAACGAACACCTCCATAGTGAAGTCTTTCGTTTTCGAAAACAGACTTCCGCCGCTCGACTAGGTCGGTATTGAGATCATGAAGGTTGGCCGTTTGCTTCTCTTTCCGGGCTTATTCGAAGCGATTTGATCCTCTGCGAAAGACAACCTTGTCCGAATAAAACTGATAAAAGCCCTGCCCATCTTCAAATACCGGATGGAAGCGCTCAGGCGGCTACGAAAAACAGACATGTCTCGAACGACAATAGAGTGAGAAGCAGGTCGAGCCTCATTTCAAAAGTGTTTTCTGAAAGCCAGACTTGAACGCATTCTGGCAGCTTTAGAGCAGCATCATCGGCTGCTGACGTTTTGTGGGGTTCATCGTCTCGATTTCAACTCTGTAAAGCCTGTAGCCGCCGTTTGTGTAGCTGAACATCAGTGCGTCCCTGTAGGGGTTATGCACTTCGGCCTGATTGATGGCGCTGCCATGCGTATAGATCTCGCCAATCAACATGTGACCAACCTCATGCGCAAGTATGCGTGCGAGCGCTTTTACGTCCGTCGAATGTCGGGTGGAATGATCATCAATGACGCAGATACCTGAGGGAAGACCTCGGTCTTTCATAAATCCTCTGATGTCAGCACCTTTCTGTGCAAGGTCTCTGATTTCACGGACGAAAAACAGGTTGACTGTCTTCACCTCCTCCGCACCGTGAGGCTGCGGAAGGGTTCTGTTGACGGCAAACGGCGTAAGATACTGCAATTCGTCCCTGCTGAATGAGCTGACGGTCAGGGAATGACCGATGCGGCGCCCGATTTCCTCAGTTGACAACTCTCTGTCGTCCTTGAGGTCGAACTCAATGTTACACTGATGCCGCAAAATGTCCGAGTTGGCCATTTGCACGATTGATCGCAGTTCCGAAGAGGAAACACGCGTCTTCATTCGCCGCCCGTGATCGACCCGAAAGGCATAGAGAGGCAGAATCCGAAGTGGTTTGACCGAAACATAAAGCCTCAGATGTCTGCCATCTTGGACGATGTCGAGCCTGCAATCCTTGCACGGTGTCAGACCCTTGATTTTCAGGTTTCTTCCGTTGACCGTCGCCCTCAGCAACCGATCGCGCATGATCGAGTTGACGACACCGTCTTCATCCATGCCGAGAGTGTGGAACTCAACCGGCTTGTCCGGATCGAGATCGAGCGAAATCTCCCTCTCGCCGCCGACAGGAACCATGATCCACGCACCGTCACGATCTACTATTGTGTTGACTTGTGACGGCCCAAGCACTTGCGCCGGTGGCGGGTAGGTATCAAAGCCGCCGTTCTGGTCCACCGGGCCAATAACGCCAATTTTTGGCATCTTGTCGAATAACACCGGGGGGTCGGGATCTAGTTTTTTCGGATCAACGGGCCTTGGTCCGAGCGGCTGCCCCTTCCAGATTGCTTTTGACGCAATGTCATTCAACGCGGAGATTGTCTTGCCCACGGGGTCGACACGTTTGTCAGGAACTTTGAAGCCAACAACCTTCGTCTGAAAGTCTCCGATGAGATCTTTCGTACGCGGGCCGTTGATCCCATCGGGCACCAATTGCGACTGGCTCGGATCGAGCAATTCATTCAGCCGCTCTTGCACCTTGCGCACATCAGCCATGTTGTTCCGTGCCATATGACCGACGGATCTTTCAATCTGAATTTTTTCCAACATGTTTCCAGCTCAAGAATTAGCGAAAATGCAGACATGCGAGGCGCTGATCTCTCTTTGACGTTGAAACAGGAACGTTCGACCGGCACAAGCAGTCTTTCGAGCTGTTTCCACCTCATGCGCTTTCATTCAAATGTGCGAGGCTTCGTTTAAAAGATGCGTTCAACGCATGTCCTGGCCAACCTAGGTCACGCGTACACCTTCTTGAACTGGAATAAGCGCACGAGCCTGTTGCAACGATATATATTCTGCGACCGACCCGGTTTTGGTTCGAACCGCTGATGGTTCAGCCGTTTGATCCAATCCCGTACTTATCCCTGAAGCTGGCGCAGCGTGCGTGGATGCAAACAAAGAGCGTCCGTTATTCTTCGGAAAATCCCTTGAGGTTTATTCCGCGCAACAGGTCTTGACGCAGCATTGCAGGCGCAGTCACGCAGTGTGTCACCTTCTCAACCCACCTCCTCGAACGCCCAGGCCACGGTCTGAGCGACCCGCGCCGCACGCGCGATCAGTTCATTTCTGGGTTCGCCTATATAGGTCGCCGTGAAGTGCAGCGGGGTTGCCTGCCAGCCCGGGTCGAAGGTCGTGATCCGGTTCTCTTCAACAAGGCGGCGGCCCAGAACATGCGGCAGGATACCGACGCCGATCCCGGATGCCACCATTTCAAATCCGGTTGAAAGGGAATTCGTGGGAAAGACCTGCGCGGTGCTGCCGTACCGGTCACGCAGTTCCTGGGTCAGTTCCCGGTGCGGCCGCGAGTTGCGATTATAGGTGATGACCGGCGTCGTACTGAGATCGGGATCTTCAAGATCGACGGGCCGGTACCAGGACAACTCGAATGGCGGCAGATCCAGATTGTCGACGCTGTATTCGGAAATCGGGCCCATCAGGATCGTTAGGTCGAGCGACCGGTCCAGAAGCATTTCCCTTAAGTTGACCGATATATCAACTGACACCTCAATCTTGAGTTTGGGAAAACTGAGGTGCAGTTCTCGGAGGAAATCCGGCAGCCAGGTCTGCGCCACGGTCTCAGCAACACCGAGGCGCAAGAGACTGCTGATGCTGTCCTCGGCCATGACGTCACCCTTGATCCTTTCCATGATCGCCATGATCTGTTCGGCGTGGTTTTGCAGAAGCACACCCTTGCGGGTCAGAACCACACCGGTTGAAACGCGGCTGAACAACTCGGTGCCCAAATAAGACTCCAAACTCGAAATGCGTGTGGAAACAGCCGGTTGGGACACATTCATCTGTTCTGCGGCTCGGCGCACACCGCCCATGCGTGCGACTGTCAGGAAGGTCTTGAGCTGCTCAAATGTCATGGTTGCCACCTCTGAAAAGTGATAAAAAATTTTGATCACTTTGGACAGAAATTCACGATTTGACTTGATAATAGATCCGCAGCAGCATTTTGCCACCGAATTTCGAGGTGGACATGACGCGCCAGAACGCCCAGCTTCCAGACCTGTTTGACCTGGACACTGCCACGCAGCGCAGTCTGATCCGTGAAGGGCGTTACACGGGCCATACCGCAGGTCTCGCCAAGGGACGTCTTCAGTGCAATCTGGCGATTTTGCCGGGGGACCTGGCGGAGGATTTTCAAACCTTTTGCCGGCTCAATCCGAAGGCGTGTCCGCTTGCCGGTGTTTCGAAGCCAGGTGACGTGACCCTCCCCCGGCTCGGAGCCGACATCGACCTTCGTACGGACGCCGCGCGCTACAACATTTACCGGAACGGCGTTCTGGAAAGACAGGTCTCCGATCTTTACGACCATTGGCGCGACGACCTTGTCGCCTTTGCGATCGGATGCTCTTTCACCTTCGAGGACGCTTTGCGCAACGCGGGGATCGCAATGCGCCACATCGACAGCAACGTCACCGTGCCGATGTTCCGCTCCTCGATCGAAACAACGAAAAGCGGCCCCTTTCAGGGCGAAATGGTCGTCTCGATGCGGCCGATCCCGGAAGTGCGTCTGAACGAAGTCAAAGAGATCTGCAGACGCTATCCGCTTGCGCACGGAGCGCCGGTCCATGTCGGCGCCCCGGAGGCGATCGGCATTGCTGATCTGAATAAACCGGACTGGGGTGAGCCCGTCAGCTTTGCAGCCAACGAAGTTCCGGTGTTCTGGGCCTGCGGGGTCACACCACAGGCCGCGATCATGCGATCCCGTCCCCCACTTTCAATGACCCATTCCCCGGGCGCCATGCTCATCGCCGATGTCGGAGAGCACACGGACCCGCTCTACCCCTATAACGATAACTAACTGAAAGATTGAGAAAAACAGAGGATGAACGCAATGAACAGACTGGTATTGTTGTCCGCGAGCTCACTGATCGCGTTCGCTGCAGGAACCGCCGCACAGGCCGAAGAACTGGCCGTCGTCGGCAGTTGGAGCGGGTTGCCGCTCCACAAGCAGTATGAGGCCCCCTTCTGGACCGAAAAACTGCCCGAACTTTCCGGCGGTGATCTGACCGCTTCTCTCACGACCCATGACCAGATGGGCATTGGTGGTGGTGACGTCTTCCGCCTTCTCTCCCAGGGCGTTTTCGATGTCGGCATGACCGTTGCCGACTATGCCGTTTCGGACAGTGTCGCGCTTGAGGGCCTCGACGTTCCGCTGATAGCCACCGATGCGTCCACGGCGCAGAAGGCCGTCGAGGCGGCTCGCCCGATGGTCGACGACATCTACCGCGACGTCTTCAATGCCAAGGTGCTGGGCATTGCGCCCTACCCGCCACAGGTGGTTTTCTGCAACGCCGAGATCGGTTCTCTCGACGATCTGAAGGGCAAGAAAGTGCGCGCCTCCGGCCGCATGACAGCCAAGTTTCTGGAAGCCCTGGGCGCTGAAGGCGTCAATGTCGGTTTCGGCGAGGTTCCGGGTGCTCTGCAGCGCGGTGTTGTCGATTGCGCCATTACGGGTGCCGGATCCGGCTACAACGCCGGCTGGTGGGAAGTTTCAACGCACCTGATGCCGCTGCCGCTCGGCGGATGGGACCCGGTCGTGACCGCCATCAACCTGGACAAATGGAACACTCTGTCGGACGCTCAAAAAGCGACGTTGGAAAAAGGCGTGAAGGAAAACCTGGAGGCAAAGGCCTGGGAAACAGCGCAAAACGCGCTTGAGAACGATGTCGCCTGCCTCACTGGCAACGGCGAATGCCCCTATGGCGAAGCGCGCGGTCTGATCCTTGTCGAGGCAAGCGAGGCCGACCAGGCCAAGGCCAAGGATGTGCTCATCAGCGAAGTGTTGCCTGACTGGGCCGAACGCGCCGGAGGTGACTGGGCCAGCCGCTGGAGCGACAGTGTCGGCAAGGTCACGGGCGTCAAACTCGAAACCAACTAAGGCAGGATTTCAATGACTTCCCTGGCAACGCAGCTCCGGCGGATAAATGACCGCCTCGCAATCGTGGTCGGCCTGGTTCTGCTTGCCTGCGTCGTGTTCACACTCGTGGAGATCATCGCCCGGCGCCTGGGCGGTTCGCTCGGGGGAGTCGACGAAATCTCCGGCTATGTCATGGCGGTAACCACTAGCTGGGGCATCAGCTACGCCCTGACGGAGCAGGCGCATGTGCGCATCGACCTGCTCCGCCAGCGCCTGGTTCCACTCGGCAGGGCTGTTTTCGACATTCTGTCCCTCCTCTGCCTTTCCGGAACGGCCATCGTGGTCGCCTGGAGAGGCTGGGGTGTTCTGGAAAAGACACTTTCAACGGGCGCACGCGCAAACACGC
Organism: Roseibium sp. HPY-6; assembly: GCF_040530035.1. Taxonomy (NCBI): domain Bacteria; kingdom Pseudomonadati; phylum Pseudomonadota; class Alphaproteobacteria; order Hyphomicrobiales; family Stappiaceae; genus Roseibium; species Roseibium sp. HPY-6. The sequence continues at coordinate 684,310 of NZ_JBEWCD010000001.1, forward strand.
CGCTCGAAACGCCGCTTTGGATACCGCAGTTGCTCTGGTGGGCAGGTTGGGTCTGGTTCGCCGTCTCGGCCTGCATCTTGCTTCTTACCGTCCTCGTGAAATTCGCCTCGTCCGACTACAAGTCCGTCGACTCGATTGCCGGCGCCAGGGGGGAAGCATGATCGCGTTTACATCCGTCGGCCTTCTCGGCCTGCTGACACTCTCCATCCCCGTCGGCATTGTGCTCTTTTTGCTTGCCTTCGGCATTGACGAGTTCTTCAGCCCGTTTCCACTGATGCGCGGCCTTGGTCAGGTTGTCTGGTCCTCGTCCAACAGCGCGACGCTGATAGCCATTCCCATGTTCGTGCTGCTTGGTGAGATCCTGGTGCGCAGCGGCGTTGCAAAGCGGACCTACGCCGCTCTTGAAAAATGGGTTGCCTGGATGCCAGGCGGTCTGATCCACGCAAACATCGCAACCTCCACGATGTTTTCGGCAACATCCGGCTCATCCGTTGCGACCGCGGCGACCGTTGCCACCGTTGCCATGCCGCAGGCCAAAACCCTCGGCTACAATCAGAAGCTTTTTTCAGGAGCGATCGCTGCCGGTGGCACGCTCGGGATCATGATCCCGCCTTCCATCAACCTGATCGTTTACGGCTTCCTGACCGAAAGCTCGATCCCGCAACTGTTCCTCGCCGGTCTGGTGCCCGGCCTCTTCCTGGCGGGTCTCTTCATGCTGATCACGGTGATCATGTGCGTTGTCAGGCCTGGGCTCGGCGGGCCGCGCCGCTCCAGTTCGCTTGCGGAAAAGCTCGGTGGTTTGACGAATCTTCTCCCCATTTTCGGGCTGTTCGGTGCCATCGTCGGCTCGATCTATGCCGGTTGGGCAACCCCGACAGAAGCTGCCACGGTAGGCGTTGCCATTGCGCTTCTGATCGCCGCCCACCAAAGGGCGCTGACCTGGGAGATGCTCCAGGACGCCCTGCGCGGTTCGGTCAAGACTTCGGCCATGATCATGCTGGTCGTGATCGGCGCCTATGTGCTGAATTTTGCGCTTACCGCCGCAGGCGTCAGCCGCGCCCTTCAGGACGTGCTATCCGGTCTTGGAATGGGCCCATTGGAGACACTGCTCGTCATCATCCTGATCTACATCGTGCTGGGCTTCTTCATCGAGACGCTTTCCCTGATGGTCGCGACCATACCGATCGTGGTGCCGATCATCGTCCAGCTCGGATACGACAAGATCTGGTTCGGCATCCTGATGATCATTCTGGTCGAAATGGCGCTGATCACACCGCCGGTCGGTCTCAACCTCTATGTCGTCCAGGCAGCGCGGAAATCGGGCAGCTTCAGCGATGTCATGCTGGGCTGCATTCCCTATGCGCTGGCCATGCTGGCAATGGTCGGACTGCTCATCCTGATGCCGCAACTGGCCCTGTTCCTGCCATCAACCCTCTAAGAGACAAACACATGAAATTCCAGACCAGCAGCGGAGTGCTCTCATGCACTCCCGACCGGCTCATCGTGGCCGGATGGACCGGCCGAGACCGGTCCGCCGTCGACCATCACGTCGCTGAGTTAGCAGCCCTTGGAGTGCCGGCCCCGTCGACGGTTCCCCTTTATTATGAGTGCGCACCAGCCCTCCTGACCCAAGAAAGCGAAATACAGGTGCTCGGCTCCGAGACATCCGGAGAAGCCGAACCATTTCTTCTGAAGATCAACGGTCAGATATGGCTGGGTCTTGCCTCGGACCATACGGACCGCGCCCTGGAAGCCCACTCGGTAGCGGCGTCCAAGCAGATTTGCGCCAAGCCGGTCGCCGAAACGCTCTGGCGGTTTGACGAAGTTGAACCTCACCTCGACGACCTTGTCTTGCGGTCGTGGATTGAGGAAGACGGCGGCTGGACGCTCTACCAGGAGGGAACGTTCGCTTCGATCCTGCCGCTTGATCACCTGATCAAGGGTTCTGAGTTTGCCGAAGGAAGCGCCATGTTGTGCGGCACACTACCAGCAATCGGCGGGATCCGGCCATCTCCAAGCTTCAGAATGTCACTCACCGATCCGAAAAGCGGCCTGTCGATTGACTGGCGCTACCGAACCACTACTCTCCGGGTCATCTCGTGATATCTCCCGCCGACGTTTCAAACACAGGACCCACCAGATGAGCGCACCCTTTCCCTGGACGCCCGATAGTGCCGAAAACCGGCTGGAGCAAACGCTGGAAAAAATCTCCGGCGAAAGTGCCGCGAAATCTGTGTTCTTGAAACTTCTGTCTTCAAGGGCAAGAGAGCAGGCCGAAAAATCTGCTCAGAAGGACAGCCCGCTGGCAGGAGCATTGATCAGCGTGAAAGCGCTTTTCGACGTCGAGGGCGAGACGACCACAGCCGCCACGAAAGTTCTGGCAAACGATCCTCCCGCGAGCGCCGATGCGCCCGCCATAGCCCGTCTCGATGCGGCCGGAGCCGTATTCCCCGGTCTGACCAACATGTCCGAATTCGCCTATTCCGGCATGGGACTTAACCCGCATTACGGCACACCTCAAAACCCGGCCTATCCCGGATGCGTGCCGGGAGGCTCCACAAGCGGTGGAGCCGTCTCCGTGGCGCTCGGTCTCTGCGACATTGCGATTGGCAGCGACACCGGTGGCTCGTTGCGCATACCGGCAGCGTTCACAGGCATTACCGGCTTCAAACCGACGCAGTCCTCGGTCCCGGTGGCAGGCGGCAAGCCGCTCTCCGACAGCCTGGACAGCTTCGGTCCGATGGCGAAAACGGTCGCGGAATGTGAGATTGCCTGGCAGGTCATGGCGGGACGAGACACCATGCCATCGTCCCCAAAGGCTGCAAAACTCATCATACCGGGCAATTTCGGCTTCGACGAGATCGACGCAGATGTGGCAAACGGGTTCAATGCCGTGGTCCAGGCACTGCGCGACGCGGGACTGGAGATCGTGGAACAGGAAATCGCAGCCCTCAGCCACTATGAGCATCTTCCGCCCTGGCATATGACGTCGGTGGAATCCCGCGCCCACTACGAACACTATTTCCAGAGCTCAGCTGGCGATTTCGACCCGCGCGTTCATGCCCGGATGGCGCGCGCGGAAGAGATTACGGCAGTCGAGTACCGGCAGACGCTCAACCGGCGCGCCGTCTTCATCAGAGAGTTCCGGGATGAGCTCGCATCGGCCATGCTATTGTTGCCGACAACACCCACGCTGCCGCCCCGCATTGAAGAACTCGCCGATGACGCGGAGTTCAACCGGTGCAATCTGCTCGCCCTTCGCAACCCGTCGCTGGCCAATGTCGCCGATGCCTGTGCTATCGCCCTGCCCCACGAGCATGGTGGCAAAATCCTGAGCACAATGCTGGTTGCGGGTGGTGGCCGCGACGACCAACTTCTGGCCTGCGCAAAGGTGGTTGAAGCAGCGCTTTGAACTTGGAGGCAGGCTTTCAGAAAACGAAAGCGAAGCCTGCCTCCGCAAGGCCTACATCAAACAAACACAAAATCGTCCGGCTGCAGCACAGAACCGTCTGAAAACTCGAAATTGTCCACTTCGGCACCCAAATCGTTGATGCGAACCTGACCTGTTCCGCCGGCCCAGGACAAGAGCATGTTGCTGTCACTGTCCGTGGAAGCATCGACATCGGCGACCTTGAGATCCTTGAAAAACAGCGTGTCGATGCCGTTTCCGAACAGTTCGACGATGTCGATCCAGCCGCCGTTCGAGGAGACGACATAGGTATCGTTGCCGCTGCCACCTTCCAGTGTTTGCCAGCCTCCGGAAGAACCACCGGCATCCAGGGTATCGTTTCCGGCGCCCCCAATCAGAGTGTCCGTGCCACCGCTGCCCTTTAGAATGTCGTTGCCGCCGCCACCATCCATCCAGTAATCGACGCTCGCATCGTTGCCGACAACACGGTCGTCCTTTTCTGCGCCCTGAAACTGCTCGAACCCGTACCAGGAGAGTCCGGACGTGTTGAATTTCGATTTAGCTTCTATGACCAGCTTGTCCGTGCCGGTTCCACCGACATCGCGTGGCGTGCCGTTATCCCAGAAATTGTCGCCGCTGCCATAGTAGATCGTATCGTTGCCTGTGCCGCCGAAATACGTGTCGCTGCCCCAGCCTCCCCGCAAAAGGTCATTCCCGGCACCGCCCAGAAGCTCATCGTCTCCGGCATTGCCGACGAGCGTGTCGTCGCCGCCGCCCCCATCCAGCACATAATTTACCGAGCCATCATTGCCGACGACACGGTCATCGCGCCCGGCGCCAATGAATTTCTCAAATCCGTACCAGGAAAGTCCGCTGGTGTTGAAGATCGACCCGTTCTCCATAATGAGCGTGTCAATGCCGCTTCCGCCGACATCCTTCGGCGTCCCGTTGACCCAGAATGTATCGCCGTTTGTGTAGTAGACGATATCGTCTCCGGCACCGGCCGACATGTTGTCCTTGCCGAAGCCGCCGCGAAGGATGTCGTTGCCGCCACCGCCAATGAGATCGTCATCGCCATCATTGCCCAGAAGCGTGTTGTCGGAATTGTTGCCGATCAGTTCGTCGTTGCCGCTGCCGCCGCTGGCGTTTTCAATGATGGTACCGCGCGCAACGATCAGGTTCCCTGTCAATCCGCCAACGTTCGAGATAGCTTCCTGGTTCAGGTCGATGCGCTGATTGGATCCGACATGCGAAAAGTCGAACAGATCCGTTCCACCATTATCGTAGATAGTCATCGCAGCGGTTTGATTTGAATCGAAAAACGTCTCCAGATAGCCGCCGGCATTGGAGTTGTTGCCGTAGACGGTTTCGCCTGTGCGAATACCGGTCGGCGTGCCGTAGAGATCCTGGATTGCAACGATGTCGGCAACCATTGGCGTGATCACATAGGCGTAGCTCGCGTTGATATAGGTGTTTTCCGTCTGGCTGAAATAGGACATGACGGTCGCTTGCCAGGAATCGTTCAGGTAGTGGTTGTCAACGCCGTATGTCGCCGACCCGTTGTAGTTTCCACCGTGCCGCAGCCCGAGCGCATGACCGATTTCGTGGATGTATGTCTGGAAGGAGTAGCTGTTGATACTGGTTCCGTAGGAATTCAGCCATGCCTTCGACACGTTGACATCCGCGGAGATCATGTCGCCGTTGCTCCACCAAGAATAGCTGGCATAAGCGCCCGAATTCTCATCGTCGAATGTGATCTGTGCGCCGCTTGTGACAAAGGAAAAATTCAGCCCCGTCACATTCTCCCAGGCTTCCAGCGCATTTGTCGCCAGAAACTTCCCGGCATTGGTCAGCCCGGTGATGTCGACCGTGATCGTGTCACCCGGACCGGCATTGAACGATATCGGAGACCCATTGGATGTTTCCTGCGTGAGCTGGTCCGCAATCTGGTCGTTGGTAAAAACTGGAAGCGGCATCGAAGAAACAGCAGACCCGTCCGCCAGCGCATTGGCCCCAGCGCCAACACCGTCATCGCAGCTGAAGCCGGAGACAACGGGAAGTTCGGAAGTGCGGCCGGTCGCAACACAGAGATCACACATGTCGTACTTACCTCATTTGTTCTTGTCAGATCCGATGAATTGCGGTGACAGCGGAGCACCGGCCACAAAAAAGGCAGCGCGCTGCAAACGCAGCACCACTGCACAAAAGCTCCACCTCATCGCAGACATCAGGTGTCGATGGATGCCCGATTACCCAAGGACGTTTCATGGATTCCAACCTATGAAGAATGCGATTCACTCACAAGTAAAATTAAAATACATTTCCACAACGCAAACTTAAGACATCACAAAAGAAATATGTAATTCGAATTTATTTTGAATTTTTAAGTACTTCATCGACAAATATTACAAGAAATGCAATCAGGCTCTACAGAAAGACTTCGCCACGCAAAGCCGTGTAAATTGACTGGCGGGCCCTGCGCATACACCTTGCGAAAACCGTCAAGACTGTGATCTTTTTGGCCTCAATAGTGAAATACGGCGAGCCCTTGGAGGATCGTGAATGAACCGGCTGGCGGGTTTGATACTGGCAATTGCTTGCGCCTTCGGGCTGGGGATCTGGGTGTCTTCAAGCGGCCTTATTTTCTCAAGCGAAACTGCATCTCAAGGATCTCCGGCGGATGACGCCTCGAACGGGGCTTCGCCGCAATCGGCGTTTCCGACCAACGCCGTCGTCGTGACGGCAACAGCCGTAGCCTTTACTCCTCCCCGCTCCCGGATCCAGTCGATCGGAACCGGAAAGGCGATCCGGCTGATTCATGTCACCGCGGACGTTGCCGGCACGGTTGAAGAAATCCACGTTCAGCCGAACACCGATGTCGAAGCAGGCGACCCGATTGTGACTCTGGAACGCAAAACCCAGCAAATTCTGCTGGAAAGCGCAAAGGCCGAGCTGGACCAGCAGTCTGCGTCCTTCAATCGCTATCAAACCCTCCTCGATCAGAGCAGCAATGCCGTTTCCCAGGCGCAAGTTGACGAAGCAAGAGCGTCCCTGGCCGTCGCCGAAGCAAAGGTTGCGGAGGCTCAGTATGAATACGACCGCAGGACTATCAGGGCGCCGTTTTCCGGCCGCATCAACCTCAATGACCTTACCGTCGGCAGCTATCTGCCTCAGGGTGCGGAAATCGTAACGCTCGTGGACGCCAGCAGCCTTCTTGTGGAGTTCACTGTTCCCGAGACAGCGATCAGCCAGATCAGGACCGGCGTACCGGTTCGCCTGACGACACCCGCGCTCGTCGGACGGGTTTTCAATGGCGAGGTCACGTCTTTCGACAGTTCCATTGACGAGGAATTCCGAACAATCCGCGTCCGTGCGGAAGTCCAGAACCCGCAGAACCTCCTGTTGCCCGGGATGACCTTCAGCGTCAGTCTTGCAAGTAAGGACGAGCCGATGCCAATGGTTCCGGCGGTCTCGATCCTGTGGAGCCCGAATGGAGCCTATGTCTGGAAACTCGGCGCAGAAAACCAGCCGGAAAGGATTGACGTCGTCCTGCGACACCGGCTCGGCGACAATGTCTGGCTGGAGGCCGATCTGAAGGAAGGCGACGAGGTGATCAGGGACGGTGCCTTCAAGGTCAGCCAGGGCGTGACGGTCGCTGTCGAAGTCGCGGAGACGACTGATGGATGATACCGGGCAAGGCAGCTTTTCGCGCAGCCAGCTCGGATTTGCCGCGACGTTTGTCGGCCGGCCCATCCTGGCGCTTGTTCTCAATCTGCTCGTCATCATTGCAGGCGTAACCGCGTTCAGCGGTGTTGAAGTCCGGGAACTTCCGAATGTCTCCAATCCGGTGATATCGGTTCGTGCGATATATCCGGGAGCAGCGGCCAGTACCGTGGATGCGGAAGTAACCAGCGTGCTTGAAGACGCCCTTGCGCGATTGGAAGGTCTTGAGAACATTTCCGCGACATCGTCGTACGGAAGCGCCAGCCTGACGCTGGAGCTCAACACCTCGACCGATGTCACCGAGGCGGCAAACGACGCACGCGATCTTGTTTCAAGGGCGCAACGGAACCTGCCGGACGATGTCGAGGACCCGACGGTGCAAAAGAGCGATGCCGATGCGGATCCGATTGTCCGCCTGGCCCTCAGTGGCAGCCTGCCACTGACCGATCTTGCTTCGCTTGCAGAGGGCATTGTCTCGGATCGGCTTCTGGCCATCGACGGCGTTTCGGAGGTCCAGGTCGCGGGCGACTATGCCCGCATCATGCGCGTCACGTTCTTTCCGGTGGCGCTCGCGAGCCGGGGCATTTCCCTTGCCGATATGCGCGCCGCCCTTTCCAGCGCCAACCTGGATATTCCCCTCGGCGCCCTGGAAACACCCACCCAGGAGCTCGTGGTGCGCTCCGTGGCATCAACGACCACCGAAGAAACCATATCGGCGATCCGCCTCAACCGGGAGACCGTGATCGGGGATGTTGCCTTCGTCCAGTTTTCCTCCGACGACCCGTCCGTAATCACCCGCATCAATGGTCAGCCCTCCGTCGGACTGAATATCATCCGCCAGTCCCATGCAAACACGCTCTCGATCTCAAATGCCGCGCGCATCGCGGTCGCTGACCTCCAGGAAGAACTGCCCGAGGGTGCCAATCTGATTATCGTTGCCGATGATGGCGTTTTTGTCGAACGCTCGATATCCGGCGTCGTCACGAGCATCGGGTTGGCGGTTGTCATCGTGGTCGCCGTGATATTTTTGTTCCTGCGCTCGCTGCGCGCGGTGGTCATTCCCGCGGTCGCCGTTCCGATTGCTCTGATCGGAACGCTCGCAGCGATCTGGGCTGCGGGATTTTCGGTCAACACAATCACATTGCTTGCATTGGTTCTGGCCACAGGCATGGTCGTCGATGACGCCATCGTTGTGCTTGAGAATATTGTGCGGCGACGGAAACAGGGTTTCGGCGCATTCGCGGCTGCCGCAATCGGCACGCGGGAGGTCTTCTTCGCGGTGATTTCGACGACCGCGACGCTTGCCGCCGTATTCATTCCGATTTCGTTCCTTCCGGGGCAAGCCGGCGGTATCTTCGGCGAGTTCGGCTTTGTACTGGCTTTTTCCGTCGCACTTTCCTCATTTGTGGCGCTGACGCTCAGCCCCGCGCTTTGCGCCTTCGTCGATCCGGGTAAACCCGACACGCAAACCGATGGTGTGAAACCACAACAAGGCACCAGCGTCGTCGTGGTTGCATTCGAACGACTGATCGCGGTTATCCTGAAAGCAAGGTACCTGGTTCTTCTCGCAGCACTTGTCTTCGCCGGAGGCTCCCTGGCGCTTTACGATTACCTGCCCCAGGAAATCACACCTTCCGAGGACCGGGGCACGATCATGATCGCCCTTCGCACGCCTTCTTCTGCCAGTCTGGAATATACGAGCCAGCAGGTCGCGCGCGTTGAAAAAATCCTCGAACCCTATGTCGCGTCGGGAGAAGTGATCGCCGTTCAGTCACTCATTGGGTTGAGATCAACGAGTTTTGCCCTCGTATTCGTCCGCCTGGACCAGTGGGAGAACCGGGCACGCAGCCAGCAGGAGATCGCAGCGGAATTTCAGGGGCCCGTCAGCCAGATCCCGGGGGCCTTCATCTCCCTGCGGGCATCCAATAGTCTGGGCATACGCGGCGCCGGACGCGGCGTTCAGTTCGCCATTGTCGGCAAGGAATACGACGAACTGGGCGATCTGACTAACGCGCTCATTTCGAAGATGGAGGACGACCCGGCCTTTGCCAACGTCCAGCTGGTCAACGAGATCAATCAGCCGCAGCTACTGCTCGAGGTTGACCGGGATCAGGCGGCAAATCTCGATATCGAGCCGCGCGACGTGGTGGAAACGCTGAACACGGTCATTGAGGGCAACAAGGTTTCCGAGATTTTTCTGAACAACGAGACAGTAGAAGTCCGCCTCGAGCTTGGAGGCCGTCCGATCAACGACCAGGGCGATTTGGAAAACACATTCATACGGGCCGGCAACGGCCAGTTCGTTCCGATTTCGACCGTTGCGAGATTGTCCGTTGCTGCCGCCGCCTCCACATTGAGTCGCGAAGCAAGAGAGCGGGCTGTCACGGCACAGGCCAATCTCGGCAGCGGTGTCGACCTTGGCACCGCCGTGGACAGGTTGAAGGACATCGCCCCTGACGTTCTGGGGAACGAAGGCCGGCTGGTGTTTCTTGGCGAAGCGGCGACGCTCGAAACCGGAGAGACAACGACGCTGCTTGTTTTCGCGGCCGCACTTCTCATTGTCTTTCTGGTGCTGTCGGCGCAGTTCGAGAGCTTTTCAAGCGCACTCATCATCCTGATCACCGTGCCCTGCGGACTTGGTACGGCATTGCTGGCAATCCTCGTTTCCGGCGGCAGCCTGAACTATTACAGTCAGATCGGACTCGTCATCCTTGTTGGTATCATGGCAAAGAACGGCATTCTGATCGTCGAGTTCGCCAATCAGCTCCGCCAGCAGGGACAGGATGTTGACACGGCGATCCGCAATGCAATGCGGATCCGGCTGAAGCCTGTGATGATGACCATGGCGTCAACTGTTGCCGGAAGTATACCTTTGGTGCTTGCGACCGGTGCCGGGGCCGAAGCCAGAACGGCGGTCGGTTGGGTGGTTGTCGGCGGCCTCGGCCTCGCAACGGTCTTCACGCTGTTCCTCACACCAGCTGTCTACCGCATCATCGCCAGCTGGGCGCAACCGCCGGGCGCGTCTGAAAAACGCCTTGCAGCCGAGCTTTCAACGGTTGAGCAAAACTAGTGGCGGTCTGTCAGGCTGGCTTGCGAGATGGACTGGAAAAGAGCTCCACTCGAAAAAGTGGAGCTCTTCAGCGTGTCAGACGAAGGCAAAATCGTCCGGTTGATATGTGGCGCCGTGCATGAAGACGAACTGGTCGAGATGTGCACCCTCGTCATTGATCGTCACCTGACCGGCACCGTCGTTCCAGGACAGGACCATCTTGTCCTGGGCATTCAGCGACACCTCGACGTCCGACCTTTTCAGATCCTTGAAAATCAGCGTGTCGTTGCCGTTGCCGGCCAGTTCGATGATGTCGACACGGCCCGAATTCGACGAGATGACATAGGTATCATTGCCGGATTGTCCGGAGAGTTTCTGAAGACCGCCTGAGGACGCACCGGGGTCGAGCCTGTCATTGCCGGAACCACCCAGCAGCGTGTCGTTGCCTGCGTTTCCTTTCAGGAAATCGTTGCCACCACCTCCGTTCAGGACATAGGCAACCTTGGCATCGTCCCCGACGACCCGGTCGTCCTTGTCCGCCCCCTTGAAACGCTCAAACCCGTATTTCGACAGCGCGGAGGTTACGAACTTGGATCCCGCCTCCACGACAAGCGTGTCGACACCCGAACCGCCGATATCTCTCGGCTTTCCGTTGTCCCAGAAAATATCGCCACTGCCATAGTGGATCGTGTCGTTGCCAGCGCCACCGAACATGACATCACGCCCGGTGCCACCTTTGATGATGTCGTTACCGGCCTTACCGTAGAGACGGTCGTTTCCAGGGCCACCGAGAAGCGTATCGTCGCCGGCATTTCCCTGAAGGGTGTCGTTGCCGCCGCCACCGCTCAGACGGTAATCGACCCCTGCTTCGTTGCCGACGACGCGGTCATTCTTGTCGGCCCCCTGAAAACGCTCAAACCCGTACCAGGAAAGACCCGACGTATTGAAGACAGACCCTTTGGCGATGACCAGCGTATCGATCCCGGCTCCGCCGATGTCTTTCGGAACACCATTGTCCCAGAAATCGTCGCCGTTGGTATAGGTCACCGTATCGTTGCCGTTGCCGCCAACAGGTGGCGGCGTTCCGCCTCCTTCCGATCCGTCCTTGACGTCGACCTTGACGTTCTTCCCCGATATCGAAAAGCTCTTCTCGATGGTTCCGTTAATGCCGCTGCCCGTAAACTTCGCGGTATAAGATCCGTTTGCAAGCGCAATGCTGTAGCCGCCTCCCGGATCAGTCGCTTTTGTTGCAACGGTGGCGCCGGACGAATTGACAATCGTGACTGTCGTAGCGCCCAACTCCTCGCCGATGTCGTAGAATTTGCTACCGTCTTCATCATCGAAGACAACACCGGTGACATAGTTCTTGGTCGTCCCGGCAAAGTTCTGGGTGCCGTAACTGGTAGAATGTCCTGCATTGCTTGGATGCCCGCCAATGGCATCGCCGATACCGATCACGGTGTAATCCGAATTGAGAATATTCGCCCTGTGTCCGGTCGAATTCATCCAGCCGGTATGCATGCCCTCGACAATCGCCTGCGGAACATAGGCACCGGATATCGGTGTGTGCTGGTTGAAGGGATTATAAGCGATGTTCTCACCCATCGGATATTCGTTCCACCCTTCTGCCTTCATGCGATCCCAGGGGCTCGATCCGCCTGCCCCGGTATGATCAAGAACGCGCCCGGATGCCATCCATTCGGAGTGTTTCTGCGCGGCAGCGTTGATCGGTGCGGCGGAGGCGAGTGGCTCCAGCCCGGCTGCCAACCGCTCCTTGTTGACAAGCTCCAGGATCAACTGTTCGCTGGAACTGAGCTTGTTCACCGGATTGTTGACCATTGCGTTTCCTTTCCTGCTGCAAATTTCACGCGAGAGGCTCGGTGCGAATTCTGGCGAAAGAAACGCCGCATTGCGGAAGCAATTGGCAAAAGATGTGTCAGAAAAATTGTCCCGCGGAGCGAGCAACCAGGGTTGTTGTTGAAATGGAAATCGTGAGCATCATAAGCTATTGAATAAAAACGTTTCTAAACAAAAAGACGCATCGTCCAACGTGGGAAAACGGCAACGCACTTTTGTTTGAGTTCACATCAGTTGTGCTTAAATACTATTCAAAAATCTCACATACAAATCAAATAAGACGATATTGGTTCTAATTTACAAACATATAACAGTTTTCATGTCTATAATATCAGCACCACCTTAGTATTTTCATGATTTTATTTCGAAAATAACTTGAAGGGCGAGGTTCCACGCGAGAGCAAACCTCAACGTCCAGAGGACAGCCGTCGCCGGCACGCCGCATGCAAAAATCAATGTTTCAAACGCTCACAGCGACGGGTGCGCCGCGGATCCTGGTCAGTCTCTTACGCCGACTCGCTCAGGATTTGACCGGATAGCGATCCGACTCCTCAAAGACATCAATCACCTTGGTTCCGGCCTTGATGACCGCACCATGCTCAGCACCGCTCGGGATGTTGTAGATCGCACCCGGTCCGAGCGTTTTGGTCTCCCCGGCAATCGTGAACTCGATTTCACCGTCGAGCACAGTACCCCATTGGGCAAGGTGGGAATGCGGCGGCAGCACCATGTCCTTTTGAAAATCAAAAAACACGACCAGACCGGCATCCGAGCGGATCGCGTGCGAAGTCACAACATCTTCCGGGAACGGAATGTCCAATGCGGGAAAACTTTTGATAAATTCCGGAAGCTGCATTCTGTTTCCTCCACATGCACACTCGTCCAAGACACGGGCACAGTGCATGGTCGGCGATCCGCATTCAAGCGATCTTTGAAAGAGCAACGCTTCGGCACCTATTTGGCAAGGCGCCGTTCGCAAATCGCTGCGCACCATCTCTGTTAATTGTTTTTTCTTTTAAAAGCATAGCGTTGGCACCAAGATCAGAATCAAAATCTGATGACGCACGGGGTGGAGATTTCACTGCCCCGTGCACTCTTTCAAGCAATTTGTGACAAAAGCAAACCGCCGACCGCTGCGAAAAGAAGTGTCCAGAAGAGGTTCACGTGGAAACGCAATAGCAGCAAAGCACACAGCGCTGCGAGCACAAGAACCCGCCAGTCCAGGCTTGAAAGATCCGGAACCCACAGCGTTACCCAGCCCAGCTCTCTTTGCGTGACAGTTGCGAAAAAGACATGAAGGGCAAACCAGACCGACAGATTGAGGACGACACCGACCACAGCGGCGATGATCGCCGACAATGCGGAGTTCAACCGGGGCTGGCTGGAAATCCAGTCGATGTAGGGCGCACCTGCAAATATCCAGAGGAAACACGGCACGAAAGTTGCCCACAGGGCAACAGCGCCACCGGCAAAACCAAGCGCAATTCCGCCCTCATGATACGCGGCGACATATCCGACAAATTGCGTGACCAGGATCAGCGGTCCGGGCGTCGTCTCGGCAAGACCGAGCCCGTCCATCATTTCACCCGCTTCGAGCCAACCGTGAAGCGCGACGACGTCCTGCGCCATATATGCCAGAACCGCATAGGCCCCACCGAACGTGACAACCGCGAGTTTGGAAAAGAACCAGCCAAGATCACCAAGGATTGGCGCGCCGCTCGCCCAGGCAAGAGCCGCGAGCGGTCCGAGCCATAGACTTAGCCCGGCAACGACAACACCCAGTGTACGGGTAAATGAGGTCTCGATCGCAACCTGTTCCTGCGGCACTGTCTGAACCGGCGCATTCATGAAGACGGCACCGTAAAGGGCAGCGGCCAAGACGATCATCGGAAACGGCAGCGACAGGAAATAGATGGCTGTGAAGGCAAGGACTGCGACAACCCATTGCCGCCGCTGTGTCAGCGCACGTTTGGAGAGCCTGAGAAGTGCCTCGATGACAACAATCAGCACAGCGGCCTTGATGCCCAGAAACAACTGGCTGATGATCGGCTTTTCGCCGTATGCCGTGTAGACGAAAGCAAGGGCGAAGATTGCGATCGCACCGGGAATGACGAACAGCAGACCTGCCAACAGACCACCTGCAATCCCACGCAGCTTCCAGCCACAATATGTTGCCAGCTGCATGGCCTCCGGCCCTGGCAACAACATGCAGAAGCCGAGTGCATTGACATAGGTCTTTTCTGACAGCCAGCCCGTCTCGTCGACCAGCTTGCGATGCATCAGGGCGATCTGGGCCGCCGGACCACCAAAGGACAGAAGGCCGATACCGCCAAAGACGGAAAAGAGCCGCTGCCAGGAGGTATCGCCGCTCTGCGGCAGACGCGCGCCGTCGACCGGCTTTCCGGTGAAAGTCGGTTTCGAAGACATGACATCAGCCCTTCCTGCCGGGAGTTGGCCAGTCATGTCCTTCGTCCGCCGCGTCACGCGCCCAGCGGTAGAAGGCGTCGTAGAGGCCCATTCCGGCCTCAAGTTGCTGAAGATCATCCTTGTGCATTCGCGAAAGACCGAGCGAAACTGCAAGCAGACCTGCCGCTTCCGGTGCGAGATCGTGCCGGTTCGTGTCGGCGCCGCGTACGATCATGGCAAGCCTTGAAAGCGGCTCGGTTTGAAGACTGAACTCCTCCAGCATGGTGTCGAAACTGCACATTTCCCCGCGATGGCTCCAGAAGACATTTTCAACGTCAAACGGCGTTGCATTGAACTTTTCCGCAACGGCTTCAACCTGCGCCGGCGATACAAACAGAAACCGCGCTGTTGGATCTACAAACCGGCGTATCAGCCAGGGGCAGGCGATCCGGTCGATTTTGGGTCGATGACGGGTTACCCAGACGGTTTGCCCCTCCTCGTTGCGTTCCGGCAGGCGGGCTGCAGGCACCATCGGCATGCCCGCCGCGCGCCATGCGATACAGCCGCCTTCAAGAATTTCGGCAGCGACACCGCTGGACCGCAAAAATGCAGCTGCACCCTCGGAAATTTTCAGCCCTTTCCAGCAGGCTATAACGACTTTTCGTCCATGCAGACGTGTTGCAATCTCGTCAATTCTACTGTGCGGGTGCCGGAAGGAACCGGGGATCAGGCACGGATCATCGTTGAAATCTTCGTCGATACGCGCGTCAACAATCACCGGTGCATCCGGTGTTCCGATCAATCTGGCGAGCTGGGAAACGGTGATGGAATTCAGAGACGGCATGGCGCGTCCTCCCGTTCAAAAAAGGGGTTCAAGGACGCGAAACTTCAGCTTACGCCTCACGGGGTGTTCGCTTTCCCCATGTGATTTAAGTGCCAAAAGGGTAGCGCTGTGTCAAGAACGCTGCTCCAACCAAGCCCGGTCTCAGCCGTTCAGGACATCCTTCACGGTCGTCGCGAGCTGCTTTAGCGTGAACGGTTTTGGCAGGAAGAAGAATTGTTCGCCCTCGGGCAGGTTTTCCTCAAAGGCGTCCTCGGCATAACCTGACACAAAGATGATCTTCAGATCGGGCTGGGTCTTGCGCAGCTCGACAAGAAGCGTCGGTCCGTCCATTTCCGGCATCACCACGTCGGAGACGACGAGGTCGATTTCACCGTCTGTCTCTTCCATGACTTCGAGCGCTTCGTTGCCTGACCCGGCCTCGTGGACCGTGTATCCCCGCGAAGCCAGGGCACGGGCTGCAAACGCGCGTACCGCTTCTTCGTCTTCGACCAGAAGAATAGACGCCGATCCGGTGAGGTCGGCAACCTTCTCCGGTTCGGTTTCCCTTGGCTCAGGCTTCGGCTCTTCGGTAACTTCGGGAATGTGCCGCGGTAGGAAGAGACGGAAGGTCGTGCCGATATCCACCTCTGAAGTGCAGAAAATGAAGCCGCCGGTCTGTTTTACGATGCCATAGACGGTTGAAAGCCCAAGACCGGTTCCCTTGCCGACTTCCTTGGTCGAGAAGAACGGATCGAAGATCTTCTCCATTACCTCCGGCGGCATGCCGTGTCCCGTGTCGTCCACTTCGACCAGCGTGTACTCGCCCGGCGGCATGCCACGGGTGTTCTCGAACTGGGTGGATTCGCTTTCCAAGACATTCCGCGTACGAATGGTGAGACGACCGCCTTCGGCCATCGCGTCCCCTGCATTCACCGCCAGGTTGACGATCACCTGCTCAAGCTGATTGAGATCGGCCATGACCGGCCACAGGTCGCGCCCATGGATAACCTTCAGCTCCACCTTCTCACCAAGAAGCCTGTCGAGAAGGATCGACAGATCTCCGAGAACATCATTGAGCTCAAGTTGCTGCGGACGCAGGGTCTGCCGCCTGGAGAAAGCCAGAAGCTGACGCACGAGCCCGGCTGCACGATTGGCATTCTGCTTGATGTTCATGATGTCCTGGAAGGACGGGTCGGTCGGCCGATGGCTCGCCAGGAGCAGATCGGAAAAACCGATGATCGCGGTCAGCACATTATTGAAGTCGTGGGCGACACCACCGGCAAGCTGGCCGATGGCCTGCATCTTCTGGCTCTGCGCGAATTGTGCTTCCAATGCCCGTTGCTGTGTGGTTTCCAGGGCATAGACGATCGCGGTTTCACCGTCCCCCTCCCCGTCCTGCACCGCAGAGACGTAGAAAGTCGCCGAGCGGGGATCGTTGCCTTCCACGAGCGGAATGTCGATCGGAGCGATTTCGCCAATACCGTTCGCGGCGGCCGACAGGGCCTTGGACAGTTCCTCGCGACCGCTGTCGGCGACATAGGCTTCCAGTTTCGGCGACTCATCGACGGAATCCACTGCCCCGAACAGCTTGAGGAACGGCGCATTGGTTCTGAGAACCCGGCCATCATTGTCAAGCGATGCAATCGAGATCGGGGTGTTGTTGAAGAAGCGGGCAAAGCGGACTTCGGCCGCCCGCAAAGCTTCTGAAGCTTCCTCGCCCCGTGACCGGTTCAGCACCAGCGTGCGGCTGTCGCCAGGTTGCCCGTTCTCTCCGAAAGGCACCCGGTGCAGGAGACGCACGGCAAGACCGCGGCCGTTCCGGGTTACGAAGTCAAGGTCGAAGGTCTCGCTTTTGACTTCACCTGCCTGCCCTTTGACCGACCGGATCAACTCGGTTCCATCTCCGCGCACGATTTCGGACAGGTCGAGATCACCGGCATCAAACTGGGCCAGATCATAGCCGAGCCAGTCGGCAAGAGTGGCATTCAGATAAACAATGCGGCCTTGTGCATCGCAGGAGAAGAATCCCGCGGGCGCATGGTCGAGAAAATTGATGACCCTTTGCAGCTCCTGGAAGGAGTTTTCCTGTTCGGCCCTATCCCGCGTAATGTCCGCAAGTTGCCAGATCGCCATCTTCTTGCCGCCGCTCTCGCTGGACGGCTCAAGAGGACGCACAGAAACACGATACCAGCGCGCCGTTCCATCCACGCGGCCCAGAGGAAAGGGCATCCTGATTTCTTCTTGTGCCTTGCGTCCGTCACGCATGGCCTGCGACAACCGGAAAATAGCGTCCGCGGCATCGGGATCGGATGAGAACACCCGCTCGACCACGCGAATATCGGCGGCCGTTTCCGCACCGGTGAGGTCCGCATAGGCCTTGTTGGCATAGACCAGCCGCCCATCCATATCCGTGATCAGCGCACCGTCGTCCATTGAGTCGACAAAGGCAGACGCAAGCGGATTGGCTTCTCCGGGACGCGCGGAAAGACGCAGAAAGCCGATGGCACCGGCAAAAAGGCAAAACACGCCGACGACGGCCAGGATGCCGAGCAGCGCAAGGATGAACGGCTGCGCGACTTCCCGGTCCATGACCGCGAACGCAGCAGCTGCCCCCAGAAGCAACAGCGCCAGGCCTATTAGCAGGCCTATATTTCCGGATCGCTCTGGCCGGCTGATCATAGGCCCGCCCGGCGCTCCGTCCATGTCACTCATACATCCTGTCTCCCGGCCCGATTCGCTTTACCTAGGGCCGTTTATAAGCATTCTGTGCTTACACCCTAATTTCAACTGATATGAAGCTTACTTCTGTTGAAATTCACGCGTTTGGCGCTGCCATACAGAGTAATTTCAGCAGCGGGAACGATGATGCCCGCTTAGTTGGCTCTCCAGGACGCACGTTTGCGCATGCGGAAGACGAAGCCAATGACCTCCGCAACCGCCTTGTAATGTTCCTCCGGAACTTCCTGGTCGATCTCAACGGTTGCATGCAATGCCCTGGCAAGCGGCGGGTTCTCCACAATCGGGATCTCGTGGTCCTTGGCGACTTCACGCATTTTCAGGGCGATCGCGTCAGTGCCCTTTGCCAGGCACAAAGGTGCGCCCATGCCCTCTTCGTATTGAAGCGCGACCGCGTAGTGGGTCGGGTTGGTGACGACAACCGTTGCCTGGGGAACGGCTGCCATCATGCGCTTACGGGAGCGTTCCATGCGGAGCTGGCGGATTTTCCCCTTCACCTGGGGATCACCTTCCGTTTGCTTGAATTCTTCCTTCACCTCGCGCAGCGACATCTTCTGCTTATTGAACCACTTGTTTTTCTGGTACATGAAGTCGGCGCCGGCGACGACGGTCATGATCACGAGGATTGCCGCAAGCAGCTGCAGCACCAGCACCCAGACTTCTTCCAGGATGACGCCTGTTTCAGCGAAAATGATGATTTCGGCCTCATCCCTGTGCGGCCACATCACAGCAACCATCGCCGCACCGACAATGGTTATCTTGAACATTCCCTTGGCGAAGTTGACCAGGCTGTCAGCCGAAAACAAACGCTTGAACCCGGATAGAGGGGAAATTTTCGAGAGTTTCGGCTTTATGGTCTCACCGGTAAACAACGGCTGGTGCTGGATCAGGTTTCCTGCGATCGCCATGACCAGCAGGGCAACCATCGGCAGCCCGACGATCAGAGCGACAGATTGGCCGGTGTCGCGCCAAAGTGCCTTCAACGCATAGCCATCGACCGGGATCTGGTGGGCATGCTCCAGATAGCCTTTCATCAGCTCACCCATCGACGAGGCTGCACCCGGAGCGAAAAGGGCAATCATCAGGGTCGCGCCGACGAGCGTGAACCATGTGCTGACTTCCTGCGATTTGGGAACGTCCCCCTTGTCATGCGCTTCTTTCAAGCGCTTTTGCGTGGGGTCCTCTGTCTTTTCTGAGTCGTCGGTATCGTCAGCCACGGCGATGCCTTACCCTACTATGAATTTCCCGAGCGACTCCTGGAAATGATCAAGATAGAACATCATCAGGGTCGCAATCAGGACCATAAGAAGCAACAACCCGACGGCGATGTTCACGGGCATTGCGATGAAGAAGATCTGCATTTGCGGCATTAGCTTGTTGAGCAGGCCGAGACCGAAATAGAACACCAGTCCGACAACCAGAAACGGTGCGCTCATCCGAACGGCGATCGTGAACACATGCGCAACGGTTTCCGTTGCGTTCTGCGCGAAATCACTGACCGGAGGCACATTCCCGGGAGGAAAAACGGTGAAGCTGTCATAAAGGGCGGCGATGATCAGGTAGTGTGAATCGCTCACAAACACCAGTGTGATGCCAAGTACGGCGAGAAAGTTGCCGTAGAGCGCACCCTGCTGCCCCTCGTTGGCTATATCCGTGCCAAGCGCGAAGGCAAGACCGGACTGGTTGGCCATGATCATGCCGGCAATCTGCAGGACGGACGTGATCAGCCGGGCGCACAGACCTATACCGAAGCCGATTGCCATTTCGCCGCCCAGCAACACGATCAACTGAGGCAGACTTGCGGTCAGATTTGGCGGATAGAGCGACGCTGCAACAGGGTACATCACGAGGGTCAGGGCGAGCGCGATCGTCAACCGGAAGCGCATCGGAATGGAGCTTTCCCCCAGCGCTGGCAGCAGCATCAGCATGGTACCAAGCCGCGCGAACATCAGCAGGAACGCAGCAGCGACCTCAGGCAGGAAATCAAGCTGTATGGTCATCGCTCACCCAGCGCCTGACGCCTCAACCGGTCGTCAGGATCATCTCTGTCACACGCCCCATGAACGCCTCAAGCAACTGGCTCATGAAGGGGAGCGTGACGAGAATCGTGACAAAGATCGCCAGGATTTTGGGCACGAACACCAGCGTCATTTCCTGGATCTGGGTCAGTGCCTGGAACAACGCGATGATCACACCGACGACCAGACCCACAACCATCGCAGGCGCCGCCACGAGTATCATGGTCCAGACCGCTTCACGTGCGAGATCGAGGACTTCACCTCCGGTCATGAATACACTCCCTGGAAATCCCGATCAGATCGGCATCCGCATGATTTCCTCATAGGCAGAAATGACTCGGTCGCGCACCGCAACCATTGTTTCAAGTGCCATCTCTGTCTCGGCCACGGCGGTCACCACATCGACGACACCAGTCTTGCCTTCAATCATGCCAATAGCCTGTGCATCGGCCTGTTGGCCTTTGTCGACGACAGTGTCGACGGCCTCTTTCACCATTTGCCCGAAATCGACCGATGCCCGGTCTGGAACACTTTCTTCGACAGCTCGCGCCTGCTGTTGCAGCTGCGCTGCCAGCTGATAGGCATTGTTTGCAATAGACGGAGTGGTCACGGCTCCTGCCCCCTTGTTAGATCAATCCCGCGATCAAGCTCTCAGGATATCGATGGTCCGCTGCAGCATGCGCCGCGTCGATTCAATCACGTTCAAATTCGCCTCGTATGAACGCTGCGCCTCGCGCATATCCGTGGTCTCGATCAGAGTGTTCACATTCGGCTGCAACACATACCCGTTCTCATCCGCCGCCGGATGTCCGGGCATGTATGTCGATTTGAAATCCGATGTGTCTTCCGCAACTTTGCCGAGTTCCACTTTCTCCACTCCAAGTTCCTTGTCGAAATGGCTCTTGAAGGTTGGGATCTTCCGCCGGTAAGGATCCTCCTCGGGCGTGCGTGCCGTGGAGTTCGCGTTGGCGATATTCTCCGCGATAATGCGCATGCGGCCGTTTTGTGCCTTCAGTCCGCTCGCGGAGACAAACAGTGATTTAATCAGATCCATCAGCGATCCTCCTAAGGTATTCCGGGTCTTATGCGCTTCTTGCAAGCGCGGTCCGGATAAGCCCCAGCCCTTTTGTGTAAAGGCTCGTTGCAGCCTGGAAATCCATCTGGTTCTGCGTGATTTTCATCATCTGCTCTTCCAGATTGACGTTGTTGCCGTCCGGCGTGATTTCAAAGGTGTCGAGCTTCTCGACTTTGGCCGGCAGGTTTCCGGAAATCGTTCCTGAAATGTGGCCAACCTTTGTCACTTTTGTCGATATGGAGGCATTTTGAAGACCAACATGGTCAGCAAAAGAATACGACGCCACATCCTTGGACTCGTATCCGGGTGTGTTCGCATTCGCGATATTTTCCGCCAGAACGCCCTGACGTGTTTGATGCCATTGCATTTTCGACTTCAGTGCCTGGAAGATCGGCAAATCCGTAACGGCCATTTCATTCACCTTCCATTAACCAACTAGGCAATCATTGCCGCCCAAATGGTTAATGAATAGTTAACGAATTCCCGGACATATTTCGTAAAGCACTTAAAAATCAGTGGAAGAGCCGGACTTTCTTTTGCATTTCGCGAATTCTACCAACTCAACAACAGGCAATATTTGCCCGCTTCTGTTAACTTTAACCCCTAGAGAGATTCGATGCGTATCCGCAAGTAATACGGGAAGGCTCTTGGAAGAAGCGGGACTGTTTCGCGTCAATGGCGCCCGGTACACGTCCGCAGATTGAAGCCCCTGCGCGACCGCCGGCAGAAGCCGGAAATACTGGGGATAAGCGGAATATTCCACAATTGCGGCAGGAGCCTGCAGTAACGGGTAACCACAATCAGTTCGCTGGCGGGGCGGCATGAGGTAAAGATGTACGACTGGATTGAATCGACATTCAACGTAAGCGGCGGTGCAACTCAGGCAATTGCGGTGGTCTTGGCGCTCGTCGTCGTCTTGCTGCTCTTCAGTCTTTTTGTTTTCGTCTTGAAGCGGCTGATGGGTTCCAATGCTCCCCTGAACAGAAGCAGGCAACCCCGCGTCGCCGTGATGGACAGCACGACGGTTGACACACGTCGGCGCCTTGTTCTGATCCGCAGGGACAATATCGAACATCTTTTGCTGATAGGCGGCCCGAGCGATGTCGTCGTGGAGCAGAACATTGTCCGCAACGCCCCGATCGCGGGAACCCGGCACTTGCCAAACACTGCGGCCGCGCAAACCGGACAGTCTCAGCTTAAGGTGCCGACGGCACCCGGCCCGGATATCCCGTTCAAGCCCGACGAAACCGCACCGCAACCGCAAGCTGCTCCGCGGAAGAACCCGCCCATGTCCGCTCCCATGCGGCAAGCCTCCGCAGGTCCGTCCGCGCTCACATCGGCAAAGCCGGTCACACCGGAAAGGGTCGCGCAACCGACACCCCCGAAAAACAGCAGTGAACCCGTACCTTTCGAGGCAGTGCCTCAAAAAGATCTGCCGGACCAGGCGCCTACAGAACCCGTTCGAAGCACCAACACGGCCGCCAATCTGCTGCGCGCTGCAACGCAAAACGGGTTTAACCGCTCTTCGAACGCCGCGCCGGCACCAAAGGTGGAACCAGTCACGACAGCGCCCGCAGAAACCAGTATCGGAGAAGCACCGGCGGTAAAGGTGGAGCCGCAGGCACTTTCGGAAGCCGGACCCGACAAAATGGCGGAGACCGGATCCTCATTTCGAAACCTCGCCCGCTCGATCGCAGGCCGGGAACGTCCGTCCCAGTCGTCAGGCCACACCATTACGCCGCCGGCATCAGGACCGGCTGCACGTGCAAAGACGGCTCTTTTGAAACCGGTTGAGACACCCGGCGCCGGCGCGAAATCCGAGACCGTTCTGGCTGAACCAGATCTGCAAATCGGTGAGGAAATCGTGGAGAAGGCGGAGACAGATAATGTGCCTGCCGAAGCCCTCGGCGCAGAAATAACGGCTGAGGCCTTGGAAACTGACACGGGCCCGTCTCAGGACATGTCCGAAGCAGCACCGGAGACGGTCGAGGAACCCGTATTCGACGAAGATCCGCAGGACAAAGCGGTCGAAGCGGTTGAACCTGAAACAGCTGAAATGCTGCCCGCGTCAGCCGAAGAGACCGTGAGTGAGGAGACACCGGCTCAAAAGGAAATCAAGCTGGACCTCGACCTTGCAGACCTCATGGAGGAGGATGTTCCCCCCAGCAAACCGGACGAATATGCCCCGCAGAAGCGCGCAGACACGGAGCGACAGCCGGCACAAACTCAGGTGCAGGCCGCAAAGACGACCGCTCCGGTGTCCAGCACCTCGGCGTTGCTCGAGATCGTGCCCGGTGCGCCGCAAGGTCAAGCTGCCCCAAGAGTTGTTCAGGGTCTGGGTGACAAAAACCCAATTGAGGACGAAATGGCAAAAATCCTCTACGAATTGGGTGGACAGCCAAATCAATGATCCAAGACCGTCGCGTTGTGTGGCAGGGCCGGTTCGTGAGGATTTTTCTCACATTTCTGGTGGCGACGCTGGCATTCGCCGCGCCCGCCTCTGCCCAGGAGATCTCCGTTGGTTTTGGAGACGACGCCAGCCTGACCGAACGTGCGGTTCAGCTGGTCATCCTGCTGACCGTACTTTCACTTGCGCCGTCCATTCTCGTCATGATGACAAGCTTCGTGCGCATCGTTGTGGTTCTGTCTCTGCTGCGCTCGGCCATCGGACTGCAAACTGCCCCGCCAAACATGGTAATGGTGAGCCTCGCGCTCTTCCTGTCTGCGTTCATCATGATGCCCACGCTGCAGTCGGCCTATGATGCCGGCGTCCAACCGCTCGTAGATGGAGACATAGAGTTCGAACAGGCCTATGAGCGTGCATCCGGCCCGTTCAGGACATTTATGCTGTCGCAGGTTCGTGAAAAGGATCTGGAACTTTTTCAGGAATTGTCCGGACAGGACGCGCCACAGGGACCGGAAGATCTCTCGATGGCCATTCTCATTCCGGCCTTCATGATTTCCGAGTTGCGGCGCGCGTTCGAAATAGGGTTTCTGCTCTATCTGCCGTTTTTGATCATTGACCTCGTTATTGCATCGGTTCTGATGTCGATGGGGATGATGATGTTACCGCCGGTCGTGATATCCCTTCCCTTTAAGCTCATTTTCTTCGTTCTTGTGGATGGCTGGAATCTCGTAGCCGGGTCTCTTGTAAAGAGTTTCGGCGGCGGCTGAGGTCTGGGTGACGTTGCTAAAGGTAGAAGAAAATTAATCTAAACATGTAAATATTTGCGGTGTCGGGCGCTTTCTGCTGCCTTCAGAGTTTTACGGAAGACCTGTGATACGAGAACAACTAGAACAACTTGCAAGGATCAAGGAACCCGAAGCAAGGTCGAAGCTGATCCGCACGCTTGTCGGCGAGTATGCACGCTCGGAAGAACACGAGCCTACCCCCGTTGAGCGTGAGCTGTTCTCACGCATCGTTCTTTCCGTATTCGATCAACTCGATCGCGAGGCGCGCTACGAATTGGTCGTCAGGCTCGCCAAGACCGACCGGATCATTGCAGATCTGGCGGACCGCCTGGCGCAGGAAGACTACGCGCTTTCAGAACCAGTGATCGAATGCTCACCGATGATAAGTCAGTCAGCTCTGATGCACTTGTCCAAGGCGGGAACCAATGACAAGCGGCTGTCCGTCGCCCGGCGTGATGATCTGAGCGAGGAGATGAGCGACACGCTCATCGCGCGCAGCAGCCGGAATGTCGTTCACATACTTCTGAACAATTCCGAAGTTCCTTTCTCCGTCAAGGGCATGCTTGCGCTGCTTATTTTCGCCAACACGGAACTGGAAGTCCTTGCCGGCATGGCGAAGCGGGCCCTGAAGGACGAAGAGTTTCTGGAAACCCTCAAGCTCATCCTGGAAACAGAGTGCCCGCTCCTTCCCCCGCCTTTGAAGACTGCGCTCGAGGACGATGATCTTGAACGGCTTGCGACCGCAATTGGCGACCTTGAGCGCGACGGAGACATCGAGCTTGACGGTGTCCGCTATTCCCGCCACGAAGCAAGCATACAGATCGCCAACGGTGAATTGTCCTTTGACGCGATCTTGAGAACGCTTTTTGAAGACGAGCGCATTGATGCGGCGATCTGGTTGATCGCGCGTAAGCTCAACCTTTCGGACGAAGTCGTTTCCGAAACACTGAAGTCGGACGCAGACGGTGCAATCCTACGACTTATGCTGCAGACGGGCATTGACGACAAAACCTATCGCGACTTCCTGAAAGCACGCAGCAAATGGCTCGATCGCAACACGCGCACGATCCCGGAGCTCGTCATGCGATACAAGGCAGAGCTCAAGAAGCCGCAATACACTTCGGACACTTCCTTCGCACTCAGCGCTGTCGGCTGACCACCCGTTCTTGTAAGGTCAACCTTGAAGGATCAGCCCGCCGGATCGCCTGCTGCGGTATCGGCTGCAGCCTGGTCATCCGGCGATCGGTTCGGTGACATGTACTGCCGGCGATATTCCTGCAGGAATGTCTCAAGTGAATCTGTGTCGGCCAGACGGTTGGCAACCTCCAGGAATTCGACACCCTGTGTTTCGATGGGGCGTGTCACGACCTCGAATGCCAGCGCCTCGGGGCTTTGCGCCATTTTTCCGGTATATTTGGTTTGTAGGCGCTCCAGGCTGAGTTGATCGCCAGCAAGCGAATAGGCAATCCCCGCACGCAGGACATCCCGGCGTTCCAGTGCGTCCAGCGGGATATTGTCCGACCACCGCGATCCATGCATGGCCTCAAGCTGTTCACCTGCATCGCGCCAGCTCTCCGCGGCCCAGAAGGTGTCTGCGCGAAGCCTGTCGACGTCCGTCCCGCGCATGTTCCGCACCAATTCAAGTGCCAGGTCCGGACGCCCGCTTTCCGTAAGCGCCCGCGCCTCCACAATGTTGCGCTGCCGCTCGAGTGTGGATGGCAGGCTGGCCTGACGGGATCTGTTGAGCACGCGAAGCGCTTCATCCGCCTTTCGGTCCATCAGGTAGATGGCGGCAAGGTCGGCCGCGATTTGTGCGCGCGCGGCCCCTTTCAGGCGATTGTCCACCTGATGACGCAGCAGTTCGGTTGCCTGGTCCAGGAGGTCAACCTCCACAAGGCGCTTGGCAAGCTGACGCACCATTTCATCGCCCTGACGTCCGATTGGCGTCAGTTCCCGGAAATCGTAGTAGAGCGCTAGCGCCTTGACAGGCGGCATTTCATCCGCCTTGCCGTCGAGGAAAAGCGCATTGAAGAGCCCGTTCATTTCCTCTTGCAGCAGGCGCGTCGTGTCAGAATCAGGATCCGCCTGAACGGCCGACTTCATGGCTTCAAAAGCTTCGCGATACTGTCCGCGCTCGGCAAAAAGCTGCGCCAGGAACCGGAGCGTTTTGAGTTCGACTTCGTCACCGCGCCAGGACGTGGCCAGTCCGGCGAGACGGTCGATCGTTTCGTCGACCCCCGCTTCTCCATCCCGGTATCGGATCCGCAATGCGCGATATTCGGCTTCCGCTGCACGCGGACGATCATCAGAACGCGTCACCAGGTCGAACACGGTGAGCGCTTCCTGGGAGCGGCCCGATGCATCGGCGACACGTCCGCGCAAAATGTCATAGCGCGCGGCCTGTGCGGACGTCACTTCACTCGGTTCGATTTCGGCAAGCACCCCATTGGCCAAACCGAAATCGTTGACTTCGACCAACGCCTGTGCAGCGGCAAGTTTGAATTCCGTCTGGATCGCAGTCGGATAATTGCCGATAACCGCGCGCCCACGCGGCATGGCAATGCGCGCGGGTGTCCAGTTTCCAAGGCGGACGTCAACGATTGTCTGCCAGATCGCCGCATCGGGACTGTTCTTGAGATCAGGACGGTTCAGATGCGTGTAGGCTTCCTCAGGCCGGTCGGCCATCGTCTGCGCAGCACCCATCATGAGGTTAAATGACGTGTCCTCGGCAAGAGCAGGCTCTTCTTCCAAGGCGAGCTTCATCAAACCAAGAGCTTCCTGGGCAAACTGGTGCGCAAGGTAGAACCTGGACAACTCAATCAAGGGCTTGCGACGCTTGCCGGCGGGAGATCGTGACAGTTTCCGCTGCAACTCGATCAGTCTCGAGCGGTAAGCGCCTGGCCCTTCCGTGGTGAGCGAAACGAACTCTACGTTCGTGCTTTCGGGATCGACAATATTGTTCAGCGCCCCGGTGCCGCCACGAAGATGCCGGTTCGAAAGCGCTAGCCCGCCCTCGCGCTCAATGATCACATCATCTCCGAGCACCTGCATGTTGATGCCGTCGGACTTGGACACGATCGCAATGCCCTGGGCCGAACTAAGCGCTTCCAGATCCACGAATCTCTGCGGCTTGAGCAAGCCACGCGGCGGCCCAAAACCTGTCACCAGAGAAATCGTGTCGCCCACAAAAGGATCCTCGACTTCCCGGATATGCTGCGGATCCCTGTAAAGGACCCGAAGCACGGACCCACCGTCGCCACGCACATTGCGCTCAAGCTGCAGCGGGATGGATGGTTCAAGGATCATGTCTCCGATGACAAGCGACCAGGCATTGCCATCGACACCCACCGTCGCAAGTACGGGATCGTTCATGTCCAACCGCAGGATCTGGTAGTCTTCAAAATGCTTCACTTCAATCGTCTCGGCCGTTTCGGCAAGAGCAGAAGCCATACCGCGCGTATCAATCGTCGCATCGGTATCGAAGACCAGCCAGATACTGTCGTTCCGGCGGAAAACTGCGCTTGAAACGGGCTCTGAGAACGGGAAAACCACGCGCACCGTGTTCCCAATTCGCCGCGCCTCTGCCGAGACGAAGTTGCGTACTTCCTGTGCAACGCTTTCAGGTGGACGCTCTGGCGAAGGTCTTTGCGCCTCGAACTCGCTGCCCCCGTTTGCGCGCCAGACTTCGGGTGAGGCGTCTTGCCGATTCGGCAGTTCGATTGCCGAAGGCACGCCACTCCCGCCAAATGTGGTGGTGCCTTGCAGCTGAACCGGTTCGGCGGCGTCGGTCATTGCAGGCATCTGTGGGGTGGTATTTTCGTTTGCCGGCTTCAAGGTGGGTATTCCGTTCCCACTGGAAGCTGCAGCTTCATTCTGACTTGAACCGATTGGTTGCTTTGAAAGATCCAGCATCGGGGCTTGCCGCACAGGTTCTTCTTCCTGGGCGATCGCCGGTACCGCTTCGGTCTCCGTCAGCGGCAACGCACCCGGTGAGGCCTGCGCCAGCAACGTCGGTCTTTGAACCGTACGCGCGCCCGCATTCTTTTCAGACTGTCCCGGCAAAATCGACGACGTGATCAAGACATCCAGGTCGCCGCCAGGAAGGACGACGCTCTCTGGTAGGGTCACGCCAACTTCCGGCGCAGGAACGGTTTCGACCGCCGAGGCGGTCGCAATCGAAAAAGTGTCTTCGGACGCCGCATCCCCCGGCGCTTGCGATGGAGCGCCGGTTGTCTGTTCCGGCGGATCCAACGCCTGAACAACTGGCTTTGCCCGCGGCGTCTGTGCAGCAGCGTCATTGTCCGCAGCCCCCGTGAGCAGACCGTTATCTGGTCCTAGGCCCGCGGTCTCCAGGAGATCCGGAGAAGACTGACCTGTTGGGATAACGGAGGACTGTGATGGGACGCTGGCTTCTTCGTCGCGCGCATCATTGCCGATCGGAATGACTGTATAGGCCGGAGACTCGTCTGCGCGGGACTCCTTCAAGACACCGCCTGAACTTCTCCCGGAGCTCACCGGCGGCAATCCTCTGGGATCGCTGACCTCGCGCGTGTCACGAAGCCCCGGTGCCGTGATCATGTTCTTCCGGTTTTCATTATCAGCGACCGAGAGTTCTTTGTTGATCAGCGCGTTGGCCGGATCGTTGACTTCCATGTTCTCCGGTGTCACGTCGATGACGTAAGTCTGTTCCTCGCGGAAAGCACGGATGTCGACCGAAGGTTCGACGCGCATCAGGAACTTCAGTTTTCCTTTGTCGAGAAACGAAGTCGCGTCAACGACGCCCTGTGGGAGATGCGCCCGCAGATGCGAAATATCCAGCTGCGCCGGATGATTGAACGTCAGCTTTATGATGTCGTTTTCGCGAACGAAGGCGGTGTCGAACTTGATCGACCAATCGAAGACAAGCCGGGTAAATGTCGGGTGTTCGCCGACATGCAATGTGACTTCCGGTCCTTGCTGAGATTTCAGCCTGGCCTGTTCAAGCGCGCGCACCTTCCGCATGGCGGCTTCTGCGCGCTTGGCCAGTTCCCGCACGACGTCGTCCGGCAGCCCTGGCGGCAATCCCTGCCAGCTCATCGGAAGGATGTCGACGAAGAGTTTTTCACCCGCTTCCAGTGTGTTGATCTGGTACTGATTTTTCAGAGCAAACCGGATCGCGCTCCCATCCGGATCGCGCCGCGCAATCGTGACATACTCTCCAAGATCAAGCGGAACGTCATCGACCTTGATGTCGACGGGATCTTCAAATGAAATTCTGAGGACACCACCCGTGATGACCGCGTCGTAGATCGGCAGGAGTGTCCGGTCTTTAAAAGTCAGGACGAGCCGTCCATACCCTTCTTCGGGGATCACCTGCAGCTCTACCGGCTCAAGCGTTTCCGCCCTCGCCGAATTGGAGAAAATGAAAAACGCTGCAAGGGCACAGGCAAGGACCGAGACAATCAGACGAAACAGACCGCGCACGCTTATCGCGCGCAGAAATTCGCCGCTTGAGCCCGATTTGAGGATGGATGCCTGCAAGTTGTTCAGTCCCCGGATACCGCCTACACGCTATTGTTAGTTAAGTGTTCTTAACGTGCCCTTACGCGAGCCCTTCAAATCCGAATGGTTCGGTCGGATTTGCTTGGGATAAGTGCAAAGTTTCTCGGATAGGAATTTCGATCGGCGCCGCTCCAGGCATGCGCCTGGTTCAAGCTGTTGTCTGGAACGTGATCTGGACCCACGGCTACCTCCGCGCTCTACAGAATGTCGCTAGTTCGATGGAATTTTCGGCAACATCTCCTGCGCCGGTGCTTTTGCCTGCATGGGCTGCGCAACAGGCGCTGGGGCCGAACTGTTGCTGGCTATCGCAACCGTCAGTCGTTCAGCTGCCTCCGGAGACATTTTCGCGAGGATGTCAGCCATCTTGCGTGGTTTCATCTGACGCACGACTTTCAACAAGATAGGCAGGCTCAAACGGTCGAAAATACGCGCTGCGTCTTTCGGCTTCATCGTCTCGTACATGGTGACAAGCCCGGCCACCTCGTTCTCTTCTTGTTGTTTCTTCTTTTCGACAGCAGCTTCAATGCGCTGTTCAAGTTTCTTCAGTTCATCGACGCGTTTTTGAATCCGCTCTTCGGTCGCCTGAAGCAGCTTCTCACGCAGGTCGAGCTGACCTTCCTGCTCCTGTAAAGTCTCACGGCGGCGTCCGAGACTTTCCAGGACGGCACGTTCGGCGGCGGACCCGCCAATTTCCAGGGTGTCCGGCAAGACCGGCTGGGCCGGCAAAGCTGGTGCCGGTGTCTCGGCATCGACCGGACCTCCGGCTATCTCAGCCGTCATTTCATCATCTCCGCCAACATCGGAGGCAGCCGTTTCCTGTGCGACCGCGCCGTTAATGGGCAAGTTGCCGCTGTCCGCCCCGAAGGTCAGACCAAGCAGCTTCAAGGCAAGCAATGCGCTCGCGGAAACACCCAACAACGGCAGCAGTCTCAAATTCATGCGGCAGCACCATTTCGTCTGCGGAACTGTTCAAGTCGTGCGGTTGCTTCTGCCGCCGCACTTCTGATGTCTGCCGTTCGACTTGCCCTTTTCCGTTCCGGCTCATGAGTCACAGGCGTTGGAACGGGTTGGGCCGGTTGCGCCGGATACGCAGCGGCATGCTGCTGTGTATATGCGGCGGGTTCGGCGGGCGACCGTACGGCGTAAGCATCACCTTGAGGTGCAGCTTGCTGATGTGCAGAAGCGGCCCTCGCGGCCTCCGCAATCTGGGTAATTCTGGTAAATATTTTCTCACCCTCGCCGATCTGTTCAGCGAGATTGCCCGACATGGTTTCCGCTTGTTTAAGGCGGCTGCCGAGCACCTTGTCTGCTTCGGAGGCCGTTGTCTTCAGACCGAGAATGGCGCGTTCCGCAATTTCAGTTGCCGTCATGAGTTCCGAGATGGTCGCACGCAAGACCTCCTCGTCGGCCCTGAGGCGCTGAAGACGCCGGTTCAGCATCCAGCAATATCCGATGGTGATAAGCAACAGAACCGCGACCAGACCCTCGATGATCATTCCGATTGGCAGTGTGCTCATGGTTGCTCCATTTCGTTTTGCATCGCACGCTCGAAGGCCGCAAGGGTCATCTTTGGCTTGCGCAAGTTCTTGGCGACTCGAATGGCAATGGAATCCTCGACCTTGCCGAGTGTGCCCTCGGTTAGCGGAACATTGCCGCACTTGACTGTCACGGGATCGGCTGGGTCGACATCAAAGACGAGGGTTTGACCGATATCGAGACTGAGCACGCGGCTTAGCGGCAGATAGGTCTCATGCAAGACGGCATCGACTTCGACCTCCGCGGCGTAGATTTCGCTCGCCAGGTGACCTTCCCAGATCGGATCTCGGCCGAATTTCTCGCCCATGAACATCTGCAGGAGGAGATCGCGGATAGGCTCCAGTGTTGCATAGGGCATCATGATCTCGACGGAGCCGCCGCGATCTTCCATGTCGATACGCAGTTCGACGAGGATCGCCGCGTTCGCCGGACGGGAAATGGCGGCAAACCGCGGATTTGTCTCCAACCGTTCCAGATTGAAGTGCACCGGTGACAAAGGCGCAAAGGCCTGCTCGGCATCCTGGAGAATAAGCGCAACCATCTGCTGCACGAGGCCGGTTTCGATGGTCGTATAAGGACGGCCCTCGACGCGAACGGCGGATGTACCGCGGCCGCCTCCAAGAAGAACATCGATGATGGAATAGATCAGGCTCGATTCAACGGTGATCAAACCGAACCCGTCCCATTCCTCAGCTTTGAAAACGCCCAGAATTGCCGGCAAGGGAATTGAATTGAGGTAGTCGCCAAAGCGTACCGAACTGATCGAATCCAGCGACACTTCAACGTTGTCCGATGTGAAGTTCCGAAGCGAAGTCGTCGTCAGCCGCACCAACCGGTCGAAGACGATTTCGAGCATCGGCAAACGCTCGTAAGAGACCATTGCCGAGTTGATCAGTGCGCGAATCCCGCTCTGATCGCCAGCGATCGTGTCTTCAATGTTGAAGCCGAGGAGGTTATCGATTTCCTCCTGGTTCAGAACACGATCGGCACCCCGGGTCGCGTTCTCCAGGTCGGGCTCGCTGTCATCGATCATCGCCGCCCATTGAGCGGCCATATCATCCGAACTGCCGGCACCCTGTTCTTCAAGCGCAGCGCCCCAGGCCGCGGCTAGGTCGTCATCGTCGTCCCCACCCGCACCCTGTTCAGCCAGAGCGGCACCCCAGGCATCCGCCATGTCCTCTTCGGACAGATCGTCGTCGTCGCTATCAGCCATTCGTCATGTCACTGAACAAGGATTTCCTTGAACAGAACCCCTTCCACTTTGGCCGGATAAACCGACAAATTGATCCGTCTGAGCAATTCTTCCTTCAAACGGAACAAACCGGCGGACCCTTCCAGGTCGGCTGGGCGTAATTCTCGCAGATAAATCTGGAAAGCATCGAGAATGCGCGGCAAGAACGGTGAAATCTGATCGATCATCGCCCGGTTTTCGACTTCAAGTGCAATTCGCACTTTGAGATAAGTCGTCCGCCCGTCCGTCGCCAAGTTTACGGTCATTTCCGGCAGGTCGTAGAAAACCACCGGTTTTTGAACCTCAACCGGCGCCGCGCCTTCGCTCTGCATTTCCATGGGGGCATTGCTTCCCATCAGGAAGTAATATCCGGCGCCACCGGCAGCAAGCAGGACGACCAGACCGATACCACCAAAAAGAAAGAGCTTTTTCTTTCCGCCAGCGGGCGCTTTTTCGGCCCCTTCTTCGACCACATCTCCGGCAGCTGCAGTTTCGTCAGCCATTCCGAACTCCGCTCATATCAGGCGCTCACGCGCGATATTTATTACTAAAGAGTTAATGGTTAACGAATGGTTACCAGCCCATTAACGCGAGTCACCGGGCAAAAATTGCCAAGTGGTTAACTTCTGCCGGAATCTCTTGCCGCACGCACCCTTGCCTTTTGGCTTTTACCCAGTTTTCCCAACGATTTAAAAACTGGCACGCCGCGTGCATTAACCTTAACGAGCCCGCCGGTCTGGGGAGACAGGCAGGCTCTTCGGGGAGCACAAAGGGACCGTTCGAATGGAGAACGCACTACTTATCGGCCTGTCGCGACAAACCGCTTTGCGGAATCAGCTCGACGTCGTCGCCAACAACATGGCGAATATCAATACGTCGGGTTTCAAGGCTCAGAACCTTCTGTTTGAAGAGTATATGATGCCGATCGCGGAAGCGACCGAGTTCGAAACACCGGACGAGACACTGTCTTATGTCCTCGACTACACTTCGCACACGGATTTCTCAAACGGCAGTTTCAGAACAACCGGTAACGAACTGGACCTTGCGCTCGAAGGCGAAGGGTTTTTTGTCATGCAGATGGCCGACGGCACAGAGGCTTATACGCGCAACGGCGCGTTTCATCTGGATGCGGACGGTCAGCTGGTCACGTCTGAAGGACGGCCGGTCCTGACCTCGGCTGGTCCCGTTACCTTCACACGCGAAGACGGCATCATCGAGATTTCAGAGGACGGTACGATCGCGACCGAACTCGGTGTTCGCGGCCAGGTGCGGGTCGCGACTTTTGAAGATCCGCAGGCGCTGGAAAAGCTCGGGGAGACCGCCTTCGTCGGTGAGAACCCCCAGGTCCCCGCTGAAACCAGGATCGTGCAAGGCGCATTGGAACAGTCGAATGTGGACGGCGTGTTTGAAGTCACGCGACTGATCGAGATCACAAGATCCTACGAAGCTGTATCGAAGATGCTGAAAGACGCAGATGAGTTGCGTCAGCAGGCCATTTCGACACTCGGAAAAATCCAGGCCTGAACGGCACTAGGGAGCTAAGACAATGAAAGCACTCCAGATCGCCGCCACCGGCATGAAGGCGCAGGAACAGAACGTCGAGGTCATCTCGAACAACGTTGCCAACATGCGCACCACAGGCTTCAAGAAGCAACGGGCCGACTTTCAGGATCTGCTCTATCAGAACCTGCGCAGAATGGGCACGGAAACCTCCGACGCAGGAACGATCGTTCCGACCGGCGTTCAGATAGGTTCTGGTGTCAAACTCGCTTCGACCGCGCGGATCATGTCGCAGGGCTCGCTCGAACAGACCGACGACTCGCTCGACATCGCAATTCGCGGAGAAGGTTTCTTTCAAATTGACCTGCCGGACGGAACGACCGGATACACGCGCGACGGATCTTTCGAACGCGACGCTGACGGGCAGCTTGTGACCGTCGACGGTTACACCGTCAATCCGGGCATTACGATCCCCGAGAACATTCAGGATCTGACCATTTCGAACGACGGTTCCGTGCAGGGCGTCGACAACACGGGCACGACGCAGCAACTCGGGCAGATCCAGTTGGCCCGTTTCGTAAACAAGGCCGGCCTGGAAGCGATCGGTGATAACCTGTTCCTGGAAACCGATGCAAGTGGCGCAGCGGAATCCGGAAACCCGAGTGATAACGGCTTCGGCAGCCTCCAGCAGTATTTCCTCGAAATGTCCAACGTCGATGCGGTGACCGAGATCTCGGATCTGATCGCCGCCCAGCGCGCCTATGAGATGAATTCGCAGATCATCCAGGCTGCCGACGAGATGTACTCGACAACCACCAACCTTCGCTGACACAGGATCGTTGAGATGATGAAACACCTTTACAAAGCTGCCATCGGCCTGCTGCTAACGGGTTTCGCCAGCGGAGCTGTGTTGGCAGAAGAACCGCCGGTCCTGCGCTCGCAGGTCATGACCCTTTCGGAAATCGTCACCGTCGGAGACTTTTATTCCAACGCGGGACTGCATGCATCGAAG
Organism: Roseibium sp. HPY-6; assembly: GCF_040530035.1. NCBI lineage: Bacteria > Pseudomonadati > Pseudomonadota > Alphaproteobacteria > Hyphomicrobiales > Stappiaceae > Roseibium > Roseibium sp. HPY-6. The sequence goes on from NZ_JBEWCD010000001.1 coordinate 719,418, forward strand.
CCGCTTTTCCGCTCACCCGACATGGGGACATCCGGAAATGTCGCTGCCAGCATCGTCGCCGAGCGCGCCCGTGCGGCCGGTCTTGAGGCTGCGGGAACCGACGGTCTCAGGAGCGTTGTCGTACACCGCGGCGCAACCAAAATAGATCGCGACCAGCTTGAAAGCCTTGTTCGCAATGCATTGGCGGGGCGCAACGCCGCGCTCGCCCCGGACGCTCTGGATGTCAGACTTCTGCAGGCACCAGACCGCGTCCTGGCCGATCCAAAGGTTGCCGACCCGATCCGGTTCGATCGTATCGAGTGGTCGGAAACGAACGGACATTTTGTCATCCAGGCGTCTGTTGCGATCGAACACGGAACTGAGCGTCTGACACTTTCAGGCGTTGCACATGAGATGGTCGACGTCACCGTACTCGCCCAGCCCCTGCGCCGCGGCGATCTCCTGAAGGAAGAAGATCTGACAAGCATTCGCCTCATGCGGTCAAAAGTTCCCGCCGGAGCGCTGCTTGCTCCTGAAGAAATCGTCGGCAAGGAAGCGAAAACCAACATTCGCGCCAACACCCCTCTGTCACATCGAAGCTTCCAGAGACCGGTGCTCGTCAACCGAGGCGACAAGGTCACGGTCACTTTCAACATGCCGGGCGTGAAACTCACATCGCGTGCCAAGGCGCTCGATCCCGGTGCCAAGGGCGACGTCATCGACGTGATGAACCTCCAGTCGCGCCGCATCGTTCCAGCGACCGTTACATCACGCGGACAGGTGCGTGTTCACGCCGCCAATCCTGTCGTCGCCAGCTTGAACAGCGAGACCAACTGATGCAGAAAAACCATTATCGCCAACTGCTTGCAAGCATCGCTCTGGCAGCGCTTGCCGCGGGATGCGGCACCGCAGACCAGCTCGCGCAAGTCGGCCAGCAGCCTGCCCTGAACGCGATTCAGGACCCGACCACAACGCCTGGCTACCGGCCGGTGCAAATGCCGATGCCGGAACCGCAACAGGTGCACTACAACCCGAATTCGCTCTGGCAGTCCGGAAGCCGCGCATTCTTCAAGGATCAGCGCGCCAGCCAGGTAGGGGACATCCTGACCGTGGTCGTGACCATCGACGACGAAGCCGAGATCGAGAACACAACCGAACGCAACCGGACAGAATCGAGCGGAGCGGGTGTCGGCGGCGCGCTTGGCACGGCGATCGACACAATCTTCCTGCCGGCAGGCACGGCTGCCAGCGACCTTGCAAATGTCGGCAGTAACTCAAGCTTCCAGGGCGCGGGAAGCGTCGACAGGGAAGAAACACTGCAAACGCAAATCGCAGCGGTCGTTACCCAGGTGCTTCCGAATGGCAATCTCGTAATTGAGGGCAGGCAGGAAGTCCGCGTGAACTTCGAGGTCCGGGAGCTGATCGTCGCCGGCATCGTCCGGCCTGAAGACATCACCGCCAACAACCGCGTTGCCAGCGAACAGATTGCCGAGGCGCGGATAGGCTACGGCGGCAGAGGCCAGATCACGACAGTCCAGCAGCCGCGTGTCGGCAATCAGGTATTGGACATCCTGCTGCCGTTCTGATCCGGGCCACTCAGACTTCAGTCCCCCGGCCAGCCTCAGACAGGGTGTTCTAGAAACCCTGTCAGTGGCGGCTGATGACGGGCACGGCATCTCGCTCCCCGAGTGCCGTGCCCGTTCTCTTTTCGGGCGTGCGCGCTTATCCAGGGTGTCTGTGGTCCGGGATCGAAATGAAGGACAGTATTCTCAGAGCGGAAGTTCTTCGCACTGGGGCCGCCTAAAAAAATCCAGTATTGTCTGTCTGGTTGTCACAGGACTGTAATTCAACCGAAATACCTGACGCTGCTCGGACCGCGCGAAGCGTTATGGGTCTTTCCCTTGCTCCCCTGGTGCGCGTCATTCAAGCGATTTAGCTGAACTGGAGAAAAATCATGCCAAATGTAAAAGACTTTTCCCTCTCACGGCGGGATCTCCTCCTGGGTACGGCGGCGGCAAGCGTGGCGACAACACTGCATCCCTACTCTGTGCTCGCGGCAGAAAATTCAGCGCATATTCGCCTGATGGAGACCACGGATCTCCATGTCCATGTCTTTCCATACGACTATTACGGCGACCGACCGATCGACACAGCCGGGCTTGCGCGCACCGCGACCCTCATCAGACAGATCCGTAACGAGGCGACAAACTCCGTGCTTGTCGACAATGGTGACTTTCTGCAGGGCAACCCCATGGGTGACTTCATTGCCTATGAACGCGGCATGCGGGACGGAGACATTCACCCGGTCATCAAGGGCATGAATGTGCTGGAGTTCGATGCCGCCGCGCTCGGCAATCATGAATTCAACTACGGTCTGGATTTTATGATGAAGGTCATGGCCGGAGCGAATTTCCCGGTCGTCTGCGCCAATCTCGTCAAGGGTACGACGCTTGCGGCAAGTGCACGCGAAGATTCGCTGTTCATGAAGCCGTATGTCATCCTCGAAAAGGATATCCAAGACGGCGCCGGCAACACGCACCCGATCAAGATCGGTTTCATCGGCTTTGTTCCTCCGCAGATCATGAACTGGGACCGTCGCCATCTGGAAGGCAAAGCAAACGCGCGTGATATCATCGAAACCGCAAAGGCGTTCGTCCCAGAAATGCGGGAACAGGGCTGCGACCTCGTCATCGCCCTTTCTCATTCCGGCATCGACGCCAATGACTATGCCGAAGGCATGGAAAACGCTTCTCTCCATTTGGCCGCGGTCGGCGGCATTGACGCGGTTTTCACCGGTCACCATCACCTGACATTTCCAGGCCCGGATTATGAAGGACTGCCGGGCATCGACAGCACCAAGGGAACTCTTTTCGGAAAACCCGCCGCGATGGGCGGTTTCTGGGGATCTCACCTTGGCGTCATCGACCTGATGCTGGAACGGGACGGAAATAGCTGGCGCATCGCCAACTTCCTGACCGAGGCGCGCCCGATATTCAAGAAAGACGGACGCGACGTGACGCCACTCGTGGAAAGCCAGCAGGATGTGCTCGACGCCGTCACTGAAGATCACGAGGCAACGCTTGCCTATGTCCGCCGGCCGGTGGGCAAGACATCTGCACCGCTTCATTCGTATTTCGCGCTTGTTGCTGACGATCCAAGCGTGCAGATCGTTTCAAATGCGCAGACCTGGTACATTGAGCAGATGCTCAAGGGCACCGAATGGGAAGAGCTGCCTGTCCTTTCAGCTGCGGCCCCCTTCAAGGCCGGAGGCCGTGGTGGCGCCGACTATTATACAGACGTGCCGGTCGGTGACGTCGCGATCAAAAATGTCGCAGACCTTTACCTTTACCCGAACACGGTAAGAGCGGTGGCCGTCAAAGGCAGCATCGTGAAGGATTGGCTGGAACGTTCCGCCGGCATCTTCCTGCAGGTGGAACCTGGCAAGCCGGATCAGCCGCTGATCAATCCGGAGTTTCCGAGCTACAACTTCGACGTTATCGACGGCGTCACGTACGAAATCGACCTGACGCAGCCTTCCAAATACGATCCGCAAGGCGAATTGATCCATCCGGATGCGAATCGGATCACCAATCTTGAGTTCCAGGGCGAACCGCTGGATTTTGACCAGACGTTTATCGTGGCAACCAACAACTACCGGGCCGGCGGCGGTGGCAACTTTCCAGGCATCAGCGACGATGTCGTCGTTTTTGTCGGCCCCGATACCAACCGCGACGTTCTGGTGCGCTTCATCGTCGACAAGGGAACGATTGACCCTGCAGCGGACACCAATTGGAAGTTCAGCCCGGTGCCAGACACCACGGTCCTGTTTGAAACCGGTCCGGGAGGGACGAAGCACGCCACGTCGGTTCAAGGCGTTCGTATTGAGCCGGCAGGCGACGGCGCAGACGGTTTCGCCAGATACAGGATCACGCTCTAACCGGCAATGTCGACAAAAAGAAAAAGGCCTTCCTGGATCAGGAAGGCCTTGAAGTCCCTGGAACCTGCCGCAGAAGATGCAGGTCAGCCGTTTTGGAAATCAATCGTCGCGATATACTTTCTCGCGACGCTCATGCGCCTCCTGAGCCTCGATCGAAAGCGTTGCGATCGGTCTGGCTTCCAGGCGCCGCAGGGAGATCGGTTCACCGGTCTCCTCGCAATATCCATAACTCCCGTCCGCAATTCGTTCCAAAGCATCGTCTATCTTTGAAATGAGTTTGCGTTGTCTGTCCCGGGCGCGCAGCTCAATGGAGCGGTCTGTTTCAGACGACGCGCGGTCGGCAAAGTCGGGGTGGTTCTGGCTCTCTTCCTGAAGGTTCGTCAAAGTCTCTTTGCTTTCCTTCAGGATCTCGTCTTTCCATGCAAGCAGCTTGTCTCGAAAATACTCGCGCTGCCTGTCGTTCATGAACGGCTCGTCGTCCGAGGGTCGATAGTCTGACTCAATTTCAACCGTCATCGATAGCTCCGGATTACCGTTAGGCAGCGCGCAATATATAGCCGGTTCTGTCAGCCGACAACGGTTCATTTCTGAAAAATATCATTAAAAAAAAGTTATATCTTTCAAATTGTTGAGACCCAATAGCACCATTTTACTGCAAATTAATCACGATTTTCGCCGTCACGTGTCCGTGAAACGTCCAAGCTTGGCGAGTTCAACTTTGACCCGCAACTCGATCTCTTCGAGAACCGAATCGATCCGGTCGTCTCCACTGGTCTGCCGGTTTGTAAGCTGGCTTGAAAGCACCTCCAGGCGGTCTTCTGAAACAACGCCCGCCAACAGGTCAGCCCGCACCGATTCCAGTGTATCGAGCAATGTGTGCCCGTACCTTGCTGCTTTGGAGCGGCGCTCTTCGCGCGCATCGACTTCCTGCAGTGCCAGCAAAGCATCCATGCCCTGAATTGCAGTGCCACCGGCAACCTGAGCAGACTGCGTAACCTCGCCTCCCATGTCGGGTGTAAACTGTTCAGTGCCGGAAGGGGTCTGCTTTTTCGCTCCCCTGCCCTGTACACCCGTGACGGGTTTGTTTCCTGTTATGCGCATGATCATGTTCCAGTCCGGCGGATTTCAGGTTCTGCCGGCACTCTCCGGATCTATTCAAGCCTGTCAGAATCTGCCGGGAAGAGTACGTGAGTCCGTGCGAAGGAGGCAATATTTGCCTGCCGACAATAAGGATTGATTAACTCAATTCGAAACGAAACGGCTGCGCCAATCCGAAACACGCCGGGATTTACTCGGTAATTCAGTCATTTAGTTTATTGTAGCTGACATAGACCCGCAATGGCACGCCTTTCGCATAACGCAAAAGCAAAGTGTGTGAGCCGGCGATCTGGCCGAAGCAAAAGAATTGGACCGGGCTAAAATGCGAAAACTGGGCGGGAACTTCATCAATCGGTTGCGGCGGCTTGTCGGCATTGCCGCGCTCGCCCTGGTTGGAGCAAGCGTCGGCCTCACATCTGTTCAGGCAGCCTCCCGCATCAAGGATATTGCGGACTTTGAAGGCATCCGGGAAAACCAGCTCATCGGTTACGGTCTGGTTGTCGGCTTGAACGGCACGGGCGATTCCCTCAACAACACGCCGTTTACCCAGCAAAGCCTCCAGGCAATGCTGGAGCGCCTTGGTGTCAACACACGTAATATTGCCCTGAACACCAATACGGTCGCCGCGGTGATGGTCACGGCCAATCTTCCACCCTTTGCGACACAGGGCACACGGATTGATGTGAACGTCAGCGCGCTCGGGGATGCGGATTCGCTTCAGGGCGGCACGTTGCTGGTTACGCCGCTGGTCGGTGCGGACGGCGAGGTCTACGCCATCGCGCAGGGCTCGGTGGCCATTGGCGGTTTCTCGGCACAGGCGGATGCAGCGTCCGTGGTCCGGGGCGTACCGACAGCCGGACGGATTGCCAATGGCGGTCTTGTGGAACGGGAACTGGAATTCAGGCTGGCCTCGCTGACGTCGCTCCGCCTTGCGCTGAGAAACCCTGATCTGACAACAGCGCGCCGTGTTGCCTTGTCGATCAATGAGCTGATCGGAATGCCGACGGCAGAACCGCTCGACCCTGGAACAGTACGCCTCGATCTGCCGCAAAGCTACGACGGAAACATCGTCGATCTTTTGACTGACATTGAACAGCTGATCGTTGAACCCGATCTCGCTGCGCGGATCGTCATCGACGAGAATTCGGGCATCATTGTCATGGGCCAGGACGTGAAGGTGTCCATGGTTGCCGTCGCCCAGGGAAATCTGACGGTGACAATCGCGGAATCACCGCAGGTTTCACAGCCCCTTCCCTTCAGCGACAATGGTCAGACTGTTGTGGTGCCAAGATCAGAGGTTGGTGTGGATGAGGAAGGCACGAAGCTGGCGATCGTTCCGGAAACCATAACGCTGAAGCAGCTGGTCGACGGGTTGAACGCTCTGGGCATCGGTCCCCGCGACATGATTTCGATACTTCAGGCGATCAAGGCGGCAGGTGCGCTGCAAGCAGAAATCGAGGTGCTGTGATGCTGCAGTCCGTTGCACCGCTTACCAACCAGGCCGATCCTTTAAATGCCATCCGGGGCGTCGACACATCCAACAAGAGTGCCGTGCGCGAGGCTGCCGAGGAATTCGAAGCAGTGTTTCTCAACACAATGCTTCAGAACATGTTCACCGGATTGAACGAAGGTGGCACCTGGGGTGGTGGAACCGGCTCAGACGCCTGGCAGGATCTGTTGATCGACGAATATGCGCGTTCCATCTCCAAAGCAGGTGGGATCGGCCTTGCCGACAGCGTTGAACGTGAACTGATTGCATTGCAGGAGGGGGCACTATGACCGCACAGCCAAACACCAACACTCTTCCGTTTTCGCTGGACCGGCCGACAAGCAAACAGGATGCCGACAACTTCTGTTCTGCGCTCTCCGGCACAATGGAAGCGTTGCTGTCCGTGATCGAGATGGAAACCGATCTGGTGCGTGCCGGCAAGTTGAAGGAAGCCGGGGAGCTGCAGCCCGACAAGGCGCGCCTCATACATGAATACACACGAGGGATGATGGCTGCGAAGGAACACGCAGTCGCCCTCGGCAATCTCTCTTCCGCCGCCACCCAGGCCCTGAGACGCCAGCATGGAGAATTTCAGCCGGTGCTGCGTATTAACCTGGCTGTCCTGTCGACAGCGCGAGATGTTGCCAACAATCTCGTCTCGACAGTGGCAAAAGCGGCAGGCGCCAAGAATGCATCGGCTCCGACCACATATGGCCGCGACGGTGCAGCACCTAACGGTCCGCAGTCAGCAAGGGGCATCGCCGTCAATCAGGCGCTTTGACAAACAGGCCTGCACTGGAATGCATTCTAAGACCTCCCTGCCCGGGAGGTTTTTTTTCGCATTCGGGTCGAAAGAAGATGGCAAACGCGAATCAATTACCTGATTCCCAAATCAGGTGGCCCGGCAATTTCTAATCATTTCGTTAACAGAAGATTCATTTCCTTGCATTATGTTCGGATTTGTACGGGTGTTTGTTTTGAGTACCCCGGAGGAAAAGATGTTGGACACGGGAATTGCCCGGCCGCCATCGCCGACGTACACGGCGATCACGCCGGTAACGCGGGCTCCGGAAAAGACCGAGCCTGCAGCCAGAACGGAATTGCCGGCACGGGAAACCGTTGCCCCCGCAACAGATTCGGCTGAGAGCCAGAGCACCGCGCAAGACCGCCGCGACGGCAAATCACTCTTTGAAAGCACGACACCGCAACTGGACCGCCGAAACGTCGTCGATCCGGAAAGCAACAGTGTGATCTACATGGCCACAAACACCGACACCGGTGAAGTGGTGCGCCAGGTTCCAAGCGAAACGCTCCGTCGATTGCGGGCGTATGCCGAGTCGATTGAAACCCAGGCAACCCCTGCCTCCACGTCCAATCTGCAACGGACCGTGTAGTCCAACACATCAGGCGCCCTCTTCGTAAGTGACGAGGGCGACTCCCCTTTCCGCGCTTGCTTGCGCCGGCGAACTCGCCTCCTCCCAAAAAAATCCACGCCGAGACTGGAATCCGCTATCGTTTTCAGAACGATACGCCATTTCTCGTACGTTGATCTCAAGGTTAAAATTCAGAGTTAAAATATTCCAAATTCCTCGATTAACCAGTTAACCAAATATGTTTACGATATTCATTCACGAATACTTTAGGTTAAATCACGCTAACCAAATAAATTATCATTTAATACAATATCGAACGCCAGAGTTCAGATGCCATTCAGGAAGAATGGTATTTTACAGCAGAAGGAACTCTGTAATGACTGGAATTACACTCTCCAGTGCGGTGCGCACGAACCTGAATTCTCTCCAGGCAACGTCAAGCCTTATGAGCGCTGTTCAGGAAAGACTCTCCACAGGTAAGAAAGTGAACTCGGCGTTGGACAACCCGAATTCGTTCTTCACTGCTCAGGGTCTTGAAAACCGTGCAAGCGACCTCAGCACCCTGCTCGACGACATGGGACAGTCCATCCAGGGCCTGAAGGCCGCTGACAAGGGCATTTCCTCGATCTCAGATCTGGTCGACGCAGCCAAGGCGAAAGCCAACCAGGCTCTCCAGACCTCAAGCCAAACCGAACGCGCCCAGTTCGCGACGGAATACAACGAACTCCTCGGACAGATTGAAGATCTGGCCAAGGATGCCGGTTACGGTGGCAAGAACCTTCTTGGCGGAACGGGTAACGATCTGAGCGTTGTTTTCAACGAAGATGGAACGTCCTCGCTGTCGATCTCGGCCGTTGACTACACCGACACAACATTGTCGACTGGTCTGAACCTGTCCGATCTGGCAACCGCGACAACCGGCACGGCGACACTCGCAGTCACCGGTACGGCCGCTACCACGCTTGATTCAACAGCAAACTTTGCAGCCGGCGATACGCTTACGTTCACTGACGCAAATGGCAGCGAACTGGCAACGCTGGAAATCACGGCAACGACCACGATCGCAGATCTGGAAGCCGTTTACGACGGTATCGACGGTGCAAGCGCATCGTTCGCCTCCAACTCGCTGGCCGTAACGTCGGAATTCAGGCTGACGACAAGTTCCACCGACGCAACGCCGGCGGACTTCACGACCAACGGCACGGACTCCGGCTTTGCAACGGATACGTCGATCGAATCCACTCTGAGCTCGCTGAAGAGTGCCCAGGATACGCTGCGCGCCCAGGCATCGACCTTTGGTACCAACCTCTCCATCGTTGAAAACCGTCAGGACTTCACCAATGCCCTGATCAACACGCTGGAAGAAGGCGCAGGCAAGCTGACGCTGGCAGACACCAATGAGGAAGGTGCAAACCTTCTGGCGCTGCAGACACAGCAGACCCTTGCATCGACCTCGCTGTCACTCGCAGCGCAGGCTGACCAGAACGTGCTGCGTCTCTTCTAAGAAGAGCTGTTGCACGGACATCGCGTCCGATTTGAAACATCGATGCGGCGGGCAATGTACCGCCGCATCTCATTTTTAAGATATGAAACACAACTTGCCTTTAGTTACAGAGTGTTAAGGTTAAGTCACGCTAACCAAATATCTTTAGAGCTTGTTTTCAAATTCAGCCGTTTGATGAGCGTCGAACCCAGGAAGGGTTCTGTATCTCGTATTCCTAGAAGGGAAACAAAATGGCTGATATTACTCTTTCGAGTGCTGTGCGCTCGAACCTCAACGCGCTTCAAGCAACGTCCAACCTCATGTCCTCCGTTCAAGAAAAACTTGCAACGGGCAAAAAGGTGAATTCGGCTCTCGACAATCCGAACTCATTCTTTACGGCGAAAGGTCTTGAGAACCGTGCAAGCGATCTCAGCACCCTGCTCGACGACATGGGACAGTCAGTCCAGACACTGAAAGCCGCCGATGAAGGTATCGGTGCGATTTCTGATCTGGTCGACGCGGCAAAAGCGAAAGCCAACCAGGCCCAGCAAACTTCCAGCCAGACTGAACGCGCTCAGTTTGCGCGGGAGTATAACGAGCTTCTGACTCAGATCGAAGATCTGGCGAAAGACGCTGGTTATAAGGGCAAAAACCTGCTCGGTGGCACAGGTAACGATCTGAGTGTGACCTTCAACGAGGACGGCACGTCCTCGCTGTCGATCTCCGCTGTCGACTATACCGACACCTCCATTTCAACGGGCCTGAACCTGTCCGATCTGGCAACGGCGACAACCGGCACGGCAACACTCGCGGTCACCGGTACGGCTGCCACCACGCTGGATTCAACAGCAAACTTTGCAGCGGGCGATACGCTTACGTTCACCGATGCAAACGGCACCGAGGTGGCCTCTCTGGAAATCACCGCAACGACTACGATTGCGGATCTGGAAGCCGTTTATGACGGAATCGACGGCGCAAGCGCAGCGTTCGCCTCCAACTCGCTCGTGGTTACGTCGGAATTCCGGCTGACGACAAGTTCCACCGACGCAACGCCGGCGGACTTCACGACCAATGGTACGGACTCCGGCTTTGCAACGGATACGTCGATCGAATCCACTCTGAGCTCGCTGAAGAGTGCCCAGGATACGCTGCGCGCCCAGGCGTCGACGTTTGGTACAAACCTTTCCATCGTTGAAAACCGTCAGGACTTCACCAACGCCCTCATCAACACCCTTGAAGAAGGCGCTGGCCAGTTGACCCTGGCAGATACCAACGAGGAAGGTGCGAACCTTCTGGCTCTGCAGACCCAGCAGTCACTGGCATCGACCTCGCTGTCACTCGCAGCGCAGGCCGACCAGAACGTGCTTCGACTCTTCTGATCCAGAAAGCACTTTCGACAACACGGAAAAGGCGGGCTCAGGCCCGCCTTTTTTGATTCCTGCAAAGACTCGCTCAAGCAGCTCTTTATTGCGACCTCCTCGCCTCTTTACGATTTTGCTCGCAATCGCAGATTCCCGCCGATTTTCCCTTCCCGCTCAGTACGTTAAGACCCCGTTAACCGTATAATGCCATCCAATTAACCAATGATTAGGGTTAACAGGAGATGATCCTAATCAACCTGCTCAGGAAGAGCGGAAGTACAGTTTGACCCAGGAAAGGGATATCTACGATGAAGGACATCACCCTGTCAGCTGCCGTGCGGCAGAACCTTCTCACACTTCAATCCACCGCAGACCTGATGTCCGGCGTCCAGAACAAACTGGCGACTGGCCTCAAGGTCAATTCGGCTCTCGACAATCCGAACTCCTTTTTTACGGCATCGGGTCTGAACTCCCGCGCCAGCGATCTGAGCAACCTGCTCGATGACATGGGCCAGTCCCTCCAGACGATCAAGGCGGCCGACAAAGGTATTCAGACGATCACCGATCTGGTCGAATCCGCAAAAGCGAAAGCCAATCAGGCCCTGCAGACGCAAAGCCAGTACGAGCGCAAGACCTTTGCCGGTCAGTACAATGATCTTCTTGAGCAAATTGAAGATGTTGCGAAAGACAGCTCTTACAAGGGTAAAAACCTGCTTGGCGGTGTCGGTAACAATCTGACAACGATCTTCAACGAAGACGCCACGTCGAAACAGACCATCGAATCCGTCGACTACACCGACACATCCCTGTCCACCGGCCTGAACCTTACGGATCTCGCGGAAGGCCAGGGATCGACCAGCACACTTCAGCTGCAGGGCGGAAAGGTAACATTGGCACTGGCAGATGGTGGCGGTGCTGCTCTGAACAGCAGCTCGACCCTCGCCGACGCGACCTTGGTTACATCGACAACCACGACGCTTTCGTTTGTTCAGGACGTCACAACGCCCGTTTCCCTGGGTGCGGTCACAGGCGCTTCGAGTGTTCAGGACCTTGTCGACGGACTGAACGCACTGTCCGGTGTACGCGCCGAGTTCGACAACGGCTCTGGCGAACTGACGATCTACAGTAACGAAGACTTCTACATTGGAAACGACGCTGTCGGCACATCCCTTGTCGGCTCGTTGGTAGACGCAACGGCCTTCGGCACCACAACGGCACTGCTGACCGAGTCTGGCTCCTATGCCGTAGGCGACACGCTGACCCTGACCGACGGCAATGATTTCGAGCTTGGCTCATTTGAAATCGAAGCTGACAGCACCGTAGACGATCTTGAAAACTTCATCAGCGACTTCAACGGCGTTTCCGCAAGCTTCAGCAGCACATCCGGCCGGATCACAATCACGTCGGAAACAGACCTGACGCTGACAAGCGACAATGCGGACTTCAATGCCACCGGGTTCACGCAGGATACAGATGGTATTGTTCTTGAAGCGCTCTCCGACTCAGGATTTGCGACTGACAGCGACATCAACCGCGTGGTCGACAGGCTGAATACGGCGCTCTCGAACCTCCGCTCACAGGCATCCGAGTTCGGTACCAACCTTTCAGTTGTTGAAATTCGTCAAGACTATACAAAGACGATGATCAATACTTTGCAGGAAGGTGCCGGCCTTTTGACCTTGGCCGATACCAACGAGGAAGGTGCAAACCTGCTGGCACTTCAGACCAGGCAGCAGCTGGCTTCAACCTCACTGTCCTTCGCATCGCAGGCGGACCAGACAGTGCTATCCCTCTTCTAAGTCAAGAAGAATCAGTCAGACGCACGACTCACAAGCTGACAAACAGAAACGGCGGGCTCAAAGCCCGCCGTTATCGTTTTATGCGCCGGATGAAGTTTGAACTCTCAAAATTTTTCTCATATCTTTCAATTACTTAAAAGAAAGCTTTTGGTAACTTTTATTTATATCGCGTTAATCAGCGAATGACCGATTAACTTTCCCTTCAGAATTACGTCAATTGTGCGCGCTCAACTTCGGCAGCCTTCGAGAAGCACTTTCGGCGGATACTGAACTTAGGAAAGCGGTGAAGTCTGATGTCTGATATTGTTCTATCAAGCGCGGTTCGGGACAATCTTCTGTCACTCAAGCAAACGGCAGATCTTCAATCGATTACCCAGACACGTCTCGCTACGGGCCTAAAGGTCAACACGGCGCTCGACAACCCGAACTCCTTCTTCACGGCGCAATCTCTGAACGACAGGGCGAGCGACCTGGCGAACCTTCTCGACAACATGGGTCAGGCGGTTCAGACCATCAAGGCAGCTGACAAGGGTATCACGTCGATAACCAAGCTCGTTGAATCGGCAAAAGCTATCGCCAACCAGGCACTTCAGACATCCAGCGAATTCGAACGCAAGCAGTTCGCCACGCAGTATAATGACATTCTCGAGCAGATCGAGGATATGGCGCGCGACTCCAGCTATAAGGGCAAGAACCTACTCGCCGGCCCCGGCAACGAATTGGAAGTCATCTTCAATGAAGACAGCACCTCCAATCTCACTGTTGAACCCGTGGACTTTACAGACACGACCCTCGACGATGGCCTGAATCTGGATGATCTGGACACCGGCGGAACGGGCACGGCCTCGTTCAACCTGTTCGGTGGTACGGGAACACTGGCGCTCACAGGGTTGCAAGCTTCCTCCAATCTCACTGACCTTGGCGACTGGGCCGCAGGTGACCAAGTTACGATCACGGACAGTTCCGGTACAACGACGTTGACGGTGGGAACGGACATTACAACTGTTCAGGACTATGTGGATGCGCTTAACGATCTGAACGGAGTGCATACGACCTTTGACGAGTCGACCGACTCGATCAACCTGACAAGCGGTGTCTCCAACCCGATCTACATCTCCAAGAACGCCGCAGGTGGCGGTACGGCAACCAACGGTGGCGCAACCGGCGGCACAACGACGTCCCTGACGGTTTCCTCGCTGAGTTCGACCGCCACGCTCATATCATCGGGCAGCTTTCAGGCTGGCGATACCATCACGATAACGGACGGCAACGGGTTCGAGCCGGCTTCGATCGAAATCGATGATGAAACAACCGTGAGCGATCTTGTGAGCTTCATCGATAACGTGAAGGGCCTGGACGCCTCTTTCTCGGGTGGTAGCATCAGTCTGATTGGCGAAGTTTCTTTCGATATTACAAGTAGTAATGCGGATTTTGATCGAGCCACTCTTGCCAGCGCCAACGGAACTGTAGGCCTGACAGCGGCAGCGTCGGAGTTCAAATCAGATACGGATATCGACCGAACGCTCCAGGCGATCAATGCCGCTCTCGATGAGTTGCGAACGGCAGCCCGGTCGATGGGGACGTCGCTGTCAACTGTGGAGATCAGAACAGACTTCACACAGAACATGATCAATACGCTCGAGGTGGGCGCGGGTGAGCTTACGATTGCTGACATGAATGAAGAAGGCGCCAACATGCTTGCACTTCAGACGCGGCAGCAGTTGTCGTCGACAGCGCTCTCCCTCGCGAACCAGGCAGATCAGAGCGTCTTGAGCCTGTTCGGTTAACACCCGGGATGAAAAGCATTAAGGTATCGGGGACTACCGTTAACCAATTCGTTAACGTTTGGAAGCGATACTCAAGCGTGGAGGGCACGGAATGGCGCTCAAGGTCGAGCTAAAACCGGGCGAGAGGATTATCATTGGCGACAGTGTCATCACGAATGACAATCAGCGGACCCGCCTCTTTATCGAAGGCCAGGCTCCCATTCTGCGAGAAAAAGACATTCTCACGCCCACGACAGCGGACACACCGGCAAAACGCGTCTATCTGGCCGTTCAGCTCATGTACCTGTCTACGGATCTGGAGAGAATTCAGGAGAACTACTTCACTCTCGTCAACGATATAGTGAAAGCCGCGCCGAGCACGATCCCTTATGTCACAAGGATTAGTAACGCGATACTAACCGGCGCCTTCTATAAGGCATTGAAAGAAGCACGCAAGCTCATTGAGTATGAAGGGACGCTGATCGGTCATGTACAAGCAGGCAGCGCAAGCTTACCAGAAAACGAGTCAGGTGGCGATGTCACCGAGAGAGCTGGAAGCGAATCTGCTGATGAAAGCCGCAGCCCGGCTGCAGCTGATCAAGGATGAATGGGAACAGTCCTCGCTTGCCGAGAAAGACGACGCACTGGTCTACAACCGCAAGCTCTGGAGCATACTCGTAACCTCGGCAACCAGTGATGAGAGCCAGTTACCTCAAGACATCAAGAACAACATCGCATCGCTTGCGGTATTCGTTTTCAAGCAGACGATCACGGTCATTACGACAGATGATGCGGAAAAACTGAATTCGCTCATAAACATCAATCGGGCAATCGCGGAAGGACTGCGCGCCCGTGCGGACGCCGAATAGGCCTCCCCTTCCCTAAAATTGAAAGAAGCCGGTGCATAACGCGACCGGCTTTTTTGTTGTTCAGAGCCGCCAGTGGTGTGGCAGCGAGAAGAGACTAGAGATAGTCGGACAGGCTCAGATTGAAGATAATTGACGAGGCACGATAGGAAACCTCGATGTTGTTCTGCAGTTGCAGAATTTCGGCCGCTACCAGATTTTGATCGATCGCCTCTATGTCGGCGATCGTTCCCTCATATGAGCTTTTCATTTGCACATGCCGTTCGCTCGTGAGGGAAACCGTTCTATGCGTTATGGCTATGTCCGTGGTTATGTCGACAATCCCCGACTGATCGACGCCCACAGGCTGCAGGATGCTGCGCAGATTGGCTGAAAGTTCATTGTAGTACTGTTCGTCGGTGTTTGTTCCGCCGGAAAAGTCAGCCGCCACAAAGGTCGCCAGGGACTGCACAAGCTCTTTGAGCGCAGTTTCGTTCGCTCTCACGCCGTATTGTGCCGTCAAGTCCGAGTCGATTACGGCGTTCTTGTCAGCGCGCGGATCTGTTGTGCTGGTGTTCCGGCCGGAATACCACTCGAGTGTGGTTGACGCGCCGGATGTCTGCGTTGTTGCCGTCGTATACGGCGGGCCGCTGACGCGAAGCGGAACCTCGCCTGAAAACGTTGTAAAGAACTCGTCTCCTGCCCACTCGTCCGAAACGGCACGCAGCGTGGTTTGCGCCTCATTTTCGATTTCCGCGGTCAGCGCAGTCAGCAGGTTCTGCGCGGTTTCCTCCAGATCCGCACCAACCGCAAACGTGCCCTCTGCTTCGTTTGTGGAAGCAGCCGTCAGTTCAATCGACACCGTGTCTGTGTGGGTCGGAGGCATCGTCAGGTTGACGGTGATCGTTTCACCAAGGTTTGGCTGCCCGGTGAACTGAACGTCAAAGCTATCCGGATCCGCGGCCAGAGGCCCGGTGATCGCCGCGTTTGTGAGCGTTGACGTGACACTGGAAATGTCGAAGCCGAAATCGTGTGCTCCGTCTTCTGCGATCGTAAATGTCGAATCCGTCGGCACAAGACCGGCATAGTTCGTCGTCAGCGCGGAGATTGTCAGCCGGCCGTTGTTAGCCGCTCCAAGGTTTGCCTGCGAATATTCACTGATGTAGCTGCGCAGTCCGTCCGCGCCTGTGGTGCCGTCCAGGATCGCGTCGAGGGCCGCGACCGGATCGGAAATCGAATCCGTTCCACCGAAAATATAGTAGCCGGCAATCTCCGTGTTCAGAATGTTCAGCGTTTCCGTCAGCAGCAGTTCGGCGCGTGATTGTGTCTGGGTCTGACCATCGCTCTGAATGATAAAATCATTCGTATCCATTGCAGACTTGGAATCCTGGCGTATGGACTCAAGGCGCTCAAGCGACAGGGAGAGCGTTTCAAGATGGAGGTTCGAGATGGTTATGGTTTCCTGATAGCTCTCGATCAGACTGACCTTCTGGGTCAGCTGGATGTCCAGCAACCGGCTATCCCCAATCTCTCCGTAGGTCGTACCGACTTTTCCGGTGGCAAGCTGTGTTGTCTTCTCAGACAGCTGGTTGTTGAGCGCGCCAAGCTGCTGGGTGAGATAAGACCGGGACGTTGTGATCGTCGAAAAAGTCATTGCGCACCTTACACGATGTTCAGGAGCTCATCGAAAAGCTCTTTGATGGTCTGCATTACACGGGCATTGGCGGCATAGGCATTCTCGAGCTGCACCATGAAGGCAAGCTCTGTGTCCAGATCCACTGAAAAGCTCTCTTCGTACCGGATCGCGAGATTCGTGGTCAGGGTTTCCTTTGCAGTGGCATAGGTCTTGGCATCTTCTGCCTGGTTGCCCTGAAACGCGATTGTATTGTTGATATAGTCGATCACTGTCCCTTCGAACGGTGAAGATGTGCTGCCGATTCCGGCACTGGGATCAAAGAAAACCGCTCCGGAAGTCAGTGCATTGTGCAGAAATTCGGGACGCGCCGGGTCGTTAGACGTGTTCGCCGTTGGCGTGGTCTGGTAGTCGACCAGAAGCGAACTGTCGGCCAAGAGGGCTGGGTTCACGCTGATACCACTGGCATATCCAACCCGCTGACCGCCCGATTCCAGCGCATCCGTGAATGTTTCTGTGCCAGCCCGCTGATCGACGAAGATTGCGAGACCGAGGCCCTGGTCTGAATTCGCACTCACCGTAACATTCGCAGTAAGGCTCTCGACACTGGTCGGACCCGTCACGTCGCCCAGAACACGAAGTTCATCGGATCCGTTGTTGCTCACCTGCAGCCCGGATCCTGCCAGGGCGGCGGTGATGTTGGTGATGTAAGTGGCTGGCAATCCGCTTGAAATATCGATACCGAAAACCGTGTCATTTGCGTCTGCCGTTGCCGAGTTGTCCAAAGGCAGGAGGCTCGGATCGGAGACCGCAACGAGCGTAACGGATTGCGCTGCGCCAACGTTGTCTGTGTATTCAAGCGTGATGGTATTCCCTGACTGCAGCGCGGACACATCAAGGTCAAAACCGTTGTCGAGGCCTACTGTTACGGCACTGCTTTCGACGTTTACGTTTGAGAACGCGAGTGAAATCTCGGCCGCTATCGTATCCAGCTGCTTCTGAGCTTCGATCAGGATCTCGTCCCTGAGCTCGGCCGTTGCGACCATTGCACCTGAGTTTGAGGCCGCAATCACATCATAGGTCGAGCCACCCGGCGTTGTCGCAGTGACGGTTTGACCGGAAACTCCGGGCTGCAGCAGATGCGTTGACGTGAAGCTGAGCGTCGACGCCTGACCGTCTGAGTATAATTGTTGACCATCCGCCGTCTGGATGAACAGCGTATTGTTCGTTCCGTCCGATACCTCGATGTCAAGATAACCTGAGAGCTGCTCAACGAGCCGGTCCCGCTCGTCTTCCATGTCCGCCGTTGAAATGTTGGACTGTGTTGCATCCCGGATGGCGGTGTCGATGTCCTCAATGCTGGTCAGGAGGTTGTTGACGGTCTGTGTCTGCAGCGCCAGAGAATCGTCTGCTTCCTGCCTGAGATCGGTAATGCGCCCATACGCACCGTTCAACTCCCGTGCAAAAGCTTCCGAAGCGGCAATGACTTCCTGCTGGGCTGTGTAATTGCCCGGATCGTTCATAAGCGTCGACAAAGCCGACGAGAGATTGCCGACAAGACTGGACAAACCGCTGTTGTCGCCAATGGTGCCGAAAATGCTGTCCAGGCGATCGGTGTGGTTTGAAATCTGCTTGGCGTAGTTGGTATCGGCAAGAGAATTGAAGTAGTCCGCCTGGATCTGCTCGTCGATGACCCTGGTAAGCTCCGTCGCCGTGAGACCGGCAACATTCCCCTGCCCGTCAAAATACGCAGTCGCTGCGATCGTCTTTTTGGAATAGCCGACTGTGTCGGCGTTGGCGATGTTGTTCGCCGTAACGTCGAGTTGACGCTGGTTGTAGGTTATTCCAAAGACCGCAGTGTTCAGGGCACTTGAAAGACCCATGGCCGGTCCTCCTTTGACGGACGCTAATGCACCAGGCTTGCCAGCGGGTCATCCCCCGCTGGCAAGAGTTTCATTACCGGACCATGTTGAGGGCATCATCGAGCATTTCATCCGCGGATGTCACGATCCGCGAGTTTGCCGAATAGGCCTGCTGCGTGATGATCAGCTTGGAGAACTCATCTGCGATATCGGCATTGGAGAGTTCCAGATTGTTGGCCAGGATCTGCCCGCCTCCCGTCAGATCCGCCTCGCCCGATGAGGTTGTTGCTGAAAATGCGGCACCGTCAACACGCTTGAGGTTCTGCTCCGCCTCGAATGTCGCAAGCGGAATTTCAAAGACGGCACGCTGCTGGCTGTTTGAATAGCTGGCGATCACGCGGCCTGATTCATCAACCGCAACGCCTGTTAGCTCCCCGGCAGGATAGCCGTCCTGGTCCAGAGCAACCGAACTCGCCGTTCCATCAGGGTCGGAATACTGGGTCAACGAGTTGTTGGCGAAAGAAATGCCGATGCCCGTTGCCGTGGTTCCGTTGATCGTCAGCGATGCAATATCAAATCCGTCGGTCGTCGCATTGACCGTACCGATCGCGCCGGCAGTCATGGTTGTCAGAGCACCGGTCGTGTCGAACTGAACGTCGCCGACATCATAGTAGGCGGTCGTCGCATCGCCGCCGGAGCTCAGATACATGGTCCAGGTGTCATTGACCACGGGTGGGCCGACATCCGCGTTCGCCGTCTTGGCGTAACGCACTTCGACATTCATTGCCGTGCCGTTTTGGTTGTAAATCGTCACCGAACCGCCGGAGATGGAGCTGTTCAGGAAGTCCGTCTCGTTCGCAACGGCCACGTTGCCGGCACCGACAGCCGCCGCCAGCAGCGCCGTGGAGGCCGTCGATCCATCATAGTCGTTGGTGTCGGGGATGCGTGGTAGGTTTGCCTGGTAATCCACTGTCGTGGTTGCAGATGCTGCGAGCGGCTGGTTGTCGATCTGGATAACCGTCGGATCATCACCAATCGCATTGCCGGTGACAGCATCCAGCGGAAAGCCCTGCAGGTAGTAGCCGGCGCTGTTGACCAGATAGCCATCCTGATCGCGCTCAAAGTCACCCGCACGCGTATAGAAGGTTTCATCGGCGAAGGTTGTCGACCCGTCGACCACGTCGGCGGCCTGGGTGACGACAAAGTACCCTTCCCCGTTGATCGCCATGTAAGTGTCGACGTCGACCTGCGTGATGTCGCCCTGGATCGTGTTCGTGGCCCGCGATGTTGCGTAGGTGGTTCCAGATACCTGCGATCCCTGGGTCGCCCCACCACCGGACACAAGATCGGAGAAGGTTGTGTCGAGACGCTTGAATCCGGTTGTCTGCGAATTGGCGACGTTACCGGAGATATTCTCCAGGGCAATCGCCTGTGCAGTCAGCCCCGAAACAGCTGAGTTAATAGCCCCATAAATACCCATGTTTCGTCCTCTTGATAAATCGGGCATTGCGCGTACGGGCTTCTGCCCATAATCGGCGAGTTACCCGCAAGGGATGTGCCAACTTTCAAAGAAGTGAAAAATTGAACTGTAAATCAATTAGTTAAATGGATTTCCGGAATCATTCCCTAAGGACAGAAAACCAGCAAGATCCACCTCAGCGGGCAAAATCTACCTGTCAGCTGGGCAAGAGTGTCCCCTTGAAGAGACAAAGCTTGCCTGGCGCATATTGCGGCTTGCGTCCTATCGCAGGGCCTGCCAGTTTTCAGCCAGTGAATGAAGAATGGACGGCCAAATGCGTTTTGAAGGAACTGAGGACTATATTGCAACGGAAGATCTGCGTGTCGCGGTCAATGCCGCAGTGGCGCTCGAACGCCCTTTGCTTGTGAAGGGTGAGCCGGGCACCGGGAAAACAGTGCTGGCGCAGCAGGTCGCTGCCGCGTTGAACGCACGCCTGATCGAGTGGCATGTAAAATCCACAACCAAGGCGCAGCAGGGCCTTTACGAGTATGATGCCGTTTCCAGATTGCGCGACAGTCAGCTTGGTGATGAGCGGGTCAAAGACATCAACAATTACATCCGCAAGGGCAAACTCTGGGAAGCCTTCGAGGCTTCAGAAAAACCCGTTCTCCTGATCGACGAGATCGACAAGGCGGATATTGAATTTCCGAACGATCTCCTGCTCGAGCTCGACCGTATGGAGTTTCATGTCTATGAGACCGGCGAGACTGTAAAGGCAAATCAGCGTCCGGTCGTGATTATCACGTCGAACAACGAAAAAGATCTTCCCGACGCGTTTTTGCGCCGCTGCTTTTTCCACTTCATCAAGTTTCCCGACGCGGAGACGATGGCTGAAATCGTCGAAGTCCATTTCCCGGACATCAAGAAACGGCTCCTGTCGGAAGCACTTCGGCTCTTCTTTGACGTCAGGGACGTTCCAGGCCTGAAAAAGAAGCCTTCGACGTCTGAACTGATCGACTGGATCAAGCTTTTGCTGAACGAAGACATCGATGCGGAAACGCTTCGTCAACAAGATGGCAGCAAACTGATACCGCCGTTGCATGGAGCGCTTTTGAAAAACGAGCAGGACGTTCATCTGTTTGAGCGCCTTGCCTTCATGTCCCGGCGCGAGCGCACGTGACAATCAGGAGCACGCATTGACGAAGTGGACCACCGGGCTGCGAATTAGGGCATACATGATCGTATTGGCCGTGTGTGCGCTTGCCACCCTGCCCCTGTCCGCACAGGTGCCGCCGGAAAAAGAAGCCGGTTGGCAGAGCGACGTCAGCGGCTTGCGTCACTTTACGGGCCTTAGATGCCCCGATGTCATCGGGCCGTTTTACAGGATCAAGGTGATGGAGGGCGACGCCTCCAGCCTCGCCGGCTGTATCTACACGGGCCGCGACGGAATGACGGCGGTCATTCGCCAGCATGTTCAGGCAACCGGTCGCCGGGAAGCGCTCAAGTTTGCAAGAAGCTACAAGGCCGCCGGTTTCGAGCCTGTCAATCTAAGCGGCGCAGCAGCTTCCGGCGTTTCATTTCGAACGCGCAACTGGACGCCGACAAGCTTGTGCGAAACGCTCTGGCATTTTTCCGGAGAAAAAGCTGATTTCACCTTGTGGCTGTCTTACGCGCTTCCAACGCAACAAGACGACATCGGACCTGCATTCGCGCTGTTTCAGCAGTCACTGGTGCAGCAAAACTGAAAATGGCAATTGCGTGACAGCACCCCGGTCATTTATTGAGACGGTGTAGAAACCGGAACCTCGACATGCGGCTACTTTTGCTGAGACATGCCAAATCGGACTGGGGCGACCAGGAGCTGGCCGATATTGACAGGCCTCTCAATTCGCGTGGTAAGAGCGCTGCGATCACTATGGCGCGTTACCTTCGCGAGCAGAAACTCCTTCCGAACGTTATTTTGTGTTCGACTGCACAACGCACACGAGAAACGCTCGCACGCCTGATGCCTCACCTGCCGCAGGAGGCCCATATCGAACTGATGTCGGATCTCTATTGGCAGAGCGAAGACAGTTACGCCACCCTTATCAGCAAACACGGTGGCAGAGCTCAAAACGTCATGGTGATAGGGCACAATCCCGCGACAGAAGACACTGCTCTAGATCTTGTCGGAACAAGCGCACCTGATGTACTGAGCGACCTGGAGGAAAAGTACCCGACTGCCGCCCTTGCCGTGATCGATTTCGATTTTTCCGACTGGTCGGAACTTGCTCCAGGAACCGGCCATCTCGAGCGCTTTGTCAAGCCGCGCGATCTGCAGAGCGAAAAATAGGTCCGACAAACCAGCCGAAGAGCCTTCGAACGAAACCACTCGAGGGCAGCCATAAGGCCGCCCTCTCGCTGAATTGGACCTGAGCAATTCTCCATATTGCCTTGGTCTTTTGCTGAAACCGTCACACGATCAGATAAAATCCGTTTCAGGGACAACGAGGCCGGTCGCGTTGTTTCCGTGACCGAGAGCGACAGCAAGATCGGCACTGACGGCATCTCCTTCCGACGATCCAAAGGCCCCGAGCGTCTCGGCTGCACCCGCAAGCAAGTCGAGGATGCTGGCTGACGCCAGTCCATCCGGGCCTGCGGAAACGTCTTCGACGGCAAAGCTGAAATCATCCATGGGGTTCGGCTCATCGTAGATTGCCTTCAGATCGAACATGAAGCTGTCGGCGCCTTGAACAACCTTGAGCCATTCGACCGCCGTGGTCTCGTTGTCCATGCCATGCACGGTGGCCACGGTCTTCTCGTCGAGCTGAATCTGCAGCTTGTCGTCAGCCTTGACGAAGTGGAAGGCATCCTCGTCCATCGCCTGCAGCGAGAAGCTGCGCAACTCGATGACGTCATTGCCATCCGGCGTTTGAGAGATGTCATCCAGAACGGGAAGGTCGACACCAAAGCTTTCCAGGAACGATTTCACACCGTCGGTTGCACGTTCTGCAATCGTCGCCTCGCCATCGGCCCAGATCGTGTAAGTGTCATCTCCGGCTTCACCTGACAGGAAGCCTTCGCCGGAAAGGACATCGGCCCCGATACCGCCAAGAACGACATTCGCCTTGACCTCATAAGCCCCCAGTCCCATGGAAACGTCGAAATCGGGACTGAATGAACTGACCGCATCGATCAGCTCGCCGATCGGCTGGGTAATTCCTTCAATAGCGTTGATGGTCGCCGTCAGCGCAGACCGGAAGTCCTGAACCCAGGGAACGTCGGTAAGCGCATCGTGGATCACGATCTTGGTGAAATCCATGACATCCATGATGACGTCGGAACCGGATCCGCCGGCAAAGAAGTTGCCGAAGCTGAAGGACAGGACATCAACATCCTCGTTGTTTTCGATCTGGTTCTTCATATCAAGTGCACTTGCCATTTCACCCAGACCGTTTGCGGTGAGAACAAGGTCGTCGCCGGCGCCGCCCATGACGAGCGAGTTGGCATCGGCAAGACTGAGCGCAACGTCGTTGTCTGCACCACCGTGAACGAAAGCGCCGGGCCCCTCCGCGATCATCAGGTCGGCACCTTCGCCGCCGAGCTGCGCGGTCACGACGAGTTCGGAAGGCAATGCGCCTTTGACGATTCCGGTCTTGCCGTCACTGTTCCCGTCGCCCTTGAGCGAGACGGTTGCAGCACCGTCCTCCCCCTTGGAAAAGCCAAGCATTACATCGGTGCCTGCACCGCCATACTGGAAGGACGCGGCTGCCTTGTACTGAGGCGCGACGACCTTGGCGGCAGCGACCATGACATCGGAGCCGTCACCGCCGAATTGTGCAACGCCCTGGCCGCCGCCGACCAGAATGTCATTGCCTGCGTCTGCATATTGAACGACACCAATGCCGCCACCGACCATGACGTCATTGCCCTGGCCCATGACCTGGGTGGTCATGCCACCTGCGCCGAAGGCGTAGTCCTTGCCGGCCCCACCGAACTGGAGATTGTTCGTGCCACCGCCGATGAGAACATTGGTGCCGCCGCCGTCCGTTTCGAAATACTCGTCGAAGTTTTCGATCACTTCAGCGAACTTGCCGTCGTCGAAGCCCAGGTCGGACGGAATGGCGCTCCACAGATGATCGCCGAACTGGACGTTGTTGGCGCCACCTGCCACCAGAAGATCGTCATCGGATCCGCCGATCTGGATGTTCGCACCACCGACTGCAAAGAGCTTGTCCTTGCCTTCTCCGCCGTGCTGCAGATTGATGCCAGCAACGCCAACAAGAACGTCTTCGCCGTCGCCGCCGAACTGGCCGACATTCACACCCAGACCGTAGAGCTGGTCGTTGCCGGCATCGCCGAACTGCAGGTTACCGTTGCCGGCGGCCGCCAACAGATCTTCACCGTCGCCAGCGAACTGGATATTGGCAACGCCGAGCGCCTTCATCTTGTCGTCGCCGGCTCCGCCGAACATCGTGTTGACGCCGCCAAGCGCCAGCATTTCGTCGTCGCCCGCATCGCCGTGCACCACGTTGACGCCGCCGACAGCTTCGATCTTGTCATCGCCATCGTTGCCGTTCAGGACGTTCACGCCCCCGGCGGCCTTGATCACGTCATTGCCGTCACCGCCGAAAGCGGTCGTGGCGCCGGCCTTGGCTTCAATGTAGTCGTTGCCGTTTTCGCCGTGGATGACATTGTTGATGCCATATCCGTAAATGGCGTCGTTATCGTCTCCGCCGCGCATGACATTGGAAGCGCCGTGACCTTCCATGCGGTCGGCCCCGTCATTGCCGTACATGACGTTGGACGCACCGTACCCGGTTATGTCGTCATCACCGGTTCCACCATGCATGACATTGGACGCCCCGCGGCCTTCCATCGTGTCATTGCCGCTGTCGCCATACATCACATTGGAAAGCCCACGACCTTCCATATGGTCATTGCCGGTTCCGCCGCGCATCACATTGGAAGCGCCATAGCCATACAATTTGTCATTGCCGCTGTCGCCGTTCATGACGTTGGACGCGCCATACCCCTTCAGGGTGTCATGGTCATCTCCGCCGTACATGACGTTAGAAGCGCCCCGGCCCTCAAGTGTGTCGTTGCCGTCTTCGCCACGCATGACGTTCGATGCGCCGTAACCCTTAAGGGTGTCGTGACCGGTGCCGCCATACATGGTGTTGGACGCGCCATAGCCATAAAGGCTGTCGTTGCCGGAACCGCCCTTCATTTTGTTGGTGACGCCATAGCCGTAAAGCTTGTCGCTGTAGCTGCCGCCATCCATGTCGTTGTAGGCGCCATAGCCCTTCAGCGTGTCGTAACCGCTGTCACCACGCATGACGTTCTTTGCGCCGTAGCCGTAAATCGTGTCGTTGCCGGTGCCACCTCGCATCTCGTTATAGGCGCCGTAGCCGTAGAGTTTGTCGTGACCGCTGTCGCCCCAGAGGTAGTTTTTAGCGCCATAGGCTTTGACGGTGTCATTTCCCGATCCGCCGCGCAGATAGTTGAGCGGCGCCCAGCCACCGACAAAATCGTTGCCTGACCCGCCGCGCAGATCGTTCTTGATTGCGGAATAGCCATAGAGCTTGTCGTTGCCGGAACCGGCGTCTTTCGTGCCGTAAAGGCCATAGAGTTTATAGGTCTGATGAATGCTTTTGGATGAAGAGCCCATAATGAAAGTTCCTTGTAAATAGAGAAAAAACAGGATTTACGCGGCGTAGGCGCGCGCTTTTACGGGATGGCCGTTCTGGTCTCGGCCGGGGTGCTGGACAATGCGCAAAACATGTCCGTTTCCATCGCGGCGGACCGACCGCAACGCGCGGTCTGGGAAGACGGTTCGCTTGAGGTCCCGCGCGGTCTGAAAGCCGTCGCCGAACGGTGCGATGAAATCTATAACGACCGGATTGGATCCGTTGTTCCATTGATCCGGGGTCGGCAGATGATCCTGATGAAGGACTGCTTCTTCTGTCGCCTCGTCAAGCCAGGCCCAGGTCGCAAGGGCAACCGGCAACCCGCCGCGGCGCCAGATGCGCAGCTGGCCGAGCATCAACGGCGGCAGAATAAGCGCGCCGACTTCAGATATGCTCCGGTCTTTGTGAAGCGGGCTTTCGGCCATAAGCACATGCGCTTCGCCAAGCAGGGCGAAGGTAGTCTTCTTATCGATATGACTGCTGGTCATCTTGCAGCTCCTGACAGCGTTTCCGTTGTCAGAGAACTAATGTCAGGGCTCGTTTTTCGTTATGGGGTCAACACCCTAATCGGCATTCGCTCCTCAAATGACGTTCGCGTCGTGTGTCTCTCGCGGGCCTTTCAACAATTGCTGATGCATCGTGATTGGCCAGAAAACCGGTCAGGGCCTCTTTATTAGAGCGGAGGTGCAGCCAGGTCCCGGTCGGACCAAGCTGTGCCTATGAAGTTGAAACAGGCACGCGAAAGGTGCGCTCATGGCTTCGGCAATTGCTTCTCAATCCCGCAACGTCCTCCTGGCGTCAATGGTTGCGGTATCCTTGTTCTGGTCCGGTGCCTCGCAGGCCCAGGACACATCGCCACTGCCCGATTACGTGATCGAGCAATACGGCAAGCCGCCCGCGATCCCGGATGGTCCACTGTCACCTCAGTTGCAGGCCGCCGTCCAGGCAGCGTTTGTTGACAGTCTGACCCAATCGGCCTGGGGAAGAGACCAGACAATCGCCCTCGACGAAGTTGCCGCCTCCAAGGATCCGCGGCTCGTCTGGATCATCAGCGATCTGATGCGCTTCACCGCAGGTTCTCAGCTGAGCGCGGTATTGACCGACGCAGCGTCAAAGCTCCTGGGAAAAGAAATTCCGAGCGAAAACAACTGGGGTGCGATCACCGACCACCTGATTGCCTGGGACATTCCTGCCCCGCCGGACTATCTCAAGGTCAAGCGTGGTATCTTCACAACCGTCGTACCCGGTTGGGACAAGATCTTCGTGGAAGGTGACATCGACTGGAGGCATGTCTCTTGGGGCGGTGTCCTGATCGACAACCGAGCCTTTGACAAGACCGATGAGGTCTGCAACTGCATCCCGGCCGCCGACAATCCGGAAGTCAGCAGCGCGGAGGAAGCCACCTGGTTGAAAGATGACGCCATCGTTTTCGGCGTTGAGGTCAACGGCGAATACAGGGCTTATCCGCGGCGCATCATGGAAGTGCGCGAGATGGTCAACGACACGCTCGGCGGGCGGGATCTCGGCATTCCCTATTGCACCTTGTGCGGCGCGGCGCAGGCCTATTTCACTGACCAGCTCCCGGCAGGCATCGAACGTCCCGTTCTGCGCACCTCGGGCCTGCTCATCCGGTCCAACAAGGTCATGTATGACGTGAACACCTATTCCGTCTTCGACACCTTTCTGGGTAAAGCCGTAACCGGCCCGCTTGCGGACAAGAACATTCAGCTGGAACAGGCCAGTGTCGTCACAACCGACTGGGGCACCTGGAAAAAGGAACATCCCGAGACAACGGTGCTCGTCGAACGCCTGGCGCTCGGCCGAGACTTTGATTTCCGCAACGGGCGTGACGCCAACGGTCCCATCTTTCCGGTCGGTGATGTCGATCCCCGGCTTCCGGTCCACGAAGACATCATCGGTGTGGTCACTGCATCCGGCAAACCCGTGGCGTTCCAGCGCAGCAAGGCCGTCGCAGCTTTGGCCAAAGGCGAAGAGATCGCCTTTGAAAATGTTCGCCTGCAGATGGATGCAGGAGGCGTCAAGGCCGTTGGAGCCGACGGCTCCGACCTCGGCAGCCATCAGGCCTTCTGGTTCGCCTGGTCCCAGTTTCACCCTGGCACCGACCTCTGGCCGGGCTGATGCCTGATTGAAAAACGACAGCGTCCGTGCGTGCCCCGTCAACACGCACACCGCGGGTGCAGCCGGCCAGGTCGGCTGCACCCGAATTGTTTTCAGAAAAAGGACAGCTGGCTTGAAGCCGACGACCTTCAGCCGCGTTGGCGGAATTCCCTTGGTGTCATCCCAAAGCGTGTCTTGAAGAGCCTGGCGAGGCTTTGCTGGTTTGCAATTCCCGCCCGGAAGGCGATCTCACCGATGGACTGACGGGCAAAGCGCTCGTCTTTCAGCTCGGTGGCAATTCTGTTCAGGCGCGCGTCGCGGATCGTGGCGGAAACCGATCTTCCGTCGGATTGAAAGATTTCCGAAAGCCGGCGCAGCGACAAGCCTATGGCATCTGCAAGCGCCTGGCGGTCAAACTCCGGTTTGTGCAGATTGGCCCGGATGGCAGCATCTGCTCGCAGAAGGGTCTGTTGCTCAGGCTTTGACAGTTCGTATTTCGCGTCCTGCAGCGATGCCAGACCGGTCACGAAAAGATCGACCACCGTATCTTGCAACGCATATTGCGCTGCTTCGGGAGACTGATCGATCGCACTTACAAGTCTGACAGCGCTGTCGCGAATAATCCGGCCGATCACACTGCTTCCGGACACACCTATGCCTGTCAGAACATCTGCGTTCGGCAGCCTACTGAGCAACATATCTCGCGGGATCTGCACCACAAGCTGACGAAAACCATCCGGAAGTTCCAGATTGTAGCGATCTACGCTGCTGTAAAGTGCGAAATCGCCGGGTCGCAGACGGGTCTCGCGTTCGTGCTGGCGCACGCTTCCTTCCTTGACCATCTGGAGACTGATCAGAAAACTTTCTTCGTCCGCGCGTGCGATATCCCTGCGACGGCGCCAAACCGATTGCTGGCTGCCGGACACAAAAGAGGCGGATAGGCGGGACATCCGGTTGAGAACAATCTCTCCGTCGAATTCCTCGGACCGCTCACATTGACAATCGAGCTGAACGTAAGCGTCGCAGACAGCTTCGCGCCAAAAAGCGAAACTTTCATCATGCCGGACGCTTTTCGTGCTCAGCAATATCGCCATCAGCGCAAACCTCCACCGTCAATACGACTAGCACAGGCCGCCCATTTTGCGAAGTTCTGCCGCGGAAGCGCTCAAATTGCCGGGTTTTTCCGCCCGAAGCGCGAAGTCGCAATATCCCGCATATGACAAGCTGGCTCAAGACACCAAGCTGTGGAGGATGTGACGTGACAGCACCATTCAAGGCGGCAGCCGTTCAAGCCGCCCCTGTTTTTCTCGACCTTGACGCAACCGTCGACAAAGCCATCGGACTGATAGAGGAAGCGGCCGCAAAAGGCGTCAAGCTGATCGCCTTTCCAGAAACCTATCTTCCCGGGTATCCGTGGTACATCTGGCTGGATGCAACCGCGATGTACATGCCTTTGGTCCCGCGCTACGCCGCCAACTCTATCAAGGAGGGAAGCGAGCAGGACAAACGCCTGGCGCAAGCAGCCAAAGACAACGACATGCATGTCGTCATGGGTGTTTCCTGGAACGTCAACGGGACGCTTTACATGGGCCAATGGCACTACGGTCCCGACGGCGAAGTCATATCCCGGCGTCGCAAGCTGAAACCGACGCATGTGGAGCGCACGGTGTTTGGCGAAGGGGATGGCAGTGACATGTCCGTTCACGACACGGAACTCGGCCGGGTCGGTGCGCTCTGCTGCTGGGAGCACATCCAGCCGCTCAACAAATACGCAATGTTCTCGCAAAACGAACAGATTCATGTCGCTGCGTGGCCAAGCTTTTCGCTTTATGAAGGCGGTGCCTACGCTCTCGGGCCGGAAGTCAACGAGGCCGCAAGCCGAATCTATGCCGTTGAAGGCCAGTGTTTCGTGATCGCCGCCTGCGCGACTGTTTCGGAGGAAATGTCCGAGTTTCTCTGCGACACGCCGGTCAAGCAGCAATTGCTCAAAACCGGCGGCGGCCATGCCCGCATCTTCGGTCCCGACGGCGCTCCGCTCGGAGAAAACCTCCCGCCGGATCAGGAAGGCCTCGTCATTGCCGATATCGATCTGAACATGATCGCAATCGGCAAGGCGGCCGCCGACCCGTGTGGCCACTACTCAAGGCCGGATGTCTTCAGGCTGATGTTCAACCGCAAACCAAGCCCGCCGGTGATGGCATTCGACAACGAAGCAGCCCGGACAATGATCGAGCCTGAAGCGGAAGACGACGCGCGCGTTGTCGCGAACGCGGCAGAGTAACGGGCTGATCTGGCCCTGTGGGTGTGTGATCGTCACACACCCTCTTCTCCTCTTGCGGAGGCAAGGATGCTGACATCTGACGAATTCTATACCAGTCAACAGCGTGAACTGCAGGAACGCTTCGGCACCAGTAAGCTGGCCGACACCGTCGTCGCGGCAATCGTAAGGGACGAGATCGAAGAGCCTCACATCCCCTTTATCGAAAGCCGGGACTTCTTCTTTCTGTCGACAGTCAGCGCGGACGGCGAACCGACGGTCAGCTACAAGGGCGGCCCGGTCGGGATCGTGAAAGTGCTCGATCCGAAAACGCTCGTTTTTCCAAGCTACGACGGCAACGGCATGTTCAAATCCATGGGCAACATCAAGGCTGCTGCTAAAGTAGGCTTGTTGTTCATCGACATGGAAACGCCGAACCGCATAAGGGTCCAGGGCAACGCGACCTTAAGCGAGGATGACCCTGAGCTTGCCCGGTATCCCGGAGCGAACATGCTCGTTCGCGTCGACGTGACCGCATGTTTCCTGAATTGCGCCCGTTACATTCACAAACACAAGCGGGTTGCCGACAGCCCTTACGTTCCAGATGAAAAAGGCAAGCAGCCGCATCCGTCCTGGAAGCGCATCGACATGGTGCAGGACTCCCTCCCTGCCGAGGCAAGGGCAAAAACAGAGGCTGAAGGCGGAACCATCACGATGGATGACTATGCGGAGAAGCTCATGGCCGGGGAATCATGAAGATCTGAGCTACACTCTCATTGACCTCGTGCGCTGCTTCACTCCAGACTGCAAGTCATCGCTGACTTTGTGAAATGGCAGGACATGATCTTGCCATTTCCCTTTGGCAATTGACGATGCGGTTCGGTTTTTCAAGCATTTACGGGTCTGAGAGCACTTAATGGAAACTTCACAGCATTTGCTTGTGTTGATTTCGACAATGGCAATGACGGTGCCGCTCTTTGCAGCTCTGTGCTGCCTGGTGCAGGACAGCAACAAAACCCTGTTTCGCGTTCTTGCCGCCTTTTTTGTCGCCGCCGCAATCACCGAACTGCCGACGGCACTGCACTTTATTGGCTTATCCCCCGCCACGATGCCCTTGATGGATGGGCTTTGGTCGCTGGCCATGGCAAGCGTCATGCCCTTGATCTGGCTGTATGTCTGGATACTCACAGCGGAAGATGATGTACTACCGAAGCGCTTTCTTCCGCATCTGCCGGTGCCGGGCGGAGCCTTCCTGACCCTTCTTGCAATCGTGATTTACCAGGTGGTCTCCGAATTCCGTATCTTCGGCCTCACCGAAGACCGATTGACCGGCGCAGCGCAGACAATCAACCTGTCTTACTGGTTCCTGGAATACGTTGCGATCAGGCTCCAGTGGGGCATTTACATCCTGCTGATCTACGTCCGGCTCGTTGCCTATCGGTCGCGACTGAAAGACTTGTTTGCGAGCACCGAGAAAAGAGAGCTGCGCTGGATCGCTGTTGTTACCGGCATCGGCGCCTCGTATTGGATCCTGAGCCTGATTTCGTCGCTTCTTTCATATGCCATGCCGGGTTACGGCGGATTGCCGACACTCGTCCACTACGTTCTTAATCTGATTGTCCAGACAATTGTCGCCGTTTGGGGATTGAGGCAAAGGCCAGGATTGCGGCCTGAGGGAAATGCACAGCCTGTTTCCCGGCAAAGATACGCCAATTCGGCCCTCACAAAGGAAGATGCCGATCGCATCGCCGCGAAGCTGCGCAAAGCGATGGCCAGCGACAAGCTCTATCTCGATCCGAACCTATCGCTCTGGGCACTCGCCCGCCATACAGGCGTTAGCGATAACTATATTTCACAGGTGCTCAACGAAGAGCTTGGCCAGAATTTCTTTGATTTCGTCAACGGTTATCGCATTGAGGCGGCTAAGGCCCGCTTGAGCGAAAGCGACGATACGATACTGACCATCGCACTGGACGCCGGTTTCAATTCCCGGTCATCTTTCTACACTGCATTCAAGAAAGTTACCGGCCAGACCCCGACTGCGTACCGAAAGGCAGAAACGGGCTCAGAACAAATGCCGTCAAATTTGTCCGTTTGAGCTGAAACGGACGACGCGGCAGCCCGACGTGGATTACCCGGCGGTTCTTCAACCGGAGTAAACCAAATGAAACGATCAATTTTTTTCTTCGCGGCAATCCTTTATTCGACGCCCTCATTCTCGGATCTGGCACCAGAATTCGACGGTGTATGGAAAACGGATGGCTACGGGACTTTGGCCGAGATAAAGAACGGACAGGTAAAATTCTACCAGGTCGCTGGCGAAGTCTGTATTGCCGAGACGACAAACGCGGAGGCAATTGCCGCGTTGGTTGACAACAGCGAGCTTGTTTTGGCGCAGGACGGTCAGCTTGCCAAAGTGCAGTTGCCTTTCGCCCAACATGAAATCCGGGCCAATCGGCTCGACAGACTCCCGGATACCTGCCGGGCTCCGGCCGAAAACACTCCGGAAGGCAACTTCGAGGCGTTCGCCGCATACTTTGAACAAAACTATCCCTTCTTTGCAGTTCAGGGCGTCGACTGGCAGACGATGAAAGCGACGGCTCGGGAAAAACTGAGACCTGACACGAGCGAACGCGAGCTGTTCGAGCTTTTCAAAGAAATGATCGCACCGCTCAGAGACGGACATATCAATCTCGCGGCGCGTATTGACAACGAATACCTTCGGTTTGAACCGCATCCGGGTGAAAAGCCAAGGCGGCTGCTTGAGGCAGCAAGCAGCCAGGGCATAAGCGGGCAAGAAGCGCTCGATGCGTTCCTGCAGCCCCTCTGGTTCGACACCATCCAAAACACCATTCTGGCCGGCCAGGGGCAAATTGCAGGCAACCAGCGGATCCAGTATGGCATCCTTGCGGGTGACACCGGGTACCTGGCGCTTGCAACAGTCGGGTTTTATGACCGCCGAGGCGCTTCTCCTGAGGAAGAAATGGCCGCGACGGATGCCATCATGGAAGATGTCATGCAGTTCTTCCAGAAGGCTGGCGTTCGATCCGTCATCATCGACCTCAGCATGAACTACGGTGGCTATAGCAACCTTGACGGATATGCGTTCGTCGCCCGTGCAATCGCGGAGCGCTTCGCCTCGGAACCAGTTGTGGCCTATACGAAATATGCAGCTGATGCCGACAACCCCGTCCGCACGGACGTTACCCTGACGCCCAGCAACGGAACAAGGTTCGAAGGGCCCGTTTTCGTATTGACCAGCAACATAACCGTCAATGCCGGAGAGGTCCTCACGCTGTCCCTGCGTGCCCTCCCCAATGTCACCCATGTGGGTGAACCCACACGGGGCGCCCTTTCAGACTCGCTTGATCGCACGCTGCCAAATGGTTGGCATCTGTCATTGGCAAACGAGGTTCACGTCGACAGCGAAGGCCGTTTCTGGGAAGGCCGCGGCATTACCCCTCACATGCCAATGGACGTCTTCAAGAACGCCTCGCCCAACGAAAACCACGTCGACCTTGTCATGAAACTCGCAGCGCAGAACTGACGGTTTTCACGAGGTTCGCAAGGTTCGCCCGGCGCAATGCAAAGCGCCGGGTGCGTTTGCCATTTACGCGCCCGCTTCCGCTCTTTCTGCTCTGTTTATCGATCCAACCGGCGAGACACCCACAAAGCCAGAAAGCTTTGAGGCGAAATGCGAAACGACGACGGGAAAAGCACAGCGTAAATCTGGTGTGTGCCGCCTTTTCTTTACGGCACCAACTCACTTTATTCAGTCAAAATAAGTGTTTACCTCCAAGATCATCCATCCACTACGTATTACAACATCCAAAACACAGCAATTAGGTGACAACAATCACAGATCGACAGTGAAATCAGAAATAGTGTGATCGAATTGAAACGCGAACATTCAAGGACTGTAAAACTTCGAAAGTGGAATTTTCACCAAATCTGACTTCTGCAAGGAGATTTTCGAATGGTTAAGCAGGCAATATTGGACGCACTGGATGATGATCGTTTGAGAATAATCGATTTCAGCATGGATGGCAGCGGCATAAACCGCTCAAGGTTTTCCAGAATTCGCGACGCAATCGACAACGGCAACATTGACGTGATCGAAGACACCTCACTGCCGGCGGGTGCGGCCGCCTCCTACAACGACGATGCAAACGTGATCGGCCATGAACCCGGTCTGACGGCCAACGATGTGTCTTCGTCCGTTGCGACCCGTGCTGTTATCATGCACGAATGCGCGCACGCGATTGTCGACATGAACCAGCAAAGCTTGCGTGTTCTCGCCGATGAAGCGGCAGGCTATATCGTTCAGATCATGTATCGCCTAATTGCAGGACAAAGCTTTATCCGCACATGGGCGGAACAAAATAAGACCACTCCGGATGGCCGGATCTACTACGAAGCCATTCGCGTCGTGGATGCCAGATCGATGATCGGTCACTGCGTCATTCTTCGCAGCGAAGATCACTGCGAAAAACTTATGAAGGCAGTGCAGGAACATCCCGTTTATGCCGGAACCCGGATGGATGCCTATAGCCGCTGTAACGGGATCTGACGCTGGTAATCCGGTGAACGTCCATTCCGACTTTACAGCGCTTGGCAACAGATCGCCAAACCATGATCGAACCGGCTCACCGCCGGTTCATCGCGGCCGCAACGCGTGGCAAGGCCTCCTCAAATCCCGCTTCTTGCAGGTCATTTCCACCCAGATCGGGCAAACGGAAAGTCTTGCGTTTCATCGGTTTTCCCTGGCGCATCTCGTGCGCAAGCAAGGGTGCATTCCAGATTGAAAGGCCGCTTCCGCCTCCGGACGCGGCCTGTGACACGTCGAACGAGTCCGGATCGGCCAGCGTCGCCTCGAAAATCTCACGGCCCTGCAGAATGATCCAGGCTCTGAAGCCCGCAAATTCGTCATCCGAACAACCATCGTTCAAAAGATACGCCAGCGCCCAGATATCACTCCTGTAAGCGCGTGCGTCCATCTCGTGAAGCAGAGCGTCGAAGGATTTGATGGCCGTTGCCTTGAACCTGGCCAGCCTGTCCGGCAGGGCGTCGATCTGCTCGCCGGGACGGCCCTCTTCCGGCGATCCTATGATCTCCCAGAAAACGTCTTCGTCCATTTTACGCGCATCGGGTTTGCCCTCCGGCCGCCTGCGCTTTTCGCTCTCGACCTCGGCGCGTTCCGCTGACAGTCGCGACAGTTGCGAGGGGCTTGCGCCGGACCGTTCAAAGCAGTCCCGGGCTGCGTCCATCATGGCAAGGGTTTCTCGTTTGTATTCAGGAACGCGACCCGTCCACGCCTCCCACTCGGCCCGTTGCGAGGCTTCGCTTTCCTGCAGATAAGGCGCTTTCTTGAACCCGCGCCTGCGCACATCGATAAGCTGCCAATAGTGTTGTTTCATCAGCGCCAGATAGTGCCGCCAGATCCGGATGGCCCGTTGCCCCTGCCCCGCAGTTGTCAGTCGGTCGATGTCCTGCAGCATTTCCGAGTGCGGCCAGCTGAATGCGACTTCGAAACCGTAACAGTAGTAGCGCTCGATTTCCGCATAGAGCGCCCGCTCGAAATATGCCTCCATTAGACGTCTGTCTGTGGCCTTGATGTATTGATCGAACGCCGAAACACCCTTCTTCTTCTCCAACCGCCCGGCATGAATCAGTTCAACCACATGCTCCATCAGCCGATCGCCATCTTTGGAGATATCGTCGAAACGGGGACGAAACACTTCCGTTTTCGTGATTTCGATCTCGTTGATCATCTTTGTTCCGCTTCCAACAACGCCGTGTTTGCGCAGCGTTCGCACTTTGATGGCAATCTCTTGGAAGAAACTGATCCAAAGAATCTTAAGCCCGGGTTGCAAACCCGGAAGGTACTAGTCACGGCAAACAAGAGATTGCCGAAAAGGTTGGCAAAGCGTGAAGAAGAATAGCGAAATTTGGTACACACCAGCTGCGCGGCAAATGGCCCGTACAACATAAGTGCGGGCCCATGAACGCGGGCAATCACGATGCATACAGCCAATTGCGTGTGTTTCCGCGGGTTTTCCGCCCGCTCGAAAAGTCTTTGAGCTTCCCTGTCCCGTTGACCTCATTCGGTTCTTCCAATTGTACTCTGTGTGAAGCTCGCCTACATGAACGCCCTGGAGGCGCTTTTGAATTCATTGACTTCACTGACCGAGGAAACCCGCCTGACGCTGGCGAATATCGCCGATGCGGCGAGCGGACTAACGGTGCCGAGCCTGAGGCTGGGCGTGACCGGCCTTGCCCGTTCTGGTAAAACCGTCTTCCTGACGGCATTGGTGCACAACCTCGTGCATGGCGGCCGCTTGCCGCTGTTCAGCGCGTCCGCCGGACGGCGCATGACATCCGCTTTCCTGCAGCCGCAACCGGATGACGCAGTCCCCCGTTTTGATTACGAGGCACATGTCAGCGCTTTGGTCAGCCAGAGGATCTG
This sequence comes from Roseibium sp. HPY-6, assembly GCF_040530035.1. Classification (NCBI taxonomy): domain Bacteria; kingdom Pseudomonadati; phylum Pseudomonadota; class Alphaproteobacteria; order Hyphomicrobiales; family Stappiaceae; genus Roseibium; species Roseibium sp. HPY-6. The sequence goes on from NZ_JBEWCD010000001.1 coordinate 756,012, forward strand.
GCCGGACTCAACCCGTCAGGTTTCCGAACTCAGGCTTACAATCGACTACGAAAGCGCATCGTTTTTTTACCGCAAGCTCGGGCCGGGCCGCCTGCATGTCGACCTGATCGACTATCCGGGTGAATGGCTCCTGGATCTCCCCCTGCTCGGAAAGGATTTTACTGCCTTTTCCGCCGAAGCTCTCTCACGGGCACGTGCCGAAAACCGAAGTGAGATTGCCAAACCTTTCCTCAGCGTCTTGCAGAACACCGATCCCCAGGCGGAGGAAAACGAACCCGCAGCTCAGGCACTGTCGACCCAGTTCAAAACCTATCTTGCGGCTTGCCGCGACGACGCGCATGCACTGTCTATGCTGCCGCCTGGCCGTTTTTTGATGCCGGGTGACCTCGACGGCTCGCCGGCTCTGACATTTGCACCTCTCGACATTCCGACCGACGCGCCCCCCGCGCGCAAAGGTACCATGCGCGCGATGATGGAACGCCGCTTTGAGGCGTACAAGACCCATGTCGTGCGCCCGTTTTTTCGCAATCACTTTGCACGTCTGGACCGGCAGATCGTTCTGGTCGACGTTCTCAACGCCCTCAACGCGGGACCGCATGCGATCGCAGACCTGGAAACCGCGTTGAGCGAGGTCCTGAGCGCGTTCCGCCCAGGAAGACGCAGCTGGCTTTCATCTATCCTGACGCGCCGGATCGACCGGATCCTGTTCGCCGCAACCAAGGCGGACCATCTGCACAGCGTGGATCACGACCGTCTGGAGGCGATCTTGAAACGGCTTGTCGCCCGCGCAGAAGAGCGCGCACGCTTCAAGGGCGCCGAGGTCGACGTTCTGGCGATGGCGGCTGTTCGTGCAACCCGTGAGGCAACGGTGAAACACAAGGGTCAAGAACTCCCTGCGATCCTTGGCACACCATTGCCGGGAGAAACGCTTCATGGTGAAAGCTACGACGGCAAGACCGAAATCGCCATGTTTCCCGGTGACTTGCCGAAAGATCCTGAATCACTCTTTCGGGAAGCTGATTCAGTTTCTGAAGTGACCGGACCCAAGATCCGGCTCGGAAAATCAAACTTGCAATTCCTGCGTTTCCGGCCGCCCGAACTCGACACCACGGCTGAAGGGCTGACCCTGTCCCTCCCCCATATCCGTCTCGACAGGGCACTTGAATTCTTGATTGGAGACCGTTTGGCATGACCGGAACCGATCCCCGTGAACATCGAAAACCGGCTGCCTTCCGGCTTGATGACCGCAAGGTTCATATGTCCGAGGACGAGGTCAGGATGCCTGTTGCGGACGAGGCCATCATTACCCGGGCAACGCTCGACGAAGACGAACCGAGACTGCCGCGCGATGCCAGCACGCCGAAGTCCGGCATCCGTTTCGGCAAATGGTTGATGATCGGACTGACCGGCCTTGTCTCGCTGTCGATCGGCCTGGCCGTCGACAGCCTGATACGCGACCTGTTTGCGCGCACCGACTGGCTCGGCTGGCTTGGTGTCGGACTGGCCGCCATCGCCGCGCTTGGGCTTCTGGGGCTTGTGATCAGGGAGATGACCGGTCTCATGCGCCTTGGCAAGATCGATCACCTCAGAGACAAAATACAGGCAGCAGCCGACGAGGACGATGCCCGGCAGGCGGCCACCGGCTTGAAAGAGCTGCTGGAACTTTATCGCGACCGACCCGAAACCGCTCAGGGACGCAAGGCCCTTGCGGGGCACATGCGGGAAGTCATCGACGGCCGCGACCTTGTGAAGCTCGCCGAGCGCGACCTCCTGGCACCGCTTGACAGCGAAGCCCGCAAGATCGTCATGAACAGCGCCAAACGCGTCTCCGTTGTCACCGCAGTCAGTCCGCGCGCGCTTGTCGACCTTCTCATGGTCCTCTTTGAAAACCTCAGGACAGTCCGACGGCTGTCGACGCTCTATGGCGGACGGCCCGGTACGCTTGGATTCCTGAGGCTTTCCAAGCACGTTCTTGCCCATCTCGCCGTCACCGGCGGCATGGCGGCAGGTGACAGCCTTGCCTCTGAAATCCTGGGGCACGGTCTTGCGGCGCGCCTGTCCGCCCGCTTGGGCGAAGGCGTGATCAACGGGCTCCTGACCGCCCGTATCGGCATCGCTGCGATTTCCGTCTGCCGCCCGGCTCCTTTCATCGACACGAGCGGACCGAATGTGAAAGACTTCATGGGTGAATTGATTGCGTCCTCCGAAAGCGCTGAAAAGGGCGCAAGGGAACCGACGTAACAATGACCAGCCGGCAATCGAGCCAAAGAATTGCTGCGATGAATCCCCGCTCGACACGTCCATGCCCGGCCGCTAGTTTCAGCCTATGTTCATAAGCTTCTTCACCGAGTTGAAATCTGCCGGCATTCCCGTTTCGCTTCGGGAATACCTGACCCTGATGGATGCGCTGGAAAAGGATTTGGCGGAGCGGAGCGTCGAGGATTTCTACTATCTGGCGCGCCTCTCCCTCGTGAAGGACGAAAGCAATCTCGACAAGTTCGACCGCGTGTTCGGCCACGTCTTCAAGGGACTGGACCTCATGAGCGAGGTTCCCGCAACCGACATTCCGGAAGAATGGCTGCGAAAACTCGCCGAAAAACATCTGACCGAAGAAGAAAAAGCCGAGATCGAAGCACTTGGCGGTTTCGAAAAGCTCATGGAGACCCTGCGCGAGCGGCTCAAGGAGCAGGAAAAACGGCATCAGGGCGGCAACAAGTGGATCGGAACCGCTGGCACTTCGCCTTTCGGAGCCTACGGCTACAATCCCGAGGGCGTGCGCATCGGCCAGAAGGAAAGCCGGCACCGGCGGGCGGTCAAGGTTTGGGACAAGCGCGATTTCAAGGATCTCGACGACACCCAGTTGCTGGGAACGCGGAACATACAGGTCGCGCTCAAGCGGCTGCGCAACTTCGCCCGCACAGGCGCTGCCGAAGAACTCGATCTTGATGACACGATCCGTTCAACCGCGCACAAAGGCCTTCTCGATATCAGGATGCGCCCGGAGCGGCACAATGCGGTCAAGGTGCTCCTGTTTTTCGATATCGGTGGGTCGATGGACGACCATATCCGCGTTTGCGAGGAACTGTTTTCGGCGGCGAGATCAGAATTCAAGGTGATGGAGCACTTCTACTTCCACAATTGCCTTTATGAATATGTCTGGAAAGAAAACCGCCGACGCCACACGGAGCGCATCGACACGATGGATGTGCTCCATAAGTACCCGTCCGACTACAAGATCATCTTCGTCGGGGATGCGTCCATGAGCCCTTATGAAATTGCCTATGCGGGCGGGTCGGTCGAGCACTGGAACGAAGAGCCGGGAGCAGCCTGGATGCAGCGTGTCACCGGTCTTTACAAAAGTGCGGTCTGGCTCAATCCGGTTCGCGAAGAGCATTGGCACTACACGCATTCCATCAAGATGCTCAACGAGCTTATGGAAGGCCGCATGTTCCCGATGACAGTGGAAGGCCTGAGCGAGGCCATGAAGGAACTTGCAAGATGACAGACGGCAAAACCGTTCCCCCTTCCCAGTACGCCACGGTCATAGATCCGGACAGTCATGCGACCACTTCAGGAATGACCGGTCACGGCTTCTACGACGCCAATTCAACGACCCAATGGAATGCGATCGAAGCGGTGTTGCCAACCCTGGACCACGCCGCAAAGACTGTGCCGCTTGAAGATTCTCAAGTCATCACGCTCGCCGATTATGGCTGTTCGGAGGGTCGAAACTCCGTTGCGGTGATGGAAAGGGCACTGAAAACCCTGCTTCCGCGCACATCCATGCCGATACAGACCGTCCACTCGGATCTGCCGACAAACGACTTTTCGACGCTTTTCCTGAACCTGCGCCCCCACGGTCAATCCGTTTTCGGCAGCAATCGGGTCTTTTCCTCTGCCGTCGGCGGCTCCATGTATGATCAGCTCCGCCCCGACAGCAGTGTACATCTCGCCATGACCTTCAATGCCATCGGCTTCCTGTCCCGGCGACCGGTGGAGACGTTGCCGGGCTATATACAGCCCAACGGCCCGAGCAAGGTCCGCAACAACGGCTACGTCTCGCAGGAAAACGGGCTTGCGTTCAAAAAGCAGGCGAACGAAGACGTTGAGGCCTTTTTAAGGGTCAGGGCAAAGGAGCTTGTACCCGGCGGCAAGCTGCTGGTGCAGGTCTTCGGCGCGACAGAGGACGTTTGTACCAGCGACGGCATTTACGACGTTCTCAACGACGCCGTGCTCAGCTTTGTCGAAACGGGTGAATTTCCGAAAGGGGCCTACGATCACTATTATCAGCCGGTCTACATGCGCCGCCTATCGGAATTGACGGAGCCGGTCTTGGACCCGCAATACGAGACTGCGGGTCTTTTCGAATTGGAAGACACAAAGGATTACGAAATTGCCGTCCCTTTCGTTGACCAATTCAAGGAAAACGGCGACCTGAAGGCCTATGCCAGCGCTTACACCAATTTCTTCAGAGCGTTTACGGAAGCCGTGCTTGCCAATGCCTTGTCGGCAGTCCCCGGCAAGAACGGGCTGATCGACCGGATCTATGCCCGCGCGGAAGAGCTCCTGCGGGCAGATCCCGACCTGTATCCCTTCCGGTACGCTGCCATCGAAATGCTGTTGACTCGAAAGGACTGATCAGCCTGTTTTTCAGCCGCGCAGAACCATAACGGAGCACGGAGCATGCCGCACGACATGGGCGGCGTTCGAACCAATGAAATAGGTGCTCAGGCCAGGTTTGTGCGATGTCATCAGCACAAGGTCACACCCGGATGCTTCGGCTTCTTCGATTATCTCATGGTAGACGCTGCCCATTTTCACGACTGAGTCGACAGCATCATCCGGCAGATCGAGATCCCCTTTGATCTTGTCGAGAATGACCATCGTCTGGTCAAAGGTACGCTTCTGCCAGCCATCCGGCAATTGGGTGGCGACAAAGCTTTGCACTTCAGGGGAGACGGCCGTCAGATGGATCTTGGCGCCATAATCACGCGCCATCTGGGCGGCTTTTGAAAGCGCCTCCTGAGCAAAACCGGGTTCCGCCGGATCGACTGGTACGAGGATTTTCTTGAACATGGCGTTTCTCCAAAACTGTTTGACATAGTCTTGGTCCCTGCAGAGTGGGTACGCCATGAGACAGATCAATCGAAGTTGCTGATCCCCGGGGAGCACGAAGTGCACAGACACTAGACGCGCGAAGAGACGGCGATCGTGCGGCAGATACCGTGTGCAAACGAATGAGGCGCCGGCAAAAAGCCGGCGCCTTGGCCAACGGCGTTTCCGGACGCCGAATATTGAAGCAGTGCTGTTACGTTGTAACCGTCAAGCCGCCTCCACCGCCTGCAGGAAGGTGTCGACTTCTTCGCTGATCTCGGAAGACCTCTCGGCAAGGTTTTCCGACGAGCTAAGAACACTGTCTGCTGAGCTTTTCGTTTCCGTCACTGCAGAACTGACCTGCTCCATGCCACTGCTGACCGCCTTGTTGCCTTCGGCTGCTTGTTGCACGTTCCGGGCAATGTCCTGCGTTGCAGCGGATTGCTCTTCGATTGCCGCAGCGATAGACGTCATGAAGGCATCGATCTCGGAGACGGACGTCGCAATGCCGCCAATGTCGACAACCGCTTCCTCCGTGGAGGCCTGAATGGTCGTGATCTGCTGAGAAATCTGTTCCGTCGCTTTCCCAGTTTGTTCGGCAAGCGACTTGACTTCGGAGGCAACCACCGCAAATCCTTTGCCGGCCTCGCCTGCACGCGCAGCTTCGATCGTCGCGTTGAGCGCAAGAAGATTGGTCTGCTCCGCGATGTCGGAGATCATTCCAATCACCTGGCCAATCTGCTGTGCGGCTTCCGCCAGCGATTTCACCTTAACATTGACGCTGTCCGCGTCCTTGCTTGCGCTGTTCGCCAGGCTCAGCCCACGGGCAACCTGTCCGCTGATCTCCTGCACGGACGCTGTCAGTTCTTCCGTGGTACCGGCAACGGTTTCCACATTGGCCGTGGCTTCACTTGAAGACGCGGAAGCGCCCTGTGTTGTGGTTTCCGTCGTTTCCGCGATCTGGTTGAGCGTCAATGCCGCACTCTTCATGTCACCGCTGTCATGCGTGATCATCGAAAGCAGTGAGCTCATTTTCTCGCGGAACTTCGTGATCAGCTGATCGACCCGCTCCTGACGCTCGCTTTGCACCTGATTGGCTTCTGAAGCCTCTTTCTCAAGCCGTATACGCTCTACGCCGCTCTGCCGGAAAACTTCAACAGTATCGGCGATGCGCCCGACTTCATCAGGACGCCCCTGCGAGGGAACCGAGAGGTCCAGTTCCCCTTGCGCCAGCTTTGACATGACCTCCGTAAGGTCTTTCAGGGGGCGGATTGCCGTGCGCATGACAATTACGGTGAGAATACCGGCCGTTGCCAGCGAGACAACGCCAAGTCCCAGCAGGATCATGGTCGCCGTATTGACCAGAACGGCCGCCTTTTCGTCGGCTCCGTCGGCCAAAGCGTCGGCAACGTCGATGACCTGGTTGATCTGGGCGACGAGCTCGTCGCCGACCTGGTCAACCTCTTCAGCCTTGAGGTCGGCAATCCCTTCGTTGGTCAACATCTTGAAGTGAGTGTCGAACACCCCGTCCGGTGCCGTGGCCATGGCGACCCAGTTGGCGAAGTCTCCTGTCAGGTCCGCGATATCGGCACGATCGGCATCGGTTTCGGAATATTCTGCAAGCGCGGCAAGCCACTGATCCGCTTCGCCTGCGACGGCGGCAAAAGCCGCGCGCTGTTCGTCGATCCTGTCAGGGTTCTCCTCTGCCATCACTTCGCCGACAGAGGCTTCGATGGCGTTGACGAGGGAGCGCAGTTTCAAAGCAGCTTCGACCATCGGATATTCGCGCTCAAACAGATCTCCCAGAATCTGGTTCAAGCCCTCGGCTGTCGCCTCGCCGGACGCCACAAGCGTGTCGCCCTGCTCCTCGGCGGCGGCCATCTCCTGCTCGTTGCTTTCAGAGAGTTTCAGAAGCCGGTCTGCAATTCGGTCGCCGAGCTCGTCCATTTCGGCCTGCTGGGACTCCGCAAGAGCTTCGAATTTCAACTCGTCGCCATGGGACACATACATTGCGTCGGCTGCCGCAAAGAGAGCGAGTTTTTCGTCTATCAGGGAATCGATCGTATTTTGCAGCTCTTCGTCGACGATGATTCCGTCCAGTTCTTCAACCGCAAGTTCAAAGTTGCCAACCGCCTGCTGATATTCTTTATGCAGCTCGGCCACATCCTCCGGCTCTTCGTCCGCAAGGATTTCCAGGATCAGTTTTTGCATTTCCGTTGCGTAGTAAACAACGTCGTCGGCCGTTTCGATCGTAGGCGTCACGACATCCGAGATTTCGTTGATCTGACCTTCGATCTTTTTGACCTGCCATAACCCCACACCACCGGAAACAATTGCCAGGACTGCCATCAAGACAACACCGGACAAAATCTTGTTTTGAATCGTCATGAAAGTTTCTCTCATCAGCACCACACACTGGGACCGATGCTTGTTTGTACTTATTAAAAAAAAACTAAGTACTTAAACTGATCAAACAACCATACAAAAAAGGAAACAACTATAGAATGCATTTGATCCAAAAATAAATATTTACCACCAACTCACTTCAAGTAATTCTGTTCTTACTCAAGGTAATTTCGAAGCGGTACGCGAAAACACGTAGGTCATAATTTTTGAGAATAATATTCAAAAAGTGTTTGATTTTGGACCTCTGATGAAATGGAGGTACCTGTGCAATTTAAGCTTTACCTTACGTACACTTCAATTTTTCGTACGCGTCCTGTTTCAAATAGATCGCCGATAAAGACCTAGGGCTGCACACGGTTAAAAAGGGTGACCGAACGGAAAATCAGGTGGTTTTCTGGGGACCAGATGGATTCATTTTGTTCACAATTACGAATTCGAATCACCTTCGGAGAAATAGCGGCCAGGGGTTACACCAAACGCTTTTTTGAATGTTGCAACAAAGGCGCTTGGGCCTTCATAGCCGAGTTTGTGCGAGACATCGGAAACAGACCGGCCCGAAGCCAAAAGCTCCAGTGCCCTGAAAAGTTTGACTTGCCTGCACCAGGTTCTGAAGCTGAGGCCCGTTTCGGCTTTCATACGTCGTTCGAAAGATCGCACGGAAACAGTGCTGCGGCGCGCGGCTTCATCGAGCGAAGGGATATTGGCGGGACAGCGTATGATCGCTTCGCACAAGGTGCGCAGCCGCGCATCACGCGGCATCGGCAATTGCAGCGGAGCGGCGGGCAGCATCTTGAGCTGGTCCAGGATGACGGCTGCGATCCGCGCCGCGGGCCCCTGCTCCGTCTGAGACCGCGGATAAGACATGAATTCCAGAATAAGCGCACGAAGAAGCGTTGTTACCTGGATCACCTGCGGCGTTTGCGGCAGATCGTGAGTGTGGTCCATTTGCACATACACATATCTGAGGTCGGTGTCGGTCAGATACCGCGTCTGGTGTGCAACACGCGGTGGCAGCCAGACCGCGCGCTCCGGTGGCGCAAAGAAAGTCCCATGCTCGGTATCGATTGCCAGAGAACCTTTGACAACGTGAAAAAGCTGCGCGGCATCATGTGCGTGCCAGTCATTGAGTGCCCCTCGGGGCTGTGATTTCGCATAGCCGATCAGCGGCGCGGCAATTTCGGTCGTCGGAAATTCAGCCAGTTCGGGATGAATGCTCATGAGACTACGCTCTGGTTCGCTTCATTATCTGGGGTCGCGCATCAGATTTTGGCGACTGGGAAACATATCATGACAAAACAGCGCTAACACGCAAGCTCCAATCGCGTTTAGAAGCAAACAGCAGCGCTGCCAAGATATGTTTCAAGAATGGCTACGGAATGACCTACTTCACACAAAACGCTCACCCGGATGAAGTGACAGGCTGGCGGTCGCCGGCGGTTCTTCTCATGATCATGGCCGGCGCCATGCAGTTGTCCTTTGCGGCATGGTGGAACCTGTTGAACAATTTCGCGGTTCAGGAACTCGATTTTACCGGGCGCGAGATCGGTATTCAGCAATCGATCCGCGAAATTCCCGGCTTCCTAAGCTTTCTCGCGGTCTATCTTTTGCTGGTCATGCGCGAACAGACGCTCGCCTATGCATCGCTTCTCTTGTTGGGGATTGGCGTTGCCATTACCGGTTACTTTCCAACCGCGATCGGGTTCTACGTCACCACTTTGATTATGTCGATCGGGTTTCACTACTACGAAACCATGGCCCAGTCGCTATCGCTGCAGTGGCTGCCCAAGGCGACGGCCGCCGCGACGATGGGAAAGATCATTTCGGTCGGTTCTTTCGCCGCCCTGATCGCCTATGGGCTCGTTTACTTTGCCTGGGAGACCTTTCACCTCTCCTTCACAGTGGTCTTTGCGATCGCCGGCGGTTTGACGCTTGTTGTCCTGGCGTTTCTGATGCTGGCATACCCTCACTTCAGAGAGGGCGTGCCGCAGCACAAGAAACTGATCCTGCGAAGAAGATACTGGCTATACTATGCTTTGACGTTCATGGGCGGCGCCCGTCGCCAGATCTTCATGGTGTTCGCCGGATTTCTGATGGTCGAACGCTTTGGATATGACGTTCATGAAATCGCCGGGCTGTTCCTGATCAACGGCGTATTCAGCATGATCCTTGCGCCGAAAATCGGCCAGCTGATCGTTCGCTTCGGCGAGCGTAAGGCACTGATCTTTGAATATATCGGGCTGATCGGTGTTTTCGTGGCCTACGCGTTTGTCTCAAGCCCGTGGGTGGCTGCCGCCCTTTACGTGGTCGACCACGCGTTTTTCGCAATCGCGATCGCCATGAAAACCTATTTCCAGAAAATCGCAGATCCGCGCGACATTGCACCGACCGCCGGCGTTGCCTTCACGATCAACCATATCGCGGCAGTGTTCATTCCGGTTCTGTTTGGATTTGTCTGGCTGATATCACCTGCTGCTGTCTTCCTGGCAGGCGCGGCCATGGCAGCAGTCAGCCTTGTGCTGGCATCGCTGATCCCAAGCGATCCGGAAGACGGGCGCGAGGTCGACTTCTGGTTCCGGAAACGGGTTACTCAGCCCGCGGAGTAAGGTCACAAAAAACCCGCCGGAACCGGCGGGTTTTGGATTTCGGAAAGAAGCGGCTGCTTAAGCCTGACGCTCCGGCACGTGGACAACCAGTCCATCGAGTTCCGGTGTGACCTTGATCTGGCATGACAGGCGCGAGGTTGGTTTCACGTCATACGCGAAATCGAGCATGTCTTCTTCCATCGGCTCTGCCGTTCCGGTCTTGTCCTTCCAGGCATCGTCGACATAAACATGGCACGTTGCGCAGGCACAGGCACCGCCGCACTCCGCTTCAATGCCCTGGACCATGTTCTTAATGGCGTTTTCCATAACCGTCGTGCCTTCAGCGGCATCTACCTCGGTCTGGTTTCCATCGAAGGTTACAAATGTGATTTTCGGCATAAGTCACGTCCAAGCCTAGAATTGCGGGTTTCAGCTGAACCGACATAAAGCTTCCGTCGCAAAGGTCAAGGACTGCGACGTCTTCCAGGGAAATTCTGCCTCGAATGTGACAATCAGTCAGCCGGTCAGAAGATCTCTTATATATGTGTTGGCTTCGTCGACGGCGGCTTCAAGGCCTTCGGTGGCCGCGTCGGAAGTCTGCTTCATGCGTCCTTCCAGGTTTTCGCAGACATCCGCAACCCGCCCGGCTCCTATGGCACGGGCTGATCCTTTGAGCGTGTGAACGAGGTCAAGCCTGACCTTGCTGTCTGTTTCGTTGGAAAGCCGCTCGAGAGTCGAACAGGATTGCGATTTGAAAAGATGCAGAACCTGGACCTCGAGATCCCGGTTTCCGAGGGTGTTCGTTGCCAGTTGCACCAGGTCGATCGGCGCATCCGGACCCACGCGGCCGCTGACGCGGGCCATGGATGAAGGGGCCATGACGGCACTCCATACTACTTACAATTCACCATCCGGCACCTCGCCGCTGGCTTCTACTGTCAAAAACTGTGAGCTGAAGACCCAAACGCCCGGTTAAACCGGCCTCGAAATCGGGCGATTCAGGCGAATGTCCCCAAAAAACTGAATTTTTGGTTAACGGACGCAATTCAGGCGGAACAATCGCGTTTGAGAAAAACGTTGTCTTTCCGCCATTTCCGCTTATCGAAATGTTTGCTGCAATGCGAAACAGCGTTAACTTTTTTTGCGAATTCGCCTTGCGGCAAGCGCATCAAATGCGGCAGGGGTCAGTTTGCAAACCAGCCAATCGGGCTTGATTGGGTTGGAAAACCAAGGCTCTGCCCACCCTGCGTCGATACAGGCGCGAATGGTGCGCGCCGGAATCTCGCGTCCGTTTTCATCGAACAAGGGAAGTTTGCCGCCGGGTTGTTCCAGCCCTTTTTTCAACCATCGCTTTTGTGCAGCCGTCAGGTTTCCAACCTTGAGGGTCGGCTGAACGTCACTGCCTGAATTTGCTTCCGCTACGTTATTTTTCTTTGATTCCGGCATCGAAACCGCCCCCTAAGTGATTCATGCCATTGCTGTTTCTTGTTCGTTAGGAGAGATTGTGCCATTACAGTTGCTGATGCGGCAAGGTTGGGATGAGCACCGTCTGGAAAAACTGGACGGTCGGTCAGCGGCGGCCCTCCCAAACAACGATTTTGCGGTTGAGTTAAGTCCAGCGGTAACCGCGAGGTGACGCATCCAGTGAGTATGGAATACAATAGCTTGCGTTAGCAGGCGAGTTTACCGGCGTGTAATGAGTACGGACGTGAGGCGATCCTAAATGGCAAATCCGACAAAGGCTAAAGATCCGGCGGAAGCAGCACTTTCAGCAGTTGAAGAAGCGCTCAAGCTGGATTTTGGCGGTCCAGACGCAACTTTCAATTTTGATGAAAACACTTCAGCGGCCACCGTCAGCAAGGAAGCGGAAACAGAGCCGGAGACAAAGCCTCAGTCATCGCCCCAGGGTACGAGCTCAAAAGAAGAGCAGCGCTCCTCACGCAGACGTGGTCGCAGCAACCGTCCGCCGGCCGCAAATGACGATCGCCGCAATATCGGGAACCTGATCTACGCACTGCAGCGCCGGCCGTCCTCAGCTCCGTTTTGGGGCGCTCTCGCGTTGAGCATCGTCTGGGCAGCGCTCGGCGGCAGCCTGTTCATGTCTGCCTTCTCCGACAAGGTGGTTTCTTTCAGCGATCCGCAAGCCCTGTTCTCGTCTCCCGAAATGCTTCTCGCCGCAGTCGGCATCCTGGTTCCGATCATCTTCTTCTTCATCATGGCCATGATGATCTGGCGCGCGCAGGAAATGCGTATCGTCGCCCGCGGCATGACCGAAGTGGCCCTGCGCCTTGCCGAACCGGAAGACATGGCGAAGGAATCCATCCTGAGCGTCGGCCAGGCCATTCGGCGCGAGGTTGCCGCCATGGGGGACGGTATTGAACGCGCGATTGCCCGTGCAAGTGAGCTTGAGGTCCTCGTTCATAATGAGGTCTCGTCACTTGAACGGTCCTACAATGATAATGAACTGAAGATCCGCGCCCTGATCGAGGAGTTGGTCAGCCAGCGGGAATCCATCGTGATCAATGCCGAGCGCGTCCGGGAGACGATCGCAGGGGCGCACGAAAACTTTTCTTCCCAGCTTTCAAGCACTTCCGGCGAGCTTGGCGAAACAGTTGATCAGGCTTCCCAGCGTATGATCGATGCCGTCAACAACCGCGTCGCGGAACTGACTTCTACGGTCGATTCACGCATTGAATCTCTCGGGGCAACCCTCAACGCGTCCGGCAACGAGCTGGTCGACAATCTGACAGTGCGCGCGGAAGATTACGTGTCCCGCCTGTCCCTGACCGGGCACGAACTGGTCGACAATCTCTCCGAGACCGGCGCGACCATGTGGGAAACACTCTCCGCCCGTGGCAACCAGGTCAACGAGCGATTTGCCGAAACGGCAAACGCCTTCGTTGAAACCCTCTCTGACCGGGGCACGGAGATCAACGAAACGCTGGCTTCTTCCAGCACGTCCGTTATTGCGACATTGAACAACAAGGCCGAGGAATTCCGCTCTACGCTGGAAAACACTGGTGTCACGGTCGGTGATGTCATTACCAAGCGCGGTGAGGAAATCAACGCCAACCTGTCGCTGACTTCCGGACGACTGATCGACACGATCACGACGCGGACCGAGGAACTTGTCACCACGGTTGATACCAGGGTCACCAATCTGGACGAGTCTCTGGCGGCCACCGGTTCGCGCGTTGTTGAAAGTATCTCTGAACGCGGCCAGGCGGTCACGGACACGATTTCCATTCGCGGCGCTGAAATCGTTGAAACGCTGTCAGGCCGGTCAACGGAAGTTGCCGAAATCCTGCGCGGTACCGGCGAAAGCATCGTTGTCGACCTGTCGCTTCGCGGCGGCGAAATTGCAGCCAAGCTCGACGAAACCGCCGGGTCTCTCACCCAGACCATCTCCGTCAGGGGTGGCGAACTCGCGGAGAAGCTGGACAGTATCTCCGAGCGCATCTACACCGCTATCTCAATCAACGGCACCGAGCTGGACGAGCGACTTACGGCCCGCAGCAACGAGATGGCAACCATGCTCGAGCAGCAGACGGTCGGCTTCCGCGACACGCTGGAAAGCGTTTCCAGCCAGTTTGCGCACGGTCTTGGCCAGCAAACGGATGCCCTCACCTACAAGCTTGCCGAAACGGGCACACAGCTTGCCGAACTGATCGGCAGCCGCGGCGACCGGGTGGCCAACGACATCACTCAGGTCAGCGGCCAGATCGCCGAGACACTCGAAGTCCGCGGTGGCGCACTTCACGAGGGATTGACAACGCGCCTCTCCGAGCTGGAGACATTGGTCTCCGATCGCGGCGGCCAGTTGATCGAAGCCTTCGGTACGAAAACTCTGCTGTTGTCTGAAGCAATGGACTCCCGTTTGTCCACGCTCGACACGACTTTCGCGACACGCATTGACACCATGGACGCTTCCCTGGGCAACCGTATCGCAGAAGCGGATTCGGCAATCGGCGGCCATGCGGCACGGCTTGACGCGGCTATCGGCGGTCATGCTGCAACACTGGATGCTTCCCTCACGAGCCATGCCGCCGCTATCGAGGCTTCGCTGAGCGACAGGCTTGGCGCGGTCGATGCCACGCTCGGCAGCCGCGCTGCTGAACTGGACAATTCGCTTGGAGGCCACGCTGCCAAGATCGAAGCTTCCCTTGGAGATCGCCTTGCGGCAATCGATGCCACGCTCGCTGAGCGCGCGGCTGCAATCGACGCGTCGATCGGTGATCGCGGCACGGCGCTTGACGCATCGCTTGGCCAACGCATCGCTTCGCTCGACACTGCACTTGGCGAGCGCATCTCCGCGATGGACGCATCACTCGACCAGCGCTACGGCGCCATCGATGCGACGCTGAGCGATCGCATCAGTACCATGGACACCTCGCTCGAGCACCGGTTCACCTCCATGGATGCGACGCTTACCGACCGCATCAGCACGCTGGATGCGTCACTGGAACAGCGCTTTGCGTCAATGGACATGTCCCTCGGTGAAAAGATCTCGTTCATGGACACCACGCTGGAAAGCCGTTTCAACTCCATGGACACATCGCTCGGTGCACGGGTCACCACGATGGACGCAACCCTGGAAAACAGGGTGTCCTCGATGGACCGCTCCATGAGCGAACGTATTACGACCATGGATCAGGCGCTTGGCAGTCATATAAACACGCTAGATCTGACCCTTGACCAGCGCACAGCCTCCTTCGAAGCGACGTTGGAAACACGCACCCAGATCCTTGCGGACGCCATCGACAACCGGACCACCGGCATCAGCGACGCACTGGAAGAAAAGACGCGCAATATCACCGATGTTCTGGCAGACCGCTCCGATGCCATCACCCTGCAGTTGGGTCAACGCATTGAGAACGCCGGCAACAACCTCGCCGAAAGGGCGACGGAAATCGGACAGACACTCTCCGATCGCGTTGATGGTGCGGCCGCATCCATGGCCGAAAAGGCGGAACTCCTGTCTGCCTCGATGACAAGCGGTACGGATCGCATCGACGAGACGCTTGATGCGCGTGCCCGTCAGATTTCCGAGACCCTGATTTCCAGAACGAAGGAAATTGCCAAGGCGTTTGTCGAAGGTCAGGACGAAATGACGAGCGCGCTCGACAACCGCTTGTCCGAAGCCGGCAACGTGCTCGGTAAGCAGAGCGAACAACTCACAGATTCGCTGTCGGAGCGCATTGCGGAGATCAACGTGTCGCTCGGCGCCAAGGTGTTTGAGGTTGCTGAAACGCTCGACAGCCGCGCAACACAGCTCGAAACGCTCCTGAATGAGCGCCTTGAGAGCATTTCCGGCACGCTCACGGGCGAAAGCGAGCGCGCACGTGATATTCTGACGACCGTGATTTCGGAAGCCGGAGCAACCCTGTCGACGGAAAGCACCCGTCTTCGCGACGTCGTGCAGGAAGCCGTCGCCGCTGCGGTTCAGTCTCTTTCCGATGAACGCACCAAGACCGTCGATATCGTGGACACCGCCCTTAACCAGGCAACCGAGAAGCTGGCTGGTGAAGGCGATCGGATGCGGCAGATTGTTCTAGGTTCTGTCGGCGAAGCCCGCGGCGTCCTTGTCGGCGAAAGCCAGAAGGCAGCCGACACGGTCAGCAACGCCATGCACCAGGCAACAGGCGCGATGTCCGGCGAAAGCGGCAAGATCCGTGAGCTGGTCTTGTCCGCAGTCAGCGACGCAGCACGGGCCATGGCCGCAGAAAGCGAGAAGGCACGCACGCTTTACGCCGGTACGCTTGCAGAGTTCACGGGCTCGCTTACGGGCGAAAGCGAAAAGATCCGTGGCGATCTTTCAGGGCTCATCGCCGAGATCTCCGGCAACCTGTCTGCCGAAAGCGAGCAGGCGCGCCTGACCCTCACGAGCACGCTGGAAGAAATTCGCGGACAGATGTCGAGCGAAGCCGGCATGGTCCGCGCTCGCGTCAACAGCGCAGTTTCCGAAGCCGCGGAACTTCTGGTTGGCCGGGGCAATGATGTCGCCAACGAACTGCTCGAAAAGGCAACGGCGCTCAATGCGGCCTTCGGTGAGCGCTCCGGCGAACTCGCCCGGATTGTCGGCACGGACGGCAACGACCTCATCAATGCCATTGAAGCGCGCGCCAACGATCTTACGGGCCGCCTCTCCGAGGTGCACGGGGCAATCCTCGATGCCATTACCGTCAAAGGGCGCGACGTCACCGAGACCTTTGCCCACACGGGTCTCGATGCCACGCGGAACCTCGTCGAAGCCGGCGACCGGATTATCGCCAGCATCAGCGAGCGCAGCGATCAGGCCGCAAGCCTGCTCACAGACACCAAGCGTCGTCTTGAGGCCGATGTCACCGACATTCTCAACAAGGTTGAGGAATCCAACGCCAACCTTCAGGGAATTGTTTCGGCGGCTGGGGAAAATCTCAACGAAGTCGAAGGCAATCTCGCCCGCCGGGCCGGCGAGTTCCGGTCCGCGGTCGATCGCGCGGTCCAGGAAACCAACCAGACGACGTCGCTTATCGACGAGCAGGTCTCCAACCTGCGCGATGTCACACAGACCACGCTTGCGGATATTCAGAACCTCACAAATCGCTTCGGCGACCAGTCCGAGGAGCTGACCCGCGCCGCACGCCATCTGGAAGACACAAATGCCTCCGTCGCAGGACGCGTTTCCGACCGCCGCACGGCGATCGAAGAAGTCGCGGACACTCTCCTGGCGAAGACGGAAGCAGTCGACTCGCTGATGCGGTCCTTCACTCAGACCCTGTCGGACACACTGGAATCTGCTGACGACCGCGCACGCGAAGCTGCAAACATGCTTGGCGCGGCGGCAGAAGCAGCATCCAAACAGGTTGCCGAACAGTTCGAATCCATGCGCATGACCGCTGGAATGGAAGGGCAGAAAGCCCGCGACGCTATCCGTTCGGCCCAGGACGACATCATTTCCGAAATGACCCGCACCGTCAGCGACGCGTCGGATCGTTTCAACGATGCGGCCGCCCGGATGCGCGATGTTGCCCGCGAGGTTCATCGCGAACTCGAGGCAACCCGCAGCGAATTGAAACAGGGTGTTCTGAACTTGCCGGACGAAGCGGAGGAGTCCTCCGCTGCGCTGCGCAAAGTGGTCAACGAACAGATCCGCGCTCTGACGGAACTCTCGGAGATTGTTGCCAAACAATCCAATTCGCTCGACATCTCGCGTCCGCAGGCCCAGGCGGCTGCCTCCGCAGCCCCTGCGCCTCAGCCTGCTCCACAAGCGAGCTATGTGCCGTCGGAGCCCGCACCGCAGCAGGCGGCTCCTGCCGCCGACCCGCGCCCGACGCAACAACGCCCGGTGGAAACCCGCCGCCAGCAGCCGGCACAGCCTCAGGGCGGTAATCCTGCAGGCAAGGGCTGGGTCGCCGATCTTCTGCGCAGAGCGTCCCGCGACGATGACGCAAGCGTCGACACGAGCATGGCACGCACGCCGTTACAGACGGTTGAAAGCCTGAATTCGCTGTCCGTCGATATTGCCCGCGCGATCGATCACGAGACCTTCATTGATCTTTGGAACCGGTATCGGGACGGAGAGCGGAATGTATTCACCCGCCGTCTCTACACACTCCAGGGACAGCAGACCTTTGACGAAATCCGTCAGAAATACTCGCGCGATCCGGAGTTCCGCACGGCTGTTGAACGCTACGTGTCGGACTTTGAACAGCTGCTGGCACAGGTGTCCAGAAACGATCGCGACAATATGCTGGGCCAGACATACCTGACATCCGATACCGGCAAGGTTTACACCATGCTCGCTCACGCCAGCGGGCGGCTCGACTAAGCCGATCAGCGATGAAACGAAAAGGCGGCCTTAGGCCGCCTTTTTTGTGCGCCGGGACAAGAGCCCGCCGAGGCCTATAAATGCGCCGAAAAATTTGGCACAGAGCGGTTTGATTGAGCGTAGCAGGACATGAGCTGAGATGGTGCGTTCAGCATCGGTTTTCTGTCTGTTGCAAGGCTCTTGTCAGCTCTTGGGGGCTTGCCCTTCGGCCAGGTTATCGCGGATGCGCTGCGCAATTGCCAGAAATCCGTATATGTCGTCTTCGGTGAGGCCTTTCAGCATTTTGCGCTCGACCGCCAACAACTTGGGCCCAAGATCGGCATAAACCGTCCGGCCTTTTCCTGACAATTGCAGAAGATAACTCCTGCCGTCTTCAGAATTTGTCTCGCGTATGAGGTAACCGCGCTCTTCCATGCGTTTCACCGCACGGCTGACAACAACCTTGTCCATACTGGACCGGGCCACGATTTCGCTTGCCTGAAGACCGGCCGACGCCGCGCCGAGGATCGCCATGGTCCGCCATTCCGCCGGCATCATCCCGTAGTCACGCTGATAGACTGCCGAAAGCGCGCTGGTGACATCGGAATAAAAAACGCGCACGAGGTAGGGAAAGAACCTTTCGAGCACGAAGCCGGAGCCCGTCTCGTCCGGCATTGAATGGCGTTCTGACGATTGCGCAGCTACTTCGGCACTCGATTGTTCAGATTTGGTCATCGGCACTCAATCAGTTTCAGGAAATGGCACCCCGATTTTAAGATTGACTTAGTTTCATATGCAACTATTTTCGGGAAGCGCAAGCTGAATACCACTCTAATTGGTGAAAATCACCGGTCAGCCTGCAAACGGGAGGAGGAATCCGTGAAACAAATCAAGTGTCTTTCGATTCTGGCTGGCTTGACGGCAACGGCCCTCGCCGGATTTGTCGCAACATCACAGGCGGATGAATTGGTTCTGTCGTCCTGGCTGCCCCCCAAACATCCGATTGTCACTGGCGTCATGGAGCCCTGGGCTGACCAGGTTGCCAAGGCAACAGAAGGCCGTGTGACCGTACGGATCCTGCCCAAACCGCTTGGACCGCCTCCGGCACATTACGACCTCGCTGCCGACGGCGTCGCCGATATCACCTATGGACTGCACTCCTTCACGCGCGATGACCGTTTCCTGCGCTCGCGCATAGGCCAGTTCTCTTTCATCGCCGATACGGCGACCGACGGGTCAAAGGCTTACTGGGACGTTTACGCCGGAAAGCTGAACGCTCAGGACGAACATGAAGGCACCAAGCTGCTTGGTCTCTGGATTCACGGCCCGGGCATGTTCCACAACAACCAGCGAAAGATTGACACACCGGAGGATTTCTCCGGTCTGAAAATCCGCACACCGGGCGGCTATATTGCCGACCTGTCGCAGGATCTCGGTATCACGACACAATTCATGGGGCCGGGCGAAGTCTATGAGAAGCTGTCCCGCGGTGTGATCGACGGCGTCACTTTCCCGATGGAAGCGCTTCAGGCGTTCAAGCTGACCGACTACGTCAAGTCCTCCATGAAAGTGCCGGGCGGCATCTACAACACGTCCTGGTTCATGGTGATGAACGAAGATGTCTGGGATGGACTTTCCGACGAGGACAAGGCGGCCATCGAAGAGGTATCCGGAGCTGCGCTTGCAGAACTTGCCGGCAACGTCTGGGATGGCGCCGACACACGCGGCGCGGCTTACATCTCCGACAAGAACCTGGAAGTCTATGACGCACCTGCTCCCGTTCTCCAAAAGATCAGGGAACTGGCGGCA
Organism: Roseibium sp. HPY-6; assembly: GCF_040530035.1. Lineage (NCBI taxonomy): Bacteria > Pseudomonadati > Pseudomonadota > Alphaproteobacteria > Hyphomicrobiales > Stappiaceae > Roseibium > Roseibium sp. HPY-6. The sequence goes on from NZ_JBEWCD010000001.1 coordinate 775,692, forward strand.
AAACACGAAGCCAGCTGGGCCGACGCGGTGTCAGAAACCGGCTTTGACGGTGCCGCCGCACTTTCCGAACTGCGTTCACAAACCGGCATCAGCAACTGATGATGTCGTCAGAACCTGACACCTCCGCTTCGCGCCGGTTCCGGGGTATCCGGCGCGGAGCAACATTTCTACTCGGTTTTGCCTGTTTGCTTGTACTCGTGGCCATGATCGGCCTCACCTGCCTGGACGTTGTTGCGCGGTATCTCTTCAACAGCCCCGTAAACGGCGCCTACGAACTGACTCAGCTGCTCCTGGCATCGCTGATTTTCCTTGCCTTGCCGCTCACAACGGCGGCCGGCGAGCACATTGAAGTGGAACTGCTTGACGGCCTGAAGAGCAATATTCTGAAAGTTTTTGGCGCGGCCTGTGCCGGGATCGCGACTGTCGCTGTCTTTGCAGTTGTTTCGCTCGAACTCGCTGAGCATGCCGAAAAACTGCAGCGGCGCGAACAGGTTACAGATTCCCTTGAAATCCCACTTTATCTGATCGGCTGGCTCGGGACGGCGTCTTTCACCGTATCTGCGATCGCAGCGATCTTCTGGACGCTCCGGCGTTTGCGCGAAAAGGCCTGACACGTGCTTGAAGCCCTGATTGGTTTTGTTGCTCTCTTCGGCCTCGTGCTGCTGCGTGTACCAATTGCCGTTGCAATGATCATTGTCGGAACGGCTGGCTTTGCAGCCCTGCGCAACTGGAACGCGGCCCTGAACCTTCTCGGCAACGCCGCCTTCGACACGGGCCTGTCCTATACGCTCTCCGTGATCCCACTGTTCATACTGATGGGTAATCTCCTGACGATTTCCGGTGTCAGTCAGTCGCTTTTCAGCACGGCCCACAGCCTGTTGCACCGCATGCGCGGTGGCCTTGCCATGGCCTCCATTGTCGCTTGCGGAGGATTTTCAGCGGTATGCGGATCTTCGCTCGCGACGGCGGCAACAATGTCCAAGGTCGCCATGCCGTCAATGCGCAAGGCAGGATATTCTGATAGCCTTGCAACCGGCTCAATCGCCGCCGGCGGCACGCTCGGCATCCTGATCCCGCCGAGCGTGATCCTGATCATCTACGGCCTCCTGACGGAAGCCGATATCGGCAAACTCTTCATCGCCGGGATCATTCCGGGCCTGCTAGGCGTCCTTTTCTATCTGGCCGCTGTCTATGTGACCGTGCGTTTGAAACCCGCGCTCGCCCCGTCCGAGCACGACGACATTGCGCTGGACCGCAAGGATGTCTGGGGTGTGCTGGCTGTCCTCGGCCTCTTTGCCGTCATCATGATCGGCATTTACGGTGGGTTCTTTACACCGACGGAAGCGGCGGCGATTGGGGCAGCAACCGCACTGCTCATTGCTTTCCTGTCCGGCGGTCTGACCTTTGAGAAGCTCTTCACGGCAGGCCTCAACTGCGCCAAAACAACAGCGATGATCTTCGCCATTATCATCGGAGCGGAGGTGTTCTCAAACTTCATCAGCTATGCCGGTGTTCCCGATGCCCTGCTTGCGTTCGTGCAGTCGCTGGACGTCAATGCCTATGTCGTGATGTTCGTGCTGGTGCTGATCTACATCCTGCTCGGAGCGGTTCTGGAAAGCCTGTCGATGATCCTGCTGACAGTCCCGGTGTTCTTTCCGCTGGTCACGTCACTTGATTTCGGCACCGGTCCCTTGAGCGACCCGGACATGGTTCTGATCTGGTTTGGAATTGTCGTTGTCGTGGTCACCGAGATCAGCCTCATCTCCCCGCCGATCGGCCTCAATGTCTTCGTATTGCGCTCCGTGCTCACCGACATACCGCTTCGCACTATTTTCGCAGGCGTCCTCCCCTTCTGGGCGGCAGACATCCTGCGCCTGGCCCTGTTGATCGCGGTGCCGGGACTGTCGTTGATGTTGCTTTGAGGCTGATTTCTAAACGTTCCGGAGCGTCCAGGCGGCCATTTCAGCGAAGACACGGTCGGCGGAGTTGTTCATGGCTTCAACGGCCTTGTCGACCGATGAACTTCCGGCCGGTGTTTCGGCGCGGAAGACTTTCGTCGCGACGGTCCGGCCATTCCGGTCGTTCACGACACGGGCGGAAATTTCGACAACACCCCGGTTCCCCGAGACTTGAAGCTCGAATGCGCGTATTTCGGTCTGGAGCTGATAATCGATCAGAAGGCCGTCACCAGGGAGCCCGACGCCGCGCAACCGCCCCGTATTCTGCAGCGTTTCCTGGAGCTTTATCTGCACGACATTCGGCAACGTGTCCGCCCAGGCGGATTTGGGATAGTAGCTGTAGATGGGCCCGTCATCGACGACGGCGATGTAGCTGGTATCGAGTGCCTTCAGTGCACGTGGCGGCGCGACAAGAACCTGTACGCGGCTTGAACGGCCTCTGAGGCCTTCAACATCAGCCGAAGTCAGACTGTAGAAAGCCGAAGGCGCTGTACTGGAACACCCGGCAACCGCTGCCCCGAGGCCGAGAACGCTTAGAACGCCCCGGCGGGTCATGTTGGTCGTTGCCTTCGTCATGCGCCACTGCCCTTAATTCTTTTCTTTATCATCGCCGCCGTCCGCCACTGAAGGTCGGAACATCCTCGCCCCCGAAAATCACCCGGTTCGGACTGCGTTCAAAACTTTCCGCAGCGCGCTGGATCGAGACCAGCGTCCGGTTGAGCTGTGCCAATGCCGCTGTGAAATCGGAAGATCCTTGCGTTGCGAATTTCGACAAGCCGCCTGCGATTGAGTCCGCGCGGCTTTCAAAGGCAACGGCAACCTTGCGAATCGCTTCCGCGGCAAGCGTTGCCTCCTTGATCAGGCCTTCACCATCACCATCAACCATCGTCGAGACTTTCTCGACCAGGCTTTCAACGCGCACCGAAGTTGCATTCAAGGTCGCGGTCATCTGCTTGGCGTCGGTAATGATCTGATCGACATCCGGCGTACGCTTGGAGAGATCCGCCGTCATCTGCTGCACATTGTCCGCTGCTTGCTGCGCACTTTGCAGGATTGACGGAATGCCGTTTTCCTGGCTGGCAAGTTCCGAAGCGGTCGTTTCAACTGAGCCGACGATATTGGCCACCTTCTCCGGATCCACGGCTTTCAGAAGCGTATCGGCGGTTTGCAGTGTTTCCGCGAAACGTTCGGCGGCGGCCTGAACATCCGTGATCAATGCAGCAATCCGGTCGTCCTGACCGCGAACTGTTGCCGAAACCGCTTCAAAATTCTGAACCGTTGATTTGGTGGAAGCGATGATTTCGTTGATCTGGCTCTGCTGATTGTTGAAGTTGTCGATCACGCTGGCAACGCCGTTGACGGCATTTTCAACCGTTTGGGGATCGACGCTCGCCAGCACTTCGTCCACACGCACAAGCGAGGCATTCATGCCAGTTGTGAAAGTGTTGACGGATTGGACCACTTCCTCGATCTGAAGCGGGTCAATCGCAGCGGCAATCTCAACACCGCGGCTCATGATCGCATCAACCTTCACAACGACGTCCCTGCCACCTTCCAGGATCTCGGAGATGGCACCTTCCCGCTCCTGAACTACGGCAACGATCTTGTCGATATTCTGCATGGTCGTGGTGGTCGAGGAGATTAGCTTGCTGATGTCATCGCTGCGGGTTTCAAGCACGCCCCCAAGCGCTGCAGCACCGCCCATGACTTTCTCTACATCCTCGGGTTTGACCGCCTGAACGATCTTCTGAACGTTGTCGAGGCCGTCATTGAGCTTTTTCGTGAAGGTTTCCAGTTCCTTGGCCGCGCTCTGCGCATCGCTCATCAACAGATCGATATCGTCGCTGGCTTTACCCAGGCTGCCGGAGAATTTCGTCAGGTCATCAACGATCGCCGTAACTTTGTCAGAGGGAACAGCTGCCAGTAGACGCTCGCCCTGATCAACGAGCTTTTCAAGCCGGCCTGAAAGGCTGGAGAAGGCCTGCGAAGCTTCTCCGATGTTTGCCATGAAGTCCTTGACGCCATCCGAGTTGGCCGCAAGGGCAGCCGAAAAGGTCTCGACGTTCTTGATCGTTTCGTTGATGACCGGTTTGTTCTCTACCAGAATGTCTTCGATCGTCTTCATGGTCGTGTCAGCGCGCTTGAGCACATCGCGCGCGCCATCAACAATATCGTCGAAGAAGGACCGGTCCGCATAAAGCACCGGCACCTTGTCGCTGTTTTCCTTGAGCAAGAGCGGGGATGAAGACGTGCCACCCAACAAATCCACGTAAGCGACACCCGTCAGGCCGGTGAAGTTCAACGTCGCTTTGGTATCTTCGCGAAGTGGCGTGCTGGGCTTGATACCGACAGTTGCGACCACCTTGGTCGGGTCGTCAGGCAGAAAGTCCAGGGACTTCACATCTCCGACCTTGATCCCGTTGAACAAAACGCTGCCACCAACGGGAAGGCCCGTAACAGGACCGGGATAAATGATTTCGAGCGCAACATTTTGTCGGGATTCAGCCGTTGCGGCGAGCCAGAAAACGAAGCCGAACGCACCTATAAGGACGGCCACCATGAAGGAGCCAATCAGAATATAACTCGCGCGCGTTTCCATTCAGTCCAACCTATACCCGGCGCAATGCCCGCTGACCCCTGAAATACTCCTTTATCCAGGAATCATCATTTTTCATCATATCGTCCAGCGTCCCGATAGCCAGAACACGTTTATTCCCAAGAACCGCAATGCGATCGCAGATAGAATGCAGGCTATCGAGATCATGCGTGACCATGTAAACGGTCAATCCGAGGGTTGAACTCAAGTTTCCGATCAGCGTGTCAAACGCAGCCGCGCCAATCGGATCCAGTCCCGAGGTCGGCTCGTCCAGAAACACCAAATCGGGATCAAGTGCAAGCGCGCGCGCAAGGCTTGCGCGCTTGATCATGCCGCCGGAGAGCTCGGATGGAAGCTTGTCGGCAGCATCCTGCGGCAATCCCACGAGTTCGAGTTTGAGTGTCGCAAGCTCGTCCATGAGTTGGGGTGACAGCTTGAGATGCTCGCGCATCGGTACCTGGATATTCTGTTTCACGGTCAGCGAGGAGAACAGAGCACCCTGTTGGAATAGAACACCCCATCGGCGTTCGATGGTTCTTCGCTCTTTTTCAGTCGCTGTGGAAAGATCGTGCCCGAAAACCGAAATCGTTCCCGCCCGTTTCGGCGTCAGTCCGAGTATGGCCCGCATCAGAACCGATTTGCCCATGCCGGAGCCGCCAACAAACCCGAGAACCTCGCCGCGGCGGACGTCGAGATCGAGATTCTGTAAAACGATCTTGTCGCCGAAGCCAACTGTTACTCCGCGCACGGACAAGACAATTCCAGATTCTTCAGCAGTCTCCTCGCTTTGCATGGGAAACTCTTCGGATTCAATCACCGACATGGCCCAGTTACACTCCTATGGCGGCGAAGAACATCGCGAAGAAACCGTCCACGACGATAACGAGGAAAATTGCCTTCACAACCGACATGGTGGTGTGACGACCGAGAGACTCTGAAGATCCACCCACTTTCAAGCCTTCAACGCACGCAATCAGGCCGACGATCAGCGCCATGAACGGTGCCTTGATAATCCCGACCAGCACAGTCTCCGGGGTTATTGCCACCTGAAGCTGTGAAAGAAAAGCTGCCGGTGGAATGTCCAGATAGGCCCAGGTCACCAGTCCCGCCCCAAACAGAGCGGCCATATCTGCAATGAAGGTGAGGATCGGCAACGCGATCATAAGCGCCAGAATCCTTGGAAGAACCAGAACTTCCGTGACACTCAGCCCGATCACGTGGAGAGCGTCCACCTCTTCCTGCATCCGCATTGCGCCCAGTTCAGCCGTAAACGCCGAACCGGACCGCCCCGCAACCATGATCGCAGTAAGAATAACGCCAATTTCGCGCAACACGAGTACGCCTGCCAGGTCCACCACGAAGATCTCAGCGCCGAACTGTTTGAGATAAAAGCCGCCCTGCTGGGAAATGATACCCCCGATCAGAAAGCTCATCAGAGCGACAATCGGAACTGCGCCGATGCAGCTCCGGTCGAACTGAACGGCTATTGAAATGCTACGCAGGCGTCCGGGCTTCAGGAGGACGGTCGACAGGACAAGACCAAGCGAACCCAGTATGTGGAGCATCGCTTTGCCGTCCTCATAGGCATCAACCATCTGACGTCCGGTCGCTTCCAGGAAACCGACGATGGTGAACCCGCTGCGATCCGGCTTGTAGTTCGGTGGATGATGTCGGTCGATTTCGTCAAAAAGTTTTTGCCGGATGGGCGTTACACCCGTAAGCCCGACTTTGCGACCTTCAAACTCCAGTCGGCCCCGCGTCCTGTGGATAAGCCAGGCACCGCTCGTATCCAGATGCTCGATTTTGGAGACATCGATACAGGTCAAACGGTCCTTGGCCACCTTGAGCTTGTTGATTCCCGTCTCAGCGTCTCCGATGGTGCTGACTGTCCAGTCACCCGAAAGCGCAAGATACTGATGATCCGGGCCATCCGCCTCCAGCTTCATCTCAGGTTCAATGTTTTTTTCCAAGAATGCCATTCCGGATGGCTGCCCTCTTGCCGCTGGTTCGATATCCCTCGTATACCTGATGGAGAAGATTAACGTCCAGCAGCCACTTGAAAGCTTTATCCATGGAAATTGCCCGTCCTTATCTTTTGTTCCTCGGTGATGTCGCCGACGCACTTGCAGCGAAAACGGCGATCGGTATCGTCGACTGGCGCAAAGACTGGTGTATAGGTCAGGTCAGACTGCCGGGCTGCGCCGCCGATACAGGCCTCGCCGACATGACTATTGGCGACGGCGCGGCTGCCGGCGCGAAAACAATGATCATCGGGGCGGTCAATGCCGGCGGACGTTTGCCGGATCACTGGATTACATCCGTTGTCGAGGCGCTTGATGCCGGTCTTGACGTTGCCTCCGGCCTTCACGTGCGCCTCGGCGATGTTCCCCAAATCCGTGAGGCGGCTGAACGCAACGGGCGCCAGTTGCACGATGTCCGTCACAACTCCATGACATTTGCCACCGGAAAAGGCACCAAACGCTCCGGCAAACGGATCCTGGCCGTCGGAACGGACTGCTCCGTCGGGAAAAAATACACCGCGCTCGCAATGGATCGCGCCATGAACGAACGCGGCTACAACAGCACTTTCTGCGCGACAGGGCAGACCGGAGTGTTCATTTCGGGCCGCGGCGTTGCTCTGGACGCGGTCATTGCGGATTTCATATCGGGCGCTGCCGAATGGCTATCGCCTGAAACCGAGGAAAGTCACTGGCAAATCATTGAAGGTCAGGGGTCTCTGTTTCATCCCTCTTTTGCCGGCGTCACGCTCGGTCTCCTTCACGGCTCACAACCCGATGGCTTCATCGTGTGTCACGAGCCGACACGGACAAAAATGCGCGGGGTCGAAACGCCTCTACCGACCATCCAGCAGGTCATCGACACGACCATAGACTGCGGCCGGCTGACCAACCCGGATATCCGCTGCGTCGGTATCGCCGTCAACACGTCGGCGCTCGACAACGACGAAGCCCTGGCGTTTCTCGCCAAGGTTGGCGAGAAACACGGCCTTCCGGCGACCGATCCGGTCCGCTTTGGCATGGACGTGATCGTGGACAAGGTTTCTGCCGAGTTCGGTGCGCCATGAATCGGACTGTCAGCATCGAAGCCCAACGCTTTGAAATTGCCGGAAGTTTCAAGATCTCACGCGAAACGCGAACGCATGCGCAAGTGGTGACCGTCTCGATTGGGGAAGAAGGTTTATCCGGCCATGGAGAATGCGTCCCCTATCCGCGCTACGGTGAATCCCTGGAGAGCGTGCAAACCCAGATTGAAGAAATTTCGCCGCTTTTGAAGTCGGGCCTTTCCCGGACCGAACTGATCAGCGCGATGCCGGCCGGAGCAGCCCGCAACGCTGTCGACTGCGCACTCTGGGACCTCGAGGCGAAGCTTTCAGGCCGGTCTGCAGCCCGGCTGGCAGGTCTCGAATCGCTTCACCCGGTCACCACCGCTTTCACGATCAGCGTCGACACGCCGGAGACAATGGCCGCAAAAACCGCCGAGGCTGCGCATCGTCCTCTCTTGAAGGTGAAGCTCGCCGGACCAGGCGATGATGCACGCATCCTAGCCGTTCGTGAGGCCGCCCCGAACAGCACGCTGATCGTTGATGCCAATGAAGCCTGGGATGAAAGCTGTTTTGAGAAGAATCTGGCCGCCTGCGAATCCGCCGGCGTTCAACTGATCGAGCAGCCTCTTCCGGCAAAGGAAGACAATCCGCTGTCTTCCATCAAAAGCCCGATTACCATCTGCGCCGACGAGAGCCTTTCACCCGGGAAATCGCTGGAAAGCCTCAGGGACAAATACGACGCGGTCAACATCAAGCTCGACAAGGCTGGTGGCCTGACGGAAGCGTTCAATCTCCTGCGCGCGGCGCAGGCTGCAGATTTCAAGATCATGATCGGCTGCATGCTGGGCACTTCGCTTGCGATGGCGCCAGCTGTTCTGCTCGCGCAACGGGCGGACTTTGTTGATCTTGATGGCCCCCTTCTGCTGAAGGAAGACCGCACACCCGGTTTAAGATTTGAGGGCAGCACGCTTCATCCGCCTGAGCCGGCGCTCTGGGGCTAGCCATTCGCCTCCGGATCCAGCCGGCTCATTTGCCGGCGGATCAACGGGGCCATGAAGATGATTGCCACCAATCCGGTAGCAGCAACGCCTGACATGAGAAAAAATGGCGCGTGCGGGTCCGCTTCGAAGAGGCCTCCGGCAACCGCAAGGCCCGCCGCCATCTGAACGCCGATCGACGCTGTAAACAGCCCCTGCCCGGTGCCGGACCAGCGCGCGGGCACAACCTTGGCCAAAATCGCAACGGCGCCGAGATGAGCTGCGCCGAAGGTAAATCCGTGCAGCAATTGCAATACGCCCATGAAAACCAGCGAATCGGCAAATGGAAACAGGCCCCATCGAACCACGGAGGCAATCCCGGCGGCGATCAGGAACATGGGCGGGTCGAATCGCAACGCAAGTTTTCCTGCAACCGCAAAAAGGGCGATTTCGGCAACGACTCCTATGGCCCACAAAATTCCGATGGCAAAGTCCGGAACATTGATTGACTGCCAATAGATCGTACCGAAGCCGTAAAAGGCGGCGTGAGTTGCCTGAAACAGCCCAAGGATCGCAAGAACCGGCCAAAACCAGACTTGCGCAAATGGTGTCGCTTTCTTTTGTTCGCGCTCCTCTGTAGTTGCGCTGTCACGCGGTTGCCTTGGAAGCGACAGCACGACAAAGCCGGTCGCCAGAGAGGCCGCAACCGTCAGAGACACGATCATCCAGGACCCGTCCGCACCCGCAAGACTGCCACCGGCAAGATTTGCCAGAACAAAACCGACGGATCCCCAAAGCCGCATGCGCGCGTAATCCGCACCGGTGTTTCGCGCCGTGTCGAGGGCATAAGCGTCGCTCAACGGCAAAACAGGTGCCTTGATCACCATGTAGCCGATCACCGCGCCACCGAGGAGGAGGACACCGCCCGGCAGGAAAAACAGTGAAATGCAAGCAGCACCGATCGTGGAGTAAACCAGTATCGACAAGCGCCTTTGACTGGTCCAATCCGCAATGTTCGACAATATTGGACTGGCTGCAGTGCGGGCAATCGTACCAATTCCCAGTATTAGCCCGATTTCAGCCGCGCTTAGCCCCCTGAATTCCATGACCAATGGGAAAAACGGCAGAAAAAGTCCGAACCCGAAAAAGTGGCAGGCAAATAGCGCTGCAACCCGGGCGCTAATATTGTTGGAAACTTTTGTCATAAGATCATTGGCAGGGCCTCAAACGGCGCCGGCATAAAGGGATGTTAACGATTTTCACCCTACGATCAGAGCGAAGTTGTCCGTGTTAAGGCAACACACGATCCTTAGGCAAGTTGAGAATCGCGTCCATATGAAAGCGGAAGCATTACAGGAAGAGCAAGGGGTGATCGGCGACGCCGAATATCACACTCTCGAACAGACCCTGCTGGAATCCGATCGCGGGCGACGGTTCCTGAAAGAATTTCTCAATCGCAACAAGACACCGGAGACATCCGAAATCTTGGGTGCGATCAAGCGCCTCGAAAAGGTGGTTACCCATCAACGCACGGTGCCTGACCTCGACAAGATCCGCCTCGATATTGCAGATATGCACGAAGCGATCGAGCGAACCAAATCCGAGATCGCCAATATCAAGGCCGAGGAAGAGGAAAGCAATCGTTTCGTTGACGCTTCCCACGAGCTGGACGCCATCGTCACTCAGACGGAAGGTGCAACCCAGTCCATCCTGGAAGCTGCCGAGCAGATTCAGGAGCAGGCCTGGGTTCTGCGCGAAAATGGCGCGGACGATGCTGCCTGCGATGAAATCGATGCCAAGGCGACCGAAATCTTCATGGCATGCTCGTTCCAGGATCTGACGGGCCAGCGCACCAACAAGGTTGTTCAGGTGCTGCGCTACCTGGAGAGCCGGATCAATCTGATGATCGGGATCTGGGGCATTGAAGGCCTTGAAGCCGATGATACCGCCGGTCCTGTCGACAGTCGGCCCGATGCCCATTTGCTCAACGGTCCGCAGATTTCCGGCCGCGGCGTGAGCCAGAACAGTGTTGATGAGCTGATGTCGGTCAGCGATGACGTATTCAATGCGGCCCTGGAAGAAACCGGAACCGAAGCCGTTTCCGAAACCGATGCCGCACCTGCCGCATCAGAAACTGCTAGCGAAGAAGATGTCGATGCGATCATGGCTGCCGGCGGCGATGAGCCGATGGACGCTGCAGCGATCGACGATATGTTTGCCGCAGCTCCCGCGGAGACCGCAGAACCGGAGACTGTCGAAGACGACGCGGATGTGCTGGGCCAGGATCCGGACGCAACGCTTGACGAAGCTGCGATTGAAATGCTCTTCGACAATGAGGTCAACGCCGCTGAAGAGGAGCAGGCGGCAGACGTGACTGACATGGAAAGCGAAGAGGAAGCGGACATCGCCTGGGAATTGGCAGATGAAACTTCTGAAAACGCGGAAACCGAAGCGACCGGCGACGATCCGCTCGAGCAACTTTCGGAAGCGGAACGTCAGGCACTCTTCAACTGAGCCTGAACAACGGTTTATTCCAACTGTAAATTGAGACTGCGCTCGGACTTAAGTCCGGCGCAGTTTTTTGTTGTTTGCGAAAAAAGCAGTCGGGAAAGGAGCGATCATGGCAATTCCGATTGCACAAAAGGCTAGCGTCCAGAGCAGCGTCTTTGCACCGCCACTCATGCCTCCACCGAATTGCCAATAAAACCACCCGCAGTGGAGGCTGTACAGTCCGCCCAGCATGATGACGAACAGCGCCCACCTCTTAACTTGCATGCGCGTAATCAGACCCCATACCGCAACAGTGTTTGCCAACCAGGGGAGTAGAATGAACGCTGCAATAACGACCAGAGAAAGCGGTCTTTCAAACAAATTCTCGCATCGATTCCAGCAGGCTATCAACGCGTAAAGTTGAAAAACGCAGTAAGAATAGGGCACGAGCGCGATAGAAGAGATGGCTAACGCAATCCGCATTTCATTCCTAAACAGCGGTGATCCAAAACCAGGCAATAGATATAGGATGCGGTTTTCTCAAACAAATTTAGATTGAGCTCTTGGTTAAACGAATGGGTCTCGCGCGCACTAACGCGACAAAGCCCGCATCAGCATGTCTGGATCGATGTTGCCGCCGGTGAGAACGAGACTGACTGTCTTGCCTTTCAAAGGCAGTTTGCCGGTCAGAACCGCCGCCAGTGCCGCCGCGCCGCCCGGTTCCACAACCAGCTTCAATTCGCGAAACGCGAAGGCGACTGCATCGAGGGCTTCCTCGTCGGTTATGGTAACTCCTTCGCCGGCAAGCTGGCGCAGGATCGAAAACCCTATTTCACCCGGTGTTTCGGAAAGCAGTGCATCGCAGATCGATCCGGACTTGCGCTCGTTTGACAATAAAGCGCCAGCTTCCAATGATCGCTTGTAGTCGTCGAAGTGCTCCGGCTCCACCGTGTGGAAACGAGTGGAGGGTGTCTTAAAGGCGAGAGCAAGTGCGATGCCGCTGGAGAGCCCTCCTCCGCCGGTGCAGGCCAGAACATCGTCAAGCTGCAATCCCAGCTCGGCTGCTTGCATGGCCAGCTCCAGACCGACCGTCCCTTGTCCCGCGATCACGGCTGGATCATTGAACGGATGAACAAAGGTTGCACCCGTTTCCGCACAAAGGTTCGCAGCGATCCGGTCGCGGTCTTCATTTTCCCGATCATACGTCACCACATTTGCCCCGAACGCTCGCGTGCGCTCCAATTTGATCCTGGGTGCATCTGCCGGCATGACGATGGTCGCCTCGACACCGAGAATGCGCGCACTGGCAGCAACTCCCTGTGCATGGTTCCCGGAAGAGCAGGCCACAACGCCTTTAGAGCGCGCTTCTTCAGGAATGAGGTTTAGGCAATTGAAAGCGCCGCGGAATTTGAACGACCCGCTGCGCTGCAGGTTTTCAGGTTTGATGAGAACAGTCGCCCCTGCCCGCTCGTCCAGCGCCGGATGCCGCATTAACGGGGTTCTCACTGCATACCCGTCTATGCGGTCTGCTGCCTGTGCCACATCGGAATAGGTAACGGCCTTTCCCGCGTAGTCCGGCTTGGCACTTTCGCTCGGTTGAACAACAGTCTCAGTCATCAGCTTGCACCCTGAAGCAAGAAATTCAGCGTTCGTGATGACTTATCAGGAATTGCGATCGACTCAACATGCTGATGACGGTTTTTACACGCACTCAGGCTGAAAGCTGGCGCACTGGTCGCAAGTGGAATACCCGCTCACTCGGCAGCCTTTGCCTCATTCGCAAGTCCGTTGTGAATGTCCCGCGCTTCGACACAATTCTCCAGGAATTGCTGCGCGCTGGCAGCCCATGTGTAATTCATCGCGATTTTCCGGCAATGGTCCCGGGGAATATCCAGCGCGGCCACAGCAGCTTCCTGCAGATTTTCAGATAGAACGCCCGCACCGGTATCCCCGATCACATCGACTGGCCCCATGACCGGAAAGGCGGCCACAGGAACGCCGCAGGCCATCGCCTCCAGCATAACGTTGCCAAAGGTATCGGTGAGCGACGGGAAGACGAAAACATCCCCAGCGGAATAATGCCGTGCAAGATCCTCACCAACCTTTGCGCCGGTAAAGAGTGTGTCTGGATATTCGCGCCGCAACGCCTCCAGCTGAGGACCTCCACCCACAACCACTTTGGAGCCAGGCAACTTGAGATCCAGAAACGCCTTGATGTTTTTTTCAACGGCGACGCGGCCGACATAGAGAAAAACCGGCCTAGGCAGGTCGTCGGGCAGCACAGATCCCTCATAAGGCCTGAACAGGTCTTCGTCGACGCCGCGAGACCAGCGCATAAGGTTCTTAAAACCGCGTGCGCGCAGGTCGTTTTCAAGCGAGCGCGTTGCCACCATGCAACCGCAACCGGAATTGTGGAAACTGCGGAGCCAGCTGTAGGACCAGGAAAGCGGCACGGGAAGACGCGCTGAAAGATATTCGGGAAATCGCGTGTGATAGCTCGTCGTAAATGGCTGCCCGGCTTTCTTCGCAACGCTTGCCGCAAGAAATCCCAAAGGACCTTCCGTGGCAATATGCAGGTGCTCGCAATCGAATTCCCGCATCATGCGGCGAACGATACCCCGATGCGTCAACGAAAGGCGGATTTCAGGATAGGTCGGGCAAGGTAGCGTCCGGAAAGCCTGGGGTGTGAGAAACTCCAAGCGTGCACCGGTCGCAACCAGTTCTTCGGCCGTTCGTTCAATCGACCTGACAACACCATTGATTTGCGGACGCCAGGCATCCGTCACGATCAGGATGGAACTCATGCGGCAACCGGATCTTCCTTGGATTTCGCCGGCACGTTTTCGGTTTGAGTCTGGTCCGCCCATCGGATCACCTCAAACGTACCGTCATGATGTTCTGCGACGGCTGTACAGCTTTCCACCCAGTCGCCCGTATTGATGTAGTGGATACCGTTCATGTCCCGATTGGCCGCGTGATGGATGTGACCGCAGATCACACCGTCCACGCTTTGCCGGCGCGCCTCATCCGACAGTGCTTCTTCGAACCTGCCAATGAAACTCACGGCATTCTTGACCTTGAGCTTGGCCCAGGCCGACAGTGACCAGTAGGTCAAGCCAAGACGGCGGCGAAAGAAATTGACCCAGGTGTTTATTCCAAGGGCTGTCACATAGGCTTTGTCACCGAAGAATGCGAGCCATTTGGCGTGACGCATCACGACGTCGAACTGATCGCCGTGTATGACAAGATAGCGTTTTCCGTTCGCGGCTTCATGTACGATGCTGTCGGCCACTTCCACACCGCCGAAATGCGTGCCGAGAAAGTTCCGCAGAAATTCGTCATGGTTGCCAGGAATGTAAAAGATCCGCGCACCTTTACGCCCTTTTCGGAGAATTTTCTGTACAACGTCATTGTGAAGCTGCGGCCAGTACCAGGACCGCTTCAACCGCCAACCATCGACAATGTCACCGACCAGGTAGATGGTCTCGGCATCGTTGTCCTTTAAAAAGTCCAGCAGCAGTTCCGCCTGGCACCCTCGTGTGCCCAGGTGAACATCTGAGATAAACAAGGTCCGGTAGTGACGCGATGCCTCTGCGGTGGACATGGCATTTCTCCATATTCCCATTAGGTGCGCTATAGACGCGATTCAAGTTTCATTATTATGACAACTATGGTGACTTCACAGGGAGCGTTCGATTTCAACCACTCCCCCATACAACAACCCGCCAGCGCACCTTCACCTTTCCCGCGCGGCATACGAGGAGACACTCTATGGATTTGGGCCTAAAAGGGAAAAAGGCAATCGTTTGCGCATCCAGCCGAGGACTGGGACGCGGCTGCGCCGAAGCTCTGGCAGAAGCGGGCTGCGACATTGTGCTCAACGGCCGCAACGAGGCGGTACTGGCAGAAACCCGTTCTGCCATGCAGGACCGGTATGGTGTTTCTGTTCTGAGCGTCGCGGCGGATGTGTCGACGGAAGAAGGCCAGAACGCGCTTTTGGCAGCCTGCCCAGACCCGGATATTCTCATCAATAACAATGGCGGCCCACCGAGGCGGGATTATACGGAACTTGACCGCAACGCACTTCTGGAAGGCGCAATCCAGAATTTTGTCACGCCGATCGAACTGATCAAGGCGGTTGCTCCCGCCATGCAGCAGCGCGGCTTCGGCCGGATCGTCAACATAACGTCGCTCTCGGTGAAGATGCCGATCGAAGGTCTGGACCTTTCGAGCGGTGCCCGCGCAGGCCTGACGGCCTTTCTCGCCGGTGTCTGCAGGCAGCTTGCGCCGTCCGGCGTCACCATCAACAACCTTCTGCCCGGCAAGATGGATACGGACCGGCTGAGGGGTGGCTTTGAACGGGCCGCGCAACAGTCGGGGACAAGTCTGGAGGAAATCAGGGCGCAACAGGCTGCGGAGATTCCCGCCAGACGCTTTGGAAATGCCGAGGAATTCGGTCAGGCCTGCGCCTTCCTGTGTTCCCGGCACGCCGGCTACATCACGGGCCAGAACCTTCTAATGGATGGCGGGCTCTATCCGGCGGCATTCTAAGTCCAGGACGCAAAAGGCCGGGACAATGCCCCGGCCTTTTCATGTTGCTTTGTCAAGCTGTTAGAACTTGTAGCGCAACGATGCTGAGATGATGTTCACCTGGCTTTCAACATCGGCGGTGTAGGTACCGATATTCGCGTTGTAGTCCTGATGGCCCGGGCCGATGTTTATCTGCGTGTCTGCGGGGATCAGGTGTGAGTACCCGACATCGAACGCAAGATGTTCGCTGGGTTTCCAGGTCGCGCCGGCAGAAAGCCACAACCGGTCATTGTCTGGGAGCCGTGTTGAGCGGATATCTTCATCGATCGGTGAAAGCTCATAGGCGACACCGGCACGGAGCGTCACCTGGTCGTTGAAGTCGTACTCACCGCCGACAGCAAAAAACCACCCATCTTCATAATTGAAGGCCAGATCCGGTAATCCGGTCGGATTTGTTGTTGTTCCGTCGGTCGACGACAGATGCACCGTGCCAAGCCTGCTCCAGTTTGTCCATTCAACAGTACCGAGCACCCTGAATTTGTCGGTGATCCTCTGTTTCGCAGAGATCGTTACCATCTCAGGAAGGATCACGTTCGCTTCAATGCCCGTGCGGCTGGAACTCACGCCGACAGCCGGTACAGACGCCGGATTGATGAAGTGACCATCGAGGCTATGGAAAACGGCGGACCGGAAACCGACACCAATTTCCGTACCCTCCATGGGCTTGATAGTGATGCCGGCCGTTGCACCGAAGCCGAGGCTTCCACCCTTGACTTCAGTTGAAGGCACCGAAGAGGTGAGCGACGCCGCAAGGGGATAAGCCGATTTCAGCCGGATTTGCAGATACTCAACCTGCAACCCCGCCGCCACCGAGACCATATCATTGACCTTGTAGGCAACGGTTGGATTGACATTGACGGAAAACACTTCGGAAGACCGCGAGTAATACTGCCCTGCCCAGCTTTGCTCCGGCTTTGTTGCCAAACCATAGGGGGTGTTTATTGCAAGACCGAAGTACCATTTATCGGTCAACCCATAGCTCGTATAGGTAGAAGGTATCCAGGCGTTCGACGCAATGTCGCCACTGGGAGCGGTGCTCCTACCGAACCCGCCTGTAAGCGTATTTACAGTGCCCTGCGGGGTAAATACGCCATTGAGGTCTGACTGAGGCGCGATGAAGGAACTGTGCGACTCAAAGGTCAATCCCTTTCCAGCAGCCGTGATTGTTGCCGGGTTCCAGAACATCGACGAGATTGTCTCCCCGCTTGTTCCGTTACCGGCGAACGATGTCCCCTGGTAATATGCACTTTGCTCCCTCAGCGCAAAGCCGCCAGCATGTGCAGCGCCGGCGACCATCGAAAGTGCCAGCGCAGTGGAAGCGAACAGAAACGTCTTTTTATTTGCCCACATCATGGTGTTTTCTCCCATCCCCCTCCCGACGGAGGAATTTTGATTTCGATTGATAGGATTTTCCAAGACGGGGATCTGTTGCAAGCGAAGAAATAAGGGACGGCAACCGCAAATTCATCATGCTGCAATGCAATATAACGCACCAATCAGACATTAAAGGTAAGGCAAAGACTCAAAACGCGACAAAAAGGTCTTGTTCTCAGGAGCTTTGTCACGGTACCGACACATCGCCGCAAAAATGCACAAAAAATAGGCATAAACTCGTCCGGTTTCCTTTAACGTAATATTGTCGGCGATCGTTGCTGCATTGCCACACATTCCGATACGGCATGTGCATGGAAAATACGCTCATGCGAGGGGGCACGCCGGTCCGTTCCGTGAAAATGTGCTGAAATTCAGTA
Organism: Roseibium sp. HPY-6; assembly: GCF_040530035.1. NCBI lineage: Bacteria > Pseudomonadati > Pseudomonadota > Alphaproteobacteria > Hyphomicrobiales > Stappiaceae > Roseibium > Roseibium sp. HPY-6. The sequence goes on from NZ_JBEWCD010000001.1 coordinate 793,118, forward strand.
AAATTGCGCCGTTTCAGAAGCGTTTTCCTGCAGATTCGAAGCAGAAAAACAACCGGCGCACCGCGCTCTGCAAGCCCGGTGCGCCAACAAAAAGCTCAGGCGTTAGTGTCGCGCGCGGACAGGAAACGGCGCATGGCAACATCGCTCCACGGGGCAAGACGCGCCCGTGCAGCGAGATGACTTTCATAGATACGCTTGCCGATCGCATCCTTGTCCGAGAACTCGGAAAGAACATTTGCTGCCGTTGTCCGCAGAACTTCCAGCACATCCTCGGGATAAGCTTTGACGGTCACACCGTCTTCTTCCTGAAGCAGTTTCAGACTGCCTGCGTTTTCCCAGTCGCTTTCTGCAAGCGCTCTTCCGTTTTCCGCGCGGCAGGCCTCCAGAACGATGGCACGCAACTCTTCCGGAAGCCCTTCCAATGCGACCTGGTTGAAGAGCGCTTCGCCGGTGCCATTGGGCTCATGAAACCCGGGCGAATAGTAGTTCTTGGCGACCTTGTGAAAGCCCATCGCGCGATCGGACCAGGGACCGAGGAACTCGGTCGCATCGAGCACACCGGACTGCAGCGCTTGAAACAGCTCCGCCGGCGGCAGCCCGACGGGTGTTGCACCGAGCCTGCGCATCACCTCGCCGCCAAGCCCTGGCATCCGGATCTTCAATCCGCTGAGATCATCCAGACTGTTGATGTCTTTCTTGAACCATCCACCCATCTGGACCCCGGTGTTTCCGGCCATGACCGGTTTCACACCGAAGGGCGCATAGAGTTCGTCCCAGAGCGCCTGCCCGCCACCTCGTTCAATCCAGGTAATGTGCTCATGCGGCAAGAGCCCGAACGGAATAGCAGTGAAGAATACCGATGCAGGTATCTTGCCCTGCCAGAAGAACGACGCCGTGTGGGCCATTTGCGCGGTGCCGGCAGAAACGGCGTCGAAAACGCCGAGAGCCGGTACCAGTTCACCAGCCGCATAGAGACGGATACGGAAAAGGCCGCCGGACATTCTGGCTACCTGGTCGACAATTCTTTGCGCGGTCACACCAGGTCCAGGCAGGTTCTTCGGCCAGGACGTCACCATCTTCCATTCGATCGTGGCCTTGTCCTGGGCCAGTGCGGGCGCGGCGAGCGCAGCTCCGCCAGCAACGGCGGAACCACCCAGTAATGCTCTCCGGCTCAGGTCGTTATCACGCTTTGCGCGAATTTCTGACATATCAACGGCTCCAGACTTTGTAGAAATGATGGACTGGGCCGTGGCCCGACCCGATCTCGATCTCATCTGCGGCTGCAATCGCCCCGTGCACATATTGCTTCGCCTGCGAAATCGCGAGCGCAAGGTCCTCCCCCCTAGCGAGACCTGCCGCGATGGCGGAGGACAGCGTGCAACCTGTTCCATGCGTGTTTTCTGTTGCAATGCGTCGGTCGCGAAGCCAGGTCGCACCGCCGGTGGCATCAAGAAAGAGGTCCGAACTGTCCGCACCCTCGCCGTGACCACCCTTCAGCAAAACCGATCGTGCGCCCAGGCGCAAAAGCTGTTCAGCCTGCGACTGCATCTCGCTTTCGCTAGTTGCGACTTCGCTTTTCAGCATGCGGGCGGCTTCATGAAGATTGGGCGTGACCACATCCGCCAGAGGCAGGAGCACGCCGATAAGGCTTTCAACGGCGCTTTCAGCGAGCAAGGGGTCACCCGAAGCGGCAACCATCACCGGATCAAGCACGACCGGGCCGGTCGAGTTGGCCTTTAGCCTCTCTGCCACGGCTCCTATGATTGGTGAACTTGCGAGCATACCGATCTTCGTTGCATTGACCTTTAGGTCGGAATAGACGGCGTCGATCTGCGCACGCACAAAGTCCGGCGGCACATCGTGAATAGCGGTTACACCGCGCGTGTTCTGTGCTGTCAATGCCGCCAACACGCTGGCACCATAGACCCCATTGGCCGAAAATGTCTTGAGATCGGCTTGTATACCGGCCCCTCCTCCGGAATCTGACCCTGCTATGGTCACCGCGATGGCGGTCATAAGGTTCTCCTGGTCTTGCAAAAAGGTTTGAACAAAGTCGTTCAGACGGTTTTCAATCGGATTTCGATATCGCGGATTGTCATCGTGTAGAGCGCGTCCAGCAGCTCCGGCACGAGACTTCCCGGGCCGGCCGCGCGCTCACCGGCAATCTCACCGGCAATGTTGAAGACCGAAAGGCCGGATGCCGCCGCCAGAGCGATGTCGCGTTCCACACTTGCGAACGCTGCAAGCACTGCACCACCGGCGCAGCCCGTTGCGGTCACGCGCGCCATTAGAGGATGACCATTCAAAAGTCGGAAATCCTCATTCACACTCTCTATCTTGTCCTCTGCACCTGTAACGGCCAACACCGTTCCTGAGGCGATCATCGCCTCAACGTCAGCCCGCTGCGGAAACAGCGCGTCCAGTTCCCGCTCGTTCAAACGTACAAGATCCGGGCAGGACGCCATGAGTGTCTTGGCGTAGGCACAACGCACGGTGGACCGATCGGCAAACACAGGGTCGATGCTGACGGGCCGCCCGGCCCCCTTGGCAGCTTCGATCGCTATAGGAATGGCATCACGCCGTGCTGTGTCCAGCGTACCCAGATTGATTAGCAACGCGTCCGCACTCGATGCGAAGCCGGCAACCTCTTCCACTGAGATCGTCATGGAGGGAACGGCTCCGATCGCAAGCAGCACGTTGGCTGTAAATGTCTGGGCAACAGCGTTGGTTATTGCGTGCACGCGCGGAGCACGTTCGCGCACGCGTTGAAGCAGCTCGAACACTGTTTCGGCAGTAAGCTGTTGTGTGGACGCGGCAACAGACAGGCTCATGCATCTCCTCCGGCAACGGAATTATTGTTTTCGGAGGGATGAAAGGAAGGCGCGAAGCCGAACGCCTCAACGTTTTCATCTCAACTCCCTCCGCCGGTATCAACCGGATCAGGTTCAAGGAGTTGGCCGTGTGCCTCTCAGCCCGATCAATCGTCGTCGGGCACCCCCATGAGATGCCAGCACTGCTAGCAAGCCAGCGTGTTGAATGCAAGTCCCGAGCAGGCCTGTGCCGCTTTTCAGCAATTGACTGCGGCGATGAGATAGGCGATGTCCTTGTCTGTTCTTATGCAAAAAAATTCCGGAGTGACGCATGGTTCCGTTTTTCGTGATGATCAAGTGCCAGCTCGGCAAGACCTATCAGGTCGCCAACGCCATCGCCGATGCGGAAATCGCCTCCGAAGTCTATTCCACCAGCGGAGACTACGACCTCCTCGTGAAGTTCTACGTCGACGACGGTGCTGACATAGGTCATTTCGTGAACGAAAAGGTCCACCCGATCGGCGGCATACAGGACACCAAGACGATTATTACCTTCAAGGCATTTTAGAGCCCCTGACATATTACAATACTGGAGACGACTGATGCGCTCTCTGATCTTGGCCACTTTGGCCGCAAGCCTGAGCATATTGCCCCTGTCCGACATTGAACGCGCGCACGCGCAGGCAATGCCGCCCGAACAGATCAAGCAGATCCTCGATATGACCAAGGCCAGCTGGGTATCGTTTCGCGACTGGCAAGGACAGCAGCTCATTTATTTCACGCATTTGGAAGCCTGGAAATGCGGGATCGACTACGTTTTTTACGGATTGAATGGCGGACCATTGGACCAGATGTGGGAATTGGCCGAATGCGATCCCGACAATCCCAACGCAGTGCTGAAGGACAAGCCTTATATTGAACTCCCCGCCGGCTCGACCCAATCCATCAGTGTTCAGCTGATCTATCCAGACGGTTCAAAAAGCCCGGTCGAAACGTTCCAGTACAAGCCTCAGTAGTCCCTTGGCTCAAAACCGCGTCACCCCGGTCTCGCAACGCTGAAACCGGGACGGCGCCATAAAGCTCGCTATCCTCGCCCAACCGGTCTTTTCCAACGAGGCCGACAGCCTTGCGTGGACAAAAGCCGCATGATCTCGTGAATGTGTCGGTGTCGAGGCTCCCCGCGCCTTGGTCCGGTCGAGTGCGAGCCTGTGCCCGCAACAGACCGCCAGCGCTGAATCGAGTATCAACGAGATCCCAAGGAACAGCGCATGCCGTCATTCCGGTCCGGGACTGGCGGGCCGGCAACTGAGGCAGTTGGCCTTTTGCAATCCTGTTTCGCGAACCTTTACTCGCCGGCTGCCGGTTCCGGCTCCAGTTCCCCGCGCAGCATCATGGCTTCGCGCTCGGCAATCGCCTGTTCAAACCCTTTCAGACGCTTGTAGATGGAAAGCAGTTCAACGATTGTCGGCCACGAGTTGACCAGGAACTGGAACGAATTCGATACCTGTGAGAACGCCGTCAGGATCTGCTGGACGATACCCCAGGTCACCTTTTTCGCCACATAGGTCGGGATCAGGATGAAATAGGCGAAAACGTTATCAGCCTGAAGGTAGAAGCCCCTGAACAGATTGAAATACATGTAGTTGAAATAGAGCCTGAAATAGTTCTTTCTGACGAACCCGAACAGCTCGGTCACTTTAGCGGGCTCCGCACGGTGCTCGTGATCCTCACCATAGACAAGCTCTTTACGATAGGCTGCCTCAACGCGCTGGTTATGGAATTCGAGCCCGGGCAGTTTGATACCGACCGCCGCCAGAACCACCGTTCCCATGATCGACCAGAAAATCGCCGCCGTAACCAGCGGCGCCGGTATTTCTCCAACGATCGGCAACTCAGTGACGTGAACGGACAGGGCCAACAGAATTGGAAGGAAGGCGATCAGCGTCATCAGGGAGTCGATCAGGGCAACACCCAGGCCTTCCATGATCGCGGCAAACCGCATCGTGTCTTCCTGGATACGCTGGGAGGCACCCTCAATGTGGCGAACATTGTTCCACTTGGCGATGTAGTAATCGTTCATGGCCGTACGCCAACGGAAAATGTAGTGGCTGACAAAGAAGCGTTTGAGAATATAGAGAACCACCCAGACCGAGGTGATCTTGAAGAAGATGAACAGCAGGGAATAGAATTCGTCGGCGGTGACAACGCGGGCGCTCTCGTCCAGCGCGGTCTGAACGGTGTCAAAGAAGGGCCTGCGCCAATTGTTGATCGCGACAGCGACCTGAACGTCGTAATACGTCATGAAGATGATTAGCGAAGATCCCCAGATCGACCAGACCTGCCAGGTATGTGCTTTCGAATACCACCACCAGAAAGCGCCGAATGCGGCAGTGAAAAGTGCGTAGTAGACGTAGAACCACATGAATTCCGGCGTCGTGAAATGACCGAGTCCGATGACCGGCGGTTCACCTGCAGGGGTCGCCCCAAATCCCAAGGGGCCACTCAGGTCGGACGCAAAACCGTACCAGACAATGACGGCAACTGCGGTCCACACTATGGCTGACAGAAAGAATAGCTTCGGGTTTGGAAAAAAGGACTGGAACAAGGATAGGAACCTGCTGTCTGGTTTGCGTCAATCGAACGAACAGTTCGTCATACGCCAATTTGCGGCAAGAAGATGCTGATTAAAACGATAATTTCAAACAAACCACAGACACGAAATTGCGAGCCCCACATTTATCTGAAGTTGCTGGTGCCCAGGGTAGGAGTAATTTGTGCTTTTACAACAAGAGCTTTGAATAAACCTGAGCCTTTAATTTTGGGAACTTTCGAAAAGGCGCCGTTTCAAGCGCCTTTCCAATAATTGAGTAACAGAATTATTTCGCGGTCTCGATTGCTTCCCAGACCCTGAGCGGTGTTGCCGGCATATCGATCAGCTCTGTAACGCCAGCGCCATCTTTCAGCGCCTTTTGCACGGCGTTCATGACCGCAGCGCAGCCGCCGATGGTTCCTGCCTCGCCGGCGCCCTTGATACCCATGGCGTTGGTTGTGGAGGGAACGTTGCGGGTTTCGAAGTGTATGTCAGGCAGGTCGGCCGCCCTGAGCAGGCGGTAATCGAGCAACGACGCAGTCAGAAGCTGTCCATCCTCGTCATAGACCGTGTATTCGCAGAGTGCCTGGCTGACGGCATTCGCCGCCCCGCCAATCACCTGCCCCTCCAGGAGGATCGGGTTCACCGTCACGCCGAAGTCGTCGACAATCACATAGTTCAGCAATGCAACATCACCGGTGTCAGGATCGATCTCCACTTCGCAGATATGGGTTCCGTTGGGATAGGTTGCCTCGTTTTGCCTGACTTCCTCGCGCGCTGACAGGGTCTCACCGCCAGCAGCAACGATTTCGGCAAGCGTGACTTGCTGATCTGTCCCGACAACGCGCACGACGCCGCTGTCCAGTTCAAGATCCTCCACGCCGGCCTCCAGCCTGTCTGCGGCCAGTTCCTTGATCTTCTTGACCAGGGTATCGCTGGCATCGCGGACCGAAGGCAGCCCGAGCGGGATCGATCTGGAGCCACCTGTACCGCCCCCGTTTGCAACACGATCGGTGTCACCCTGGATCACTTCGACCTCATCGATCGTCACGCCGAACTTTTCGGCAACGACCTGGCTGTATGCCGTTGCATGGCCCTGGCCGTTTGTCTGAGTTCCGATCAGGAGCGTGAGGTTCCCGTCTTTTCCAAGTTCGACGGTTGCTTCCTCACCGCCGGCAAAGGCGCAGGCCTCGATATAGGAACACAGTCCGATGCCGCGGTATTTTCCGGACTTGGCGCTCTCTGCCTGCCTTGCCTCGAAGCCCGCCCAGTCGGCGACTTGCATTGCCTTGTCCAGGTGTCCGCCATAATCGCCGGTATCATAAAGACGGCCGGTCTGTGTCGTGTAGGGCAGTTGTTCCGGTTTGATGAAGTTGCGTTTGCGGATTTCGATCGGTCCGAGGCCGGTTTCCTCACCGGCCTTGTCCATCAACCGTTCAATCAGGTAGGCAGCTTCAGGCCGCCCTGCCCCCCGGAAGGCATCCGTCGGCACGTTGTGCATATAAACTCCCTCGGTTTTGGCAAAAACCGCCGGAATGTCGTAGAGGCCGGAGGACATGGCCGTCCCTACCCAGGGAATGAACGGGGCAAACTGGCTGAGGTAAGCTCCCATGGCCGCTTTCACATGCACCCGCAAACCCAGTATCCTGCTGTCCTTGTCGAGGGCTAGCTCCGCAGCGCTGAGATTGTCACGGCCATGGGCATCGGTGACGAAATGCTCCATGCGTTCCCCGGTCCAACGCACGGGTTTGCCGAGCCGTTCAGAAGCAATCATCAGCAGCGGATATTCGCGGTAGCAGAACGCTTTGGTGCCAAAGCCACCACCAACTTCCGGGGTGACAACCTGGATCCGGTCCTTTTCCAGGCCGAGCACCTTGCAGATGACATCCCGCATCCCATGCCCGCCCTGCGTCCCCAGGGTCAGCTTGTAGCGCTCCGTGTCCGAATTGTACTCGGCAACGCAGCCGCGCAGCTCCATGTAATTTGCGACAATGCGGTTGTTCACGATTTCGATGGAGACGGTTGTGTCAGCCTCCGCGAAAGCTGCTTCGGTCTTGTCTTCACTGCCATGGCCGAACACGAAGGCAACGTTTGTTCCGTGCTCAGGCCAGACCTTTGCCGCACCGGGTGCCAGCGCATCCTCGATATCGATCACAACGTCGAGCGGTTCGTAGTCCACTTCCAGCATTTCCGCGGCACTTCGTGCCGAGTTGATGTCGTCTGCCACAATTAAGGCAATCGCATCGCCCACATGGCGCACCTCGTCCGGACACAGGAGCGGCTGCGGCGGCAGCCAATGATCGGTTCCGTCAATCTGCTTCAACCGGGCCATGGTCGGAAGGGTGTAGCCTTCGACATCCGCTCCCGTCAGCACCAGTTGGACACCGTCCATCGCAAGGATATCCTGCGCATTTTCAACACGTATCCTGGCATGCGCCATTGCGGATCGGACGACGACACCATGCAGGCACCCATCAGGCTGGTAGTCTGCGGTATAAATGCCCTGCCCTCTGACGAGGGGCTCATCTTCCTTACGGCGCAAAGGCGCGCCGACACCGAATTTCGGAGTGACCATCTGGTTCATTAATCTGGACCTGTGTTTTGGGAGGACTTTCCCTGAAAATCGAAAACCGAAGGCAGCCGTAGTGCACTCTATCTATGGCCCGACGACCCCCGAGGCCAGTAGGTCTTTTGTCTTTCATGCTTCGGAACCAGAGAGCTTTGAAACAAGATATACCCGTTTCGGCAACGAAGGCAAACATTGCGGCGATGGCTTTTCTTCTGATCCGAAACCGCTTAGCCTGTCTCCACCGTCATCAGCCGAACGACCGAGCGCACGTGCCCAGCGTTGAGTGGGTGACGTCAGCATTCCAACCTTCGTTCGTACCAGGAAACAACATGAACCGCCGTCTCAAAGAGCAGGCCCGACAAAGGTGCCTGATGCAAGAGGTCTTCACTTGCTGAAACGCGTTGAAAACAAGATCTCTGCAATGACGGCCGATCTGCCTTCCAACACGGTTGGTGCGCTGTGGATTTTGCTGGCCGCGTTCGGTTTCACGGTGATGGTGACCCTGATCAAGTTCGTCGGCAAGGACATCGGTGTCTTTCAGATCCTCGTGGTGCGCCAGGCCGTCATGCTGGTGATCGTGGCACCGACGATACTTCGCGGTCTGCCGAACTCCCTGTCAACGCAACGGCCTGGTCTGCAGCTTGCCCGCGTCCTGCTGGCGGCAACCGCCATGCTGTGCGGGTTCACGGCGTTCATCGAGCTGCCGCTCGCCGATGTCACGGCAATCAGTTTTTCCCGCACCTTCTTCATTACCATTTTCGCCATCTGGTTTTTGAGCGAAACGGTCGGTGTTCACCGCTGGGGGGCAACCATTGTCGGCTTCCTCGGCGTTATCCTCATGCTGCAACCCGGTGCGGACGGGTTCGTGGACCCATACGCCCTTCTTGCCATAGCCGGCGCAGCGTGCGCCGGAATGGTCATGATCGTCGTGCGCATACTGACACGCACCGACAGCCCGGTGACAATCCTTACCTATCAGGCATTCGGGGTCGGCCTGATCATGCTGGTCCCGGCAATCATGACCTGGCAAGCGCCCACGTTGCACCAATGGGGCCTGATGATCCTGATCGGCATCGTCTCCTGGGCTGCTCAGCTCGCCAACATCAAGGGTTTCAAGGCGGGAGAAGCAACAGCAATCGCCTCCCTCGACTATACGAGACTACTCTACGCGACCATATTCGGCGCTCTTGTCTTCGAACAGTGGCCGAGTGTCGAAACGCTGGTCGGCGCCGCAATCATCATCGCGGCTTCCATCTACACCGTTCGAAGGGAGGCCAAGCGCGGCCGGGAGCTGGCACGCGCGGCAGAAGGGCGCGGAGAGTCGCACTAGAGGCCGCCGCAATCTTCAGTGCAAGCGCCACTTCAACACCCTGCCCTATGGAACGCTACAATCCTGATCGGAGCATCAGGACGCCCCAACGAAGGCCCAGCTCAAGTCCGGGCACCGCTGAAGTCAAGCGCTTTGAGGCTCGGCTTTTGCGCGCTTCTGGGCTTCTTCTTCCACCAGTTCCTTCTTGGAAAGTTTGCCGACCATCGTTTTCGGCAGTTCGTTTCTGAACTCGAATTCCCGCGGCATTTCGATGGAAGACAGGTGATCCTTCAAAAACGCCTTCATCTCGTCGCCGGTCATGGAGTGACCCTCTTTGAGTTTGATGAAGGCCTTGGGTGACTGGCCGCGATACTCATCCGGAATCGCGATCACGATCGTCTCGTCAACGGCTTCGTTCTGGTAGATAGCCTCTTCGATGACGCGCGGATAGACGTTGTAGCCAGAGCACAGGATCAGATCCTTGATCCGGTCGACAAGGTAGATGAACCCCTCCTCGTCCCTGTAGCCGACGTCACCGGTGTGTAGATACCCCTCCGCCGTGATCGAATCGGCAGTGGCATCGTCGCGCTTCCAGTAGCCTTTCATGATTTGCGGGCCGTGCAGCAGAAGCTCGCCCTTTTCACCCTCGCCGACGTCCGTTTTCCGGTCCTCAATGCTGACAAAGCGCGCCTTGGTCCCCGGCACGAGGCGTCCGATGGAGCCGGCACGGCGGTTTTCGTCCAGCGGGTTGACCGCGGCAACAGGCGAAGATTCAGTCAGGCCGTATCCTTCGACGAGCAAGCATCCTGTCAGTTTCTCAAAACTTTCCTTCACCTCGACCGGCAGCGGCGCCCCGCCGGAAATGCACAGCGAGATACTGGACAGGTCATAGTCTGCAGTCAGCGGTGAATTGTTGATCGCGGTGTAAAGCGTGGGGACGCCCGGAAACAAAGTGACCTGTTTTCGTTTGACCGCGTCGAGCAAGGCCTTCAACTCAAAGCGAGGCTGCAAGACCATTTCCGCGCCCAAGATGACCGAGAGATTTTGCCCGACGGTCATCGCAAAGACATGAAAGAAGGGCAGCACGCAGAGCATTTTCTCTTCACCGAGACGCGCTTTCTCGAAGACACAGCGCATCTGCTCGATATTTGCCGAAAGGTTCCTGTGGGTCAGCATTGCGCCTTTGGGAACGCCGGTCGTGCCGCCGGTGTACTGCAACACTGCAATATCGTTGACCGGATCGATGTCCACCGGTTTCGGCGCGGAACCCTTGGTCTGCAACTCGTCGAACCAGACATGGGCTTCATCGCGTGGAATGTCCGCCAGCTCCTTGCGCTTAAACAGGCTGAACAGGACCTTTTTGACCGTCGGCAGGCAGAAGGTCATCGGACACACGATGATCTTGTCGAGAACCTTTTCGTTCCTGACGTTCTCAACCTTGTCGTAGATCACCTTGAGATCCATCGTCACCATGATGCGCACGTCGGCATCCCGGGCCTGGAAGGCGATTTCCCGCTCGACGTAGAGCGGGTTAAAGTTCGCGACGGTGGCACCGATCTTCAAAATCGCGAAGTAGAAGATCGTGTAAAAAGGCGTGTTCGGAAGGCAAAGCCCCACATGAACGCCAGGTCCGACACCCATGGCCTGCAATCCGGCTGCAGTCGAATTCACAAGAGCACCGAGTTCTTCATAGGTCCAAATCTTGCCCATGAAGTCGGCTGCCGGCCGGTGACCAAACTGTCCAACAGTTTTTTCGAGATATTGGTGTACCGGACGAGGCTCGAATGCCGCGGTCCACTCCTCCACAGTCGCCATAACGTTCTCCAGCGCGTTATTTTCGCTTCAGTCCGCCGCGTCCGGCCTGCTTGTTCTGATCTGGTGCTTAACAGCACCGGTCAGACGCCTCCTCGCCGAATCCGGGCGCATTGAATGCGTCACCTCTTTGGGTTCTCTTGACATGACGCAACCTTCCGTTCACGTCAACTCGCGACGTTACGACACCTGTTCATTTTTTTTAGGGCGCATTGCTCACAAAGGGCGATTCATTACATTGAATCGTAGAATATATCTTGAAAAAACAATAAATTGTACAAGTTTATTACATCAAAATTTTAATTATCGCTTCGGCCATGCCCAACGCGGCCGTTCCTCGACGTCAACGACAGTTTCGCCCAGTTCCTTGCGCAACTCATAGCGCACGCAACCGGAAAGTTCGGCCAGGGTTCCGACCAATTGCCGCGCATGGGAGACAACGAAGACTTGCGTCTTCTCCGCCGCTTTTGCAACAAGCCGGCCGAGCGGTTCGAGCAGGTCCGGGTGAAGGCTCGTCTCCGGTTCGTTGAGCACGATAAGGGGTGCTGGACGCGGGGACAGAAGAGCTGCGGTAAGCAGCAGATACCGCAGCGTGCCGTCGGAAAGCTCGCTTGCTCGCAAGGGCCTGAGCAAGCCTTTTTGCTGCATGAAAAGCTCGAAATAACCGTCGTTGACCGAAATGTCGATCGACGCTCCCGGAAATGCATCATCTATCGCCTCGCCGAGCGCAACCTCGTCGCCAATCTCCAGAATGGTCTGGAGAGCAGCAGCCAGATCACCGCCGTCCGCGCTTAGAACCGGTGTCCGCGTTCCGATCTTTGGGGCACGCGCAGGTGCGTCTCTGTCGGTGCGCAGGTGATCATAGAACCGCCAGGCGCGCATCCGCTCACGCATGACGAGCAGTTCCAATCCGTCCTTTGGGTCCGCGGCATGTGTCATCATGCTGTCGAAGCGCGCAAGGTTCTGATAGACGGGGATGCGCTGTCCCTCGCTGTTGAGGACGCGTGCAGTCGGTCCGTTACGTCCCGCGATTTCGTTGGAACGCGACAGTGCCTCACCTGCCCAAAGAGCTTCCGCCTTGATTTCCGGATCCATGGAAAACAGTGAGCGCCCGGCATCGGCAGGCAGGCCAAGATCGATGGCATAGCCGTAGTCTTCATCGGCAAAGCCCAGTTTCAGGCTGACGACAGACTTGCGCACGGTGCCCTGAACAGGAACTTCCCCTTTTTTCATGGCGCGCGAAAACGCTTCTGGTCCGGCCCACAAGGTGGACTGAAGCCCACCCTCTGCGGCGAGCGAGGCGATCGCCTGCCCTTGCGCAACCTCGGCCAGCAAGCGGATGGAACGATAGAGGCTGGATTTGCCACTGCCGTTGGGGCCCGTGACCAGCGTGACCCGGTCGAGCGGTAGAACGATATCGCGAAGTGACCGGTAGCCGGAAACGGCAAGAGTGAGGATCATGTGCTTCAAATGCGCTCTAAGTGGACTTCCCCTAACTTAGGTGCATATTCTGAAAAATCTTCTGTTTAGTGACGGACACATGTTTAACCCGAAAGAAGCCGCTGAGGACAGTCATGCGCTCAATCTGGCGATACTCGTTTTTGTCGGGTTGGCCTGCCTGCTGTCCATCTACATCCACTACGACAGCGGATTGAAGTATTGGTTGCTTAAAAAGCTCGGCGAAGAGACACCTGCGGTGGTCCTGGGTTTTCAGCAAGCCGGGGGTGACCGCCTGACGCTGCAGGAGGCCCTTCACGAATCCCCGCGTGACACGTTCAAGAACAGCACGCACTTCATCACTCATGGCGTTCTCGTGGCGGAGATCAATCCGTCCGGTAACTACCCGCAAGTTCTGACCTTTCGCGTTCCAGACGCATGGATGGCAGACCTTCAGTCAGACTGGATCGATGTGACGTACCTCGGTGCCAATCCGAAAATCGCACATCCCACGGACCTGCTCGAGACCTTCCACTTTGATGGAAGAGTGCTCGTATGGTCTTTGCTGATTGGTGCGGTGGTTCTATGGTTTGCCATCAGGTCCGCGCGCAAATGGTCCAGCTTCAGAAATCGGATGCGGCACTACTAGCAATACCCTTGGTCACGATCCCTGATCGATCAGCTCGAACTTGTCGACATCGAAAACGCCGAGATCGGTGATCTTCAGATGCGGAATGACGGGCAGCGGCAGGAAGGCGACCTGCAGGAACGGTTCTTCCAGCGTACAACCCAGTGACTTGGCAGCGGCCCGCAGGGCCTCGAGAGCCGTCTTCACCGTCTCAAACGGCTCAAGGCTCATCAGTCCTGCAAGCGGCAAGGCGAGTTCCGCCATGACGCTATCACTGTCAGCAACTGCAAAACCGCCATTCATCGCGATCACACGATTGACTGCAATGGCCATTGCGGCGTCATCCGCACCGACAACGCAGATATTGTGGCTGTCGTGGCCGACCGAACTCGCAATCGCGCCGCGCGTCATGCCAAATCCATGCACGAAGCCGCGGCCAACATGGCCGATCCCCTTGTGCCGTTCAACAACCGCCACTTTCAAAACATCCTGATCCAGATCAGCGAGTGACTTCCCGTCGGCAACAGGAAGCCTTTTAACGAGGTGTTCAGTGATGATTTTGCCGGGCAGCACGCCAATCACCGATGTGTCGCTGTTGCGGGCCGGAACATCGAAATCTTCAGCCGAAACTGCGTCAAGCCTGACGCTTTGCAAGCCGACCGGCGCAACGGTACCGCGTGCAGCAAAGAGTTCGTCGCTCACCGGCCGACCGGCGCTGATGACCTGTTCGACCCGGCAGTCTTCAAAGTCATTGAGCAGAACAATATCGGCGCGCTTTCCGGGCGCAATCATCCCGCGGTCTGCGAGCCCGAAGGCATTGGCTGCCGACCAGCTGGCAGAACGGTAGGCGTCAAGAGGACGAATGCCTTTGCCGATCAACCGCCGGATCATGCTGTCAAGGTGGCCTTCTTCGGCTATGTCGAGCGGGTTCCGGTCATCCGTGCAGAGCGCGACAAAGGCCGAAACATCGGACTTCAGGATCGGCGCGAGAGCATCAAGATCTTTTGAGACAGAGCCCTCACGCATCAGGATCGTCATGCCCTTGGAAAGTTTCTCAAGAGCTTCCTCTGCACTCGTTGCCTCATGGTCCGTCCTGATGCCAGCCGCTAGATAGCCATTGAGACCAAGCCCGGAGAGCAACGGCGCATGTCCATCGATGTGTCCGTCCTGGAAAGCGGCCAGTTTCGCAAGAACCTTCGGGTCGCGCGCGAGAACGCCTGGAAAATTCATGAATTCCGCAAGGCCAATGACTTTCTCATGGTCGGCGAAAGGCAATATGTCATCGATTTCCAGACAGGCGCCCGCAGTTTCAAAGGATGTGGCCGGCACGCAGGAGGATAGATTGATCCTCAGGTCCATGACCGTCTCCAGCGACGCGTCGAGAAAATAACGGATGCCTTCGGCGCCGAGAACATTCGCAATCTCATGAGGATCGCATATGGCCGTGGTCACCCCGTGCGGCAGGACGCAGCGATCAAATTCAAACGGCGTAACAAGAGAGGATTCGACATGAAGATGCGTATCAATGAAACCGGGAACCGCTGTCAAACCCTTTGCTTCGATCGTAACACTGCCTTCGTAGGTGCCGTAGGTGCCAACGATGCGATCCTGGCAAACAGCGATGTCGGTTTCCTCGCGACTACCGTCCATCACGTTGAAAAGACGTGCATTCTTGATCACAAGGTCCGCAGGCGCCTCCCCCGAACCTATCGCAATTGCCCGCTCGAGAAAGACTTCGTCATGCTTGACCGTCATTGACACTCACTCCGATTCCGATTTGGGACGCGACGCTCCGAATCCCAGGGCCACCGCTAACGGGGCCTGAAAATATATTCTGATTTCAGTCTTTTGTGTCAAAGAACGGGCGGCATTAACACATCCCGAGTTCCGCAAAATTTCTTGTAATCAGCATGCCCCAACGTAAATTTCTCTGTTAGACTGACCCGGCAATTCCTGCTTTGCGATCAATGCGCTGCTGCACCACAAGATCGAAACGCTGCAGTGCAAAACAATTTCGAATTGACAGATCGCTACAACCCACGAATAATTTCATCAAGATTAATTATTATGAAGCCGCGCCGAAACGCGGCGGCCAGCCCTGGGAGGAGCGAGGACGGTGACTGAGACCAGGACATCCGGTCGTGGCTCGAATTCCGCGCAACTGCGCCGTTACAACGAGCGCATCGTCCTGCAGATCCTGCGGCGCGCGGGTGAGGCCTCCAAGGCGGAACTTGCGCGTGCTGTGCAACTGACCAACGCGGCAATTGGCGCGATTATCCAGGATCTGATCGAAGAAGGCCTCATATTCGAGGCCGGCAAACGCCATGACGGCAGCCGGGGACAGCCCGCAACGATCCTGAAGCTTGCGCCCGACGGCGCTTATTCGTTCGGCGTACGTCTTGACCGAACAAACCTTGAAACCGTGCTGATGGATTTTTCCGGCCAGATCATAGACCGGCGCATTCACGACATGATCTTGCCTGCCCCCGATCAGGCCGTCGAGACGCTGGTCAAGGACCTGACCGAGCTGCGCATGCATTTGAGCGAGGACAAACAATCCAGGATCACGGGCATCGGTCTGGCTCAGCCGTTCAATCTGGGCGCATGGCTGCATGAACTCGGTCTGCCGGAAGCCGACTTCAAAAAGTGGGACGACTTCGACCTTGCCGCGGCGCTTGAAGATGCGATGAAATTGCCCGTGTTCAGTGAAAACGACGGCACTGCGGCAGCCGTTGCCGAACTGTTTTACGGCAAGGGCAGACAGAATGACAACTTCCTGTACCTGTTCCTGGGCCCTGCTATCGGTGGCGGTCTCGTCCTGAAGGGTGACGTTGTCCGGGGCATGTCCGGCAACGCCGCGGACGTTGCCTTCATGCCTGTCCCGCCAAGTGGTCTTTCAACCGCTCCAAAACCAAAACAGGCCTGGGACTTGCTGCTGACACGCGCCTCGCTGGTCGCGCTGGCACGGCACATGTCGCCTGCCAACTTTGAAGCGCTCAGCCGCTCCGACCTGCAGGCTGCTGTGGAAGCTAACGACATAAAGTATCAGGAATGGCTGGCAGATTGCGCCACAGCCTTGGCCCTCGCACTGCGCTCGGCTTATGCACTTCTCGATATTTCTCTGATCGTTATCGACGGCGATCTGCGAGGCTCTTTCCCGAAAACATTCCAGCAGGCGCTCAGATCCGCGGTCGAAGACGCAGCTCCAGAAAAGCGTCAGTCGCCGGAAATCGAAGTCGGCAGCTTTGCACATGATGCGGGCGCGATTGGAGCCGCAAGCTTGCCGCAATTTTTCAACTTCTCACCGAGAGCGACAATCCTCACGGGCGGGAAGGACAAAGGACCCGCCGGAGCAGGCAGTTCGGGAGACCGAACCAGCTTTCCGGCAAGGGCAGCGAGATTGGGGTCACATCTGGCCGAACCCGACCGCTCAAACTGAAATAGGCCAGGGAGGAAAAAGCAAATGATCCGCAAACTACTAGCGACTGGTTCAGTCCTGGCTGCCATGGCGGCAGCACCGGCAGCAGCTGCCGACATTTCAGCCTGCCTGATCACCAAAACCGACACCAACCCGTTCTTCGTGAAAATGAAGGAAGGCGCAACGGCCAAGGCGAATGAACTTGGCATCGAGCTGAAGTCCTTTGCCGGAAAAGTCGATGGCGACCATGAAACCCAGGTTGCTGCGATCGAGACCTGCATCGCCGATGGTGCAAAAGGCATCCTGCTGACCGCCTCCGATACTTCTTCGATCGTACCGGCAGTTAAACAGGCTCGGGACAACGGTCTTCTGGTCATTGCGCTCGACACGCCATTGAGCCCGATCGACGCGGCGGACGCAACCTTCGCAACGGACAACTTCCTTGCGGGTGAGCTGATCGGCAAATGGGCAGCCGGCGCTCTTGGCGACAAGGCTGCCGATGCAAAAATCGGCATGCTCGACCTGGCGATCAGTCAGCCGACGGTGGGTGTCCTCCGTGACCAGGGCTTCCTTCAGGGCTTCGGCATCGACCTTGGCGATCCCAACAAGTGGGGCGATGAGACGGACGCGCGCATCGTTGGCAACGACGTAACGCAGGGCAACGAAGAAGGTGGCCGCCGCGCCATGGAGAACCTTCTCGCAAAAGACCCGATGATCAACGTTGTTTACACGATCAACGAACCAGCGGCTGCCGGTGCATATGAAGCGCTGAAGGCCATCGGTCGTGAGAACGACGTGTTGATCGTCTCGGTCGACGGTGGGTGCCCGGGCGTTCAAAACGTCAAGGACGGCGTGATCGGCGCAACATCCCAGCAATATCCGCTTCTGATGGCTTCGCTTGGTATCGAAGCGATCAAGACATGGGCTGACAGCGGTGCGAAACCTGAGCCGACCCCGGGCAAGGATTTCTTCGATACCGGCGTTGCCCTTGTCACTGACAAGCCGGTCGATGGTGTGGACTCCATCGATACCGCGAAGGGCACGGAGCTCTGCTGGGGCTAAGGTGGCTAAGGCCCGGGAGGCATCAAACACGCCTCCCGGGCTCCTCAAGAGCCGGATCGCGACCGACAAGCTGTGGGCGGTCACGTGACCAACTGATCCGCTGCGGAAGGGAAAGTAATGTCTCAAACAAAGGACGGGACCGATAACTACGAATCTGCCGCCAGCAGATCGGACTCGGTCGCCGAATTCGAAGACCATCGGCGCGGTTTTCTCGGACAGGTGCAGCACACGCTGCACGCCAATCCGTCCCTGGTGCCGCTCGTCGTGCTCATCGTTGCAATTATCGTCTTCGGCTTGTTGTTGGGATCCAAGTTCTTTTCGCCTTTTGCGATGACGTTGATCCTCCAGCAGGTTCAAATCGTGGGAATTGTGGCAGCTGCGCAAAGCCTGATTATCCTGACCGCCGGAATTGACCTGAGCGTTGGTGCCATCATGGTCTTTTCCTCGGTGATCATGGGACAATTCACATTCCGCTATGGGATTCCTGCTCCAATTGCCGTCGCCTGCGGCCTCGCAGTTGGAACGATGATCGGCGCGTTGAACGGTTGGCTGGTAAGCCGGGTCAAGCTCCCACCGTTCATCGTCACACTCGGGATGTGGCAGATTGTGCTTGCGACGAACTTCCTTTACTCGGCCAACGAAACCATCAGGTCGCAGGAAATCGAAGCGAACGCCCCTTTCCTTCAGTTCTTCGGAACAAAGTTCAATATCGGTGGTGCTGTGTTCACCGTGGGCGTGATCTTCATGTTGATCCTGGTTCTTGTGCTTGCCTACGCGCTTCGTCACACGGCCTGGGGGCGACACGTCTATGCCGTTGGCGACGATCCGGAAGCTGCCGGACTATCGGGTGTCAACGTCCACCGAACCCTCATGTCGGTCTACATGCTTTCAGGACTGATATGCGCCTTTGCCGGGTGGGCCCTGATCGGCCGTATCGGATCTGTGTCGCCGACCTCCGGACAGCTCGCAAATATTGAGAGCATCACCGCGGTGGTGATCGGCGGCATTTCTCTCTTCGGCGGACGCGGATCAATCCTTGGTTCCTTGTTCGGCGCACTGATCGTCGGCGTCTTCACGCTCGGGCTGAGGCTTCTCGGCGCGGATGCGCAGTGGACCTTTCTTCTCATCGGGCTTCTCATCATCGCTGCCGTCGCAGCCGACCAGTGGATCAGAAAGGTATCGGCATAATGTCTGACAGTGTTCCCATTGTAGAGGGCCGCGGTATCGTCAAGCGTTATGGTCATGTCACCGCGATCGACCATTCAGACTTTGAATTGCGTAACAACGAAATCCTGGCCGTCATAGGCGACAACGGCGCTGGAAAATCGTCGATCGTAAAGGCGATTTGCGGCGCCACCATCCCGGATGAAGGTGAAATCCTGATTGACGGCAAGCCCGTCAGTTTCACATCCCCGACGCAGGCGCGGGATATGGGGATCGAAATCGTCTACCAGACCCTCGCCATGTCGCCAGCCATGTCCATTGCCGACAACATGTTCATGGGGCGCGAACTCCGCAAACCAGGTTTCATGGGAAAATTCCTGCGGCAACTCGACCGGCCGGCGATGGAAAAGTTTGCGCGTGAAAAGCTCACGGAACTTGGCCTGATGACCGTGCAATCGATCAACCAGACCGTTGAGACATTATCGGGCGGACAGAGACAAGGCGTAGCTGTGGCCAGGGCTGCTGCCTTTGCGACCAAGTTCATCATCATGGACGAGCCGACTGCTGCGCTGGGTGTCAAGGAAAGCCGGCGTGTGCTGGAGCTGATCCAGGACGTGAAGTCGCGGGGAATACCGATCGTTCTCATCAGTCATAATATGCCGCACGTCTTCGAGGTCGCCGACCGGATCCACATTCACCGGTTGGGCAAACGGCTTTGTACCGTCAGACCCGAAGACTGCTCCATGTCCGATGCGGTTGCGCTGATGACGGGTGCAATGGACCCACCCAGTGACCTTGCGGCGTGAAGGTTGGTTGGAAAACCGAAGCAAAATGGTCCGGCCAGGCCGGACCCTTTTCTGACATGAATAAAACAGTCTGGACTCTCCATGTTCTTGATTTGCGGTGAAGCCCTGTTCGACCTTTTCGGTGAACCGGGTGCAGACACAGTGTCGTTTGACGCCCGGATCGGCGGCTCGCCGTTCAACGTGGCGATGGGCCTTGCGAGATTGGGTGAAAATGCCGCCTTCTTCGGCGGCATATCGAAAGACGCCCTGGGTGAAAAGCTGGTCGACAAATTCCGCAAGGAAGGCGTTTCGGATCGCTACATTCTGCGGACCGATTATCTGACGACGCTCAGCCTGGTTCAAAAAGACGCGCACGGGCACCCAGCCTACACATTCTACGGTGCAAACGCGGCCGACCGCATGGTCACTGAAAGTGATCTTCCAACGCTCACCGAAACGCCCGCATTCCTGCATGTCGGCTCTTACACCGCTCTTTTGGAACCGGTCGCGGGAAGCTTGAAGACATTCATCGAACGCACGCGAGCGCATACGCTCATCTCATTTGATCCCAATATCCGCCCGACGGTCGAACCCGACATGGCGCTATGGCGCAAAAACACCGACACCCTTTCCTCCCTGTCCGACATTATCAAGGTCAGCGACGAGGATCTTGGTTTGATCTCGCCTGAAGAACCGGTTGCCGATGTCGCCCGGCGCTGGCTGTCAAACGGCCCCGGGCTTGTTATCGTCACGCGTGGCGGCGACGGCGCGTCAGCTTATACGAGCGGCTTTGAAACACATTGCCCCGGGATAAAGGTCAATGTTGAGGACACTGTCGGTGCCGGAGACACGTTTCAAGCGGCATTGCTGTCCGGCCTGAACAAACTCGGTGCAAAGGACAGGAAATCACTGTCGGCACTTGACGAGAGCAGCGTCAATCGCCTTCTTACATTCGCGGTAAAAGCAGCCGGCATCACCTGCTCGCGCCGCGGAGCGGACCTTCCTAGGTTGGCGGAGCTGCAAAAAGAATGGTCAGAGCTCATTTGAGGGGCTGACAAGCGAATTAAATCGATTTAAAAGCCCCCTGAAACCTCCTGGAAGCGCAAAGTCCGGGAGCAGACAGTCTTTTGGAAGGATAGTCTCATGGCGGTACGCGTCATTGAAGTTCAAGAGTTCGACCTCGTTGTCTTCGGTGCTTCGGGCGACCTGGCTCACCGCAAACTTCTGCCCGCCCTCTATCATCGCGACGCGGATGGCCAGATGCCGGAAAAGGCACGGATCATCTGCAGTGCGCGCCGGGACTATACGGATGACGACTATCGGGCGTGGGCTAAAAAGGCACTTGAGGAACATGTCCACGACCTTGACAAGGAACACCTCGACCAGTTCCTAAAGCGATTGCATTACGTGAAAATCGACGTGGCGGCTGCGGTCGGGTTCGAGGACCTGAAAACGATCCTTGATGAACGCGAAGACGTGATCAGGGCGTTTTACCTTGCCGTTGGCCCGGACCTGTTCGGGACGATCTGCGAGAACCTCGGCCGTGTCGGCGTCGTCAACAGCCACGCGCGGGTCGTGATCGAGAAACCGATCGGCAAGGACGGTGCGTCGGCCAAGGCTCTCAACGACACCGTTGGTGCCGTTTTCAACGAACACCAGATATTCCGTATCGATCACTACCTCGGCAAGGAAACCGTTCAAAACCTGATGGCGCTGAGGTTTGCCAATGCGCTGTTCGAACCGCTCTGGAATGCGGCCCATATCGACCACGTTCAGATTACCGTGGCCGAATCCCTGGGCGTCGGTGGTCGCGCCGGTTATTACGACACGGCCGGAGCGCTGCGGGACATGGTTCAGAACCATATTCTTCAGCTCCTTTGCCTGGTCGCCATGGAGCCGCCCGAATCGATGAATGCCGACAGCGTCCGGGATGAGAAACTGAAAGTCCTGAAGGCTCTCTCGCCGATTGATGCCCAAAGCGCAGACAAACTGACCGTACGTGGACAATACCGGGCTGGGGCCTCCGCCGGCGGCGCTGTGCCTGGCTATCTTGAGGAACTGGGCGACGACGACAGCCGCACGGAAACCTTCGTTGCTCTCAAGGCGGAAATTGCCAACTGGCGTTGGGCCGGCGTGCCGTTCTACCTGCGGACCGGCAAACGGCTTGCACAGCGCGTTTCGGAGATTGTCGTTCAATTCCGCCCGATACCGCATTCGATCTTCGACACGGAAACCGGGAAAGTCACTGCAAACCGCCTCATTATCCGTCTGCAACCGGATGAAGGCGTCAAGATGCAGATCATGATCAAGGACCCGGGCCCTGGCGGCATGAGACTGAGGCAGGTCCCGCTCGACATGAGTTTTGCCGAGGCGTTCAAGGTGCGTAATCCGGATGCTTATGAGCGCTTGATCATGGATGTGATCCGCGGCAATCAGACCCTTTTCATGCGGCGCGACGAAGTGGATGCCGCCTGGGCCTGGGTCGACCCCATCTTGGCGGCCTGGAGTTCCTCCAAGGAAACGCCTAAGGGATATACCGCAGGCACTTGGGGGCCCTCGGCGTCCATCGCACTCGTCGAACGCGACGGACGCACGTGGTCCGAAGAGGACTCGGTCTAGGAGGGCAGGACAGGGGCAGAACTTGTCTGCCTTCCGTCATTTAAATCGATTAAAATGAGCAAAAGCGGCGAAACCGCCCTATTTGCCCTGATGAACATGACCCAGCCACAAGTGGCGAGGAAAGGACTTCAAAAATGGCTCTCCAGGACCGAATTGGTGAAGTTACGGAACGGATTGTCAAACGCAGCCATGACAGCCGGTCCATCTATCTGGACCGGATCGGACAGGCGGCCGACAAGGGACCGCAACGATCCCGGCTCTCTTGCGGCAACCTGGCGCACGGTTTCGCCGCATGCGGCGTTTCCGACAAGCAGGCTCTTTCAGGCGACGTCGTTCCAAATCTTGGCATTATCACGGCCTACAATGACATGCTGTCGGCGCACCAGCCCTACGAGACCTATCCTTCTCTTATCCGGGAGGCCGCCCACGAGGTCGGTGCGGTTGCCCAGGTGGCGGGTGGGGTGCCGGCCATGTGCGACGGCGTTACCCAGGGCCAGGACGGCATGGAACTGTCTTTGTTTTCGCGCGACGTGATCGCGATGGCCGCCGCCGTCGGGTTGTCCCATCAGATGTTCGACGCTGCGGTCTTTCTCGGCATTTGCGACAAGATCGTGCCCGGGCTTGCGATCGCCGCCCTCTCCTTCGGTCACCTGCCCGCGGTCTTCATACCCGCAGGACCGATGACAACCGGCATCTCGAACGACGACAAGGCCAAGGTGCGTCAGCTCTATGCTGAAGGAAAGGTCGGGCGGGACGCCCTCCTGGAAAGCGAATCGAAGGCCTATCATTCGCCCGGCACCTGCACGTTCTACGGCACGGCAAACTCCAACCAGATGCTGATGGAAATCATGGGGCTTCATATGCCTGGCGCCTCCTTCATCAACCCGGGCACACCGCTCCGTGACGCGCTGACCAGGGAAGCAACCAGGCGTGCGCTCGCGATTTCGGCGCTTGGAAACGAGTTCACGCCTGCGGGCGAAATCATTGACGAAAAAGCGATCGTCAACGGTGTCGTCGGATTGCACGCAACCGGCGGATCGACCAACCACACGATGCATCTGGTTGCGATTGCAGCGACCGCCGGCATCAAGCTGACTTGGGACGACATATCCGACCTTTCCGATGTCGTGCCGCTGCTGGCCCGTGTTTATCCGAACG
Organism: Roseibium sp. HPY-6; assembly: GCF_040530035.1. Classification (NCBI taxonomy): domain Bacteria; kingdom Pseudomonadati; phylum Pseudomonadota; class Alphaproteobacteria; order Hyphomicrobiales; family Stappiaceae; genus Roseibium; species Roseibium sp. HPY-6. The sequence continues at coordinate 816,479 of NZ_JBEWCD010000001.1, forward strand.
GCAAGGCGGATGTGAACCACTTCCAGGCGGCCGGCGGGCTCGCGTTCCTGATCCGGGAACTTCTTTCAGACGGCTATCTCCACCAGGATGTCAAAACCGTCTACGGCACCGATCTGTCGGGCTATACGGTCGAAGCCGGGCTTGACGAAGACGGCAACGTGGTGCGCCAGGACGCGCCACAGGTATCAGGCGATGAAACGGTGCTCGCACCGCTTGCCAAAGCCTTCCAACCGACAGGCGGCCTGAAAATGCTGACCGGAAATATGGGCAAGGCGGTCATCAAGGTTTCGGCCGTTGCAAAGGAGCGCCACATCATAGAGGCCCCTGCCCGCGTCTTTCATTCCCAGGACGACTTTCTGGACGCCTTCAACAACAAGGAACTGAAAGGCGACGTCGCCGCTGTCGTTCGCTTCCAGGGCCCGAAGGCGATTGGCATGCCGGAACTGCACAAACTGACGCCATGCCTCGGGATCTTGCAGGACAAGGGCTACAAGGTTGCACTGATCACCGATGGCCGCATGTCTGGTGCGTCCGGCAAAGTCCCGGCAGCAATCCATGTTACGCCGGAAGCGGCAAGCGGGGGTCCGATTGCCCGGATCAAGGACGGCGACATGATCCGGATCAATGCGGAGACCGGTGAATTGCAAGTTCTTGTCAATGAAGCCGAATTCAATGCCCGCCCCCTGGCGGAAAGTGACCTGAGCGCGCACCAGTTCGGCGTCGGCAGGGATTTGTTCGCCGCCTTCCGCGCAAATGTCGGTGCTGCCGACGATGGCGCGCACGTGTTCAGCGCTTGAGACTGACAAACGGGAGACCTCAATGGCACAGGATATAAAGAAAATCGAAGCCGTCATGTGCGCTGCGCCGGTGATCCCGGTACTCGTTGTCGAAGACCCGCGCAAAGCCGTGCCAATGGCCGAAGCGCTCGTTCGCGGCGGCTTACCGGCCATCGAAATCACGCTTCGCACCAAACACGCGCTCGAAGCCATTGATGCCGTCAACGAGCACGTCGAAGGGGCGATGGTCGGAGCCGGTACGGTCTTGAACGGCGAGCAATATGATGCAGCCGTGTCCGCCGGAGCACGTTTCATTGTGTCTCCCGGCGCAACGGAGACCCTGCTGGATGCGGCTGATGAACACAGCGTCCCGCTCCTTCCCGGCGCTGCCACGGCGTCCGAGGTCATGTATCTACTGGAACGCGGCTATGAACGATTGAAGTTCTTCCCGGCGGAACAGGCCGGGGGCGCGTCCTACCTTAAGTCACTCTCCTCGCCGCTTGCAGCCGCGAAGTTCTGTCCGACTGGCGGCGTCAGCCTCGACAAGGCGCCTGACTATCTGGCTTTGCCGAATGTTCTATGTGTCGGCGGGTCCTGGATTGCGGACGCAAAGGCGATCGCAGCGGAAGACTGGGCAGGTATCGAAGAACGCGCGCGCGCCGCCGCCGGACTGAACGACTAAAAACAGACCAGGAGGCAGCCGGAAACGGTCGATCGCCTTGCGCTTAGGCGTCTTCCGTCTCTGGAACCGCGTCTTCGCTGGCATCGGCGCCCTCGCAGCTGCCGGTTTCTTCAAGCGTGCGGTTCCAGAGGAGCCTGAGACCGGCCGACCTGTCGTTGCGCCAGGCAAACTCCGCGACCACCGGCTTTTCGAATTTGTTCATTGTCAGAAGAACTTCTTCGGGCATCGCTGTGAGGCCCTCCGCCTTGACCCGGCACCCGTTCTTGGCCGCATCGACGATGACACCGGTTATCTCGGTAATACCCTCCAGGTCCGCGATCGTGACGGGAATCTTGACGTCGTTTCGCTTTTCACGGCGTTTGTCCGACACGGAACTTTCGCTACTGGAAAAAACAACTGCCGCATCGTTTCCCTTGACCGACGTGACATGTGCCTTTGATAGCTTCCTCGAGCCGGAAAGCCGAATACCGATGTTTTTGTAGAGTTCCTCTACGTGTTCGGAAGTAACGCAGCAGCCCCACTCGTTCACATTCGTCACCACGGCGTCGATGATTGCAAGCGTATCGAAATCGACGACCTGCACCTCTTCGCGAACGTCGGGATTTCCCTGAAGGTGGGCCAGATCATGCGGAGTTTTGGCAGAGCACATGCGATTACAGCCTGGATCGGTTCCTGATGCATTGTTCGTGGCACTGGGACACAACCCATGAAAGATAGGCGAGAACTCCTAATTTCTCGTCAATTTTGGACTTGGCTTTGCGGTTACACCCAAATCAGGTCTCAAGCCGTGAACAGGGACCGCGCGCCAGTGCAAACCGGAAGGATCCCGAGAAAAATCTCCACTCTGTCAAAATGCTGTGCTATGGGATGCGCACACTCGCTGAACAATGGAAATTCAACCGTTTAAATCGATTTAAGGGGATGTCTCATGGCGCTCGAAGACGCGTTTGGTGCACTCGGCCAACAAGCTGCAAGGCTGAACAAGACCACGCTCCGGGACCTGTTTTCAAGCGACCCTCAGCGGTTCGAAAACCTCTCAGCGCGTACCGACGACCTGCTCCTGGATTATTCAAAGACGAAACTTGACACCGACACCCTGCAGCTTCTGATAAAGCTGGCCGAGGCTGCCGACGTCGCCGGCCGGAGGGACGCAATGTTCTCCGGCGAAAAGATTAACACGACCGAAAACCGCGCGGTGCTCCATACCGCCCTTAGAAACCGCTCGGACAAGCCCGTTTTTGTCGATGGCCAGGATGTCATGCCGGATGTTCGTGCGGTGCTGGACGCGATGGCTGATTTTTCCGAAGCAGTGCGCGCGGGCGAACTGACATCGTCAACAGGCGCACCGTTCACCGACGTGGTCAATATCGGTATCGGCGGCTCAGATCTGGGCCCGGTTATGGCGACCCTGGCGCTGTCGCCCTATCACGACGGCCCCGAGCTGCACTACGTATCCAACGTTGACGGTGCTCATGTTGCCGACACGCTTGCCACACTCGACCCTGCAACGACCTTGATCATCGTCGCGTCGAAGACTTTCACGACCATCGAGACGATGACAAACGCTGCGACGGCACGCCAATGGATCGCCGGAGCCCTCGGCGAAGATGCCGTTGGGCAGCACTTTGCCGCCGTTTCGACAGCGCTCGAAAAAGTTTCGGCGTTCGGGATCGATGAAAGCAGGGTGTTCGGTTTCTGGGACTGGGTCGGTGGCCGTTACTCCATCTGGTCGGCCATCGGCCTGCCCCTGATGATCGCAATAGGGCCGGACGCTTTCGGCGACTTTCTGGAGGGCGCACACGCGCTCGATGTCCACTTCAAAGAAGCTCCTCTGGATCAGAACCTGCCGGTTCTCATGGCGCTCATCGGGGTTTGGAACAGGGATGTGCTGGGACACTCTGCGCGCGCGGTGCTGCCTTACGATCAGCGCCTTGCCCGGCTCCCTGCTTACCTGCAACAGCTCGACATGGAATCGAATGGCAAGGGTGTCAGACTGGACGGCAGTCCGGTCCAACAGGCCACAGGTCCCCTTGTCTGGGGAGAGCCCGGCACCAACGGCCAGCATGCCTTCTATCAGCTCCTGCATCAGGGCACGACGGTCATCCCCTGCGAGTTTCTGATCGCCAAGAACGGACACGAAGAAGACCTCCAGCAGCATCACGACCTTCTGATGGCAAACTGCCTCGCGCAATCCGAAGCCTTGATGCTTGGCCGCACGCTTGATGAGGCTAACGCGATCCTGAGCGCATCGGGCCTATCGGCCGAAGACATCGAAAAGCTCGCCCCGCACAAGGTGTTTCCGGGAGACCGCCCTTCCCTGACACTCGTCTACGACAAGCTGACACCTTTTGCTCTCGGACGGCTGATCGCCCTTTATGAGCACCGTGTCTTTGTTGAGGGCGTCATCTGGGGGATCAATTCGTTCGACCAGTGGGGCGTTGAGCTTGGCAAGGAACTGGCAACCGCTCTTCTGCCCATGATCAAGGGCGACGTGGCTGCCGACGAGAAAGATGCGTCGACGAAAGGCTTGCTGAAGGTGCTGAAAGACTGAGTTACACAAGGTGAACAGAATTTTAACGGAAGCGACGACAGGCATTCGCCGCCGCCATACTTTTGCCCTACGTGCGCTATCTGTTTCGCATCACAAAAAGACTTTGGCCGGATCGCCGGTTGCCTTCTGTGCGCTGAGGGAATTGATAGATTGCCCCGACGTGCAAAGCAGCTTAACCTTGCCAAGACTTTAAACTATTGAACGCGCCGCGCCGGGCGGCCCTGAAGGGAGTTACCTTTAATGAAGAAGTTTGTTTTGCTCGCTGCAATCGGTGTTGCGTTGGCAGGTTGCCAGTCTGACAGCCAGACCGACCGTGCTCTGGTCGGTGGTGGCCTTGGTGCCGCAACCGGTGCGGCAATCGGTGCTGCGGCAACGGGTGATGTCGGCGGCGCCCTCGTCGGTGGCGCAATCGGTGCTGCAGGCGGCGCAATTGTCGGCGCGGCGACAACACCGAAAAACTGCGTTGCCTATGACCGCTACGGCAACCCGTATCGCGTAGCGTGCCCGTAAGGCACGCCACGATCCTCTAAGGATGAGATGGGTCTTCGCCTGACCCACAGGAACAAATCGATGAAGAAAATACTGCTTGTCGCCGCGGTTGCGGCCCTTCTGGCCGGTTGTCAATCAGACAGCCAGACGGATCGTGCACTCGTCGGCGGCGGCCTTGGTGCAGCAACAGGCGCGATCATCGGAGCAGCAGCCGGAAATGGTGCGGGACCCGCGCTTGCCGGCGCTGCAATCGGTGCAGCCGGCGGTGCGATCGTCGGAGCGGCGACAACGCCGAGAAACTGCGTCGCGTATGATCGCTACGGCAATCCCTACCGGGTGGCTTGCCCCTGATCAAAATAGCACCTCGCGGCTCCGGATCTTAACGAGCCGTTTAGGTTACGGATTCAATAATGAGTTGAATTGGATTTGAACGTTTTGGCCGTGCGCAAGAACGAAGGGTGAAATTATGGATTGATTTCAAAGCCTTCGACGCCATGCATACAGCTGAAGCCGGGCGGTCCGACAGGCGGCGCTGATGGCGTTGCCGAAACTAGCTCATTTTGAGGTCGTATCCGAAATGAAGAAAATCCTGGTGGTGGCTGCAGTAGCCACGTTACTTGCCGGCTGCACGTCAAGCAGACAGACAGACCGCGCTATTATCGGCGGCAGTCTTGGGGCCGCAACAGGTGTTATTGTCGGAGCTGCGGTCGGTGCAGGCGCTGCACCGGTGATCGCCGGAGCGGCCCTTGGGGCAGCCGGCGGCGCTGCAATCGGCGCTGCCACAACACCGAACTAACTGACGTGGGCGGAAATGCTCCGCGATCAGGCTTGGATAACTTTCTCCGGTAAGGTTCTGTTAACCATACATCTCCACGCTGAGAAGGACTTTTCCTTCGCTGGGGAGCGTGGATGAAACCGTTTCTTGCCGTTACAGCCGTCTCTGTCCTTTTGGCAGGCTGCGTCAATACCGAAAGCCAGCGCGACAGAATGTTGATCGGAGCCGGGCTCGGTGCTGCGACTGGCGCGACAATCGGAGCCGTCGCGGGCTCGACTGTGAATGCGACACTTGCCGGCGCCGCGCTCGGAGCCATCGGCGGCGGCTTGGTCGGCGTCGTAACCACCCCGCGCAACTGCATTGCCCAAGACCAGAACGGCACGCCTTACAAGGTTAGATGCCCGTAGTCAGAACTTGCCAAAGGCAAGAACGGGCTGACAATGTCGGGCCATCAAACGTGAAAAGGCCGGTCGAAATGACCGGCCTTTTGCTTTCAGAAACGCAAATGTGCCTCAATCAGGCAGCCTGGCTCGCGTCACTCTGCTCAAGAGCGGCTGCGGGATCGACATAGTCATAGCCAAGGGCTTCAGCGACCGCTTCGCAGGTTACCTGTCCGCCAATGACGTTCAGGCCCGGCAGGAAGTTCGGATCATCCAGAAGCGCCTGCTTCGCGCCTTTGTCGGCGAGCGCCAGGGCAAACGGAAGCGTGGCGTTGTTGAGCGCGTAGGTCGAGGTTTTCGGCACCGCGCCCGGCATGTTGGCAACGCAATAGTGCACCACTTCGTCAACGATATAAGTCGGATCAGAATGGGTGGTCGCCTTGGAAGTTTCAAAGCAGCCGCCCTGGTCAATCGCAACATCCACCAGAACCGATCCCGGCTTCATGCGGGAAACGAGATCCTTTGAGACCAGTTTCGGCGCGGCAGCACCGGCAACAAGCACAGCGCCGACAACCATGTCGGCTTCAAGAACATGCTTTTCAAGCGCAGATTTGGTCGAGTAGACGGTCTTGAGAGCAGGTCCGAAAGTTTGCGAAAGCTGGCCGAGAACCGCGGTGTTGCGGTCCAGAACCGTGACGTCGGCACCAAGACCGATGGCCATTGTGATGGCGTGGGAGCCAACGACACCCCCGCCGATCACGACGACTTTGGCCGGCTCAACGCCCGGGACGCCGCCGACCAGTGTGCCGGAGCCGCCATGAGCCTTTTCCAGGGCCTTGGCGCCTGCAATGACCGAAAGACGACCGGCCACCTGCGACATGGGTACGAGCAGCGGCAGGCCGCCTTTGGCATCGACCACGGTTTCATAAGCGATGCATGTCGCGCCCGATTTCACCAGATCAGCGGTCTGGTCCGCGTCCGGCGCCAGGTGCAGATACGTGAAGAGAATGTGGTCCGGACGCAGCATCGCACGCTCAACAGCCTGCGGTTCTTTCACCTTGACGATCATCTGAGCCGCATCGAAAACTTCTTTCGCTGTTTCCAGGATCTTCGCACCGGCAGCCTCGTAGTCGGCGTCGCTTGCGCCAATGCCAATGCCGGCATTCGTTTCAACCACCACGTCATGACCGTGCGCGATCATTTCGTAGACACTGTCGGGCGTCAAACCAACCCGGTACTCGTGGTTCTTGATTTCCTTGGACACACCAATGCGCATAACAGCTACTCCTCTGGGCGTGTTATCGATTGACTCTAGTGTACGCCCGATGGCCTCGAATGTGCTTGCGTTCCATATGAACGAAAGGTGATTTGAAACAATTTTATTGCAACAAACTGGAATTTCTTCGAATATTATGCAAACATTGTTCAGTTTACCTGCAATATGTGCGGCGCAACAAAATGAAACTCGATCGCCTCGACCGCAAGATACTCGACGTTCTGCAAAAGGATGGCCGCATCGCCAATGCCGATCTCGCAGATGTCGTCGGACTGTCGGCCTCCGCCTGCCTGCGCCGTGTGCGCGCGCTTGAAGAAGCAGGCGTGATTGAGAATTACGTCGCTCTGCTTGACCAGCGCAAACTCGGCCGACGCATGGATGTTTTTGTCGAGATTTCGTTGACGGGTCAGTCCAAGGAAACGCTGGAGAGCTTCGAACGCGCGGTCTCGCGGTCAGAGGAAATCATGGAGTGCTTTCTTATGGCCGGCGACGCCGACTATATCCTCAGGCTGACGGCGGCAGATCCGATCGACTTTGAACGCATCCACCGGGATCACCTCTCGCAGCTCCCCGGTGTGCTTCGGATGAAATCGTCTTTCGCCATCCGCCCGATCGTGAAGCGAACTGCGTTGCCACTTCACGAGGAAGCATGAGCCTACCAGGCCCTCGGGGTCTCGTTTTGCTGGCGGTAACAGTCTGTGCTTTGCGGTCTCGACGCAGCATGCCGTCGGTTATATAGTCCGCTTCCGTTCAACAGCTTGGCGCTTCAAGGAACCTGCCTCGGTGTCCCACACGATAACCCGTTTTCTCGACACGACTTATCAACTTGGCGAATGCCCGACCTGGGATGACAGGAACAACCGCCTGCTTTGGGTCGATATTCAAGGCCGCACCATTCAGTCCATGGACTGGGACAGCCATGAAATAACCACCTGGTATTTCGATAACGAGGTCGGTTCATTCGGCCTGACCGACGACGACCGATTGATCGTCGGCGTTTGGGACAAGATCCTTCTGTTTGATCCTAAAACCGAGACAAGCGAAGTGCTTGCCGAAGTCCAGGCAGACCGCCCGGGAACCCGTCTCAATGACGGCAAGATCGGCCCAGACGGCGCTTTCTGGATCGGCACCATGGACACCGCCTCCCCGCGCGAGCCGATTGCCGGACTTTTCCGGATCGACGGCAAAGGCCAGGTCGAGGAAATCCGGGATGAACTGCAGTGCTCCAACGGTCTCGCCTGGAGCCCGGACGGAGCCTATATGTATCACGCCGATTCCACCCCCGGCTGGATCGAGTGCTACGCCTTCGACAAGGCAACGGGCGCTCTCGGCTCAAAGATGCTGTTCGCCCAACAGACCAATGAAACCGGCCGCCCGGACGGCGCTGCGGTGGATGCGGATGGCAACTACTGGAGCGCAGGCGTTTCTGCCGGCGTGCTCAATTGCTTTGCCCATGACGGCAATCTTCTGGAGGCAATCCGGATGCCGGTCCCGAAACCGACAATGCCGTGCTTTTGCGGCCCGGATCTTGATCAGTTGATCGTGACGACGATCAAACAGCCCTCCGACTCGACTGCTATCGAACCCGACACGCTATCGGGCGGACTTTTCCTGATTGATGGTCACGGCAGGAAAGGCCTGAAGGCAGAGCGGTTCAGGACCCGGTAAATTCACACCACATCAGCGAAAAATTCAGTATTTACAGCCCTTTACCCTCACCGGCTGCCAGACGGTTTTCGCCGACTGAACCATGACCTGTCGGCTGACCGTCTTGTAGACGGCCGGCGTTGACACAACATGGCTTGAGGCCGGTTGCAGCATCACCTTTTCCTTGACCGTGCTGTAGACAGCGGGATGGCGCACGGCGACCTTTGAAGCAGGCTGCACCTGCACACGTTCGCTGACCGTCTGATAAACCGCCGGATGCTTGACCTTGCAAAGCGTCTTGCGGCCCTTGATCATCCGATACTCCCAGCCGACGCTGGCCTGCCGGACCATAACCTTGCGATGACGCGTCTGATAAACGGCTGGTGTCGTGCGGTAGGAGACCGTCTCCGCCTGCACCAGAACCCGGCGGTTCTGATACCCGTAAACGGCGGGCGTTTTGACGACCCTGTTGCTGGCCGCCTTGACCAACACGCGCTCGTGCACGGTCTTATAGACCGCCGGCACCGTTGCCTGCTGGTAGCACGCCAGTGCCTTGCCACCGGCGAGCACAGGAGTTGCAAGAAAAGGACTGATTACCAGCGCGAACACTGCGCTCCAGGAACTGCGACGCATAAACTCATCCCCCAGTCTGGTGCAGGAAAACGACCTGCAACCTGACTTTAGGGAAATTTACCAAGGCATTAAAGCGAAAAAGTTAATTTTCGTTAAGATGTGCTGCGTCGGGCGTCCGCGAGGTCCGGTTGATTCATCGGGCCTTTTTCGTAATCGGTGTCCTCGTTGATGATGTGGCGCGCTTCCTCCGGCACCCATTCACCCCAGCGCGGCTGCAGCTGATGATCGACTGACACGCGGTCGTCGAACACGAAACATTCCCCTTTCCAGAGACTGTCTGCCTCCGGCACCTTCTCCAGGTAATTCAGAATGCCGCCTTCCAGGTGATAAACGTCCTCAAAGCCGTTCTTGAGCATCCATGCCGTTGCCTTTTCACAGCGGATACCGCCGGTGCAGAACATTGCAACCTTTGGCTTTTGCTTCAGATCGTCTTGGCCGTGAACCCAGTCGGGAAACTCGCGGAAGGACTGTGTTTTAGGGTTAAGGGCCCGATCGAAGGTTCCGAACGCAAACTCGTAATCGTTGCGCGTGTCGATTACGACAACGTCAGGATCGGAGATGAGGGCGTTCCAGTCTTCCGGCTTGACATATTCTCCAACGATTTCGTTCGGATCGATCCCGTCCACGGCAAGGCGCACGATCTCCTGTTTCAATCGTACTTTCATGCGTTTGAAGACATGTCGATGCGTCCATGCCTCCTTGTGCTTGAGATCTTTGAAGCGCGGATCGCCGCGCAAATGTGCCAGAACCGCCCGCACGCCCTCTTCCGGACCGCAGATCGTCCCGTTGATACCTTCCGACGCAAGCAAAAGACTGCCACGCACATCGTGTTCGACGCAGAAGCGCTTGAGCGGGTCGCGCATCTCCTCGTAGTCTTTGAGCGGCGTAAACAGGTAAAGGGCAGCGACCAGAAATTCGTTCATTGGTTTTCTTTTGATTGGCGGATACGCCCTGCTTCAAGCAGCCAGGGTCATGCAATATCGGTTGGTGCTCTCTATACAGCGAGAGGCCCCGGTCTGAAAAGTCCGCAGTTTATCTGACCTGCTATACGCCTGCTTGCGCCACCTTCCCGACCGACTCCCAATCACGCAAAACGGTTGACCGGCGACGGCGGGCGTGCCGCGCCTAGACCGTAACGACTGCCTTGATCAGCGTGTCACGGTTGTTGGCAAGCTCTTCAAAGCTCTCCGCGATGGTGTCGAAAGGGATGGTCAGCGAGCAGAGCGCATCCGTGTCGATCAATCCCTGGCGGATCGCCGTCATCACGGTTTCAAAATCCCGGGCCGTGGCGTTCCGGCTGCCGATGATCTGGGATTCGCGCTTGTGAAACTCCGGGTCATCGAAGCGGATTTCATCCTTAACGACACTGACAAGAACATACCGGCTGCCGTGCGCGAGCAACGGGAACCCCGCCTCGATCGCACGCGCACTTCCTGTCGCGTCAAAAATCACATCAAAGCCGTCAGAGAGGGCACCAGTCAGAATAGCGCCGGCGTCATTGTGGCATTTGTCGAAGCCAAATTTTTCAGAGGCTTGTTTCAGCCTGGCTTCACTCAGATCGAGAAGATGGACTTCAGCGCCCTGCAACTTCGCAAACAAAGCCGTACCGAGACCGATCGGACCGGCTCCCGTCACAAGGACCCGCTCGCCTTGCAGGTCACCGGCACGGCTGACCGCATGCGCCCCTATCGCGAGGAATTCGACCATGGCAGCCTGCAATTCGCTCAGACCTGACGCGCGATAAAGATTGGTGACAGGGACGGCGACCCTGGCACACATCCCCCCTTCCCTGTGAACGCCGAGCACTTCGATCCGCTCACAGCAATTGGGCTTGCCTTTTCGGCAGGCCCGGCATTGGCCGCAGGAAACATAAGGGTTGATGACGACAAGCTCGCCTCGCTGCCATCCGCCCACCGCTTTGGCAACGCGGCCGCTGAGCTCGTGACCGATCGTGCGTGGATAATCCAGGAAAGGGTGCTTGCCTGCAAAGATGTGGTAATCCGTGCCGCAAATCCCAACCGCGCAGATGTCGATCAGCGCCCAGCCTTCGGGCGCTTCGGTCGGTAAATCACGCGACTCCAGTTGAAAAACGCCCGGTTTTAAAACGACTCCACTTCGCATCTTGGTTGTTGGAGCCTGTGTCGGCATCGTGCTTAGCGTCATTGCAGCATTTCCCGTCCGCGCGGCACCCAGTCATCAGGCAACTCACCTTTGATGATCAGGCTGAGGACATCGTCCTTGGTCACATCTTCGATCCGGTGCGATCCGACATTCCGTCCTTTGTTCATCACAATCACGCGGTCACACAGTTCGAAGACATCGTGCATATCATGGCTGACCAGCAAGATGCCAATTCCCTCGGCACGCAGCTGTTTGATCAGATCGCCCACCATGGCCGTTTCTGAAGGTCCAAGCGCCGCGGTCGGCTCATCCATGATCAGGATTTTCACATTGAAATAGATTGCGCGGGCAATCGCAATGACCTGTCTCTGCCCGCCGGAGAGTTTGGAGACCGGGTCATCGAGGTTTTTGAAATTCGGATTGAGCTTGCGCAGGACCCGCTCCGTCTCGCGCATCATCCTCCTATCGTCCAGATCGCCGTACCATGTCTTCAACTCCCGCCCGAGAAAGAGATTGGCGGGCGCATTGAGATGGTCCGCGAGAGCCAGGGTCTGGTAAATGGTCTCTATGCCAAGGTCGCGGGCATTATGTGGATTCTGGATCTCGGCCACGTCACCATTGACCTTGATCGTGCCCTGGTTAGCCAGCATCGCGCCAGAAAGGATCCGCATGAGGCAGGATTTTCCGGCACCGTTATGTCCCAGAACGCCAACAACTTCACCAGCGTAAAGATCCAGGGAGACGCCGTTAACCGCGCGGATGCCGCCAAAGTGTTTCTCAATATCGGTCATCTGCACCAGCGGCAGCATTTCGCTCTGCAGGCTCATCAAAATGCATCCTTTGGAAAAAAGGTGCCGGGAACCCCAGGAAGGAGTGGGCCCCCGGCAAGTTGGGACTGATCAGTAAAGGACGTTTTGAACTTCCGGCTTATCGATGTTGTCCTTGGTGGCCAGAACGACACCCGTGTCGATGAACTCAGGCACGCTCTCGCCGTTCATCAGTTTCAAGACGGTCTGTACGCCAAGCTCGCCCATCTGGAACGAGCCCTGGACAGCCGTTCCGGCAAGGGTTCCGTCCTTGACGAAATCCTGAAGGTCGGAGTTTCCGTCAAAACCAAGTGCCGTGATGCTTCCTGCCTTGCCCGCCTGCACGATCGCGCGGCCCATGCCGATGGCGGTCGGCTCGTTAGCGCCGAATATGCCGACCAGATCGTCATTCGCCGCCAGAACGTCCGTGGTCTGGTTCAGCGCGGTCGCCATCTGCGACTGCGAGTAGAACGGGCCGACGATTTCGATCTCGGACTTCTCGTTGATCCGCTCTACGAAACATCCCACGCGCCCGATTTCCGAGCCGACACCGGCGACATATGACATGACGGCGACCTTGCCCTTGGTGCCGACTTCCGAAAGCATTTTGTCGGCGACGAGCTGACCGGCGGCGCAATTGTCCGTCGAGAGGAACGCCTGGTAGTATTCCTTGCCGTTGTCGGCGAGGCCGGAGTCAATAATGACAACCGGAATTTGCGCCTCGAACGCCTTTTTGACAGCCGGAATGAGCGCTTCGGGATCGGAAGGCGCAAGCACGATGCCGGAAACGCCTCTGTTGACCGCGTTCTCAACCAGGTTCACCTGATCTGCAATGGCAGATTCCGATGCCGGACCGTTGAAGCTCATCGTATGCGCTTCCTGACCGCCAATGGCGGCAGTCGCACCCTTGTTGACGTTCTGCCAGAAGTTCGAGTTGGTGGTCTTGACGATGACCGCGATTTCGCCGGCATGTGATGCCGCTGCGGTAAGCGCAAGCGCGCTTGCCATCATCATGGTTGAAATCAGCTTCTTCATAATATTCTCCTCCGTTTGAAGTCTCGCTGGTATCTGGGGTCCGGCTTGTTAGCGCCGGTTTCGGATCTGATCGATGTAGACCGCCAGAATGACGATCACGCCGATCACGATTTGCTGGATGAATGCGGACACGCCCGCCATGTTGAGGCCGTTGCGCAAGACGCCAATGATGAACGCCCCGATCATGGTTCCGGATATGTTGCCAACGCCGCCCATGAGCGATGCGCCCCCGATGACCGCCGCCGCAATCGCATCGAGTTCGTACATCACCCCTTCGTTCGGCTGCACGGTCACCAGTCTCGACATCAGGACATTCCCGGCGAGCCCCGCCAGGGCGCCGGAGAGCGTATAGGCAAAGATCTTGGTTCGATCGACCAGGACCCCGGAAAGGCGCGCAGCCTCTTCATTTGATCCGGTCGCATAAATATGCCGTCCAACCTGCCGCCGATTGAGAAGATAGGCGGCGGCGATTGCCACGACGGCAAGCAGAATTGCGGGATAGGGAATTCCCGGAAAAACGACCTTCGGGAAAATGCCGCCGGTCTTCTCGACGATCCGGAACAGCGCCCCGTTGCCCAAAGTGCCGAAGGCCTCCCCAAGGCGGGAGATCGGTGCGGCTCCGGTCAATTGCAGCGCAATACCCCGCGCGATCAGCATCATGCCGAGCGTTGCGACGAAGGGCGTTATCCGCATCTTGGTGACGACAAAGCCGTTGACGAGACCGCAGGCGGCACCTGCGACAATTCCGAGAGCCATCGCTGGCGCTGTGGGCACACCGGCCTTGATGGAGAGGCCTGTCACAACACCGGAAAGCGCAAGCACGGAGCCGACGCTGAGGTCGATCCCGCCGGTGATGATGACCATTGTCATGCCGATGCCAAGCAGCCCGATGACCGACGTCTGGAGCAGGACGGTCAGCCCGTTATTGACCGTGAGAAAGGCATCGTTTCCGAACGAAAACGCTATTATCAAAGCCACAAGGGTCAGGACTGCGGACAGCTTGTGAAACGAACCGGTCGAGAGTCTGAAAGCCGACGGCACCGGATACGTCCCCCTGTCAAGATTCGCCATAAATCCTCCCGGGCGAACATTGAATTTAATTATTAAAAACAAACTGGCATTTGACGATTGGCGCGTCAATTGTTTTTTATTAAATTGTACCAAACAAGAGAATTGTTCTTCGAACCGAATGTGCTAACTTCTCTTCCATGGCCCGGACTGACGACCGATTTCGAAGCGCTTACAATAAGTTGCTGGATATTTGCACCCAAATGGAAGTTGGTGGGCAACTTCCGGCTGAGGCCGTTTTGGCTGATCGTATGGAGGTTAGCCGAACGATCATACGCTCCGCCCTTCAAAGATTGGATACGGAAAACCTGATCCAGTGGGAAGGACGCCGGAAGACACTGATAAAACAGCCCGAAGCTCGGCACCGGCTGTCACAATCGGAAAGCACGCCGACGGGTGAAGAGCTCGAAAAACGGTTCCTGGAGTGGATCCTCCGGTTCGACGTACCGGCCGGAACGTCTCTCAACATCGCACAACTGTCACGCCAGTTCGGTGTCCCGGCCCACAGCCTGCAGGAATTTCTGTCCGGTTTGAGCCGGTTCGGGCTAGTTGAGCGGGGCTCGAAAGGCGGATGGATCCTGTCCGGATTTACCGCCGAATTTGCGATCGAGCTTTCAGACTTCCGGCTCGTGCTGGAAATGAACGCCATACGTCACCTCCTCTCGCTTCCCCAGGACCATGAAATCTGGGAAAAGCTGAAAGAGATCAGAGCCGAACATATCGCGCTTCGGAAGGATCTGAAAAAGCGCTACCACGATTTTTCAACGCTGGACGGCAAGTTCCACGCAACGGTCAACAGCGTCGTGAAAAACCGCTTCGTGCTCGAGGCGCAGAAACTGATCTCCCTGATTTTTCATTACCACTACATGTGGGACAAGCGCGACGAACTGGAGCGCAACGCGGCCGCCATCGAAGAACATCTGGAGTGGATCGATGCGATGCTGGCGCGCGACATGAACGGATCGGAAGAAGCCGCACTCAGGCACTTGAGACGGTCAAAGGAAACGCTTCTGGCATCCCTGAAGAACCACAAGCTGGCCTGAGGTCATGTGTCCCGGGACGGTATGCCGGCACAGTTTGCATATCTCAAACCGACTGAACCAGCTGTCTAGGGCAGCATATGAACGCTTGCCGGCGCGGCGGCAGCCATCTCCAGACGCGGCGCTTCGAACTTCGGATCTGCTTCCCGCGCCCAGGCGAGAAAACCTGCGATCCGTCGCTTGACCTTTTCCGGATGGTTTTGAGCAATGTCTGCCAGCTTGTGATCCAGAAACGGGTTCTTGAACCGGTCGAGCGTGGTCGCGACATAGTCTTTGGCTACACGCGCTCGCCCATACGCACCAAACCCGGGAACGACCTCGTTTGCATAAAGCTCTTCCAGATCCGCACGGACTGGCGGATCACTTACCATATCCCGCACATATCGGTGCTCATTCCCGCCGGCACCCAGCCATCGTGAGACGAGATACGTATGGCCAAGATTGAGCACAAAGAGCTTGAGTGTCTCAACGTCTTGAAGATTGGCAACGACCTGGATGCAACGATGCTCGCAGGGCAAAACCAGACCCGGCTGATCTTCGATGGCCCATAAAGAATAGGGTTCGGCAACGGCGCCGGCCGGTTCCAGCGGCTCCGATACGATCCTGTCGACCAGCGAGTTCACCCAAATGACATCGCGTTCAAGCCAGTTGCGGAACGCCGCAGGATAAAGGCTGGAGATGTTCAGGACGAGATCGCGCAAAACCGAACCGTTCTGAGCAACGAGTTCGGTAGGCATGACCTGTATCGGCTCTCCGTGAGCCTCATAGCGGCGGAACAGAAACCATGCGAGCTTCGCAGGGTAAGACATCTCCTGCGAATACCTGGCAACCTTGTCGGCTTCTCTTGGTCTGAACCCTGCATCCGCCGTGTTTGAAAGAATGATGCGGGCCTGATCGGTTACGATGTCCCTCACGCGGTCCAGATCATCAGGCAATGACAGCGACCTGACGATGCTTTTGACGCGTGTGGCTGTGTCGACAAGCTGCCCGTGCTCGAGCCCCTTGATCTGCACCTCAAAGCCTTCGTCAGACGCGAGCGCTTCAAGCCGCCGCGACCGGCTCGGATCGCCGCTCGTCTGGACGACCGAAATCGATCCAAGCGCCCTGCCCTCCTTCAACGCTTCGGATACAAACAGATCGGCATGCGCCTGAAGGAACCGGCTTGTGCCGAACTGTACGATCGGGGTGTGGGACATATCGACTCCGGATGAACTTAGTTTGTTTATTATTATTTTGTACAAAATTGGTCAATTCAATTGCGCCAATCGGTTCTTTTTCCTCAGTGCACTGCGCAAGTGATCTGCCTGCGCAAGCGCTATCCGGAATTGAGCTGCTTCGACTGGAAGCGCCAAAGTTGGGTTTTAGTTTTTTCCCTGATCAAATTGACTTGATCTAAAGGCGTATTCTCCTAGTTAAAACTGGAAAAGGTCACGGAATATCGATATTATCTGGCATGGCGATAAAAATGCACATTGATCCCGCGCAGGAACCATCGGCGACCCAACGCGCCTATCTTGCAATTCGTAGAATGATCCTGATCGGTGAGCTGGCACCGGGCGAAAAACTCAAGATCGAAAAACTCCGCACCATCCTGGAGATGGGTGGCTCGCCGATCCGCGAGGCGCTGACCCTGCTCGTGTCGGATCTGCTCGTGGAACGCCTCGACCAGCGCGGCTTTCGCACAGCCGAAATCAGTCCATCCAACTTTGCCGAAATCCTCAATCTGCGCTGTCACCTTGAGGAAATGGCGCTTCGGGAGAGTCTTGCAGCAGCCGATCATGCCTGGGAAGACAAGTTGGTGATTTCTCACCATCGCATGATGCGGGAACCGCGCGCCAATGTTGAGCGCTTCGAGGAGCTGCACAAGGCCTTTCACATGAACCTCTTGAACGCCTGCCGTTCACCGGTGCTCCTGAAGTTCTGCAACCAGCTTTACGACCTCAACATCCGCTACCGCTATCTCGCCGGCCGCGCCCTCAACTATTCTTCCCGTGATATCGGCAAGGAACACACCGATATCATGAACGCCGCCGTCGACCGGGACGCCGACACAGCTTGCCGTCTCCTGCTTGACCACTACCGCAACACCGGCGCGTTTCTGGAAAAGCACTTCACGACCGAAGCCGCCGAGTAGGCCCGTCCGTTAAACAGGAAAGCGGGGGCACTTGTAGTTGGCGGAAAATCACGACGTCCGCGCGAACGCAGGGGTCGACTGGCACAGCGCAGAAGGTCGGCTTTAAGCCTAAAAAAGCATGATCTCGCCAACAGGTCGAATGTCTGCAAGCCAGTCATAATCTGCGGCGCGGTCATTCTCCCGCAACCGTTAAAACGACATTTCCGATGGTTGAATTGTCGTCGACGACATCATGCGCGTGGGCAATCTGCTCGAGCGGGAAAAGAGCATGAATTCGCGCATTGATCTGACCTGCTTCGAGCATCTTGGTCAGATCTTCCGTTGCGGCTCTAAGGACCGCACGCGGTAGCATGAAGACGATAAAGAAGCCAAACCGCATCTGTTGGATGATCGCGCCGACCATGGGGAAAGCAGCGTCAAAGTCGTCAGACCCGTAAGCTGCAACAAACCCGCCGTTTTTGATCAGACCCGGCAGGAGCATTGCGTTGGCACCAAGGTTCACTTCGATAATATGGTCAACGCCGGACCCATTTGTGATCTCTTGGACGCGCAGGATGACATCGTCTTCCCTGTAATCGATCACATGTTCCGCGCCAGCCGCGCGGGCAGCGTCTCCTTTGGCTTCGGAGCTCACCGTTGCAATGACCGTTGCGCCTTTTTGCTTGGCAATCTGGATCGCGTAGTTGCCAACGGCTCCCGCGCCTCCTTTAACGAGAACAGTTTTGCCGTTCAGCGCACCGTCCATTGTGACCGCATGATAGGCCGTCAGCAAAGGAACACCGAATGTAGCGCCTGCCTCGAAGGATACGTTTTCAGGTAGCACAATTGCATTCTCCGCAGGAGCGACAGCATATTCCGCCGCTGTGCCATCTCGACCATCCCATTGGACAGAATGCAGCCACACCCGCTGGCCAACGCGGTCTTCGGATACGTCCGCGCCCACGGCTTCGACCACGCCTGCACCGTCATGGTGCGGCATTACGTGCGACCATTCACCTTGGATCGGGAATATTCCTGCGCGGGTCTTGGTATCGGTTGGGTTGACGCCAGAGGCGTGGAGTTTGACCAATACCTGGCCGGCAGCAGGCGTAGGTTTGTCCCAGTCAACTATTTCCAAAACATCCGCAGCCGGACCGGTTTGCTGATAAATTGCAGCTTTCATGTGTCTTCCTTTGAAGTGTTTGGGATCTCCACGACATCTCCTTCCGGACAAATGCGATTGCGCACTTGTCCGCGTACTGTCTCGGATTGTTTGGGAGGTTGTTAGCCGCGGACCGGTGTCGGCACGCGGATCGGGCAATCAATGAAGTAGGTCCAACCGCCGTGCTCCAGCTGCTTGACGACCTCGGTAGAAACACCTCCGCCCAGTGTGTTGCCATTTCGGTCTTCGACGGTCCACTCACCCTGAAGGATGGCAGTGTCTCCGTTGATCATCTCGCCGGACACTGAGCCCTTTAAATTCACGCGATTGGCGACAAAGTCCTTAAAGATCTCGCGCACCCCGTCGTGGCCCACCATGGGTTCGCCATCAGGGTCCATTGCGACGCGCACGTCCGGGTGGAACATGGACACCACGCCCTCCATGTCTCCGTCTTTGATAAACTCTGCGACGCGTTCCACAATCTGATGCGGGCGCTCAGCAATTTTGCGTTGTGTCGTTGTTGTCATGTCAGTGTCCTTGGGAAGAGCGGTTTGAATCAGGCAAAATCAGTTGGGGTTACGTCAGGGGGCGTGTTGTCCATATCAAAGAGCAACTTCCACTCACCGGCGTCATTGCGGCGGTAGGCCAGTGCCACGCGTCCAGTCAAATGCGCGTCTTCGGGCGGGGTTACGCCTGCTGGTGGCTCAAAGTAGTAAATCCCCAAAAGGAGCGCCATTTTGCCCTCGATAAAGACCGCCTCTTCCTTGTGGTGCAATGTGCCTTCGATCATCCGGAAGGCCTGCTCGTACCAAGGCTTGATTTCGTCAACACCGCGCATCAACGGCGCACTGGCATTGGCGTAGATGCTCTCAGGGTCATAGAGTGTGAAGAGCGTGTCGATATCGTTTTCGTTGAACGCTTTGAGCCATGTGTTCAGGTTCGCGCGAACCTTATCGAGTTCTGTCTTATCCAACATGAAGACCTCGCGGAATAACAACCTGACAGCCGTCAGGCGTGATGAATTGAGCGACCCATCTCGATGTGTCATCATGACAGGTAGCAATCCGCGAAATGGCTTTCTACATGCGGAAGTGTGAGCAACTTACATAGGTGTTAGTGCTGTCATCGGAGGCGCAAGGAATGTCATTTGACTTTGACTTGGACACAAGTGTTGACGATTGCCCTGTGGAATTTGCCGTGAGAATCATTGGTGGCAAATGGAAACCGGTCCTGCTGTTCCACTTGATGATGGGCGCCAAGCGTTATTCCGAGCTTCAGCGCCTCGTATCCCGTGCTTCAGATAGGATGCTGACACGGTCTCTTCGTGAATTGGAAGCAGACGGACTCGTGCATCGTGAGGTCTTCCCGGAAGTGCCGGTTCGAGTTGAATACTCACTCACACACGACGGCGAGACGCTTTACCCGATCTTAGCCGAGATGAGCAGATGGGGGACAAGACGGCAAAAGGCTTGAACCATTCGGTTTTCGAGAGCGGAAATTCGGCTAAAGTTCAAATGGCCGCATTGTCCGCACCGCCGTTCTTGAAAAATTTCTCCGCGGGCGGCAGGTGCTTAAAGTCAGTTCCTGAACCTGGAAAGGCATCGTACCCGTCTTACGAATCCTGTCGAGTGCCAAAGTCCGGGGTTTTGCTGTTGCAAAGGCGGACGGTCCCGCGCGAACAGCGATAAGAGGCCTAAAAGCGCCATTTCGACCCCAGCCGCGCTTCGGAGTATCCCGTAATTGATCGCCATCGTTCAGAATTCCAGAGACAGCGTTGCAATTGGTTCGCCTACCAACTTGCTCCAATGACAAAACAGAGGCCCTAGTCTGTCGAGAGCTTTGGTGGGACTTGGATTGCGTCGGTCAACTTTGACAGGCATTTGACTTCCGGGCCTTTGCGACCCGCGGTGACTTAGTTTTCATCCGTTTGGCAAGGAACAGATTTTGACGCTATCCACGGGCAAACTCGCGAAGCAGCGCAGTTGCCTCAGGCCTTGTTGCCTGATGCCGAAAACGCAGAGCAAAAACATCGCGGGCGATGTCCATGTCCTTGATGGTCAAACAGGCAAGACCTGGATCATTTGGAATCGCCGTGGCCGGAAGTATCACGGCACCTGACCCTTTCCGGGCCAACTCCAACAACCATTCAATTCGATTTGACCGATATGCAGCATAGAGGACGTGATCATTGTCGGCGAAGGCCCCGTGAAGCGTGTCCCGCATCTCGCAATTCGGGCGATCAAGGAGATCGGTTTTGGCGAGCGTCTGCAAAGTTACACTCCCCAGGTCGCTCATCGGATGGTCCTTTGCGACGACTACAAAGTAAGCCTCACGATAGAGATGGTCTATTCGATAAAGGTCCGAGTTGACCTGCGTCGACGTTACCACCAGATCGTGCTGACCCTCACGAAGCGCTGCCAACAGGGTATCGGCCGGCGCGACGATCAACTCGATTTCTGCCTCGGGCAGGCGTTTGCGAAATCGCTCTACAACCTCTGAAATTCTTTTGTGTCCGATCGTTTCTCCAAGCCCAATACTGATTGGTACGCGATCCAGTCTTACGTGGCGAACGGCTTCCGCCTTGGCCTCTACGGTCTCAGAATGAATATTCTGAAGCCTTGGTTGCAAGAGTTTGCCAAGAGGGGTTAGCCGGCACCCTGCCCGGTCTCGAATGAACAATGCGCCACCCATTTCGTCTTCCAGCTTCTTGATCGCTGCTGTAAGCGACGGCTGCGATACGTTTGACGCGCTGGCGGCATGCGTGAAGTTGCGATGCTCACAGACCGCGAGAAAGTATCGGACCTGGTTCATCTCCATTGGCGCCTCCTCTTGCAAAGCTGAAAAATCCAACGTGTCACTTCGATAGTCAACGCCTATCGAAAAATAGAACTTCAGGATTGGAACCGGTCTGCAGCGGCGTGGGAAAAGAATGCATCGAAATCAATCACCGGAGACGACCATGAATTCTCAAATCATCCAGATGCTTTCGGCAATCGCCCTCATCATCACTGCTACCTCTGTACATGCACAGGACGACAAAATGACCAGCCGCACCGCAAGCTACATCGCAATGCCAGCTGCAGAAGGACAATCCCAAGCATTCGCCGAGTTTCTTGCCGGCGCTGCACCGTTGGTCAAAGCGAGCGAACCCGGGACCGAATTGTGGTTCGCACTGCGTGCCGAAAATACGCTCGCGATATTTGACATCTTCGAAGATGAAGCGGCGCGCAATGCGCATTTCTCCGGGGCTGTCGCAAGAGCATTGGAGGAAAACGCTGGTGTTCTCGTTGAAGGCGGTTGGGACAATGGCGTTGTTGCCAACATTGAAAACTCTGATGTTCTTTCTTTGAAGGCTCCTGTCGATCTCTACTCAGCAACCACAGCAACGTACATCAAACTCGAAGCGGCACCCGGCCAAAGCGACAACTTGCGCGCCCTGCTGGCAGCTGCAGGCCCGATTGTCACCGAAACCGAACCGAAAACGCTGTTTTGGGTGGCCTTGCAAATCGACGAGACACACTTTGCGATCTTCGACATCTTCGCCGACAATTCTGGCCGCGAAGCTCATTTTGCGGGCCAGGTCGCCGCACTTTTGAACGAGAAAGCCTCCAAACTTGTCGCAGGCGGTTGGGAAGACGGC
Organism: Roseibium sp. HPY-6; assembly: GCF_040530035.1. NCBI lineage: Bacteria > Pseudomonadati > Pseudomonadota > Alphaproteobacteria > Hyphomicrobiales > Stappiaceae > Roseibium > Roseibium sp. HPY-6. Next base: position 838,673 of record NZ_JBEWCD010000001.1, read on the forward strand.
GTGGTGGCCAACGTCAAAAACTTCGACATCATCGCAATCAAATAAAGAACCGTTTTCGTAACACGTTGCCCGGCGCCGTCTGTGCCGGGCATCTTGCTTTAGCGCAGTTGGTTTAACGGGATTCGGGAGAAAAGCGCTGATGGAAGCTTCGCTCACGAGCAGCTCTGTCTCGGTCTTATTCCCGCACGAGAACCAGGTCGAAATCCGCGAGCAGATAGGGGTCTTCGACCTTTCCGGAAAGCGCGTACCCTTCGGCGGGGAATGAGTCCGCCGGTTGTTCGACATAGGTCATGACAAGATCCTCGCGTACGCCAAACACCGTGTCTTCGTCCAGATAAGGATCATCGTCGGGGAAAATTTCAGTCACAAGCGTTCGAAAGCCCGGCGCCTTGACGATGTAGTGGAGATGCGACGGACGCCACGGGTGCCGGCCGCTTGCGTTCAGGATGTCACCGACCGGGCCGTCGCTCGGCACCGTATAGCTGACCGGCTTGACCGTCGTGAAACCGTAGGCCCCGTCCTTGCCCGTTGTCTGAATTCCATGGAATGAATAGGTGTCCTGCTGCGCATCCTGACTGGAGTAGAGGCCATTCGGAGCCGTCTGCCAGATATCCAGCTCCGCGCCCTCAATCGGGTTGCCGTCTTCGTCCCGGATCGTGCCCCTTGCAAGCAACACCTGGTCCGGGTAGTCCCGGCGCATGTCGCCGCCAATCGCAAGCGGCGGGGCACCGGTGATGTGGAACGGACCAAGCACGCTTGAAGAGGTTCCTTTGGCGCTGGAATGCAGCATGTCGACCAGAGACGACAGCCCCAGAACATCGGATAGAAGCACAAACTCATGGCGCTCCGCGTCAGAAATGTTGCCGGCCCATTCCAGGAACTCGATGCCCTTGCGCCATTCTTCATGGGTCAGGTTGGTCTCACGCGCAAAGTCATGAAGATGCGTGACAAGACTTTGCAGGATTTCCTTCAGACGCGGATCCGTATCCGGACCGAAATAGCCCATGAAGACATCGGTGATGTTGTCTTTCGTAACATGACGCATGGATGCACCTTTTAGTTCAGAATAGCCAGGCTGAGCGAGGGCCAGCGGATCAGCGCGACCAGGACGATCAGCATCACCAGCGCGAAAGGAAACGCGCCGACGAATACGTCCTTCAGCGAAATGCGCGGATCGTTCAGCGTGGCTTTGATAACAAAGCAGGATATACCGAGCGGCGGGGTCAGGAGACCGATTTCCGCGCCAACCACCGTGACAATGCCGAACCAGACAAGCGACAGCCCCATCGGCTCCACCAGCGGCAGAAACAGGGGCACCACAATCAGGATGATCGACGCCGTGTCGAGGATCGTTCCGAGGAAGATCATCAGGAGCACGTAGATGACCATGATCCAGAAGAAGGTCAGCTGGGTGTCCGTCAGAAGATCCCCAAGCTCGTTCGGCAGCCCGGCAAGCCCTAGCATGCGGCTATAGATCGAGGCTGCCGTGATCAGGAACAGGATCGACGCGGTAATGTGGCCGGTTTCAAGGAGCGCCTGCCAGAGCGTCTTCAGCGTGAGCTTCTTGCGGAACGCTGCAATCAGGAGACCGAGCAGCGATCCGGCTGCCCCCGCCTCCACCGGCGTCAGCCAGCCGGTGTAGATGCCGCCGAGCACGGCAACGATCAGGACAAGGGTCGGAAGCGTCTTGTCGGCGATTTCGACAAGCGACATCCACTCTGTCTCCTCTGCCGGGCGGCCACCTACGTATTTTGGTGTCAAACGCCCCATCAGGAAAATCGCGACGACATAGGCAGCAGCAAGCAGAATGCCCGGGACGACGCCGGCCAGAAACATGTCCCCGACGCTCTGTTCGGCGACAAACGAGTAAATGATCAGCATTGCGGACGGCGGGATGATCATGCCGAGAACGGACGATCCAGCAACGACACCCACCGCAAAGCGCGGATTGTAGTCGAAGGCCAGCATCTGCGGGACAGAGACCTTGGAAAACACGGAGGCAGAGGCGATCGAGGATCCCGTCACCGCGGCAAACACCGCATTGGCACCGACAGTTGCCATGCCGATGCCGCCCTTGACCTTGCGAAATCCGGAATTCATCACTGTATAGATGTCCGCGCCAAGACCCGCCTTGGAGACAATCAGCCCCATGAATGTGAACAGCGGCACCGTCGCGAACGTGTATTCCATCACGCTGTCGCCGATGGCGATTTTCAGGAGGTTGATGGCCAGGTCGAAATTGTCCCGCATCAGCAGGATGGAGACAAAGGACACAAGGCCAAGCGCGATCGGAATGTAAACGCCGAGATAAACCAGAACGACAATCGCGACGACCGACAGAATGCCAATTTCAAATGGTGTCACGTGGTTTCCTCTGGATGTTCGTTGAGGCGGACAGGATCAACCTTGTGGTCCGGCATGAGGACCTTGATGAAGAACAAGATCATGCACAGAAGCGAACTTAAGAAGATCGTCAGCTTGATCGGCCACCACGGTGCGGTGAAAATGCCCGGAACGCCGAAAAAGTCCTTTGTTTCATACATTTCAACGAATTCAGGCCAGATCGCGTAAGCGACCAGCAGCATAAAGACGCCCGACACGAAGTTGATCGTACGCCGGATCGAATCCGCGGCATGCGGCCGTGTTGTCGACAGGATGGTCAGGAAGCCGTCGGACCGTGTCAGCCTGTTCATGCGCACGACATCGGGCAGTTGGAGAAAAACGATCAGGACCATGGAAAACTGAACCACCTCATACGCCCCGCGAAACGGAGCGTTGAAGAGGCCGCGCGCCACCACGTCATAGTTCACGATTAGAACCAGGGCGAGCACGATCAGGGTGCCAACTGCGTTTGCACCAATGGCAACCCAGTTGGCAAGTTTTGTAAGGGCGCGAACGCCAGAGTGAAGTGGACGCAGCATTCCGGCGCTCCCGCTTGTTCTTGCAGCGGTTACTGAGAGAGTTCCGCAGACCAGTCACGGGTCGGGGTGTAACCCGCATCCTGAAGTTTGGTCATGTAGGCCTTCAGCATGTCGCTGCCCGGCTCGCCCTTGGAATCCAGACCGGCGGCCCATTCAACAGCAAGGTTGGGAATTGCGGCAGCCCAGGCTTCACGCTCTGCTGGATCCATTTCCACGATCGTGCCGCCGGATTCGACAAACTTGTCACGGCTGGCCTGTGCCCGGTCCATGGCGATCCCGGCGACATGGTCCCGATACGCGACCGCGACTTCCTGCAGAACGTTTTTCACTTCATCGGGAAGACCGTCCCAGTAGTCCTTGTTGACAGTGATCGTCTTCGAGTTCACCGCCCCAAGGTCGGCCTTGAGCATGTAAGGGGCCACTTCTGCGATCTTGAACGTACCGGCAGCTTCCGGCCACAGCATGGCTTTGTCGACCAATCCGGTCTGCAGCATGTTGTAGAAGTCGGTCAGGCCGCCGCGCACGCCTGCTGCACCGTCGATGCCTTCAAGATAACGCAGGTTCATGCCGGCACCCGCAACCTTCTTTCCTTCAAGATCGGAAATGCTGCTGATCGGTTCCTTGGAGAACACCTGATAGGTGTCGAGCACCACGCCGGTCGCCAGGTAGACCTGGTTCTGTTTCTCGAATTCCTTTTGCATTGTCGGGAATTCCTTGGCGATCTCGTCCACCGCCTTTGCGACCGCGCGCGAATCCGGCGCGACGAATGGCGTGACAGCGGAGATTGCCTGGCTTGGCAGTTTCGACGAATGGAAGATCGTCGTCACAATGCCGATGTCCCCAAGACCCAGCTTGACGCCTTCAAGCACGCCCTTGGGTTTGACAATGGAACCGCCGTAGCTTTCCTGCCAGTCCATCTTGTAGTTGCCGGTTTCGGCAAGACGCTTGTCCACCTCGGGAATGAAGAAGTTGGTGAACTCCTTCACCCACAGCGCGCGCGCAGGATAACCGTCGATTACGACAGCCTTGATCGTCTCAGTCGCGAATGCGGGCATCGACGATGCGCTCAGGAGCGCCAGTGCCAGAGCACTCCGTCTTGTCAACTTTCCAATCATTGCATTCTCCTCCCAAAGAAACGGAACGATCAGGGTTTTTCCCAGATCGTTTCAAGTGTGGTCCCCGACTGTTCAAAAAGCTTGGACAAGGGACAGTATTTGGCGACTTCGGAGCCGACACGCGCAAGGTCCTGCTCCGTCGCGGTCCCGTCGCTCTTGACCACCTGGCGCAACGCGACGAAGGGAACATCAATTTCCTCTTCGAGCGTGACGCCGCGGCGGTCGAATTCGCAGGTGATCTCAATTTGCAGATGTCCGATATCGACACCCAGTTTGTTTGCGCACTTGTTGCCGATCACATTCGTGCACCCGGCAAGCGCGGCCAGCGCGGTTTCTGTCGGTGCCGGACCCAGATTGGTACCGCCACGCGCTTCCGGCTCGTCGATCGAAATTGTCAGATCCCGGATCTCAACATCCGTACGCGAGTGGCTGACACCGGTGCCTCTGGAACGCAATTTGACAACTGTCTTTTCTCTCAGGGCCAAGGTTGCAACCTCACAGAAACTTGCAGGCTTTTTCGAACGGAAGACGTGGCAGCTTTTGAAACAGCGCCGTTTCGTCCGCATAGCCGAAGTTGCACAGAAAGTTTGATCTCAGTGTCGTGCCGGAAAAGAACTCCTCGTCGACGATTTTATTGGAAAAGCCGGACATCGCGCCGACATCGAGCCCGAGCGCACGTGCCGCAATCATGAAGTAAGCGCCCTGCAGCGTGCCGTTGCGAAACGCAGTCGCCTCGGAATGCTCCGGCTTGCCCTCGAAATGCGGGCGCCGGTCTTCGTGTGGGAAGAGGTAAGGCAATTCCTTCCAGAACTCGAGATCATGGGCGATGATGACCGTTGCCGGCGCGGACATCATCTTGTCGATGTTCTTGTCTTTCAGGGCCTTGGCAAGACGCGTCTTGGCCTCGTGACTTTCGACGAAATAAAAGCGCGCCGGACAGGTGTTCATGCTGGTCGGCCCCGCAGCCGTGATCTCGTAGATTGTCTCCAGGATGTCTCTCGGCACAGGCTTGTCCTGCCAGGCATAATGCGATCTGGCTGTGCGCAGGATCAGGTCGATACCGTCGTCGTCGAGCTTGCCGATCCGCTCACGCAAATCCCGGATATGGGCATGCGCTTCCGCCCGCAGCTTTTCCAGCGCCGCACCGGTAGGTGCTTGGGACGCGGCCATGGTCATTCCGCAGCCTCCGTCGCAACCACATCCTCTTCGGCGACAACGGGATTGGCACAGATGCCAATGCCTTCGATCTCAACTTCCACCGTTTCACCGGGCCGCAGCCAGCGCTGCGGCGTCTTGGCATGGCCCACACCGGGCGGGGTACCCATCGCCAGCATGTCACCGGGCTCAAGCGTCGTGAATTCGGAAATGGTCGAAATGGTTCGGGCAACACTCCAGAGCATGTCCGATGTTGTTGCACTTTGAAGAATTTCAGTCCCGATCCGGGACTCGATTTTCAGCCCGTCCGCACCTTCCGGCAATTCGTCTGGCGTCACGATAACGGGACCGACAGGACCCGTCGCATCGAAGTTCTTTCCAGGCGTCCACTGATGGGTCTTGCGCTGGTATTCGCGCACGGAACCGTCATTGAAGATCGTGTAGCCAAAGACGTGATCAAGGGCATCCTGCTCGCTGATATGCTTGCCGCCCTTCCCGATGATGGTCATCAGTTCAGCTTCATAGTCCAGCTGGTCCGAACATCTTGGCCGTATCATCTTAGCGCCAGCCGGTATCATTGACGTCGTGCAGCGCATGAACAAGGCCGGATAGGAGGGCACAGCGTAGCCGCCTTCCTTGATGTGATCGACATAGTTCAAGCCGAGACAGATGATCTTGCCGGGTCGTTCGATCGGAAGCCCCGGTGTCAAGGAAGAAACAGGCTCCGCGTCGGTGCTGTCCTTGCGCGCCAGAACATTCTCCAAGTCAACGCGCTTTTCGATCAGCGCCTGAAGATCGGTTCCGACATTCCCGTCAATCGCGGTGAGGTTCCAGGCCCATTCTCCCTCAACGAGAAAGACGCCTTGCCCCGTTACACCTGTCCCTACCAAAAATCGCATACCAGCCTCGGTGTTTCCAAATTTTTTGTTACTTTGACGACTATTTTTAAGATTGTCAAATAATATCGATTTTTTTATTCTCATCGAAACTGGAGGTGAAATATGCCGAAATGGGTCGACTACAAACGCATGGCGAAAGAGCGCGGGGCGCTTGCTCTGGAGCTCTATGTCGTGAACACAGTGCCAACCGGACCGGACGCGGATGTACCTGGCACTCTCCCGGATCATCTGGCCTATCAGGCGAAGATGGAACAGGAAGGCAAACTCGCCTTCGCCGGTCCTGTTTCCGACTTTTCCGGCGAGGATCTGAACGGTGAAGGCATGATCATTTACCGTGCCGCATCGCTCGAAGAAGCGCGCAGCTTTGCCGAAGAGGATCCGATGCACAAGAAAGGCGTCAGAACATTCACGATCCGGCGTTGGCTGATCAATGAGGGCAGCTTCACACTGTCTGTCGGTCTGTCGGGAAACAGGGTCAAACTGGGCTGAGCCCCTGATGCGGCAATGCCGGTATTCACCATATGGGCAATTGGGCTGAGTACCCCGCTGTCGTATGGTTTTAAGACGATGCGAAGGGCGGCTGAAAAACGTAGTGCCCCGGATCCGCGCACCACAGCTACTGCTGTGTCATTCCAAACGGTTTGACGGCGCATCAGCGCCCCGGAGAGACCCATGACGATTCTCGGTGACCTGCTGTCGACAATTTTCGAGCGCAGATACCTGTTGGCCGCGTTCGACAAATCCGACTCGCGCACAATGGAGGAACTGATTGGAGCCCTTGTCGGCGCAACGGGCGAAATAACCGGCCTGTCGGCCGCCAATCAGATCCTGAAGCGCTACCTGGATATGAGCGATGAAGAAAAACTGAGTTTTTTTCATCACCTGGCCAGCGACATGAACATTGACCCGGAAGAAGTTCGCGGTGCGCTGGAAGCCTATGAAGCCGAACCCAGCAAACAGACCTATCGGACCTTCATGGCCGCCGTCGAGCCACAGCGGCAGGAACTGATCCGCCGGCTGAACCAGATCCCGGGCGCAACGGAAACACTGGTGCAGATGCGTGCCGATCTGTTGCGGCTCGGCAAAACCGACCCCAAACTTCAGGCTCTTGACCAGGATTTCCGTCACCTGTTCCTGTCCTGGTTCAACCGTGGCTTTCTGGTTTTGCGCCCTATCAGCTGGGAAAGCCCGGCGCACATACTTGAGAAAATCATCGCGTATGAGTCCGTCCACGAAATTGCGAGTTGGGAGGATTTGCGCAGCAGGCTTGTGCCTGGTGACCGCAGGTGTTTTGCATTCTTTCACCCGACAATGCCGGATGAGCCACTCATCTTTGTCGAAGTTGCGCTGACGAGCGATGTGCCCGGATCGATCCAGGGTCTATTGACGGAAGACCGCGAAACGCTTGCATCTGAGACCGCAAAAACCGCCGTGTTCTATTCCATTTCGAATTGCCAGGCCGGTCTTGCCGGCATTTCCTTCGGCAATTCAATGATCAAACAGGTCGCGGCAGATCTCGCCGCCGAACTGCCAGGCCTTAAAACATTCGTGACCCTTTCTCCGATTCCGGGCCTGTTGAGCTGGCTCAAAATGGAGAACATTCCTTTCCTGCATGCAGATGCGAAACAGATCAGGTTGCTGGCCGCGCATTATCTGGTGTCCGCAAAGAGACAAGACGGATTGCCACTGGATCCCGTGGCGCGGTTTCATCTGGGCAACGGAGCCATGATCCATGCCGTGCATGCCGAGGCAGACACCTCTCCGAAAGGATACGCCCAGTCGGCCGGAGCCATGGTGAACTACCTTTATGATCTCAACAAGGTGGCCCAAAACCACGAACGGTTCGCAACCTCCCAGGAAGTCGCTGCTTCAGGCGAGATCCGCAACCTGGATGCGGCCGCCAGAAAACTGGATCTCAGGAAACAGGAAAACGAACAGGCCACGGCCTGATCGCCCATCCTGTCTTCAAACGTCGCGACCGACTATCTGTCGATGAAAATTTGCATGATTCCTTAAAATCGATATTATTTTAGAAGAATAATATAAATCGATGGGAGGAAGTCATGTCACGGATGCTGTTGGGAGCCCTTCTGGCCGGTGCGGCCCTGATTGCAAACGGTGGCGCGATGGCAGAAAACTGCCTGAAAGTCACCTTGACGGGGACGCAGGGCGGTCCGCCTGTCTTCAAAGGTCAGGCTGGCGCAGGCACGCTCGTGCAATTCGGAACCGTTGAAAACAAGTGCAATGACGTTAGGCTGCAGTTCGACACGGGGCGTGGCACAACGCAAAGACTGAGCGAGGCCGGCGTGCCGGTGGGCCGGATCGATGCGGTCTTCCTGACGCATCTGCATTCGGATCACACCGAAGGATTTGCAGACATGATGCAGCTGCGCTGGCATTTCAACTCGCAAGGTCCCAAGGTCGATCTGATCTGCAGCGAAGAGACCAAGTCACCGCTCGGCTTTGCCCTGAGCTGTGCACGCTTCGCCAAACATATCGGTGATCCGTTGATCCAGTCCGGTGAAATCGCACAGCGGCTTGCCGAGAACAAGAAACGTCTCCCCGGCGGCCCAGCGGAGCTGATTGCCGTAAAGGACTTTACGCCCGAAGATGAACCGAAAGAAGTCTGGTCCAAGGGAGATGTGAAGGTCAGCGCAATCCGCTCGACCCATATTGCGGGTCACGCGTCCTACCGGGTCGATACGCCAGCCGGAAGCGTCGTCGTGGGCGGTGATGCAGGAAATGACATTCGTAAACCGCCGCGCGAAACGTCCACGTCAAACCAGGTGGAGAAGCTGGCGAATGGCGCGGACATCGTAGTTCATTCGACCATCCATCCCGTGATGGGACCGGACGGCGGCACCGGCTTTCCACCACCGATCTATTTCCGGCAAAGCAATGCAACAGACCTCGGCCACCTCGCCAGGCGGGCCGGTGTAAGGCATCTGATGCTGACGCATCTTATCCCTCCCGTCGGAGCCCCTAGACAAGGCCCCTATAAGCTGCCGAATGGCGCACTTACGGAGGCTGATTACCGCTCGGCCGTGACCGAGAGCGGCTTTGAAGGCGAGACAGTTGTCGGAAGCGACCTCGCCTCTGTGACTTTGACCCAGGCGAACTGAATCTCCCGAAATCGCCTGCGTTCAATGGGCCGGTTCCGCACAGTCGGAACCGGCCTTTTGGTTTGTGCCGTTCGGCGCAAGCTTTTCGGAACCGCGCGCGCCGCCATTATTTTGACGCAACAGGCGCGCAGGAGGTGTCTCGATTTTCCAGCCTCCGTTTCCGGGACTTTTGTGATAAGGCCAAGTCTCGGGCGGCCGGTTCGGTCCAAACAACAAGACACCGCGCATGACCATCGACTTCTCGCAGATCTTTCACCAGGATTCCGTGCTCGTTATCTTCACGATCATCGCGATCGGGTACCTGATTGGAAACATCCGGGTCGCCAGGTTTGAGATCGGGGTCACTGGCGGGGTCCTGCTGTGCGCCCTCGTCTTCGGGCACTACGGGTACAAGATTGACCCGATTGTGCAGTCGATCGGTTTTACGCTGTTTATCTATTCCGTTGGCTGGCAGGCGGGCCCGCAAATCCTCAATGTCCTGCGTCAGGACGGTCCGAAATACCTGGTGCTGACCGTGTTCATGGCGGGTGGATCGTTTCTGCTCGTACTGGGGATAGCCTGGGTGACAGGTCTTTCCAACACCTTCTCCGCAGGGTTGATGGCAGGCAGCCTGACCAGCACGCCGACCCTGGTTGGTGCGCAAAATGCGGTCTCATCCGGCCTGGTGTCTCTCCCGAGCGGCGAAACGGCGAGCACGCTCATTGAAAACATCAGCGTCGCCTACGCGATCACCTACATCTTCGGAACTGTCGGCCTTCTTCTCGTCGTCAAACTGTTGCCGAGCCTCTTGCGTGTCGATCTTGCCGCTGCGGCAGAAACATTTGCCAACGAGCGGGGGTTCAAGAGCGAAAATGTGGACGACAAGGTCGAACGGCCGATCCTGCGCGCCTATGAAATCAACGATCCTGACCTTAACGGGCTGACGATAGCTCAAGCCCTGGCGGACAGAACCGCGAAGGACATCAGTGTCAGGTCACTTTACCGTTTGAAGCGCGGCGCCGAGCTCATTGATCCGACACCGAACACCGTGATCGAAGTGGGCGACAAGGTAGCCGTCTTCGCGACACCGGAAGAACACGCCAAGGCGCGGGATCTCTACGGCCTTGGAGCGGAAGTTCTCGACCGGGATCTGATCGACGCGGTTGTCGATGTCGCCGAAGTCGTCGTGACCAATCCGAGTGCAGTCGGACGGACACTGGACCAGCTCGGAATCTACGAGCGTCACGGCTGTTATCTGATCCGGATCACGCGCTCGCAAATCCAGCTACCCCTTGCGCAGGGAACCGTGGTGCAACGTGGCGACGTGATGATCCTGACCGGCGAACGACGCGCGCTTGACCGCGCAATCGCGGAAATTGGAGCTGAAGACCGAAAGGCGGTCGAAACGGACCTTTTGACTTTCGCCGCCGGCATCGTCTTTGGCCTGATGCTGGGTCAGATTACGGTGAAGATCGGAGACATCAATGTCGGTATCGGGACCGCCGGAGGCCTGCTTGTTGCTGGTATCTGCGTTGGCTTCCTGCGCGCAAACCGTCCGACATTCGGCCGCATGCCGGCCGCGGCCCGCTTCATTTTGATGGAACTCGGACTGCTCCTCTTCATGGTCGGCGTCGGTCTGAATGCGGGTGGCGGCATTGCTTCGGCGCTCGGGTCTGTCGGTCCTGTCCTGTTCCTATCAGGTGTCGTCGTAACCTGTCTGCCGCTTCTGTGCGGTTATGTGTTCGGGCGTTTGGCGCTTGGCATGAACCCCGCGCTTCTGCTGGGAGCCCTCACAGGTGCAATGACGAGCACCCCTGCCCTCGGCATTGTACAGCAAGCGGCCAAAAGCACGGTTCCCGCGCTCGGATATGCGGGCACTTATGCCCTGGCGAATGTCCTGCTGACCCTCGCCGGTACAATGATCATGCTGCTATAGATTTTTCCTTTGTAACGTCTCGGACCTGATCAGGCGCACCACAAAAATACGACCGCAACGGCAACCGGCTGAAAGCCGCGCGGTAAAACAACGCAGCGGAGCCGCGGCATGATCACTACGGTTTCGGGCGTCCCGACAAGGCTGCCGTCAGACGCGCATCCTCCAGATAAGGGTCGTTGCCGAAGCGGATCAGGCCTTGCCTCTGCACCCAGACCGACTGGTGCGACACGACAGCCATGAGACCGCCGCGCGCCGGGAAAGTCACCGTATCCTGTCTGGAAATGCGATCCTCGATTCCGTCGACAGGCAGAACGCGCGGCTCGATGATCTGGTCAAGAATCTCTATGCCGTTGACGATCCCGAAGGCGGTTTTAGGCAGATAGGGATTGCAGAAAAGACCATCTTCCGGCGCGGCGGCGAGATCGAATAGCTGCAGTCTTTGTTCCTGGCGGAGCCGGTAGGCATATTGACCGAGCGGGTTTTCGCTGGAGGCCGGCAAATAAAGGGCATACTGCTCGCGGTTGCTTGCACGTTCAATGTCGCGCAGGCTCGCGTCCTTCCAGGGAAGCGCATCCAGAGGAACATCGGCGCCGCTGCGTTTCAGGTAATATCCGGCCGCTTCAACCTGCTCGGGATCCTTTCTGAGACGAGGTAAAAGCTCCTTGCCGAAAAACTCCCAGGGCACCTGCCATGTCGGATGAAACGTAACGGCTTCGATGGTCGTTGCGAGTGTCGTGTGGTTGCGGTCCGGGCAATTCGGAAACGCCTGGCCCTCGCGCACGACGCGGCCATTTTCCAGAAAGACGTAACTGTTTTCACCTTTGTTGATGAAGAGCTGCAGGCGCGCATATTCGTTCGGCAACCAGCGGATCCGTTCCATGGCATTGGTCAATTGCTCGATCCGCCGATCGATCGGGATGTTCAGTGCCCTGATCAGTTCCGGCGTTACCTCGCCGGAAATCTCCAAGCCGTATTGCAGGCGGGCTTGACCGACGGCAAATGCCAGTCGCTTGTCAAACACAGGATCGCCGGACGCTTCGCTCAGAAGGCCATCTTGAAAAAGCCGTTGGCGAAGGGCCGGCACATGCGTTCCGCTGGTCCCTGCTTCAAGGACCTCTGCCGGTTGCAGGTAAAGGAAACCGCCGTTTTCACGAATGGTTTGAAGATGCTGCAAATGCCCTTTCAAACGTCTGTAAGTGTCGTCCTGCGGCTGCCAAATCGCAATGAAGGCTTCAAGACCCTCGGAAGACACCAGGCGTGACAGGGCATCAACCGCGTCGATTGAATTCGACGGCATGTAGGCGTCAGGGTAAAGAACCCTTGGAGACACGCGCCCCGCCCGCAGGTCGTGCGCAAAATCGAGGAAATGTCCCGTGTAGAGAAGCTCCACCCAGGCGACGTCCGATGGAGACGACGTGCTGTTAAGTGTGGCGACAGCTTCCTCAAGGACCAACGGCGGATAATCCTCAGCCCGCAGCCCTTCGTGCTGTGCAGTTTCCATTTTCTGCACCAGCTCAATACTTCGCGGTTCGTCCAGCCAAAGCACCTGCCCCTGTTCGGAATTGTAAAAGGCAGAAATCTCCTGGCGCCGTTTTTCAACAATCAGCGGCAGTCTTTCGGGCTTCGACAAAAGCCAGCGCACATTTTCAAGAACGTCATTCGCCTTGGCAGGCGTTACAAGAGCCAGGAGCACAGCCAAGGCCGCGCCCCAGAGCCTTGGACAAAGGCGCACGAGCCCGTCCACATTCATGATCTGATCGCCGTCGTCATAAGGTTTACTCACTGGAGACCGCCTGTCTGGGTTCTTACGTCAAAGATCACCTTGTGGATGTACGTTTACGACCCGCCTTTTTCGCCATCACCGGGCCTCACGTGCTCATAGGTTGCGTCGAGCCTGGAACGCAAATAATCGGCACCCGAGATTGCAGGGTACTTTGCAGGTCTTGTCTCTGACATGCATCCCGGCAGGCAGGAAACGTCCGCATCCGGATTCGGATCGAGGAAAAAGGCGATCGAATACCGCTCAGACCCGCCTTTGTTGACGACCCGGTGAGGTGTCGACACATAGATGTCGTTCGACCAGCGCATCAGGCAGTCGCCGATATTGCAAATGAACGTGCCGTCGATTGTCGGCGCTTTCAACCAGACACCGTCGCGCCTGCGCACCTCAAGTCCGCCAACAGCATCCGGCAGCAAAAGAGTGATGTTGCCATAATCGGTGTGCTCGCCTGCACCGATTTGCCCCTTGCCGGCCGTCTCGGGATGCGGCGGATAATGGAGAAGCCTGAGGGTCGCCATAGGCGCATCCAGCTTGTTGTCAAAAAAGCTGGCGTCAGATCCAAGATCGACAGCGATTGCGCGGTGCATTTCGCGGCCAAGAGCCCAGACGGCATCAAAGTAGGAAAGAAGCGTTTCTTTCCAGTGCGGAATATCGGGCCATTGATTGAGGGCGCGAAACGGTTCGTTTGCAACAATCCTGGGATCGTCTGCCATCAGATCCAAGCCGATGTTGAACGCCTCCTTCAGGTCCGGCAGCGTGTTCGGGTCAAGGTTTTCTCCCTCATGAGGAACATAACCGCGGTTGGTTTTGAAGAAGTCTTTTGTCAACCGCATCTTGTCTTCGAGCGGCAGCGCAAAAAGCGCGTGCGAAGCTGAAAAGGCAGCATCTATGAGTGACGGGTCCATCCCGTGGTTCTTCACATAGAAAAAGCCGATATCGCGGGCGGCACCGCCGATCTCGTCGGCGACCGTCTGCAGTCCGCCGGGAGCACCGTCAAGGAGCGGTTTCAGATCGATGACGGGAATGTCCCTTAGCATGGCATCCTGTTGCGATGATTAAACAAAACGTGCAGGCCGGCCAAACGGCCCGGCTTCGAAGCATCCGTGCGCCGAAACCATGTGCAATTACCTTCGCACAGCAACACGCCGCGTCAAGAAGTATTGGACTGTACTGAAGGGGAAGACTGCGAGCTATCCTAGTTTCCAATTCGATCACAGCTGCGTCAATTTCGTCACGCAAGTGATGCGTCGCGATCGCCGGAAACAGGTCCTTTCAAGCGTTAAGGAACTTTAGAAAAAGGTGCTCCAAACGAGCCGAACACCGGGACTCTCAGGTTGCAATTTTGTGGCCTATCGCGTAATTGTCATTCATAATTTGGTAACTTTTGTTACAGGACGCGTAACATGGAATCACCTGTGGGTGAAATCGGCTTCGACGTCACAACCTGGGCGGACAAAGCGATCGAAGCGAGCGGTATGAAGAACACGGAGGTCGCTGACCTTTTGTGTCTGACCCCTGCATCCGTCTCGCGTATCCGAAAGGGAAAGCAGGCGCTCAGCGCGGAGCACATGCTGCTTCTTTCGCGGGAACTTAAAGCCCCGCTACCTGGCGAAATAGCCCAGGAACCAAGCCGGGACCGGCAGTGTCTGGACAAGGAACTATACCTGAAAGCGCTGGAGAGTGTCGTCGAACAGAACGACAGAAAACCGGCCCACCAACGCATGAACCAGTTTGAAATTCTGGAAAGCGTTTTTTTTGTCTACGAGGCTCTCGTCAAACTGAAAAAGTAAACTGTGAACGGTAAAAAAATATGAGTGTGCAGGACTTTACAAAAGAACAACTTCAGTTTCTGGAGCTGTTTGAAATTGCCGCCAGATACGACTGTTTGTATCTGTTGGACTTTCACTGTTTCAACATGTTCAACCACGATCAAACCAGTCTTTTGACCGATGCGGAACGTGCCGAACTTGCCGTCGAGGCAAGAGGCGACATTTTCGCAGAAGCAATCCAGCGTGGTTTCCAGCCGAACCCGGGACCCTTCGGACAGATCGATGAGCAAGAATACCTTTGTTGAACCGCTTCCGCTCTCGCACGTCGAAAATGGACTTGCCGGAGAGCGGGCGAAGTTTCTGCTGAATACCTGGATGGAAAATCGCGGCATCATGATCCGGGACAGCCGGATGACGAAGCTGAGCCCCTGGCTGCTTTTGACCCTTCCATCCGCCAAACAGGGTGACGTTCCCAAAATCACCTTTGCCGGAAATCAGACGACGTTCCGTCGCTTTTTTCCGCATGCGCTCGATCCTGATGCGCCTAAACCTGCAACGAGTTTCCTTCCGCAGGTCTATCGCAAGGGTGTTGCCGACGCCTACCAGACTGCGTTCAAAGGCGAGCCTTGGCTGGACATCCAGCGTACCGGAAATCGCCTTGGCGCCGGCGTCCCCGACATGACATTGCAACGGCTGCTGGTCAGGTTCGAGACCCGTTCTGGGATTGTTCGAATATTCTGTCTGATGGAACTGCTGGAAATCCACGAGCGACGCGATCTATCAGATCACACACGTCATCCGCTGTATTCCCGGCAAAAATCAGATTGGCATCCAGCGTACCAGGCAGCGGCTCTTCCCAATTCAGGGCATGGTGCGAACATCTGGTAAAGCCGCATTCGCGCCAGAAGCCGTCCAGGAACGTATGCCCCTGGATCCAGCCGTAGTAAAAACCAGCGCCCCAGTCGTGCAGCGCCTCGATTTGGGCGAGCTGGTTCAACAGCCCACCGAGCTTGTGCCGGCGCCACTCCCGCGCAACGTAAGTCCCCCCGAGATAGACAACGTCTCCGGTGATCCTGCGCCCGACGCGCGGCTGGTCCTTTGACAAAACCACCTGACCGCCCAGCGCATTCGGATAACACCGGTGAAAATACTTCCGCCAGAAATCCGTAAGCGTCATCGGATATTCCATACGATCGAACCGCGCACAGACCCGTCCGACCATCTTTTCGTCCGGATCTGTCAGCGCCAGCCAGAATGCCTGCGACGGCGTGTATGTATTGAGAGTTGGCGTAAAATGGCCTTCCAAGGGTGGAAACCTGCTTTCTGCAGCCATCGCCTCCACGACGTCGAAGTCGGAACCGCGGCGCAGAACAAGACCGAGGTTTTGAAATTCCCGGTCAATGACGCCCCAAGCGCGCTTTACCTGCGCCTTGTCCAACTCAAAATCCAGTCTATGCATGAAACGCCCAGCCTGACCGACATCCGATTACACTAAACGCAATTTAGTATTGCATTAAGCTTAACAACTTTTGCAATCGCATAGGTTGCACGATCCCTGACGAATGGTATCAGAGTCGCCACTTTGATGGGCAGGCACCCCAAGACGTTAAACAGGATTTTTTTCCCAATGGCAGGTTCAATGCATACGTTGCGGCGATCCTGAATGGGCATTCCCCGCGTTCAGGATCGCGTCGCGCGAACACGGCATTACGCCAACGTTAATTCTTGAGACGGATTTCAGTCCAGAACACTCTTGGGAAAGTAGAAGGAAACGGTCCAATTGGGCATGTCGACAATTTCCGATATGCGAAGATCGCCGCAGACCGAGCACAGCATGTATGCATCAAGCGCGCTCATCCCCGTTGTTGCCGCAACCCAGTCGACCATTCCCGAGACCGCATCCCGGGCCGCCTGCATCAGATCCTCGCCGATACCGGTTGTTGCCCTATAGCCTTTGGCATCGAAATGCCGCGTCACCGGCCCGTCCGTTTCAAAGCGGGGGAACGGGTAGTTTGCCTGCTTGATCAGGTCCACCTTGATCGCGACATCCATCGGGCTTTCGATCGCCGTTCCGCAGATTTCACCATCTCCCTGGGCGGCATGGGTGTCGCCGAGCGACAGCATGCCACCAGCAACCTCTACCGGTAGGTAAAGCGTTGTTCCAACGGCATTGTCCCGGATGTCCAGATTGCCTCCGACACGGCGCGGCGGCACCACCGAGTGAAGTCCGGGTTCTGCAAGCGCGAGTCCGATCGTGCCGACAAAGGGCTTTAGGGGAACAGTTCCGCCTGGCCCATAGAGCGCGGGTTTCATCGAGACGGAATCGTACTTCCAGATGTGCAGCGCCGGATCCGGAAACTGGTCCGTTAGCAGCCCGAAGCCTGGAATGTTGGCCGTCCAGCCCCAACCGGACGGTTTGAAGTCCAGAAAGGTAATCGCAACCGCATCTCCCGGTTCGGCCCCCTCGATGAAAATCGGCCCCGTGACCGGGTTGACCTTGTCGAAGCTGAGATTGCCGAGATCGGCAACCGTCGAATTTGCATTGAACTGGCCGCCCGAGCTGTCGATCGTCTCCACTTCTATGGTTTCTCCGGGCGTGACGCTCAGGATCGGGTCGATCGAATTGTCCCAGCCGAAGTGGTGCGCGTGCTTGTGGATCGTATGATTGCAGGCCACGTCTTCCTCCTAGAAAGTCTTGCGAACAAACAGAGTCTCGATTTCCCGGTTCCCCATGATACCCGTCGGTCTGAACGCCATTGTCAAGACAATGACGGCACCGAGCGCGATACCGGACAGCCCAAGGGCTTCAGGCAGCTCAATGCCAAGCAGAACGGGGCCCGTTTCCAGGTACCGGACACCTTCAAGTCCGAACGAGATCAGAAACGTTCCGAGAACCGCCCCGGTAACGGTGCGCATGCCTCCGAGGATCAGCATGGCAAGGGTCAGAAACACATGGTTGAAATAGAATGGCCGCGCGGAAATCGTGCCAAGGAAATACGCGTAGCAGATACCGGCGACAGCCAGGATAACCGCACCCAGCACCCAGGCGATCAGTCTCAGCTTGTAGATCTCAACACCCATCGCAGCCGCGCCAACTTCATCGTCGGCGCTGGCCCTGAGCTGGATGCCCCATCGGCTCTCCCGAAAGAGCCGGCACACGATCACCGCCAGGATGGCGATCCCCACCACCCAACTCAGGTCGAATACCTGCGGAATGCCGAAAAACGCCTGATTTCCCTTGAAGATATCTGTCCGGTAGAGAAAGACCGCATGAACAACTACCAGAACGGCGAGCGTCACGATGGTCGCGCCGATACTGGTCAGACGGACAATGAAAAGGCCGAGCAGAAAGGCCAGAATAGCGGTTATCGCAATAGCGATGGCAGCGGATAGGATCGGGTCGAGCGAAAAATCAGCAAGGCCCCACGGAGCGGCCGGCAACGAGATCTTCTTGATGTTTTCCGGCGTGACGCAAAGAGCCGCGGCATAGGCCCCGATCCCCATAAAGGCGCTGTGGGAGAGGTTGGTAATGCGCGCATTTCCCATGAACACCTGCAGGCCAAGAACGACAATCAGGTTGACATAGGCCGAGTAAACGAGACGGATCTGGTAACGCGAGCCGAAGTAAAGCGTTGCCACCCCGACCGCCACGAGAACGGCCGCAAGCAACGCCGCTCCGACCAGACCAGATCGCTGACTCTGGCTCAGCCGGATCAAAGCTTGTCTCCTTTTTCGATGGCTGGTGACAGAATACCGTCCGGCCGCCAGATCAGGATCAGTGCCACGATCATGAAAACGAAGGCGTCGGTCATCCCGCCGAGGCTTTGCGGCAGCATCACCAGCATGGCCACCTCGACGGCCCCGAGCAGGAACCCGCCCAACACGGCACCGGGTAAACTTCCAAAACCGCCAACCACGCAGGCGACAAACGCCTTCAGTACGGGGTCGAAGCCAAGATGCGGATCGACACTGCCGCGGCGGGCCATGATGAAGATGCAGGCAAGCCCGGCCAGGAGGCCCGAGATCAGGAAGGCCATCGCAAAAACACGGTTGGCCTTGATGCCGGTGAGCCGCACCATCTCGAAGTCAAGGGACGCCGCCCGCACTGCCAGCCCGAGGACGGTGCGGCGCAGAAACAGCATAAGAGCAACGATGACGACGATCGTCGTGAAAGTTTCAAAGACCTGAAGCGAAGCGAGTCGTATTCCGGCGATCTCGATCGGCCAGTCGAGGAAATAGAGCGAAGTCACGGCAATAGGACGCGGTGACACGAACATCAGGAAAACGTTCTGTAGCACGATGGAGACACCGAACGCAGTCAGTAGTCCGGTCGTCGGATCGGCCTTGCGCACGGGCCGGAAAGCAACCCGTTCCAGCGTGAGCGAGGCCAGCATCGCGGCAAGGACCGCGCCGCCCATCACGATCACCGGATTTCCAATGGCAAGCGCGGCAAAGGCGACCATCGTATAGCCGCCGACCGCGATGATCTCGCCATGGGCGAAATTGACCAGGCCCATGATCGAAAAGACAATGGCAAGTCCGAGCGCCAGCAGTGCGTATTCGGCTCCGAAACTAAGCGCGTTCAGAACCTGCTGAATGACATATTCCATATCAGGCGACCCCCGTCAGCTCTGCCATCAGCTTGTCGCTCTGCCCCAGTTCGTCGGCGGTTCCGTGGGCGACTATCCGGCCCGAACTCATGAGGTATGCGTAGTCGGCGAGCTTGAGCGCCTGTGTCGCATTTTGTTCAACCAGCAGGATTGTCATGCCCCGTTCTTTCAATGTGGCGATCAGATCGAAGATCTGCCGGACGATCTTGGGCGCAAGCCCGAGGCTCGGCTCATCCAGAAGCAGGATCTTGGGTCTCGCCATCAGCGCACGGGCAATCGCAAGCATCTGTTGTTCGCCGCCGGACAGCGTGCCGGCCGCCTGGTCCCGGCGCTCGGCCAGAATAGGAAACAGCGAAAACCAGTGCTCAATGTCCCTGCTCTTTTCCTTCGGGTCTTTTTGCAGGGCCGCACCGAGTATCAGATTTTCCAGGATTGTCAGGTTGGAGAAAATGCGCCGTCCTTCCGGGGAAACCGCAATTCCGGCGGCAATGCGCGCCTCAACGCTGTCGCTTGAAATCTCGCGTTCCTCGAACCGGATCGACCCGGTTGCGCGCGCGATGCCCGTAATGGCGGAAATCGTTGATGTTTTCCCGGCACCGTTCGGTCCCAGAAGCGAGATGCACTTGCCCCTTTCCACGTTAACGGAAATGCCATGAACCGCTTCGATCGGCCCGTGAAAGACATGGAGATCCTGGATGGTGAGCATTCGGTTCGCCTGGCTGACGCGGCCTTCGACAGGCAAAGGCCGCGCCGGTGTTGTCAGTTCCAGTCCGTCGGGACATTGGCCGGTATGTCGTTCGTAATCAGAACGCGCTTGCCGTCCTTGTATCCGATGACCGGAATTGTCCGTTGGGCGTAAGTCTTGGTATCCTTGAACGAAATGGAATCCACCGTCAGAACCGGGACACTGTCGGCGGACCGGATTGCCTCCGAGACCGCCGCCGGATCAAGGCTACCGGCGGTTTCAACACCGAATTTCACCGCCATGATCGTGTCCGCTCCCGTTGCCGGGAAGAGACCGCCAACTTCAAAGCCCATGTCCTCGCATTCCTTCATGAATTTCACGACCGCGCTATCCTCGTGGCTGGGCGCGAGCGTTGCGAAGAAGACCTTGTCCAGGAGGCTCGGGTCGTCGGACCCTATGGCATCGAGCGAAGGATCGTCGAAACCATCGGAGCCGATAACCCAGGCATCGATCCCTGCGCTGCGCATCTGGCGCACGAGAACGCCGACATCGGGCATGATCGACGAGATGTAGACCGCGTCGGGCGGTGTATCCAGCGCCTTGATCTCGGCAATCTGGGGCGACCAGTCGGACGTCCCGAAGCTGAAGTTGAGCTTGGCCTGAACCTTGCCGCCATTCGCCTCGATCACGTCTCCGAACCAGAGCGGTGTGCGCGCCGACCAGGACCCGCCCTCATCCGACGTGAACAGGACAACGTTTTTCACACCCTGCTTGAGAGCATGGTTGGCCGCCGCAGTCGCGGTGAACGGGTCAGGCGAAACGCCGGTAAAGAAGTTGTCGACGATGCCGGCATGCATTTCCACCTGCGTCGACTGCGGCTGGAAGATCGAGACGCCATAACCTGCGGCAACCTGCGCGACCGGAATCATCGTGTCGGAAAACGGGATCGTGCCGAGCATGACGACGCCATCGTCCAGGAACTTCTGGGCAAGCGAGACGGCCGTTTGTGTATCGGAGCCCGTGTCCTGGATGAACAGTTCGATCGGCATGCCGTTGATGCCGCCGTCCGCGTTGATTTTTTCCGCCATGCATTTGGCACCCTGGAACTCCGAGTAGGGCGCATAATCACCGGTCATTGGAACCGCGAGACCGATCTTGACCGTATCCGCGGCGAATGCCGGTGCGGCAGCAACTGCAAGCCCGGCGAGTGTAAGTCCGATTTTCTTCACTATACCTCTCCTGTTTTGCGCCGCGTCAGGCGGCATTGGAATGGTCCTCGCCCAGATAGGCATCTATGACGTCCTGATTTGTTGTTATCTCTCGGGGCGTACCTTCAGCGATCACGGCTCCCATGTTCAGGACCGTGATCCTGTCGCAGAGCGTCATGATGAATTTGAGATCGTGATCGATGACCAGTGTGGCGCAGCCGAAGCGGGTCTTGACCCAGTCAAGCGCTGCGGCCAGCTCTTCCGTTTCCTGCTCGTTCATACCGGCGGCCGGTTCGTCGAGCATGAGCACCTTTGGGTTAAGCGCAAGCGCACGCACGATCTCCAGGCGCCTGAGATGACCGTAAGAAAGCGCGTTCGCCGGCATGCGCAGCTTGCCTTTTAGGTCAAACCGCGCCACAGCCTCATCAATCGCCGTGAGGTCCTCATGGCCTTCGGATCGAGCGGTGATTTGCGCGACCTCAATGTTCTGTCCAACCGACAGGTTCTCAAAGATGCGAAGGTTCTGGAACGTGCGCGCAATTCCCTTGCGGGTTCTGGCTGCCGCTCCCTTTCCATCCAGAATGTCACCATCAAGGGACATGGTGCCGCTTGATGGCGTCAAGAGACCGGAAATCAGATTGATCAAGGTCGTCTTGCCCGCCCCATTCGGCCCGATCAGTCCGCGCACCTCACCCGCCGCCACTTCGAATCTCACATCGCTGACGGCTCTGACACCGCCAAACTGTTTCGAAATGTCATTGAGCACGAGCATCAATAGACATCCTCGTAGGCTGCACATTTCTGCGCTGTTTCCATGCCTTCGAGAAAGGCCGCTTCGGCCTTCTTGTGGGCCAGATAAACGGAGGCAAAGTCTGGATCGAACCAGCCGGTGACAACTTCGTTTGCCGCAAACCGCTCAAGAGCGGCTTCAAGGGTTTCCGGCAACCGCACGAAGCCTTTCTGACTGAGTTCTTCTGCGCTCAGAAGGGACAGATCCTCTTCGGTGACTTGCGGTGCCGCGAGTTTTTCCTCGATGCCCTGGCAACCCGCGTGAACGATTGCCGCAAGTGCCAGATGCGGCGACGCGGCAGCGTCCCCGGCCCGGTATTCAATGTTGAACTGACGCGCAATCGCGTCCGAGTCCGTTGCTGTCACCGGACAGATGCGCAGGCTTGCTTCGCGGTCCTGAAGGCCGAGATTGTTGTAGGCCGCGCTCCAGCGGTGCGGTGTCAAACGCTCATAGGAAATGACGGACGGCGCCGTAAGCGCAAGAATGCTATCGAGATATTTCAGAACGCCGGCGGCAAACGATGCCGTCAGCGTTGAAAGCCCATACGCCCCCGCCGCGTCGTATGTCAGTGGCCCGTTATCGCCCATGAAACTCATGTGGATGTGGACACCATTGCCGACGCTCGACACATCACGAATTGGCGTGAACGTCGCTGCTTGCTCGAACCTGCGCGCGGTCATGCGTGCCAGCTCGCGCGTGATCACCGCCGCATCGGCTGCTTTCACTCCCTCTTCCGGTGCGATAGTCACCTCGAACTGATCCGGTCCATATTCACAGATGAAACTGTCCGGTGTCAGGCCGGCCTGCTCCAGAGCGGCCAAAAGCGTTTCTGCAAAACCGGAATGTTCTGCATGTCCTTGCAATCCGAACCCCTGATGCATGAGGGTCGAACCAGCGGCAAATTGGAATTCGTGCTCGAAAGCAGCCAGCAGTCGCGCACCGGTCAGCTCCTTCAGCCGGGACAGAGCGGCACGCAGGATAGAGCGCGTGCAAAACCCCCAGGGCCGGTCGTCCAGCGTCCGGATATCCGACAGCATGAAACGCTCAGGCGGCGTGCCATCTTCAAAATCGACGCTGATATCGGCTGACTGATCGGGAACGAGAGCAAGATCGCCGAAAGATCCGAAGGGGCTGTCGGCGATGGTGTCAAAACAGGTAATTTGCACATTCGTCGGAACCCAGCCCATGCCGCGTTCGCACCGCTTGTTCAACTGGTCCGCCGGAAAGGCCTTGCCACGGGTTTTCCCGGAAAGATCTGACGTCGCTGCGAATATCATCGGCTTACGTATCATGTCCGAGCTCCTGCCTCCCCTCCGTCAGGGCGTCCCACGCCGACACACGCTTGCTGTGTTTGGTCCAGTCCGTCTCGGCAACCCGCGTCATGATTGCCTCCATTAGCGTGAAACCTGCGGCGTAGCTGTCCCACACGGTGCCGCTTTCTACCGGGACGGCAAGCGTTTCACGCGCGTGGGTCACGGCGGGCGACAGCCACTTGTCCGTCAGCACGACCACATTCGCCTTCCTCTCGGTGGCCGCGAGCTTCGCAAGGTCGGTCACCGTTCGCTGGTATCGCCGGAAATCAACGACGAAGAGCACGTCCTTGCCGCGCATTTTCAATAGGCTGTCGGGCCAGGTTTCGGGGTCGGGATCGATATGAAAAACATCGTCGCGCAACCGCTTCAAATGGCGGCTTAGATGCTGCGCCACCAGATCACTCACACGTCCGCCCATCACGAAAATCCGCCGACCCGGATCGCTGAGCAGATCGCAGACACGTTCGAACTGAGCGTCGGTAATGCTCTGCGCCATTTCATCTATGAGCGCATTGGCGCGCCTGGTAAAATCACCCAGAAAAGATCCATCGACCTCGCGCTCCACCACCATCAGTTCGATCGGCGAACGCTGGCTCGCTTTCAGCTCCTGGATCAGTCTGCGTTGAAAGTCCTGATACCCCTGAAACCCCAGTTTCGAGACAAACCGCGAAATCGACGGAGACGAAATGCCCGTGCGTTCGGCAAGAACCTGAATGGGTTCAAGCCCGGCGAAAGGGTAATCCGACAGAAGCGTTGTCGAGAGCTTGCGCTCCGCTCCGGTCAACGCCTCTGAAGTCCCGGTAATCAGATCACGGATTGTGCTGTGAGCCACCATGTCACGCAGAGTGAGCTGATAAAAAAATCTTGTCAAGCTTTGCTATTTGTGACGAAATGAAAAAAGATTATCAAATCCTTCTGGAGCTCTTCATGCTCAAGGAAGCGGCATATTCCGCGGAAAATATGGGCAAAACCTTCCTTGCCGAGACGGATCCCGAACCTGTCGACTGCATCAGGGGACGCGAAGGTGCGGACGTGGTGCTTGTATGTGAACATGCCGGACGCGCGATACCGAAAAGGCTCGGCAGCCTTGGACTGATGCCGGAACATCTGGACAGGCACATTGCCTGGGATATCGGCGCGCTCGCCGTTTCCGAGCGGATTGCGGCAAATCTCGGTGCAGACCTGATCAAGCAGCGCTACTCGCGGCTTGTCTATGACTGCAACCGACCGTTCGAGGCATCGGACGCGACACCCGAAGTGAGCGAAGACGTTACGATCCCGGGCAACAGGAACCTTTCGCCCGAGGAACGCATGATCCGCAAGCGGACAATCTTCGACCCCTATGATGCCGCGTTGACCGCGATACTGGATGAACGGCCGAAACGGGCGGCTTTCGCCATCCATTCCTTCACGCCGGTCTATCTTGGCAAGCACCGCCCCTGGCATCTGGGTCTTCTATCGAGGACGGATCCGGATACCGCGGATATCATCGCTGCAACCATGCAAAGACGCGACAACCGGATGCTGGTCGGCAAGAATGTCCCCTACATGATCGAGGAAGACAGCGACTGGTTCATCCCGCGCCATGCCGAACCACGAGGTCTTGCGCATTGCCTGATTGAAATCCGCAACGACCTCATCGACACCAAAGTAGGCCAGAACATCTGGGCGGATCACCTGACCGCTGCCTTCAAGGATGTGCTGGAGAAAAGGAAATGATGCTTACACGCGAAGTCCCGCTTTTGCCGGATCAGTCCGGCCTGCTTTTCATAGACGTCCAGAACTTTGCCGCGCATCGCAGGGGGGCGGAATTCGACGGACTGTCCGACGAGGAGTTCGACCGGAAATACGGCTGGTTCTTCTCGGAAATGAAGACCCGCGTGGTTCCAAATATGCAACGGCTTCAGAAGGCATGCCGCGAAAGCAATGTCGAAGTGATGTACACAACGATCGAAAGCCTCACGAAAGACGGACGCGACCGCAGTCTCGACTACAAGATCACGGGTTTCAATGTCCCCAAGGGTTCCTGGGACGGGAAGGTCATCGACGAGCTGGAACCGGGAGACGATGAGATCCTCTTTCCCAAGTCCTCCTCCTCCGTCTTCGTCTCCACGCATATCCACTACGTGCTCGGCAATCTTGGCATCCGGCAACTCGTGATCAGCGGCATCGTCACAGATCAGTGTGTTGAGAGCGCCATCCGCGATGCCTGCGATCTCGGTTATCTGGTCACACAGGTAACAGATGCCTGCCTGACCTACACACAGGAAAGACACGATAACTCCCTGAAAACCATCAAAGGCTATTGCCGCCAGGTCACGACGGACGAGCTGATCGCGGAACTGGAAAACGCATAGGCGGCGTGCCAGTTGGAAAGCCCGGCGCTGAATTCAGCGCCGGGCGGATGTCCGTAAGCGCGTCATCTTACCCGAAATGGTCCTTGAACCGATCAACACACAGGCGGAAACCGACCTCGAAATCGCCGTTGCCCGGATGGTAGACACTCTCCAACGAGATCACGCCGTCATAGGCATCGGCTCTCAGCGCTGCGGCCATCGGTTCAAACAGATCCGCGAGCTGGCCCTCGCCCATGCGTTTCACCTCAAGCGTGGCGCGGGGCGTATCGACGAGAACGTCCTTGATGTGAACATGGCCGAGGTAACCGCCTTTCAGCTCCTCATAGCCGTCCGGATAAGCCCGCTCGTGACACCAGCAATTGTTCGCCGGATCCCAAAGCACTTTGAGGGTATCCCTTGCATCAAGATCGTCGATCAGCTTGCGCGCGGTGTAGTTGGAGTTGACCATCGTGCCGTTCCCGGTTTCCACGACAAGCGTCAGTCCCTCAGATCGCGCAAGCTCAACTGCCGGTGCGATCAGGGGAAGCGTCGCCTCCCACGCCCCCTTCGCAACATTCCACTTTTCAGCACCGCCCTTGCCCCAAAGGATCTGTTCCTTCTTGTTGGTCATGATCCGGACCAGCGGCGAAGCAAGCTCATGCGCCATATCCATGACACGCTTCAAGGCGTCCATATGTGTCGTATGGAGCGCATCTCCCGGCTTGTTCGCCGTCGTCATGCCGGCAAAGACGTGCCGGGACAGACAGCTGACCGGTTTGCCGTGCTTCTCCAACAGAGCCTTGATCGCGGCAGTTTCCTGGGCTGAATGATCGCCGACTTCTTTCTCTCCGACAAACTGCAGCTCGGCATAGTCCAGGCCAAACTCGTCCATCACGGTTAGCGCGTGAGCGAGGTCACGGCTGATGCCGTCGCAAATGACACCGAGTTTCATGCTTTTTTGGCCTCCTCGCGATGGAGTTCAGCTCCGATGATCTCCTCAATCACGCGCGTGCAGATCCAGTTGTCGCCATTTGGGTATTTCGTTTTTCCCGCGTGGAAGATCTGCATGGCGGCAGCGGCCGTGTGAAGCGGTACGCCGAGTTCCTCGCCAAGGTTCATCGAAATTGTAAGATCCTTGTGCATGGTATTGATATGACTCCCGGTTCCCTCGAACTGGCGGTCGATGATTTTCTGCAATGCGTTGTTGACCACCCCGCATCCCGCCGAAGAAGTCGAAAACACGTCCAGGATCACCTGCCCGGGCACGCCGCCCTTTGCCGCAAGCGCTGCCGCTTCAAAGGTTGCGGAGAACTGCGCGCCGATCAGCGACTGCAGGCATGCCTTGACCGTCTGACCGTCACCCGCGCTGGTTCCCACGCGGTGTATGTTTGCTGAGACGGCCTCCATTACGGGCTTGAACGTATCCAGAACAGCATCCGGCGCGGCTGCCATCATCGTGAGCGTGCCACCTTGAGCGCCTGGAAACCCGCCCGAGACGGGCGTGTCGATCAGGTGGATCCCGCTGCCGTCCAGCAGTGCCCCGACTTCACGCCCTTCGCGGGGCTTGATGGTTGCCGAAAGTATGATCGCACTGCCGGGCGCCATGGTCTCTCTCAAGCCGCCCTCCCCGAAGACCACGTCTTTGACCTGATCCCCGTTCATCACCATGACGAAGACCGCATCGGATCCTTCGCCGACGGCACCGGCACTTTCTGCGGCCTTCCCGCCCATCGCGGCAAATGCATTCATTCTGTCAGAAGAAAGGTCGAAACCCTTGGTTTCAAACCCGTTTGCGATCAGGTTCTTCGCGAGCCCGGAGCCCATGTCACCCAATCCGATCACACCAGTTTTCTGCATCCAAATTCCTCCGGTTGCACAACGTAAACAGCCGGCGGAACTCACTTCTGCCGGCATCGATATGCGGGATTTCAAGCGGCGGTACCCGTTGGGGATTACCGGCGCCGGGCGGGTCCGGAAGACACCCGCTGCCCATGTCGATCCATCATGCCGGTCTCCGAGCGCGTCCTTGCAACACTTCTGGAGATCAGCTGGCATGACCCGTTTTAGAACGTCTCCTCAACGTAACTCCAGGCAGCGCTCAAATGCGCGATGAGTGCATCTTCAGCGCGCGCAGGATCTCTCTCCAGGATGGCATCATAAATGGCCTTGTGATCGAGATAGACGGACCTGTTATGGTCGCCGGACCGCGTCATGCGGGCCCAGTTCGGTGACAGCCAGGCCGTAAAGCCCTCATGCATGGCCGGAAATATCGGATTGTTGCCGATGCGATAAAGAACGCCATGGAAAGCGATATCCGTTCGGAAAAACTCTTCCGAATTGTCGAGCGCCTTTTCGTTGGCAAGAAGTGCTGCCTTGAGATCCGAGATGTTCTCCTTGGTCGCGTTGAGCGCGGCATCCCTGACCAGACCGCGCTCGATAAACACCCTGCTCTGATAGAGGTTTTGAATGCCGCCCGGCTCGTTCAGGAGATAGCGTACGATCGTTCCGGTGGCATTGAGCAGCGTGCCATAGTCGGGTCTCCGCACCACTGGCCTGAATCTGGGACGCAATTCGATGAGTCCGCGATTGGCAAGTGCCGAAATTGCTTCGCGCACAACCGTCCTCGACGTACCGAATTCTTCCATGAGATCTCGCTCTGGAGGCAATGGCTTGTTGTTGGCCAATTCGCCTGACGCAATGCGCGCTTCAAGGGCGGTCACAATCGTGTCCGCAGCCCGTTTCTCTCCCTGTTTGTCCGGCATCAAGGCATCAGCCAATTGGTTGTACCAAACTCTCGTTTACTTTGACCACAATGCTATGCCCCCATATTGTGCGAAAGCAAGCCTTTCCGCACATCATTTGATCACTACAAAAAAAATACATAAAAAACATATGGTTATATCTTTTTTTAAATCGATTTAAATGGATTGATGGGAAACACTCTTGACTCACCTTTCAAATCGCGCTCTGCTCCGATCTGACTTGGTCGAACCAAAAGAATATATAGTGTTCTTGGCATCTTGGGAGGGATACCTTGACAACCATCGTCAGCGTATCCGTCAGGCTGTTTCATATTCCGCTTGCCGAGATACTGGTCGATGCAAAGCACGGCGATCACACCCACTTCGAACTGGTAACCGCGACGCTCGCGCTCGAAGACGGGCGGAAAGCAACCGGTTATACCTACACCGGCGGCAAGGGAGGTTTTGCGATTGCGGCGATGATCGAAAACGACCTCTCGCCTTTTCTGCTTGGAAAAAGCCCCGAAAACGTCGAGGCGCTTTACGAGGGGATGCAGTGGCACGTCCACTATGTGGCGCGCGGAGGCATTGCTTCTTTTGCGATCTCGGCAATCGATATTGCGCTGTGGGATTTGCGTGGGCAGAAAGAAGGCCTGCCTCTCTGGAAGATGGCCGGCGGCAAAGGCAGAACCTGCAAGGCCTATTGTGGCGGCATCGATCTCGGCTTTCCGTTGCCGAAGCTGCTCGACAGTGTCCAGGGCCACCTCGATCGCGGCTTCAATGGCGTGAAGATCAAGGTCGGTCAGCCAACTCTGGAAGAGGATGTCGCGCGTGTCGCCGCCGTCCGGAACCTTGTCGGTCCGCATGTCGCGCTGATGGTCGACGCCAATTATGCAATGAGCGTGGATCAGGCGATTGCGGCGGCAAATGCGTTCAAACCCTTTGACATCCTGTGGTTCGAAGAGCCGACCATTCCCGATGACTACAAGGGATATGCGGCCATCGCAGAAGCGACGGGAACACCGCTTGCGATGGGCGAGAACCTTCATACCATTCACGAGTTCGGCTACGCACTCGACCAGTCGAAGCTCAGATTCATTCAGCCGGATGCGTCCAATTGCGGAGGCATAACCGGTTTTCTGCAAGCCGCCGCACTGGCCGGACGTCATGGTGTTCCGGTTTGCAGTCACGGCATGCAGGAATTGCACGTGAGCCTGCTCGCCGGAATTGGCGGTGAAGGCTGGCTCGAAGTTCATTCATTCCCGATCGAAGAATACACAAGTCGGCCATTGGTCGTTGAAAACATGCTGGCCGTCGCGCCGGACGAACCAGGCATAGGTGTCACTTTCGATTGGACAAAACTCGAAACAGAGGATCTGCTGTCCGCGGGACAGCGGGGAGCGGCATAATGCGGGTCGGTGCACTCACCTTACCGCGCAACGATTGTCGGAGCCGTCCCGGGAGCGACGGCGAAGGGGGCAAGCAGCTCCGTCATGGCTTTGATGCCAGGCGGAGGTAACGGCTGGAAAACCAGCAAACAGGGCCTTTGGCACGTTAAAGCCGCAGGCCTTTTTGGAGCAACTTGGGAGGAATAAGGTATGCTCAAAAAACTTACGAGGACTATGCTCGCAGGCGTGGCAACAGCCGGTCTTGCGATGACAATGGGCAGTGCGATGGAAGCGAGCGCCCAAGACAGCACGAAGCTGCGCATCCAGACGCACTTCTCCACGGAAACGCTTTCGGGCCAGATGGCGCAGGAATTCATCGACGACGTCACCGCCATGTCAAACGGTGAAATCGAAATCGAGATGTTCTTCGCGTCTTCCGTCGTGAAGTCCGCCGAAACCTTCGATGCCGCAGCAACGGGAATTCTCGACTGCGACATGACCGGTGGCGCTTACCAGACCGGCAAGAACCCGGCGTTCCAGTTCGCAGGCGATCTGACCGGTGGCTATCAGAACCCTTATCAGCAATATGCGTGGCTGCTGCATGGTGGTGGTTATGACAAGCTGAACGAGCTTTACAACGCCAACAACATGGAATTCATCGGCTGGTGGATCCCGGGCCCTGAGTCCCTGTCCTCGACAAAGTCCTTCAAAGGCGTCGATGACCTGAAGAACTGGAAGTTCCGTTCGCCTCCGGGCGTGATCACGCTGATCTTCGAAAAGCTCGGTGCATCGCCGATCGTGATGGACTTCAACGAGATCTTCACCGCTCTTGAAACCGGCATCATTGACGGCGCAGACGCTGCCAACATCACCAACAATGTCGGCCTTGGCCTCTATGACATTGCTACGGAAACCAACTACCCCGGTTTCCACTCCATGCCGGCGGACCACCTTGCCTGCCGCAAGGACGTCTGGGACGCGATGCCGGATCACCACAAGGCGATCTTGAAGGTGGGCATGCAGGCACTTGGCCTGAAGAACTCCACCATCAACGAAGTGAAGAACGCCCAGACGGCGAAGGAACTGCGTGAAAAAGGTATCGCACTGAACACCTGGTCCGAAGAGGATCTGGCCGTTTACCGCCAGGCCGTGCAGGAATCCTGGAAGGAGTTCGCAACGACACCGGAATCCAAGGAACTTCTGGAAAGCCACCTTCAGTTCCTGCGTGACCTGGGCGCAATGCAATAAGCCACAGGGCTAGCTGAAAAACTGTGGCGGCAGGAGACGCTTCCTGCCGCCACTTTCAACCTCTCACCTCTTGAGCTGCCACACATATGGCGGCGAACTGCCCGCCTAAGGTCGCCCTGCTGGCGATTAACGGGACGGCCTGACGCCCTGTGCAGCGTGTTTTGAAGGGGTTGAAACGAGCCGTTGCGAACTGCGACGCGAACGGAATTCAAAAGGGTAATGCACGTGCGGACCGGCATGTTTCGATGGGGGAAAAGATGACGGAGAAAAAGTCTGGCGGACTGCGGGAGTGGACGATACCGGTCGCATTCGCGGTTTGCGCGGGTTGGATCATCTGGCATGGTCCCGCTTATATTCTCGACTTTTTCCCTCATGCCAGCGAGAGCATGACCGCGCAGATCACCGAATTGCACCAGCGCAAAGACGTTTCGGGCGGTCTGCCGGGCCTGTTTGGCGGGACGATGGACTTCATCGATTGGGCAGCCCTGCTGCTGCTTCCCATCCTCCTCGTGGTCGGAATGCGCAGCGTTGTTCACGCCCAGATGGAATATCCCGACTATACCCGGTTTGACTATTTTGCCCTGTTCATCGGCCGCGTTGTCATGTTGCTGATCATCATCATGACCCTGGTGATGCTGTACGAGGTATTTCTGCGCTACGTGATCGAAGCGCCGACCTTGTGGGCCAACGAACTGACGCTCTGGATCGCCGGCTTCGTATTCCTGTTGTCAGGGCTCTATGCGATGCAACAGCGCTGTCACATTCGCATATTCATTCTTTACGACATCCTGCCGAGACCATTGCGGCACGCCTGCGATGTCATATCAGTGGCCATGATTTGCCTGTTCGCGTTCTTCCTTGTCTACGGAAGTTACAAACAGGTCTTCGCCATCAAGTTTCACCGTTGGGAAATGTTCGGGACCGCGTTCGATCCGCCGATCCCTGCGACGATCCAGCCGATGATCCTCGTCGTCGCCGTGCTCGTCGCCATACAAGCCGTCGCCAATCTGATTGCCGACTGGGACAAGCAACCCACCGAAATGGACGAGCCCGACATCATCGATGAGGAAGAGCTCGAAGCAATCAAGAAAAGCGTGGGTGCAAAGTAATGGACGTCGGCACGATTTCAATTGTCCTTGTATTCGGACTTCTTTTTCTGCTCGGCATAGGCATGCCACTCGGCTTTGCGTCGGCCATTTTGGCCGCGCTGGTCATGATCATGAAGTTCGAGCCCACGCTGCTGACCGACCCGACCAGTTTCGGCACGGGTCTCCTGACCAGCAACCCGGGAACAGGCCCGCTTTATCTGCTGACGCAGAAAATCTTCGACCTGATGACGGAATACGTGCTCATATCCGTGCCCCTGTTCATCTTCATGGCAGCGCTTCTGGAACGATCCGGCATTGCCAAGCAGATGTATGACAGTCTCGACTTCTGGCTCAGCCGGGCGCGCGGAGGTGTTGCAATCGTTACCTCGATCATGGCGGTCCTGATGGCGGCCATGTCGGGTATCATCGGTGGCGAAGTAGTTCTGCTTGGCCTGATCGCGCTGCCGCAAATGCTCCGTCTCGGCTATAATCAGAACCTTGCGATCGGGACAATCTGTGCTTCCGGTTCGCTTGGCACCATGATCCCGCCGTCGATCGTTCTGATCATTTACGGTCTCATCACCGAGACATCGATCAAAGCGCTGTTCACAGGTGCCTTCATTCCCGGCTTCATGCTGGCCAGCTTCATCATGATCTACATTGTTGTGCGCACGCAGCTGGACCCGTCTCAGGCTCCCCTTCCCGAGCCACGCGAAGGCGATCCGGAGGGTGGTGAAAAGCTGCTGATGTTCGGCGGGTTTGTCAGCGTGGTCGTCTCCGGCGTAATGGCGATCCTGATCGCCCGGATCGCGTTTCTGACGGTGATGGGACGGAACGATCCCTCGGTTGAGGCCTTCGAGCCACCTCCCCTTGGGATGGTTTCCGACCTGCCCTGGCTGATCGGTATCGGCGCTCTGGCGCTACTGTTCATCTTCCTGGTCGCCGGACGCCAGCGAACCGCCTCCGGCTGGGAACACGGCAAGGGCCTCGTGCCGCCACTCGCCGTCATCGGTATCGTTCTCGGGTCCATCTATGGCGGTGTCACGGGCATTACCGAGGCGGCCGGCATGGGCGCCGTCGCGGTGTTCCTGATCGCCCTCTTCCGGGGCGAAGCATCTGTTGATCTGCTCTGGGTCTCCATGATGCGCACCCTGCGCTCCACCGGAACAATCATCTGGGTGACCATCGGTGCTGCGACGCTTGCCGGCGCCTACACGCTGGCAGGTGGTCCCACCTATATCGCCCAGCTCATCATTGGCGCGGAAATGCCGACGATGCTGGTGATCCTCACGATGATGGTCATCCTGCTCTTCATGGGCGCCTTCATGGATTGGGTTGGCATCGTGCTGCTGATCATCCCTGTGTTCCTGCCGATCGTGAAACGCTTGCCTATCGATGAAATCGGCTTTCTCGGCACCTTGTCACCGCAACATGTTGCGATCTGGTTCGGTGTTCTGTTCTGCATGAACATGCAGGTCAGTTTCCTCTCTCCACCGTTCGGACCGGCCGCTTTCTATCTGAAATCAGTCGCACCGCCCCACATATCGCTGACCGACATTTTCCGAGGATTTCTTCCGTTCATCGGAGTACAATTGGTCGCGCTCGCGGTTCTGCTGATCTGGCCGACTATCGTCACTCTGCTGCTTTGAGGACTGATACCATGCTGACGCAAAGCGACATCGAACTGTTTCAGAAGCAAGGTTATCTCGTCGTGGAGGATTTGCTCGACGACAAAGCTCTGAACAGGGTCCGCGACGAATACGGCGACCTGATGAACGATCTCTACGATCGGTGGCTGAAAGAGGGAAAGGTTCCCGAGCCGACTGCGGAGATGGGCTTCTGGGAAAAGCTGGACCATTGCTTTCGAGGCGGGTTCGACTGGTACCAGCCCTTCGATATCAGCCTGCCCCATGACGGCATCACCGACGAAACGCCAATGCATTTCGGGCCCGCGGTTTTTCAAATGGCAACCAACAAGAACATTCTGGATTGCGTGGAGGCTCTCATCGGTCCGGAGATTTCGTCCAACCCGATCCAGCACGTTCGGATCAAACCGCCACAGCGCGCCGTGGACGCATCGGAAAGCCGGGCACATGTGATCGCAACCGACTGGCATCAGGATCAGGGTGTCACCTTACAGGAGGCAGATGACACGACTTTCGTGACTGTATGGTTGGCAATCACCGACGCAACCGTCGAAAACGGTTGTCTCCAGGTTGCTTCAGGCAATTATGACGAGATGCTGCCGCACTGCTCCAGGTCCCAGGTTGGCATCGCCGAAAAGTTCCTGCCCAAGGAAAACGCGGTTCCGGCCCCGGTGAAGGCAGGTGGTGCGATCATATTCCACCCGTTGACGCCACACGGGTCGCTCGCCAACAAGAGCGACGGCTACCGATGGTCGTTCGACCTGCGTTATCACGTGACGGGACAACCTTCAGGACGCAGTCACTTTCCAGAATTTGTCGCTCGCTCCCGCAAGCATCCCGAAAAAGAACTTAAGGATTGGCGTGTCTGGCGCAAAATGTGGGAGGACACCCGTCACCACCTGGCGCATAGTGACCATATTCCGCAGCACCGCTGGGGTAACGACGCACCTTATTGCGCCTAAGCCGATCACGACCGAAACGACGCACCCTGGAGTCGGGCATTGCACAACCGGACTGATCCCATTCGTCTTGCCGTAATCGGGGCAGGTCTCGTAGGACAGCGTCACGCGCGCAATGCCGCTGCGCATCCTGACTTTGAGATCGCGTGGATTGTCGATCCGGACCCGACGCGTCAACTGCTCGCCGACGAGCTTGGATGCCGTCTTGCGAAACGTCTGGAGGATGTCCCGGCAAAGGACTGCGCAGCCGCCATCGTTGCAACACCCAATGCAGATCATTTGCCGACCGGATTGAAGTGTCTTGACCGGAATTGGTCCACTTTGGTCGAAAAACCGGTCGCAGATACAGTCGACAATGGTGAGAGACTGGTCGCTGCATTCGAAGCGCGCAGGCTCCCGCTTCTGGTCGGCCATCATCGCCGCTACCATCCGTCCGTCGACAAGGCAAAGGAGATTATCAGCTCGCAGACACTCGGCACGCCGGTCTCTGCGTCGCTGATCTGGGCCGTGCGCAAACCGGACAGTTACTTCGAGGCCGGTGCCTGGCGCCGTGACAAGGATGGCGGACCGCTCCTTATTAACTTCATCCATGAAGCAGACCTTCTGGTCGGATTGTTCGGTCCGGTTCAGGAAGTACAGGCCATGGTGTCGAGCCATGCGCGCGGCAGCCTCATCGAAGACAGCGCCGCCATTCTTATGCGCTTTGCAAGCGGTGTGATGGCAACGGTGATGCTTACGGATGCCGCATTGACACCGTGGAGTTTTGAAGGCGCGAGCGGCGAGAATCCAACAATCGCGGAAACCGGCGTTTCTTCCTGGCGTATCGGATGCACGGCAGGCAGCTTTGAATTTCCCGGTCTGCGCATCTGGACGGATGCAAAAGACGCCGAGGGAGACTGGTCGCGGCCACTCAAAGATCATACGGTTCAGGTTGCAAAGGTTGATCCGCTGCACGAGCAACTGACGCATTTCGCCCAACTCATCAAAGGACATGAGTCAGAGCCTAAAATTTCCGGCCGTGACGGACTTGAGGCCCTTCGCCTTGTGGAAGCGGTTCGTGCGGCCGCGCAAAGCGGCAGGCCGACCCCGGTCGCCACGACGCAGACCAAAGCTAACGTTGTCTGAACACTTTATCAGTTGAGGAACAAAGACATGACGAAACCGACAATCGGATTTATCGGCATTGGCCTTATGGGCGCGGCGATGTGCAACCGCCTTCTGGACAAGGGATATGGCCTGACCATCGTTGCAAACCGCTCCAGGGAACGGGTGGATGCATTGGTCTCCCGCGGTGCCAGCGAAGTGAAAAGTGCCAAAGACGTCGCACTGGCGAGCGACATCGTCATGTTATGCGTCGATACCTCGGCCTCCGTGGAAAGCCGCATGTATGGTGATGATGGTGTTATTGCCGGCCTAAGCCAGGACAAGATCGTGATTGACTTCGGCACGTCCCTGCCCGCGTCAACGAAAAAAATCGGCGAAGCGGTTTCCGCGGCAAATGCGGTTTATCTTGATTGCCCGATCGGGCGTACCCCGTCTCACGCTCTGGAAGGCATGCTCAACCTGATGTGTTCCGGTGACGCGGATGCCTATGCGTGCGTTGAGCCTGTCCTGAAGGATCTCGGCGAGAACGTCTTCCATCTCGGCGCGCTTGGAACGGGGCACACGGTCAAGCTGATCAACAACTTCTTCGCGCAGACCGTTGCAAACGGAATGGCCGAAGCCTTCGCGATGGCGGACAAGTCCGGCGTTGACCGCCAGAAGGTCTATGACGTGATGGCCGCCGGTCCGCTTCATTCCGGCATGATGGACTTCGTCAAGGCTTACGCGATTGACGGCGATCCGAACAAGCTTGCCTTCTCGATCCGCAATGCACGAAAGGACGTTGGCTACTATACCGATATGGCGGAAAGTCTTGGCGTGGAATCGATAATGGCGAACGGTGCAAAAACAGCGCTCGACAAATCGATCGAGGCCGGCCGGGGCGATGAATTCGTGCCTCTGCAAGTCGATTTCTTCACCGAGCAATTCAAAACCGGCGACAAGGGCTAAGCCCGATCGCAATGGCGCGTTTTGCATCCAGGGCGTTGGAGGACAAGCCGTTCGTCGGCATCCTTCTGATCCTTATCGCAAATTTGATGTTTGCCTGTATCGACACGGGCTCGAAATGGCTGGGCGTCCTTGGACTGGGCGCCCTGCAATTGTCGTTCATGCGCTATTTCGGGCACTTTGTGATTTCGCTGGGTTTGTTTGCCGCCAGTGATTTCGATTTCAGGCAACTCCGCTGTGAGAGGATCTGGCTCGTCGTGTTGCGCGGCGCGCTTCTAACGGCGTCCACCGTCTTCAACTTCGCTTCGCTGCGCTATCTGCCCCTGACCTTGACATCGACCATCCTGTTTTCAGCCCCGATCATGATCTGTGTGCTGTCCTGGCCGCTGTTGCGAGAACCCGTCGGGTTGATCCGCTGGTCCGCCGTGGCGCTCGGATTTGCCGGCGTCGCAATCGCGATCCGGCCGTTTGACGATGACTTTCACGTTGCCGTGCTGCTGTCTTTGTCCGCCGCCTTCTGTTTCGCGCTTTATTCCATCCTGACCCGAAAGCTCGCAGGAACTGTCGCGCCGGACACCATGCAATTCTATACGGGTCTCGTTGGTACCTTCGCTCTTGTTCCCTTCGCCATCGCTGAATGGCAGAATCCCGCCACCGGATTTCAGTGGGGCGTCCTGATCGGACTGGGTATTCTGGGATGGGTGGGACACCAGTTCCTGACCAACGCGATGAGCCTCGCGCCGGCCAATCTGCTGATGCCTTTCGGCTATGTGTTCATCCTTTACCTGACAATCTCAAGCTATCTGGTCTTTGACCAGTTGCCGGACGAATGGACGGTACTTGGAGCGTCCATCATCATTGCGTCCGGTTTGATCATCTTTTACCGGGAACGAACGCTCTATGCGCGCCGGAAGACCGCAGAGGCCAAACGCTAGCGGGCCGAAAAACCGAGGTAAACGCTTATTTGACCCCATTTACATTCAGATAGATTGAATAGAGCGAACTTGTTCCGGCAATGAACAGCCGGTTCAGTTTCGGGCCACCGAAACAGACGTTGCCGACCAGCTCCGGAATACGCACCTTTCCGATCAGAACGCCTTCGCCATTGATACAATGAACGCCATCTGCCGCTGAGCTCCAGATCCTTCCCTCGCGGTCAAAGCGGAAACCGTCGAAAATTCCGGCCGTGCATCTTGCGAAAACACTACGATCTCCGAGGGATTTTCCATCTGCACCTACTTTGAACTTTTCGATATGGGCCGGGCCATCCTCATCGTGCGTTATGCCGGTGTCGGACACATAGAGCCAGTTTTCGTCCGCGGAAAAAGCAAGGCCGTTCGGCTTGAAGAAGTCGGACGCGACCATATCGACACTGCCGGTTTCCGGATCAGCCCGGTAGACGTTGCAGGCTCCTATCTCACTCTCCGCGCGATCGCCTTCATAGTCCATCAAAATGCCGTAGGAAGGGTCGGTGAACCAGACGGATCCGTCGGACTTCACAACGACGTCGTTTGGCGAATTCAGCCTCTTGCCGTTCCAATGGGACGCAATCACCGAGACAGAACCGTCATGTTCCGTTCGTGTCACACGGCGGGTCAGGTGTTCACAGGTAACGAGACGACCCTGGGTATCCACCGTATTGCCATTGGCATTGTTCGACCCGCTGCGAAACTCCGAAACGGAGCCGTCTGTTTCGTCCCAGCGCATGATGCGGTTATTGGGGATATCCGACCAGACAACATAGCGCCCGGCAGGAAACCAGGCGGGCCCTTCGGACCAGCGCGCACCCGTCCACAGACGCTCAACCCGGGCATGCCCTACAAAACAAGCTTCAAACTCCGGCTCGATAACTTCAAAGCCGGTTCCTTCCAAAACGCCAAACATCACGTTTCCCGTTGCTTATCAAATGACTGTTGAGGGAAGTCGGGCCGTCGCGTACCCCACCCCTGCTTTCTCATTCGGTTTCCCGGGTGTTCCGGACCGGGGCCCCAAATGGCCTGATAGGTGTCCATGGCCCGCCCCTGCCGCTGCAGGTGTATGGAAAAGCTTGCAAGAGCAACCCACCAGAGCGACAAACCGAGCCACATCCAGTTTGGCGCATTTGCGGTCCACATGCCACTTGCGATCGCTCCGATCATGAGAATAAGCGCGAGGTATCCGCAAC
Source organism: Roseibium sp. HPY-6 (assembly GCF_040530035.1). Taxonomy (NCBI): domain Bacteria; kingdom Pseudomonadati; phylum Pseudomonadota; class Alphaproteobacteria; order Hyphomicrobiales; family Stappiaceae; genus Roseibium; species Roseibium sp. HPY-6. The sequence goes on from NZ_JBEWCD010000001.1 coordinate 877,574, forward strand.
TTTTGTGGACCGCTTCGAATACCAGGCGGTGCTGTGTCATGTCGTAGTGATCGCCGCGCAAAGATCCACTCGCCCCTGGGTCGGTCGGCCCGCCCTTGGTGCCCCGGAACATTCCGGAAAAAGCCTGAACCGCGGCTAGGAGAAGCACCGAATACCCGAATAGCCGGTGCAGTGTTGCCGTACCGCTGTTTTGTGATGACATCCAGATCAGTGCCAGACCGATCACGGAAAGCAGGACAACGACTGTCTGAGACATCCAGTGCACACGCCACCAGATCTTGTTGTCCAGCTCGCGCGGCCAATCTTGTCCCGGCAGGACCTTGAAAAAGCGTGCCATCATGATTGCAAGTGGAGCAAGTATCCCCCAGCCGAGAACCATGAAGCGGGCATGCCAGGAAAGGGCAAGGCCGACATCATGGGATCTGGCCGGATCAATCGGGGATATCAGCCACTCCAGGATCATCCCTTGACGGCTCCCGCTGTCATGCCGGTGATGATCTGTTTGGACGCGACGAAGGTGAACAGAATTGGAGGAATGGCAAGCAGCATGCCGGTCGCCATGATGACACCCCAGTTGATGTCGTACTCCGTGATCGAATTCACGATGGTGACCGGCACCGTTCTCGTCGACCGGCCGGACAGCGCATTTGCTAGGAGGAATTCGTTCCAGGCAATGCGGAAGGTGAAGATCGCGGCGGCCGCAAGTCCGGGCTGGATGATCGGCAGAACGACCAGAAAGAAGACCTGGAACGGATTTGCCCCGTCCATTCGCGCGGCTTCCTCAAGCTGGATTGGCACCTGTACAATGAAGCTCTGCAGGATCCAGATCACGAAAGGCAGGTTCATCGCCGTATAGATCAGGATGATGCCGGTATAGGTCTGGTCAAGGCCATACTGAAACGTCCAGATCCCGAAAACAGGAACCAGAAGAACGGCGGGAGGAACCATTCGCATCAGGAGTGTTGTCATGGAGACAGCACCGCGGCCCATGAACTTGAACCGGACCAGCGCATAGGCGGCCATGCACCCGATCGTCAGGGTCAGTCCGGTCGATATCAGGCCAACGATCAGTGAGTTGACGAGCGCCCGCCCGAAGGTCGGGTCGCAATAGTCGACATGCTCCGGTTCATACCAGAGGAAGTTGCACAGCACTGTCTCGTAGTTCTTGATCGTCGGTGAAAAGAAGAAAGCCGGTACCGAAGCGTCGTAGACGTCGACATTGGTTTTGAACGACGTTGCCAGCATCAGGGCAATCGGGCCGACACTCATTACGACCAGCGCAACGATAAGGGCGTAGAAGGCCGGGTTCTGTTTTTCCGTTTGCGCGGACATCAGTCATCGTCCTTTTCGGCGGCTGCGCGTTGGCGTGCGACACGGGCTTCCTGAACGCGGTTGTACAAGAACATTCCGATGGTCAGGGCCATCAGCAACATGAGAAGCAGGTTCGACATGGCAGCCGCTTCCCCGAGCTCCTGGAATTCCTGAGCGGTCCGGAAAATCCGGAGCGCGAGAATTTCCGTCGACAGGCCGGGGCCGCCATTGGTGAGCACGAGGATTACTTCCAGCACCTTGAAGGCGTCGATCAGGCGCAACAAAAGCGTGACGATCAGAACAGGCATCATGAGTGGCAGTTTGATCATCAGAATTTTCTGCCACTCGCTTGCACCGTCAATTTCAGCAGCTTCCAGGGCGGAACGCGGCAGCGACTGCATGGCCGCCAAAGCCAGAATGAAAATGAAGGGAGTCCATTGCCAGACATCGGCAATCACGATCGCAATGAATGACCAGGTGCTGTCGGACAGCCAAGGTATGCCTTCGAAGCCCAGGCTCTTGAGCGTGCGGTTAAAGATGCCGACAGTCGGGTGGTACATGTAGCGCCACATCAGACCAACCACGATCGGTGCGATCATCATCGGCAGGATAAAGACGGTCCGAAGCACCGCCATCCCTTTGAGATTCCGGTCCAGGAGCAACGCCAGACCGACACCCAGGATCATTTCAAGCGTCACGACGATCGCGGCGAAGCGAATGGTCACCCAGAAGCTCTCGCGAAAGGCTTCATCACCCCAAAGATTTACGTAATTGCGGAAGCCGATGAACTCGGCCTGTCCAATCCGCTGGCTCGGGCTCCAGTCGAGGAAACTGGCATAGACCATGTAGCCGATCGGATAGAGAAGCGCGAAGATCAGGATTAACCCTGCCGGCGCCAGGAACATGTATGGGGTCAGCCGATTGGCTTTGATCGCAACGCTCATTGCCGATCACTTTCAGTGAGGATTTTTTTGAGAGCCCCGCGGCAAGGCCGCGGGGCAGCGTTGGATTTACTGGGTCCAGGTGTAGTACCCTGCGTCATCCATCAGCGCTTGCGTGCGCTCTGCGACACCATCGAGAGATTCCTGAACCGGTGCGTCTTCGGTAATGATCTTCGAAAGGGTCGTACCGAGATCGGCATTGATCTTGCCCCAGACAGGGATGATCGGACGCCAGTCGGGATCAGCATTCTTGAGCGCTTCACCGAAGGTGGACATATGCGGGAACTTCTCGTTCACATCCGCGTCGGCATGTGTCGAATAGCGGGACGGATTACCACCTGCCATTGCGATCAGCTTGTCCGCTTTCTTGCTCGTCAGCCACTGCATCAGAAGGAATGCAGCGTCCTTGTTCTGGGCGTTCTTCGGAATACCGATGCCGAAACCGCCCGTTTGGGAACCGGCCCTGACACCAACCGGATGCGGGGCCCATTCAACAAGACCCACGACCTTGGACTTGTCGGGATTATTGACCTGTCCGGCGAAAACGGTGGAATCCAGGAACATGGCAGAATTGCCCTGCAGGAACGAAGCCCCCGCTTCGGCAAATCCGAAAGTCTTGGAACCTTCCGCGCCGCAGTTGACGATTTTCTTGAGGGCTTCCGCGGCTTGTACACCTTCCGCGTTGTTCACGATCGGCTTCCACTCATCGTCGAAGATGCGTCCACCGAGCGGTGCAAGATGCAGAAGGAACGCATGGCTGGCATGGTGACCGGAGGCCGCGCGCGATGCAAGACCGCCCATTCCGGGCTCCAGCTCGGGGATAAGACATGCGAGCTCAAGAAGCTCGTCGTAAGTCTCAGGAACCTTCAGATCGTGCTTATCGAAAATGTCTTTCCGGTAGCCAAGAATCGACGTTTCCGAGCCGAAGGGCAATCCGAACAGCGAACCGGTCGGTCCCGGCAGATAGCCCTTTTTGCCACCTGCAACACCGATATTGGCGACGTATCCGTCGATCAGGTCTTCAGCATCGTAGTTCGGATCCGCCAGCTTCGGGTTCATGAAGAAGCGCGCGAGGTTTTCCAACTGGTCGGCATACACATAGTCTGCCTTTGAAAAGACCACATAAGCGATCAGATCGTAGTCGCCGCGGTTCTTTGTCAGTTCAAGCGTCTGGCGCTCGCGCATCTTGAGATACTGAAGCTGGTCGACTTCGACGCGAATACCAGTTTCCTTTGTGAATTCCGGCAGAACTTTCATGACCGCATCAAAATGCGGGTGGGCCGGGAAATTGACGACAAGTGTCTCGCCTGCGTGTTCTTCGTATGGATTTGCAAGCGCAGCCGTTGCCCCGAGCGCGAGCCCGGCAACGGCAGAAACAGTCGATTTAAGATATTTCAGCATTCATTCCTCCCTGAAAAAGCAAGGTTCAGATCACCTGATGGCAACCTCTGTTTCGCGGTCAAACATGTGAATGCCCTCCCGATTGACCGCAAATCTCAGTGTTTCGCCCAGGGCAATGGGCGTTTCGGACTTCAGCTCGACCTCGACTTTCTGGCCGCCGCAGTCACACAAGAGCACCGACTGCGCGCCGATGTACTCAGAGACAATCACCTGCAGGTCGATGGATTCGTGATCCGGAGCGTCGGGGCTGTAGTGCAGGTCCGACGGCCGGATGCCGAGTGTCACGTTTTTTGAAGATGACGACGCCACAGCGGCCGCCTTTTCGTCCGGCAGCACCAGTTCGAACCCTTTGCCGTTCACGAACGAGCGGCCTGAAAGGTCCTGGACTTCGGCCTCCAGAAAATTCATCGGCGGCGACCCGAGAAATCCCGCCACAAACTTGTTGGCAGGTCGCTTGAACAGCTCCTCAGGCGTTCCTTGCTGCTGAATGTAGCCACCGTGCATGACCACAATCCGATCGCCAAGCGTCATCGCCTCGATCTGGTCGTGGGTGACATAGATCATGTTCTTTTGAACCTTCTGGCGCATCAGCGCGAGCTCTGCACGCATCTGCCCTCTTAGCTTGGCGTCGAGGTTGGAAAGAGGTTCGTCAAACAGGAAAGTCCCGGCATCGCGTGTGAGCGCGCGCCCCATCGCGACCCGCTGCCGTTGGCCACCCGACAACTCGCCCGGCTTCCTGTGCAGGAACTTGGTCAGGCCGAGCATTTCCGCGACATTGCCGACCTTTTCGTCGACTTCCTGCTTCGGGCGGCGCTGGAGCCTAAGTGCAAAGGACATGTTTTTGGCGACATTCATGTGCGGGTAAAGCGCATAATCCTGAAACACCATCGCGAGATCCCGCGCCTTCGGCTCAAGGTTGCTCACCGGTTTTTCGTCAATAAAGATCTCACCGTCACTTACCGATTCCAACCCGGCAATCATGCGCAACGTGGTGGACTTGCCGCAGCCGGAGGGTCCGACGAGTACAGTGAACTCGTTCTCCTCCATCTCCAGATTGATGCCGTGAAGCACCTCGAAGTTCCCGTATCGCTTCACGAGGTTTTCAAGTCTGATGCGCGGCATTTTTCCTCCCGGGGCACCGAATGGCGGTGCAAGCGCTGATGTGACCGGTCACATTTCCTATTTGTTACCGGTCACAATATCACATATGTTATCGGTAACAAGGGATTTTTTGTTAAATTTTCATTTGAAATAGGCAGCCCGCTCGAGGATCAGGTGCTTTCGCGGAATTCCACCTCGGCGGGAACGAGAATGTGCTGCGCGGGAACATCACGAGGCTGATCGGGAAGTAGCAGCTTTTTCAGAAGCTTACCGGTCTCACTTCCGATGCGGACCGGATCAACGACAACAGTGGAAAGCTTCGGCACCGCGAAACGCGAGACCTCAAAGTTACCGAAACCGGCAACGGCAATGTTGCCGGGAACCTTGTAACCTTCTGAGATCAGGCGGCTCTGAACGCCGAAGGCTGCGATGTCGGATACGCAAAACACGCAATCCGTATCCGGATACTCCCTGAGAATTTGTCCCGCCGCCGCTGATCCGGCTTCGATCGTCAAAGGAGGAATGCCGTACTGGATCATGCGATGGGATGACAGTCCGGCCTCGCGCATCGCCTGAAGGTAACCGTTTCGCCTCGCAGCTCCGCGCGTCCAGTCATCCTGCCCCTCCCCCAGAAACGCGATCCGCTGATAACCAGCTCCGATGAGTTGCTCCGTCATTTGACGGGCCGCTTCGAAATTTGAAAAGCCGACTGTGTGTTCAATCGGATTTTTCGGCTTTTCCCAGATCTCGATGACAGGGACATTGGCATCCCTCATCAGCTCGATGGTGCGCTCGGTATGTCCATCATATGAAAGGATGATCGCCTCGGGACGGCGTCGCAGCATGGTCTCGAGGATTTCCTCCTCTCGTGCTGCCGAATAGTCCGTGTGGCCGAGAAGAATCTGCAAACCAATTTCTTCAACTTCTTCCGTAAGAGATTGAACAGTCAGCGCAAAGTGCAGATTGTTGAGCGACGGAAGCAATGTTGCGACAAAGCCGGACTTTCGGGTTGTCAAACTGCCGGCCATCTGATCAGGGACGTAGTTCATGTCCCGGACGACTTTTAATATGTGTTCACGGGTCTTCAGCGAGACGGGGCTGTCTTTACGCAGCGCACGCGATACGGTCATTCGGGAAACACCGGCGGCCCTGGCGACATCGCGCATCGTGACCGGTCCCTGTTTTGCACCGTCTCTCGCCAATGAAGTGTCCTCTTTGTGCAATGGAATGCTGTAGCAAGGCGCGCTACCGGCGAGGAGTATACCGGTAGCGCTTCTTTTTGCACTTATGGCCTTTCAATCCGCCCGCATGTCGAACGGCGGACGACCGGCCCGTGCACCAAGGTCATCACCGCTCCAGAGCACCAACGCCGGAGAAGCGGAAAGCCTCTGTCTGCAAAGCGTCGAGTTCTTCGGCGCTCATCTGGTCATGGGCGACAGTAATACGGCCAAGGAAAACGAGCGGCAGTTCGTCTGCCCGGCTTTCCAGATCCGCCTTGATGGCTTCTGCCGTGGCAGCACCCACGTCATCGCCCATGCGCATCGGGGTGGCATCCAGTTCGCCGCGGCGGATTGCGTCAAGTTCCAGACCAGTACCGCCCCAGCCAGTGGAGAAGACTTCCTTTTCCTTGCCGACCGCGATCTGCGCTTCCACACTGCCCATCGCCATGGCGGTGTTGGCATTGTGAATGATCGTTGCTTCAGGATAGGCCTGAAGGATCAGACTGGTGCCCTCAAAGCCACCTTCACGCTGGTATTCGCCATAGTGCTCGTAGGCAACCTTCCAGTCGCCCTTCTCCATGACGCAGTCCTTGAAGTCGCCGGAGCGCTGATTGTCCGTGATCCCCGGAATGCCGCGGTTCATGGCCATCGTGACGCCATTGCCGAGCCGCTCAAGCATATAGTCGCACATGGTGAGCGCACCGGCTGCAGATGAGAAGTCGAACCAGACATCAGGCTGATTTTTCAGATCCTTCAACGGCGTGTGAAACGCCCACACATAGGTTGTGAAGTCGTCGTTTCCAGCAAGCTTATCGATGTTGTCCGCCTGGATGGCGAGTTCCGACGGTCCGAAGATCACGTAGTCGTAGATGTCGCCGTCCTGCAGCACCTGGTTCGCATAGGTGGACTGCAACGAGTGCTCGATCTGCCGGCTGGCAAACTCGGTCGTGTTGTACTTGATCCCAAGCTCGTCCAGGCGCTTGGTCATGGCCAGGTAGTTACGTGCCCAGAAGTCGGACGTATCGGCTGACGGGTAGATCAGCGCGATTTCGACCGGCTTGTCCTGGGTACCTGAGAACGGGACACCTTCCGCACCGACGACTGCCTGAAGAGCTTCAAGCTTGCCTTCGGCATTCACTTCGCCAGGAACCCAGTAGTCCCTGTCGGCATGACCGGGCAGCTCCTTGAGCGGCAGGTTACCCTGTGCCAGGGCGCTGGTCCCGGTCAGGAGCAGTACGCATATTGTCGATTTCAGCAGTTTCATCACAAATTCCTCCCTTTCGATGAAGTCCGCGTATGGGAACTCAGCCGCTGGCAACGGTGTTGCCAGCAAACAGAGATCCAATGAGAAGCAGTAGAGCGAGTGCCGCGATCAGGCCGCCTGAAAGGCGCAGCAGACGCACGCTTTCCGGTGTCTGCAATCCAGCCAGGAAGCCCTTTGCACCGTCGCGATCTTTCTTCTGCAGCCACGTGTAAAGCGCGACTGAAGAGACGATCACCACACCCGAGGCGACCGACTGCCAGAAGAATTCAATCCGCAGTGTCACAAGCGCATTGATCATCATGGACAACAGCAACACACCGGCAAGCGATCCGAGCATTGATGCACGTCCGCCAAAGAGCGAAGTGCCACCAACGACAACCGCGGCAATGACGTGAAGGTTGAAGTATGGCGCTGAAGTCGCCTGGATTGCGTTCAGCTTGCCGGTCAGCATCAGCCCGGCCAGCGCGGCCGACGCGCCCATGAGGACATAGGCATAGATCTTGTAACGGTCGACCGCGATACCGGTCATTTCGGCTGCTTCGGGATTGGAGCCAATTGCAACCGTGTAACGCCCAAAATAGGTCTTCTTCAACAGCCAGTAACCCACTGCCATTGTCAGCAGACCGATCACCACCGGAACCGGAATGAAGCCCGGGATCTGCCCGCGGCCGATCTCGGTCATGATCTCCGGAAAACGCGCCAGCACCAGGCCCTTTGCGATGACAAGCGCAAAACCGCGATAGACGAGATCCATCGCGAGGGTGCCGATCAGATCAGGGACCTTGAACTTGGTGATCACAAGACCGTTTATCAGACCGAACAAAGCACCCAGCACAATCGCGACGGCAATCGCCACGGGTGCCGAGAAGCCGTACTGCTTGATCAGAAAGGCCATGATGATGGATGTCAGCGCAGCGACGGATCCGATCGACAGATCAATGCCGCGCTGGGTAATGACAAAGGTCATCGCCATTGCCATTGGCATGTAGAGTGCTGCATCCAGCAGAATGAGATTGAGGTTCGATAGGCGGAAATACCGTGCCGGTTCTGCAATTCCCATGAACAGCAGAATGGCCAGGATCATCACCATAGGTCCGACGATTGCCAGGAAAGGTTCAATCCGTTCAGAAAGTTTCGTCGGCCCGTTTGACTGAGTTGCCGTTGCCATTTTTGTCTCCCTAAGCCGCTTCTTCCGCACCCACGATCAGGGCGAGAACGTCCTGCTGTGAGCTTTGCGAAACGTGCACGACACCGGCACATCTGCCGCGCCGTTGCACATGAACCCGGTCGGCGACTTCAAAAACATCATCGAGCGAGTGAGATATGAGAATGACTGCCAGACCTTGTGCCTTGAGCGCCTTGATAAGCTTGAGCGTCCGCGCCGTTTCCTGCGGCCCGAGCGCCGCTGTCGGCTCATCCATCACGAGGACCCGAAGGCCCTCGTGATAGACCGCTCGCGCGATGGCCACAGCCTGCCGCTGGCCCCCCGACAGGCTCGATGTCGGAACATCAAGCGAGCGAAGCCGAACGCCCAGGCGCTCGAACAACACACGTTCCGTTTCCGACCGCATCCGTTTGTTGTCCAGCATGGTGATCCCAAGGAAGGATCGCGTCAGTTCATTGCCGAGAAACATGTTCGATGCCGGATCAAGGTGATCCGCCAGCGCCAGCGTCTGGTAGACCGCATCGATGCCCTCCTCGATCGCATCGGAGTGGCTGTTCATCAACAGCTTCTTGCCACCGACAAAAATCTCGCCTTCGGTCGGCTGATAAACGCCCGTGAGAATTTTGATCAATGTCGATTTACCGGCACCGTTGTCTCCAACGATCGCAAGAACCTCGCCCTCGTATGCGTCGAGATTGACACCTTGAAGGGCGGTGACCCCTCCAAAACGCTTGGTTATGTTTCGCATCTGGACGAATGATCCGTCGGACATCTCCAGTTTCCTCCCGATTTGCGCCGGCCAGAGCTTCGTGGCGGCCGATAACGCTTAGTTGTCTTTGATCCGGTAAAGCTTGTGTCAGGCCGCACAGTCCTGAAGAAGCGGTTGATAGACAGCCTTCAGCTTGTCCATTGCCGCCTGGCGATCTCTGACGTCATCCGCCTGCGCCGATGAAACGGTTACCAGCAATGCCGCGGCGGCCATGATCCAAATTTGCATGTTGTCCCTCCCGACACCCTGGCGTGGCTACACTTCTCCCGGTCGCGGTCATGCCGCGCTAAAGACTTCTTTGGCAAACGTCGTTTCAGTCAGCAGGTCGCCTGCGGCTGCGTCAGGCGACCCGCTTGGCGAAGCCCTATTTGTTCCAGATGGCGGAATAGGCTTCGCGATACGGAATGTCCGGATCGAAGGCGGTGCTGTCGCCCATTCTTTCAACGCCGTCCTGCGTTACCAGGGCCGGTGATGTGATGTAGCCGGAGCACTCTTCGCCCTGGATCGCCCGATTGAGCTCATCCACGAGCTGCCACCCCTGCAGGTTGAGCGGTTCGGCAACGGTAATCGTTTGATAGGCACCGGTCTTGATGCGGAAGAAAGCAGCTTCCGATCCGTCGCCGGCCGAACCAGCCTGAGGGCCGGCTTCACTGGAAATCCCGGCAGATGCCAGCGCGGGGCCCATGAAGTCGAAATAAAGGTCGTTGATCGCCAGAGCGTGTGTCCAACTGTCACCGTATTTCTGCAGAAGGCTTGTCGTCAGCGGCCCCATGCGGCTGGATGTGTCGGCAATCGGCGTGTCGACATATTCCAGCACCGTGCCACCGGCAGCTTCGATCGTTTCCTTGATGCGATCAGCCTTGTCGATCGCAATCTGATAAGTGGAATCGGTGAAGATGATGGCGCCGATATCCTTGCCGCCATCTTCAATCGCCCAGTTCGCGGCGACTTCCGATACGGTCATGGCATCGGTGGAGACATTGGCAAAAATACCGCCCGGTGCATCGCAGCCGATCTTCGGCCCGGAGTGCCAGGCAACAATCGGGATGCCTGCCGCAACCACTTCCTCAAGGGCTGCCTGCTGCTCGACCGCATCGAAACCGTTGATGACGATTCCGTCCGGTTGAAGAGCAAGAGCCTGGCCGATGGCCGCCGTACGGCCCTGGATCGACCCTGCACCATCAAGAAGGCGCATGCTCCAGCCAATTTGGGAGGCAGCTTCCTCAACGCCGTTCGAAACGCCAAGAATACCGCCGTTTTTCATGTCCGCCGCGACGACAACGATCGACTTGCCAGGAGCTCCGGCTGGACCGCTCGTCGGACCGTCCCACTCCCCGGCAGCCATCGCCGGGAGCCAGGCACCGGCCAACATGGTAGAGGCCAGAATGAGTTTCAGAAATGAACGTTTTTGCATAGTATCCTCCCTTTGCAAAAATCCTACTTTTTCGCTGCGCCTTTACGGCGCTGCGCATAACCTGCGATACCGATCGCGATCAGCAGCGTGACGCCGTTGAAGAGGGGTTCGACCCAGAAAGAGCCGCCGAATTGCTGAATGCCGGAGATGCCGACGGCCAGGATGGCGACACCAACGATGGTGCCCCAAACGTTGACCCGACCGGGCTTGATGGTTGTCGAGCCGAGAAACGCGCCGACCAGTGCCGGAAGCAGAAACTCAAGCCCCACACTCGCCTGGCCGATCCTGAGCTTGGATGCCAGCAGGACACCGGCGAGCGCGGTCATGGTCCCTGATGCCATGAAGGCACCGATGACGTATTTGCGCGTCGGAATACCGTTGAGCTGCGCGGCACGCTGGTTCGCACCAATGGCATAAAGATAGCGGCCGACCGGTGTATATTCGAGAATGAGCCACATGCAGACGGTGATCGCGATCAGGTAGTAACCGGTAATCGGAAGACCGAAGACAAACGTCGTGCTCAAAGAGTAAAATCCGTCGGGCAGAACACCAACCACCTGACGGCCGCCGGAATGCCACAGAGCGATTGCGTAAAGCACCGTGCCTGTTCCGAGCGTTGCGATGAAACTGTCGATCTTGGCGACTTCCACGAGAAGCCCGTTGAAAAAGCCGGTCATCGCCCCAAGCATCAGCACGATCATCACAGCGATCGGCCAGGGAATGCCGAAAATAGTCTGAAGACTGATTGCCAGAATGTGCCAGAGCACGATGCCGTAGCCGACCGTCAGGTCGATCCGCCCTGCAGCCATGGGGATCATCGCACCAAGGGAAAGCAATGCGATAATGGCCTTGTCGGAAACGATGGCGCGCAGGTTCAATAGCGTCGGAAAGGTCTTCGGCAACAGAACCGAGAAAAGAAGGATCAACAATACTGTCAGGATCACCAGACCGTAGACCGGAAGAAACCGTAACAGCTTGCCGCGTATCGACAGGCCTTCGATTTCCGATTTGGTGGGTTCCAGTGCATTGGATTCAAGTGACTGCATTAGTTGGTCCTCAAGCGGCAGCGACGTTGCTGGCCGACGCGGCCTGGATCAGGTTTTCAGTCGACAATTTAGTTCCAGCCAATTCGCCGACGATTTTTCCCTGGCTGAAGACGATCGCCCGATGGCAGATCGTCGCGACCTCCTCAAAGTCGGTCGACACAAGCAAGATGCCGACGCCCTCCAGGAGTGCCTTGTTCAAAAGTGCATAAATTTCCGCCTTGGCGCCGACATCGACACCGGCAGTCGGATCTTCGCAGATGAGTAGCTTGCGCTTGGTTGCGAGCCAGCGGGCAATGACAACTTTCTGCTGGTTGCCGCCGGACAACGCTTCGATCGCCATGGTCTGGTCATTCGGACTAAGCGCGACCTCCCGGCCGATCTCTTCCGCCATCTTTGTCTCTTCGCGCGGCGACAGGATCGAAAACAGTCCCCTGCCCGTTGCTTCCGGATTGAGAAACGTATTCTCCCGGATCGTCAGCGGCATGGCGACGGATTCTTCCGTACGGTCGCGGGCGACAAGCCCGACGCCAGAATCGAGAGCGGTCTTGGGTGAGCGCAGATCCGGAGCACCAATGCCGGCTAGATCGATTGTACCGCTGTGATCCGCAAGGCCATAAAGTGCTCGAGCGATTTCCTCGTGACCGGCGCCGCGCAGCCCGACCAGCCCGACCAGCTCATTCCTGTGGAGCGTGAAATCAACCGGTCCGGCAGAACGCGTTTCAAGGTCCTTGACCGTTAGAACCGGTTCTCCCGGCGCCTCGTTCAACTTGCTGACCTGGCGCGTTTTGCGGCCAACGATCATGTGCACGAGCTCTTCGGTCGTTGTATGCTGGATTGATCGGACACCGACCAGCTCCCCGTCGCGCAAGACCGCGACCCGGTCTGCAATCTGGAAGATCTCGTCAAGCCGGTGGGAAACGTAGATCATGCCGACGCCGCGCTCACGCAAGGGACGCAACGCTTCGAACAAACGTGCCACCTCGTCAGTCGGAAGCGACGCGGTCGGCTCGTCAAGCACGAGAAAGTCGCAATCGACTGCGAGGGCACGTGCAATTGCCACAAGCGACTTTTCAGTTCTGGATAGATCCTGCACCCGCGTCGTCGGGCTGAAGTCGCAGCCGACCTTGGCGAGCGCTTCTGCGGCAAACGCATCCGCGTCCTGCCACTTGATGAGACCGAACTTCTTTGAGAACCCAAGGGCCAGCGCCATGTTCTCGGCAACGGTCATCCACTCGATCATGCCGAGATCCTGGTGGATGAATGCAACCGCCTGGCGCTGCCCGAACCCACCTGGACGATGCTCGTAAGGTTCGCCGTTGATGAGCACGCGACCAGCATCCGGTTTATGAATGCCGCCCAGAATTTTTATGAGAGTAGATTTACCGGCACCGTTCTCACCCAGAAGAGCGACGATCTCGCCTCTGTCGATCGACAAGGACACGTCACGGACGGCATAAGTCCCGCCGAAATGTTTCTGGATGCCGTCGAAGAAGAGACGGTTTTTCAAACTGCCTGGCACTATTTTCCTCCCGGTCGTCACCCGTCCCAACTTTCCGATTTCGTGTATCGACGGAGTTGAGTTACCGGTAACGTAGGACTATCATCCTCGTGTCACATATCGAAGTCAACTAAAAAAGTTATCGATAACGTTAAATTTGAAGAGGCTTAAAATATCTATTAAAAACAACAAGATAAGCCTCTTGGAGGTCGCAAAGGCAGCTGGTGTCTCTAAAATGACCGCCAGCAGGGTGCTGCGCGAGGAAGGCGGTTACTCGGAAAAGACGCGCGTCAAGGTGATGGCCGAAGTCGAACGTCTGGGATACCTTCCGAACCGGATCGCGACGGTGTTCGCCGGCGACAAACGCACCACGTTTGTCGGGGTCAGCATTCCAGACCTTGGCAACGAGGTCTTCACGCATGTTCTGGAGGGCATCGACCGCAAGCTGGTGAGCTTCAATCACCAGACCGTTCTGGGCATGACGCAGCACGCACTTGCCGAAGAAGAGGCCTGGATTGAAACTGTTTTGTCATGGAAGCCGGCAGGGCTGATTCTGACGGGCCGCGCCCACACGCCTCGCGCCGTTCAGTTGCTCGAAAGCTCCAATATTCCGCTCGTTGAAATCTGGGACCTGAACTCCAGCCCGATCGATATGAGTGTCGGTCTGAACCACTTTGACAGCGGCTACGACATGGGCAGGTTCCTGTTGTCGAAGGGCTACAAGCGGTTCGGCTATGTCGGAACATCCCACGATGCTGCCAACGCGGCGACCTCACGACTCAACGGATACGCCAAAGCTATTGAAGACGGTGGCGGAAAACTCAGCAAGCAGCTTTGCCTGAACGATATTCCAGGGTTTTATCCCGGTTTCTATGGTACGGAACAGCTGCTGTCCTCAGATCCGAGCGTCGAAGTCATATTCTTTCAAAATGACAACATGGCTGTCGGTGCAGTTCAGTTTTGCGAGGCTCAGAAAATCAGCATTCCAGGCGATATTGGCATTGCCGGCTGGGGCGAGCTGCCGATAGCCTCGGTCCTGCCTTACCGGTTGACGACGGTGCAGGTCAATCACCTGCGCATTGGCCAGCTTGCTGCGGAAAACCTGCTGCTCAAGATATCCGGCGACAATGCGCAAGATGTCAGTGATGTCGGCTTCAGGCTGGTCAGAGGCGAAACGGTCTAAGCCCGGCGCTCAAAGGGTGTCAGCTGCTCGATTCACCGATACTCAGCTGCGGTGTGATCCCGATCCTGGCCTGGCTGACGGTTTCGCCGCTGCGCAGCAGCTGGACGATCAACTGTCCGGTTTTCTCACCGATTTCGAGCGGCTGAGGGTCGATTGTCGTCAGCGTCGGCACGCAAATCGAGGAGATGTCATAAGCGCCAAACCCCGCAACGGCGATATCTTCCGGAACCTTGACACCTTTGCGGGCGCACTCGGTCAGCGCTCCGAACGCCGACAGGTCAGAGACACAGATGACGGCCTGTGTATCCGGATAAATCTCAAGAAGGCGCGCCATGGCATCCGCCCCTTCCCGCATCGAGATGGGCGGCGCCCCTGCGCCGATCAGCCGTTCTGAAGAGAGGCCCTGGTCTTCCATCGCGCGAATGAAGCCGCGCCGCCGGTCTGCGCCGCGTGTGTCCCCGTCAGTATCGCCCCCGATAAAGGCAATGCGCGTTCTCCCGCTCGACACCAGATGGCGCACCAGATCGTGCATGGTTGCCGCATTCGAAAACCCGACAACATGATCAATAGGTTTTTCCGGCAGGTCCCAGGTTTCGATCACCGGAATATTGGCGCGATCCAGTAGCCGGCGTGTCCGTTCCGTATGACGCCCGCCTGTGAGCACGATGGCCTCGGGTCTGCGTTTCAGAAACTGTTCGACGATGCCTTCTTCTTCGTGAATGTCATAGTTGCTGTAACCAAGCAGCACCTGCAAATCCGCATCCTTGAGGACTTCCGACAAGGCACCGACCGTGTCTGCGAAATTGGCATTGTTGATCGACGGAATCGCAACCGCGACGAAACCGGTTCGTTGAGAGCGGAACGTTGCGGCATTGCTGTCGAATACATATCCCAGATCCTCGGCGATCTTGAGGATGCGCTTTCTCGTTTCCTCTCCGACGGAAGCATGCTGTTTGAACGCGCGGCTGACGGTCATGACCGATACGCCCGCCTGTTGCGCAACATCTTTCATGGTCACAGCGCGTTGCATTTATCCTCCGCCCGAATCTTTTCGCCTAAAACTATGCAAAATGGGCCCGCCGCTGCAATTGCAGCCGCGGGCCCGGTGGAAAAGAGACACAGGTTTCAACCTGTCGAACATGGTCGCCGCCTCACGATCCCCCGGTGTACTCGTTCGCTTCGGTCACATGGTGATGGATCCGCCCGTCAAAGAATTCCGAAACGATTTCACCCGTAACGACCCGTGACTGGTTCCGCGCGTCGCTTTCCAGTGCGCCTGCCATCGTTTCCTTGTCGGGATATGTGATTGCCAGGATCAGCGGGAATTCCGGTGCGCCTTCGTCCCGCTCTTCTCCGAACATGACGCGGACATCGCTGTTGCCGGGAAACTGTTTCCACAAGGGGACAAGGCGGTCAGTTACGGCTGCACGAAAATCGGATGTCTTTCCGGATTTGACGCTGCCTTCGAACAAAGCAAAACGGGTGATCATTTGAACTGCTCCTTGTCGGGACCTTTGAAAAATTCCATGAGCGCCGCCTCGTCTTCACCACCTAATCCGGCAGCGGTCAGCATTCTGTGCACTTCTGCGCACAGCGATGTCAGAGGCATGGCTGTGTTGCTGAGCCGCGCGAGGTCCAGCGCACCGTTGAGGTCCTTGACCATGTTGTCGATGCGCCCGGTTCTCCGGTAGTCACGCTCCACGTATCGCGGCATGTATTCCTGAAGCAGCGCACTGTCTGCCCGCCCGCCTTTGAGCGCCATCGGGATTTTTGCAGCGTCAACGCCGGCATCGAGCGCGAGCTGGGTCGCCTCGGCAACCGCCAGAAACCCAAGACCGCAAAGGACCTGGTTGATCAGCTTGGTCGTCTGTCCTGCGCCCGAGGGCCCCATATGCGTGTAATTCGAGCTGACGTGTTTGAGAACGTTATGCGCATCCGCGACGTCCTCAGCCGTTCCGCCTGCCATTAGGGTCAATTCACCGATCAGTGCCTTGGGAGCGCCGCCGGACAGCGGACTGTCGACCCAGCGCAGCCCGGCATCGGAGGCCTTGTGCGCCAGGGCCTTCGTCGCCTCGGGGTCGATAGACGACATGTCGATCACAAGCGTGCCGTTTTTGGCACCTGCAGCGACACCATCGGCACCAAAGACGGCTATTTCAACGATTTTGGGCGAATTGAGACTGGTGATGACGTAGTCAGACTGGCTGGCCGCATCTGCGGCTGAAGACGCCGCAACGGCCCCCTTTGCGACCAGTTTGCCAACTTTTTCCTGGTCCAAATCGAAGACACAAAGGCGATTGCCGGTCTCGACGAGACGGGTACCGATCGCACCGCCCATGGCGCCTGCCCCGATCAGGGCAACATTCTCACTCATTGCTGTTTCCTTTGAAGTCCCCTGAGAAGTTCGGCAACAACTTCGTCGGGTGTCTGATCGATCGATGCCTTGACGGTCTGTTCGTCGGGCCCTGGTGGCTCCAGTGTTGCAAGCTGACTGTCGAGAAGCGCGACCGGCATGAAGTGGCCATTGCGATGCTTCATGCGCTCGCTGAGCACTTCACGTGTGCCTTCCAGATAAAGGAAGGTCACAGGCCTCGCTGCCGTCTCTACGATCCGTTCGCGATAGACCCGTTTGAGAGCGGAACAGGCGATCACAACAGGTTCGTCCGAACCGGCGAGTTGCGCGCCGACTTTTCCGAGCCAAGGCATGCGATCCTCGTCGTTCAGGGGTTCACCGCGGCTCATTTTGGCAATGTTTTCAGCCGGATGAAGATCGTCGCCATCGAAGAAACGAGCTCCGACAGCCTTGGAGAAAGCCTGTCCGATCTGGCTCTTGCCGCACCCCGACACACCCATGATCACAAAAGCCGAGGTCACAGCGACACCGAAATGCCACCGTCAACAAAGACCGTGGTTCCGTTGACGAAGGACGACGCGTCGGAGGAGAGGAAAATGCAGGTTCCCACAAGTTCCTCGACCTTGCCCCAGCGCCCCGCCGGCGTGCGTTTTTCCAGCCACGTGCTGAATTCCGGGTCGTTGACAAGAGCGGCATTCAGCGGCGTGTCAAAGTACCCTGGCGCCAGGCCATTGCACTGAAGACCGTATTTGGCCCAATCGGTCGCCATCCCCTTCGTAAGGTTGGCCACGGCCCCCTTGGTCATCGTATAGGGCGCGATACCGGGTCTTGCGAGCGCGGTCTGGACGGAACAGATATTCACAATCTTGCCGCTTCCGCGTTTGATCATGTGCCGCGCAGCGGCCTGCCCGACGTGAAACACGGACGAAATATTGGTTTGCAAAAGGCGTTCGAAAGCATCTGCCGGGAAATCCTCAAGCGGGGTCCGGTGCTGCATCCCGGCATTGTTCACCAGAATGTCGATTGCGCCTGTTTCAGCTTCAAACCCGTCAATTGCGTTACGCGCAGCCGCATGATCGGTCACATCGAAGGCGAGCTCGTAAACGGTAAAACCCTCAGACTTCAGTGTTTGTGCGGCAGAGCCCAGTTTTGCGCCGTCACGGCCGTTCAAAACGACCTCCGCACCGGCCTGCGCCAGGCCGCGCGCAAGTGCAAATCCGATTCCCTGGGACGAACCGGTAATCAATGCCCGCTTTCCGGACAGGTCGAACAACGCGAGGCTCATATGAATTCCTTCTACAGAAACAATTGACACTTGCTCTTGTTATGTTATCGATAACATAACTTGTCAACCCGAGAGAGCCTAAAATGACCAAGCCAGACATTTTGCAAGTCGGTCCCTATCCCGACTGGGACCAGATTCCCCTGGAAGAAGCCTTTTCCATGCACAAGTACTTCGAGGCGTCCGACCCGTCCGGCTTTCTCAATTCGGTCGGTGACAAGATCAAAGGCATTGCAACACGCGGCGAACTCGGCGCAAACCGGACCATGATCGAAGCGTGCCCTAACCTGGAAATCATCTCCGTTTACGGCGTCGGATTCGACGCTGTCGACCTTGCGGCCTGCCGAGAGCGTGGCATCCGCGTGACCAACACACCGGACGTTTTGACCAATGATGTCGCGGATCTTGGTGTTGCGATGATGTTAGTGCAATCGCGCGGAATGATTGGCGCTGAAGCCTGGGTTCGCGACGGCAGTTGGCAGGAAAAGGGCCTCTATCCGCTCAAGAGCAGGGTCTGGGGCAAGACTGCAGGTGTTCTGGGTCTTGGCCGGATCGGCTTCGAAGTTGCCAAACGCCTTGCCGGGTTCGATCTGCAAATCGCTTATTCTGATGTTTCGGCCAAGGACTATGCGCCTGACTGGACATTCGTGGCCAATCCCGTTGAACTTGCGCGGCAATCCGACTTCCTGTTTGTCACACTCGCTGCGTCTGCGGAAACGCGGCACATCGTCAATCAGGAGGTCATTGAGGCCGTCGGCCCGGAAGGCATGATCATCAACATCAGCCGCGCATCGAACATTGATGAAGCGGCCCTGCTGGATGCCCTTGAAAGCAAACAACTCGGCTCGGCCGCGCTGGATGTTTTTGAAGGCGAACCTGCACTCAATCCACGTTTTCTTGAACTCGACAATGTGCTCGTGCAGCCTCATCACGCTTCGGGCACATTCGAGACGCGCAAAGCCATGGGAAAACTTGTACGCGACAATCTGACGGCACATTTTGCAGGTCAGGACCTGCCGACACCTGTTTTGTGAGGCGACCATGAAATCCATCGTTATCCACGCAGCCAAAGACCTGCGAATTGAAGAACAGGATGCGGCCAGCCCCGGACCGGGCGAGGTTCAGATCAAGCTGGCAACGGGCGGCATTTGCGGCTCGGACCTTCACTATTTCAATCACGGCGGCTTCGGGCCGGTGCGTCTGAAAGAACCGATGATCCTCGGCCACGAGGTCTCCGGACATATCACCGCACTCGGTGATGGCGTCTCCGGGCTCTCGGTCGGTCAGCTTGTTGCTGTCTCCCCGTCCCGGCCCTGCGGAAACTGCCGGTTCTGCAATGAGGGGCGGCACAATCAATGCCTCAATATGCGGTTCTACGGCAGCGCCATGCCGTTTCCGCATATCCAGGGCGCGTTCCGGCAGGTTCTCGTGGCCGATGCAGCTCAATGTGCACCAGCCGACGGTCTGAGCAGCGGAGAAGCGGCCATGGCGGAGCCTTTGTCTGTTTGTTTGCATGCCGCACGTCAGGCCGGCGAGATGATCGGAAAATCGGTGCTCGTCACCGGATGCGGTCCAATCGGCATCCTGTGTATTCTGGCGGCAAGGCGGGCTGGAGCCGATTTGATCGTCGCCACCGATTTGAGCCCCTTCACGCTCCAGATGGCGAAGACGGCAGGTGCGGATCTCACACTTAACATGGCCGAGGACCCGCAGGGCCTCGACCGGTTCATGCCCGACAAAGGCACATTCGACATACTCTTCGAATGTTCGGGGGCAGCTCCTGCACTCACTGCAGGCATCAGTGCCATGCGTCCTGGAGGCACGATCGTCCAGCTGGGCCTTGGCGGCGACATGAGCCTGCCGATGATGGCGATCACTGCCAAGGAACTGGAACTCAAAGGGTCTTTCCGCTTTCACGAAGAGTTCTTCAGCGCCGTCAGTCTGATGCAGAAGGGGCTTATAGACGTGAAGCCCTTCATTACCCAGACACTGCCGCTTCAGGACGCCGTGGCAGCATTCGAAATCGCAGGCGATCGCAGTCAGGCCGTCAAGGCGCAGATCGCATTCGCTTGAGCCGAAAACAACAAGGCGGACGGACTTGGCTCCGTCCGCCGTTTACCAGCGTGAACCACTGCGCAGCTGGTCGGCCCTGCAGGCGAGCGCCTTCTTCAGGCACCAATCGCTGCCAAACCTGCCCTCGCTACCTGAATGTCCTGGTCACCGGATCCAGAGCCGACGCCAATTCCGCCGAGAAGCGTCCCTTCAAGGCGAATGGGGAGGCCGCCCGGCAGTCCCGTTACTTTTCCATCTGTGGCAAGTCCGATTGCCGTCCGCACGCCTTCCGGCACCGAAGTGGTCTCGTTGCCGATCGAGGCGGCCGTCAAAGCCTTGGCAAGGGCACTCTTACGGCTGAGGAACTTGGCTCCGGTCATTCGGATCTCCGCAAGAACCTCCCCATTTGCATCGACAATGACAATGCACTGAGGTTGCCCCATCTGCTCTGCCTGGGTAACAGCGGCGGTCAGGATGGCCAGCGCTCCCTTGTGGGTCAGCGTTCGAGTTTCCTGGACAAAGGACATGGGATCTCCTGTAATCTGTGTTTTGTTATCGATAACATATCAATGCAGCGCAAAGAATTCAATTGCCTCTTCCTGCCGGGGCGGTCAGGCGTGCATTTTGCGGTGTGAGACGAAAAAAGCGGCGATAACGCCGCTTTTCTCCAGTCTATGGATTATCCGTTTCCGGAGAATGGTCCGGGCGGCGGTTAGGCCGCCGCAACCTTTGCCAGAAACTCATCGACGACAAGCTTCAGATGACGCGCCTGCTCAGCAACTTCATCGGATGCCGTTTCGACTTGCCCTGCCGATTGTGCCGCTTCGGCCACGGCATTCATCACGCCGGAGATATTGTCGGCGGCACCTTGAGTACCTTCTGCAGCGTCGCGGATGTTCCGGGAAATCATCGCGGTCGATGCATCCTGTTCTTCGACAGCCGCTGCAATCGCCGACGTTGTCTCATCGGCCTGCTCCATCGTGTCGCGGATTTCCTGGATCGCGACGACAGATTCGCTGGTGGAGGCCTGGATCGCTTCGATTTGCGTTGCGATTTCCTCGGTGGCCTTCGACGTCTGGGTCGCCAGTTCCTTCACTTCCGCCGCCACGACGGCAAAGCCCTTGCCGGCCTCGCCGGCACGTGCCGCCTCGATGGTGGCGTTCAGTGCAAGCAGGTTCGTTTGTTCAGCAATTGCACGGATCAGTGTCACGACCTCACCGATCTTATTGGCCGAATCTGCAAGTTCGGAAACCTTCTCGGTCGTCATGCGCGCGCTTCCCGATGCGTTTGCAACGATCTCGGTTGCGCGAGCGACCTGCTGGCCGATTTCTGCGATCGATCCGGCAAGCTGTTCCGTCGCAGCAGCTACGGAACCCACATTGTCGGAGGCAGTTGTCGAGCTGCCTTCGGCTTCCGAGGCCTGCGCCGCGGTTTCGCTGGAAAGCTGGCTCAAAACCTGAGCAGTCGACTGCATCTGATCCATGTTCGCGCTGACACCGCCAAGCACGGATTCGATTTCGTCCCGGAATTCGCTGATCATGCTGTCGACGCGGCCCTGCCGCTCCAGCTGCGCATTTTGCTCTTCCCGGCTGACCGCTTCCAGATTCTGGCGTTCGACCGCATTTTCCTTGAAGACCTCCATTGCCTTGGCAAGGTCCCCAATCTCGTCGTCGCGCTCGGTTCCCGCGACGTGGACATCCAGTTGGCCATCCGCAAGATCACGCGTGATGGTAACGAGACCAAGAAGCGGTTTGACCAGACCGCGATCGACAACGAAGAAGCCGATTGCACCGGCAATGACAAGGCTCGCAATGCCGATGACGATCAGCGCCATGGATCCGTTTTCGAACAGCCTGTTGATCTGGGTCGTCGCCTGATCCACCGCTGCCAGTTCCAGCTCAATCAAAGAGGCAACGGACTGACCGATGCGTTCGACCGCACTGAACATTTCAGTTACTTGCTCATTTGATTTCTGAGTGCTTTTCAGCTCCTCCAGATGATCACTCAAAAGACCATTCTTCGGGTCGCCATAGGCCAGCAATTGCTCCAGCTGCGCCTTGATGTCATCGGAACCCAGTCCGTCCAGGCCATCACGCATATGCTTTGCATCTGCCGTGATTTTCTCCTGAAGCGGCACAAGAAGTGCCGGATCCTGGGTCAGGCCGCCCTGGACCAGCGTCGCGACAAATTTGTTGGCAAACGCCTGTGCTTCAAGCGTGCTTTTCAGCTGGCCGACCTGATTGTTCAAGAGATCTGAAATGATCTCGGAGTTTTCGGTGACCGCCTCTTCCGTATCGATTGTCAGCGTGAAGAGTTGATCGTCAATTTGCATGACGAGCGCATCGTCGATTGCCTTTTGCAGGCCGATCGCTTCCTTGAGCGTCTCTTTCTGCTGGCGCGGTGTGATGCTGTTTGAGCTGCTCTTCGCCAGCGTTCTTTGGACCAGTTCCTTCAGCTGGTCGAACTCAGCTTCGGCACCACTGTCCAGTTCAAGCGCGCTCAATTCCTGGCGGTAGTCAGCAATCTTCTTCTCTGTCGCAATGATCTTGTCTTCGAACAGGGTCAGAAGCGCCTCGTCATCGACAAAGGCGACGGTTTCGGCAAGCCCGACCAGAAGGTTGGTTTCAGCGCGGAGCTCCAGATAAAGCCTCAGCTTGGCCATTTCAGTATTGGCCAGGTTGTCGACGAGTTCCTTGCTCTGTGCCGCTGCGTCTTCACCGCCAAGAACAACCGTGAAATAAGCGTCGTCAACGATTGGCGTGATCGCGCTGTTTACCCCGTCATAGGCCTCGAAGAGCGCAGCCATGCGCGCGTCTTTGGCTTCGCTGGCCGCGATTTTTTCCTTGGTTGCCTGATCGAGGACCCCAAGACGCTCCTGGAACGTTTCGCTTTGGGAAAAGAGTTCCTCGACGATTTCGCGATTTGAATCGGAGGGAATGAACTTGGATTCGATTTCCTCAATGACGGAAACCGACTTTTGAAGCGCAAGGAAGGACACTTCCTGGGACTGAAGCGTCACGCTGTTGGCAACTGCGGCCGCAGCTGTAGCAACCTCGGTGCTTGTAAGCGCCAATTGAGCCGCATTTTCGATTGACGGCAGTCGTTTTTCGGAGAGCTCGGAAAAGCTGCTTTCGACCCTTTGGAAAGAAAAAAGCCCGATACCGATCGCTGTCGCGGTCAATAGGACCAAACCCGCAAATGCGGAAAACAGTTTTCCTCGGGTTCTCAGATGAAAGAACGAATTCTTCTGAAATAAACCTGATAAGATTTTGCCGTACCCAGCCATGTCCCCGACAGTCCCCTAAATACCAACGTCTGCCCAGTCATCTGACACCAGATGCAATATGATATTCGCTGGCCCGGCAGCCCGGGCCAGCGAAAGACTTCTAATCAGCTTGCGGGCTTGTCGATCGGCGAGAAGCCGCCGTCTTTTTGAATGGTCGTCAGGAACACATCGTTCATGCCCTGGTTGTCGTCCTGACCAAAGTTCAGGGAGACACCGCCCATGTCGAACGCACCGGTGTTCCAGAAAGCGTTCAGGAAGTTCTCGCGGGTAACGTCCTTGCCGGCCTTTTCCAGACCCATCACAGCAAGACGGCCAACCACATAACCTTCAAGGGTCACGAAGCCCGGCTCAGCGGAAGGATCCTTTGCCTTTAGGGCAGCCTGGTATTCCTTCACGAGCGGAACAGTCGTATCCCACGGGAACGGAACAACCTGGGAGATGATCACGCCTTCGCCGGCTTCGCCAAGCTCAGCAGAAAGTGCCTTGGAGCCAACGAAGGAAATGTTGACGAACTCAGCATCCATCTTGACCTTCTTGGCCAGTTTGATGAATTCCGCGATCGGCTTGTATGCACCAACCATGACCACCGCTTGCGGCTTTGCCTTGCGGATTTCAAGAAGCGCCGACTTAACAGCAGTCGTGTTGCGCTGGTAGGTGCCTTCGGCAACCAGATCAAGGCCACGCTTTTCCATTGCAGCTTGAACGCCCGCCAGACCAACACGTCCAAAACCGTCGTCCTGATAAAGGATAGCGATCTTGTCGAGACCAAGCGCACCGTGCAGGTGCTCGATCCAGGCTTCTGTTTCAGCAGCATAAGTCGCGCGAACATTGACGATGTTGCCGTGCGCCGGATCGCGCAGGAAGCCCGCACCTGTGAACGGACCGACAAACGGAACCTTTGCAGCAGTTGCGATCGGCTGGGTCGCTTTCGACGTCGGCGTACCGACCGGACCGATCAGACCGAATACCTTGTTGTCGTTGATAAGCGTGTTGACCGCGGCGATGGAGCGATCCGGCTCGTAGCCGTCATCCATGCTGATAAGTTCGATCATACGACCGTGTACACCACCTGCAGCATTGGCTTCCGCAAAAGCGGCTTCAATACCGAGTTTCATTCCAGTACCCAGAGCCGCAGCCGGGCCCTCAAGAGCCGCCGCCTGACCAAACAGGACTTTGGAATCTGTAACACCATCTTCAGCAAACGCCGGGCCGAACGACATCATAAGAGACGCAGCCAGCGTAGATACAAGAGCATTCCGCAAAGTAGACATCGTTTGAAGTCCCCCTAAGAGTGTGCAGCGCACAAACAAGCGCTATGCCCTTAAGGTAGTACAAAAGTATTAATAAGCTGTTCTACAGATATTTACACTTCACTTGCGAATTATTACGATAACACTACGGGAGAAATTCTTAACGACAAATTGCAAAATTGAGACATGCTGTCTCAATCTCAACGTGCTCTTTATGCAAGACCCACAGAACCGGGCAAAGTAACCTTAGATTGCTCCAAAAAACGTCCTAGCGTAATCAAAAGAATACAGAAAATGAACAAATAAATCCTCAAAAACGCTTAGATTCTATTCCAAGAAACTGAATTTTACGCAAATCGACGCAAAGAATTTCAATCAAGTGAACTTCGACGCATCAAACGCATCGTGGATAGCCGCACTGCCCGCATTCTGACAGGGTCTCAAACAGAAGCCGCCCTTCACAAGACTATGAAGGGCGGCTTCGTTCATACAGATGCTGAGATTAGAGCCGCTGCTGTTCGCTCAGAACCTTGCGGTTGATCTTGCCTGACACCGTCAGGGGCATATCAGCAAGAAAGCGAATTTCCTGTGGTACATAGAAAACCGGGCACTGGGCCGCAACCGCATCCTTGATTGCGTCCGCCTTGGCCTCGTCCGCTGCATCGGCAACGACATAGGCTATCAGGATCTTGTTGCCTTGGTTCTCTTCGGCAACGACAACCACGTCCTTGACGCCTTGATCGGTGCGGATGGCAGCTTCGATTTCACCGAGCTCCATACGAACGCCATTGATCTTCACCTGAAAATCATTGCGCCCGAGATACATGATCTCGCCATCGGGGCGGAAATACGCGAGGTCACCGGTGCGGTATAGCCTCCGATGCGGGGCATCGTCGACCGGACAAGGAACAAAACGCTCTGATGTCAGGTCCTCACGGTTCCAGTATCCGCGCGCCAGCTGAACACCGCCGATATGCAACTCGCCCGGAACGCCGACGGGAACCGGCTGGTCATATTCGTCAAGCACGTAAAGACCGGTGTTGGTCACAGGCTTGCCGATCGGGATGCTCTTGTCTTCAGGGTTCCGCGGGCACGCGAAATAGCTGACATCGACGGCCGCTTCGGTCGGCCCGTAGAGGTTATGGACTTCGGCAAAGTCGCTCGCCTTGTCGTAAAACGCCTGGACGAGGTCGAAGCCGAGCGCTTCACCGGAACAGAACAGCTTCTTGATCGGAAGCTGGTCCAGCGACGGGGCCAGCAGGAAAAGGCGCATGACCGACGGTACAAAGTGAAGGTGCGTGACCCCTGCCCGCCGGATAAGGCCGTAAAGGTAGCTGATGGCAACATGACCGCCTGGCTCGGCGACCACAAGCGTCGAGCCGACCGAGAAAGACCAGAGGAACTCCCACACCGACACATCGAAGGTGTATGGCGTCTTTTGAAGGACCCGGTCCTCAGGCTCGAGACCATATTCCTCGTGCATCCAGACAACACGATTGTGGATGGCCTCGTGTTCGACAACTACGCCCTTCGGCTTGCCTGTCGAACCGGACGTATAGATCATGTAGGCAAGATCGTTCGGGCCAATCTCGACCTCCGGATTGCCGGGGTCGATGTCTCCATCGACTTCGCCGCCAGCCGGAAGCACGATGACTTCGCTGACGTCAGTCTCGATACGCTCGCGGATATTTTCTTGCGTGAGGATCGCCACCGGTGCGCAGTCTTCGATGATCTCAGAGATGCGTGCAGAAGGATCATCTGTGTTGAGTGGCACGTAGGCACCGCCGGCCTTGAGCGTTGCCCAGAGACCGATCACCATTTCAAGGCTGCGTTCCATGACAAGCGCAACAAACTTGTCCTTGCCGACGCCCTTGTTCATCAGAACGCGTGCAAGACGGTTCACGCGGGCATTGAATTCGGCAAAGCTCAGCGTTTCATCCATATAAATCAGTGCAGGATGATCCGGCGTCGCCTCGGCGCACGTCTCCATCATCGCGACAAGCCCACCGCCATAGCCGTAGTTGCGGTCGGTCGCGTTCCAGTCCTCAACAACCAGTTTGCGCTCACGCGCCGACATGAGCGGCTGATGCACAAGGGCACTTTCAGGATCTGCAGCAATACCCTGCGCGAGCGCCGTCATGCGTTCGCCGATCAGATCAATTGCCTCTGAGCTGACATAGCCGGGATGCGTCCAGACGATGTCGCCGTCGGCATCACAATGAAGCTGGATTTCTGCGCCGGATTCTGCTTGCGGGCGCGGACCGGTTGTCACCGCCAGCGGAACGTCGCACTGCGTCGGACAAAAGACGCCGGCCGCGTTGCCGCTCACAAATGCAAGTCCGGCACGCGCGACTTTTTCAACGACGTTTGTGAAGCTTTCGTCTTTCGCCAGACCATGTTCGAAAACGACGAAATCACGCGCCACACTGGAAAGCGTCGCATCGTGAAACGCGAAAACGGCATGACTGTTCTCGCTCACGCGCGCGACATAGGCCGCAAATACGGCAAGGGCAATGTGAGAGGGTTGCCGATCGGGATAGTGCGACGCGAGGACATCCACCGCTTTGCGCCAGGCAGCACCCGTGTGTGTTTCCACGCGGGCGGTATCAGCCCTATCACCTTCATAGAGAGTAACGTCCGGCAGACGTGAGAACTCGACAACCGGTACGTTCTTAGCCCCATGCTTGTCGGCAAACTGGATTTGATTCATAACCGTTTTCCCTGCATTTCATTGCCCACGGTCAAAAAATTACTTCATCCCGCAACGTCGCCACGGAATAAAACACTGTTTTTATAATGACCTGCAGAGATATTATGCAGTAAAAAATAAATTCTAATTAATTTAGAAAATAATAATCATAGAAAAAATCTCAAAATGAAAATATTATTACTTTGAAAGATAAAATTTTATTCAAATGAATCGAGTATAAAGTAGTAAGAATACCAAGTCAGAATTTGAATCACGCACACTTTTGCAAAGCTCCCCTGTCCATAGCGACCCCGTCGCCGAAAGGGCGTGCGGAGGCATGCCGACGCTCATGTAGATATTAGCTGAGTAGACTCAGGTAAAAATCGTCTCAGGTGACGCAAACGACCGAATGGTCAGAAGATCGGCTACCTGTTCATCTGGTTGGGCAGGAACATGACGATGTCGGGGAACAGGGTGATCAGCGCCACGCCGACAATCAGAAGCAGGAAGAACGGCAATGCGTTTCGGGCAATGTCGATGATGTTCTTGCCCGTGATGCCCTGAAGCACAAACAGGTTAAACCCGACGGGCGGCGTGATTTGCGACATCTCGACCACCAGAACCAGGAAGATGCCGAACCAGATTAGGTCGATGCCGACAATCTGCACCATCGGCACAACGACTGCCGTGGTCAGAACAACGACTGAAATACCGTCCAGAAAGCAGCCAAGTACGATGAAGAGCAGCATCAGCGCGAAGATCAGTCCGTATTGCGAGAGCTGCATCTCGCCGATCCACTGCGCAAGCGCACGCGGGATGCCGGTGTAGCCCATCGTGATCGTCAAGAACGCCGCGCCGGAAAGAATAAAAGCGATCATGCAGGACGTGCGCGTTGCCCCCATCAGGCTGTCGACGAACAGGCTCCAGGTAAGGTCGCCATTGCGCCAGACAAGCACAAGCGAAAGCAGGACACCCACTGCTGCTGCATCCGTCGGCGACGCAATCCCGGTGTAGATCGACCCCATCACGCCAACGATCAGAAGGATAAACGGAAGCAGAACGACCGAGCGTTTGATTTTCTCAAAAAACGCAATTCCGGAGGCCTCGCCTTTCGGCATGGATTTCCGGTTCACCAAGGCCCAGATCGCAACATAGGCCATGAACAGGGTCAGGATCATCAGGCCGGGAATGACGCCCGCCAGGAAAAGCCTGGTGATGGATTCTTCAACGGCGACACCGTAGACAATCAGAATGATCGAAGGCGGGATCAGCAATCCCAGTGTGCCGGACCCGGCAAGCGTTCCCACGATCAGACGGTCATCGTATTTGCGCCGCCGCAGCTCAGGGATGGAGATCTTTCCGACCGTCGCACAGGTCGCAGCGGAAGAGCCCGACACGGCGGCAAACAGGCCGCTGCCGACGATGTTGACATGCAGAAGAGAGCCAGGAACCCGTTCCAGCCAGGGTGCCAGACCGGAAAACAAATCTTCGGACAGACGTGAGCGGAACAGAATTTCACCGATCCAGATAAAGAGCGGCAAGGCAGCAAGCGCCCAGGAATTGTTGCTCCCCCAAACGCTGGTTGCCAGCACCTGTCCGATGGGCGCATCGGCAAACAAAAGCATGCCGGCAAAGCCAACCACCATCAGCGAGATGGCCACCCAGACACCACTTGCGAGCATTGCCAGCAGGACAATAATCAGAACGGCACTTGCGAGAATCTGTTCCATGCTAGTGCTCTTCCTGCTCTTGCGACAACGGTGCGGTCACCGGTGGCTGCCACGTTCCTCGAATGACCTGAAAGAAGAGATCGGCGAAGCAGATTGTGAGGCTTGTCAGACCGATAGCCATCGGCAATTGCGGCAGCCAGATCGGGATCGGCAACATTCCCGGGGACAGGTCGTTGTAAATCCAGGATTCATAGACCAGCACATAACTCCAGACCGCAAAATAGCCGGACATCAAAGTACCGACGAGGCAGGCCCAGCCCTCGGCAATGCGCGCCCAGGCCGGCTTCAGGCGCTGCGTGATCATGGTCACCCGGATGTGCACGCCATGCTGCAGGGTATTTGTCAGCGCAAAGAATGTCGCTGCAACCAGAAAGTATCCAGCCAGTTCGGCGTAGGACGGAAGCACGAGGCCGATCGCTTTGCCAAAAAGGACGTCGGAGATCTTGTCGAACAGATTGAACGCCACCTGGATCAGGACGACCAGGCAAATCGCGACGATCAGCAGTGCGCCGATCCCGCCACATAACCTGTATAGTCCATCAAGCATGCCACGCATGTTCGCGCTCCAGTGTTTCAAGTCCGTGCGAAAGCCGCGTTAAAGAGGAAGTGGTCTAAGTCTTGAAACCGATGACGCCATGAGAGAGTTCGGGCGGAGCACCGCAATGCACCGCCCGTGCGTCCAGCCAGGATCCGGCCCGGTTCCAGAGATCGAACTGCGGCCACATCCAATGCTCCGCAGTTCATTGTCTCATTGCTTGTAGGCGTCGATCAGTTTCTTGCCGTCGTCGCCCGCCTGTTCAAGCCACTCCTGGGTCATTGTCTGGCCGATTTCGACCAGTTCGCCCTTGAGCGCATCAGACGGTGCAGCAACCTTGATGCCATTGTCGGCAAGGCCTTTAGTCTTCGCTTCGGTTTCACCCATGGATGCGGCCCAACCGCGCGTTTCCGCTTCCTTGGCAGCTTCCAGAACGGCTGCTTTGGTCGGCTCGTCGAGCGCATCGAAAATGCGCTTGTTCATAACGACGATGTTCTTGGGCAACCAGGCCTGAACGTCATAATAGTTCGACAGATAATCCCACGCCTTGCTGTTGTAGCCGGTTGACGGGGACGTCACCATGGCGTCAACGCGCCCGGTCGAAAACGCCTGTCCTAGATCGGCAACTTCAACCTGTGTCGGCACGGCGCTGGCGAGCTGTGCAAGACGCTCGGTTGCCGCGTTATAGGCGCGGAACTTCAGGCCGGACAAATCGTTGATCGCATTCACGTCTCGATTGGCATAAAGCCCCTGCGGCGGCCACGGCACGGCATAAAGAACCATCAGACCCTGTTCGCCCAGCAATTCTTCAACGGCGGGGCGCGTCGTATCCCAAAGCTTGCGCGAGTCTTCATAGCTGGTCGCCAGGAAAGGAACTGAATCGATGCCGAAAATCGGACTTTCGTTCGACAGCCGTGACAGAAGAAACTCTCCAAGGGGCGCCTGCCGGCTGCGGACCGCATTCTTGATCTCGGGATGTTTGAAGAGAGACCCGGACGGATGCACCACGATCTTCACATCACCGTTGGTCTTTTCCTCGACATCCTTGGCAAAGGCAACATGGTTCAAGGTGTGAAAGTTGTTGTCACCATACGGAACCGGCATGTTCCAGGTATCGGCCGCAGCAGCGGACATTGAGACAGCAAAGGTGGTGAACGCAACGGCAGAAAGTGCGCGCCTAATGCGGAATCTGAGGTTCATGATCAGGTCTCCATGTAGTCGGCGTACCCTGGAAGATCGACCGGATGGCGCGGTCATTTCAGTTCAGGCGACGCGACACGGCTTGGAAAGTGTGATTCGTCGTATCGTTTACGTTACGCAGACAACCTTATTGGCTCTGAGTCGTCAAATTTAACGCCCTTTGCCTCCAGCAATTTACGCATATCGCCGAGATCCTGCATGCTCACCATCTCGGCCATCGAGAAATTGGCCCCAAAGGTGGTCTCCACAGCAAGCATCAGTTCGATATGCCGGAGCGAGTCCCAATTCGGCGTATTGAGTGCGTTCGACTGTTCACTGAGACCACTGGGATCGATTTTCAGCACACCTGCAACGACATCATAAAGCTGCATTTTAATTCTCCAGGTCTTTTCTAGACTGTTTCTGGCTATGTCAGTCGATCGAGCGACTTTTCTTCAGACTGTATTTTCCGGGCCCTTTCACCGCGTACCGGCCCCCACTCCTAAAACTGGTAGTAGAGGAAAGAGGAATCCGCGCTGATGCTCGTGAACGCGAGCAGGAAGGTGCCTGCCGCGGCAAACGACCACCCCATCGCGGGGCGCCAGGAGATGTAACCGGCGATCCGGCTCATTGTTTTCGGCACCGGATCGCTGCTGACCCATTCCTTGGCCAGAATTTCCTGCGTATTGGGAGCAAGCAGAGTAATCGCGCCCAAAAGGAAGATCAGTCCAAGTGCCTCGCGCAGGCCCAATGCCACGGCGAGATGACCATTGGCCGGCACTTCAGCGGAAATGCCCCACATTGCGGTCAGCATCGTCATGGCAGACGCCACATCCGGCGCACGGAAGATCACAAGACCGCAAATAACGACGGAGATCGTCATCAGCCAGCCGAGAACAGCAGGCGGCTTCGGGAGACTGAAGTGTTTCCAGCCGTTGTTGACGGCAATCGCGACGCCGTGCAGGAGACCGAAGAGGACAAATGTCCAGCCGGAACCGTGCCAGACGCCGGCAACCAGCATAGTCACGACGATCGGCCAGGCACCGGCGACGAGATACCGGCGAAGCGGCGAGTGGCCTTTGCTAACCGCGGACCGCATCCCACGCATCGCCATCGGCGAATAGACGAATTTCGTGAAAAACCGTGTCATCGTCATGTGCCAACGCTGCCAGAACTCAGAGATGCTGGTGGCTTTGAACGGCGAGTTGAAGTTCAGCGGAAGACGAATACCGAAGATCACACCGATACCGATCGCCATGTCCGAATAGCCGGAGAAATCGAAGTAGAGCTGCAGCGAGTAGGCCAGTGCGCCGACCCAGGCCGATACCATGTCGACCCCCCCGCCGGCAGCGACGCCTGCGAAGATATCATTGGCGAACGGCGCGATTGAATCGGCAAGCACCACTTTCTTGAACAGTCCCATGGCAAAGAGCGTGACACCAACTGCCAGACGCCGCGCTTCCAGTGCGGAGTCCTTACGGTCCTTCATTTGATCGAAGAATTCTCGCTGCAGGACCAGCGGACCTGCCGTAACGCACGGGAAAAAGGTTGCGAATGTCAGGTACTTTATGAAGGGCTGTTGCTCGGCCTGACCACTGTGCGCCTCCACCAGAAATCCGATCTGGATGAAGGTGTAGAATGAAATTCCGACCGGCAGCACGATGTCCAGATGCGAGAAGCCGGAGCCCGAAACCTGGTTCGTGATATCGATGAAGAAGTTGGTGTATTTGAAGTAGCCGAGCGCAACCAGATTGGCAATTACAGCAGATACCAGAAGCCAGCCAGCCGGGCGCCCTTCTTTGGTTGCCTTGATCAAAAAGGTGCCGACTATGTAGTTGGCAACCGCCGATGTAAGCAACACCGCGAGCAAGGCGATGCTCCACTGTGCATAGAACACCAGGGACGCTGCCCCCAGCACCGAAAACGATGCCTGCCAGCCGCCAAACCGGTTTGCAATGGCGAAGGCCAGAAAAACCAGCGGCAGAAAGATGAGAACAAACTCGTGAGAACTGAATACCATGACTATGATCTCATCACTGTAGCGGGCCGCGAAGCCGTGGAACGTTTGCAAGTGCGTTGAATTGGCCGAGCAGCATTCCAAGACATTTGGGATTGGAATGTTCTGCATCGATATACATGTCGGCGCTGCAGCCGACCGATTTGGGATCGAAACCGCCGATCATGGGAAGATTGTATCTCTCCGCCCAGCTTTGGGTCAGCGCTTTCACCTTGTTGAGGCCGTCCATATAGGGAGTGCCCTGAACGGCCTCCCAGAAAATCGGGTTGAACGGCGGGTGCGCAAGTGTGATTTCGACGCCTTCCTTTTGCAGGAACTCAAGCAAAGCCTCGATATGGGCTACGCCTTTCGGATCAATGATCGGCGGGTTGTTCTTGCGCGCCTCGGCGAATGCCAGAGCTTCCTTCCGCGACCGCTCTTGCGTAAACAGGTCCTTGTGTTCCTGCGACCAAAGGATCGAGCCGCCTGGCAAAAGAGTGTCGAGACCCGCAAAATTCCGTTCGTCGGACGCATGTGGCTGCTGTGCCGCCATGATCTGGCGCGATCCGTGTGTCCACAGAAGCGGGAGAGAAACAAGCTCACGCCAGGTTTGAACCGGCAGCGTTTCAATGTGGCCCTGCGCTTCCAGGCCAAGCCGCTCTGCCATCGGACGATAGTACTTGATACCCGGAAGCCAGAGGAAATCCGTGCGATCCTTGATCGGCGTCAGCAGATTGTCGCGGATCGTGATGATCATTTCCTTGGGCATCTTGTCATGCCGGATATACATCTCGGTGACAGCCAGCATGTCTTCGTAATAGTCGCGATGAACGTGACTGTTGTAGAAGTCCTTGCCGGTTACGAGCTCGACATGCGCCTCTTGCCAGTGGCTGGCGCCAAGAACGACGGCTTCCGGCGCTTTGTCCATCCGGGCAATCGTCGCGTTCCGCAGGTCGCGGATGTTGATGTTCAGATCGAATACACCGAAGTTGCGCCCCTCGATATGGGTCTCGGCGACCTTGTCGATGAGCCCTTGGTCAAACAGCATCGGGGCGAAGTACTTGTTGGCGTGCCAGACGCCAACAACACCCAGGACGCTGAGAAACAGGAGGGCAAACAGATAGCGCCGTGCCCGCAGCGCTTCTGCAGCCTTCGACGTCAGATCTTCAAATGTCCTTTGCGCTTCTTCGCGCAGGGATCCAAGCCTGGCAACACCCGATTCAAGACGTTCCGTCTCTCCAAGGGGTGCTTCGGCGGCGTCCGGAGCTTGCCCGGGCGCATAATCGATTGCTACAGCTGCGTTTGACACGAACATACCACTTCTTGGCTGCATTGTTTCGGCGACAGAATTGGTCTTCGTTGACAAGGAAGCGTAAACTTCCTGGTTCGAAGATCCATTTTTAGTAAAATTAGTGCCTTGATGGTTAAATTTACCTGAAAACATTTTGCCTTCACCAAGTACATTTCCATGAACAACTCCAACTGGAGTCGAATAACCGCCACCTAATTCTTCCGACTCAGGTTTGTCTTTTACGGCACTCTCCGATTTTGCTGATGCAAAGAGATCGAAGATGAAAGGGACGAAGAAGATCGGGATTTGGCAAACCCCGACAAAGATGGCCAGATTGTCGTCAGCGGCACCTGCCACCAGCCCATATGTCAGCCCGACATTGCGAAAGCTGGAAATGGTGCCAGCCGTCAGTGCGACATGATCACCGAACCGCCACATCAGGACCATGGTAAGTCCCATTGTGGTGACCGAGACGACGACAGCCAGCACCAGATACTTCAGCACGATATCCGGGTTTTCAGCCAGCACCTCGCCGACCCGCCCCTCAAGAGCGAAACAAAAAATCAGAAGCGCAAAGACGGAGCCCCACCGGCCGAGCCTGTCGAGATTGTCGAACCGGACACTGGAACTGCTCGTCAGAAACTTCCTGACAAGAAACAGGAGCGCAACGGGTACGAGCAAATAGATCACGACCCTCAGGAAGTATCCGCCAAAGTTGATATCTGAGCCGCCCAGATTGAGAAACCAGAATGGGACCAGGATCGAAACCGGCGCCGCAAGAGTGGACAGGAAAACCGTCTGAACAGCGATCTTCCGGTCGAGCCCCATCATCTGAACGAGCGTCGGAGATGCAAACAGAGAGCCACTGGTCAAGATGACCAGCGTGAAGAACAGAAGATTTTTGTCGACACCCGCAAACAGGCCGATGCCGACGACCAGGGCCGGACACAGGATCTGTTGCCAAACGACCAGCCGCAGGACGATTGGATGCAGGTTTGTCAGTTCCGATACTTCAAATCGCACAAACGGCAGTAGCGAGAACAGGACGATAAAGAACAAGGCGACGTGAAGCGCCGGCGCAAAGAAGTTAGATACGTTGGGGTAGTACAACGCTACCAGTATTCCAATGATCAGTATTAAACCGCTTACTGATCTTTCTTCTTGATCGCTCATTAATATCAGCCCAGCACAAAAAATTAGCCCGAATTTGGTCTAGTTTAGAAGTACTTACAAAATGTGAATTCAAATTCTGCGAAAAATTTATAGTAAAAAAACAATAAACTCGGATATTGAACCAATTTAATAAATTTTAATACTTTTCTTTAGACATTAGGTGAGAAAATTGACAAGCAACCGGATGCGTTTCATGCATGAAGAAAGTGCGTTGGCCGAGCAGAACGGCATGTCGAACATCGAACCCACCGACACGCTTCTGGAGACGGTTCTCAGCCACGTCGATTTCGGCCTGGCGGTCTTCGATATCAACTTCAAGCTGATCACGGCAAACGAGTGTTACTTCTCCCTTTGTGAATACGACAAGGACACCATTGAACCAGGTGTTGCCTTACAGGAACTGATGACGCGGTCGTTGTCGCGCAAGGGCGAAGACCCTCACCAGATCGAAGCCACAATCGCCACGACATTGCTTCGATTGAAGGTCGGCGGCACGCACAAATTCGTGTTTCGCACCGTCAGCGGCAAAAATATTCTCATCACACGTACGCTGAACGCGCAGCAGCAGCTCATCGAAACCGTGCGCGAAGTGACGGGTCTGGACGGCGAAACGTCAAAATCCGACCAGCTGCGTCACGTCGCCGAAACGGCTCACGCGCGCATGATGCACGCGCTCAATGCGATGACCGATGGCTTCGCGCTTTACGATGCCGACGACCATCTGGTCTTTTATAATCAGAAGTTTATCGACCTGAACCGTCATTTGTCCGGCTTCATCCGTCCGGGGATGTCCTTTGAGGAAATGCTGCGCAGCGGTGTCGTCACCGGAGCCTACAACCAGCACGGAATGGATGACGAGGCTTACATTCACTGGCGTTTGCAACAGCACTTCAATCCCGGCGAACCGCACGAACACGAAACGGCCGACGGGCGCTGGATAAGAACAATCGACACGTCCGCTGATGACGGTGGAACGGTCTGTGTTCAGTCCGACATTACGAAGGCAAAAGAGCACGAGACCGAGATCGCCAGGATCAGCGGAGCGCTGGACAAGACAAGTGACCGTTTCAACGAAGCGCTCAACAACATGATCCAGGGATTGTGCATGTTCGACAACGAACAGAAGCTGATCCTGTGCAATCGACGTTACCTTGAAATGTACGGCTTTTCGGCAGAAGTGGTGAAGCCCGGCATTTTGATCGCCGACATCATGCGATACAGCATCTCGCTCGGAAACTATCGCGAGGAAGATGCCCAGGCTGCCCTAAAGGCACGCCACGATCCGTCGAGACTGAAAAAACGGACGACAATCAAGCAGCATCTTCGCGACGGACGCGTGATCGCCGTCATGAACGAGCCCATGGTTAATGGCGGTTCGATTGCGACGTATCAGGACATTACCGCAATGGAACGGCACGAGGCGCGCCTTGTCGCCTACACGAAGAAACTGGAAACTTCGAACAGGGAACTCCAGGACTTCGCCTATGTCGCCTCGCACGACTTGCAGGAGCCTCTGCGCAAGATCGAGGCGTTCGGAGACAGGCTCATCCGCAAATACGGTGACTTGCTCCCTGACGACGGCAAGATGTTTGTCGATCGCATGCAAAATGCCGGCAGCCGCATGCGCCAGCTCATAAACGACCTTTTGAGCTACTCGCGGATTACGACGAAGGCCAGACCTTTCGTCGCGATCAACATGAAGGAAACGATGGACGGAATCCTGTCCGACCTTCAGATCCGCATTCAGGAGCATGATGCAACCGTCGAGGTTGAAGACCTGCCGACAATCGACGCCGATCCGATTCAAATGCGCCAGCTGTTTCAAAACGTTCTCAGCAACGCGCTAAAATACAAGAAGCCGGACGTCAATCCCGTTGTGAAAATCAGCGCTGAAACGGTCGAAGGGACCGATGAATCAGGAGCGCCTCAAACTCATGCGCGCTTTGCGATCGCAGATAACGGAATTGGTTTCGACAACCAGTACAAAGACCAGATATTCAAGATTTTCCAGAGACTTCACGGACGTCTCGAATATGAGGGAACAGGTATCGGTCTGGCGACTTGCCGCAAAATCGTGGACCGCCACAGCGGATCTATCGACGCACACGGAGAACCGGATGTCGGAGCCACCTTTTTCATTGAGCTACCTTTGAGACAAAGCAATACAGAGGACCAGGACTAATGCAGACCTCCAGGCCTATTCGAATTCTTATCGCCGACGACGACGCTGACGATCGCATCCTGATTGCCGATGCCTTCGAAGAGGCACGGCTGAGCAATCCGGTCGACTTCGTGGAAGACGGTATCGAGTTGCTGGAATATCTACGGCATGAAGGAAAGTATTCGGACTTGCCGGCCGGAACTCATCCGGGCCTCATTCTGCTTGACCTGAACATGCCACGCATGGACGGTCGCACGGCTCTGGAGCAAATTCGCGCTGACGAAGAACTCCGACGCATTCCTATCGTCGTTCTGACAACGTCAAAATCCGAAGAAGACATCCTGAAAACCTACAATCTTGGTGTCAATTCATTCATAACCAAACCGGTCACATTCGAAGGCCTGTGCGAAATCGTGCAGATATTGAGCCGGTATTGGATCGAGATCGTTGTCCTACCGAATGAAGCGGAAGACTAGAAGCCTGTAATCATTGATTTTTATCGATATTCGATCGGCTTTTGTGTCCTGACAATCATCCGGCATCAGCGTTCGAGCGCAGGCCGGATGTTTTCGTATCAAATGCACCGGCAGTGCATCACGCACTAATCTTTAAGTAGTATCTTTCGTTCTTACGCGCACATACGGAGTATTACTCATACTCTCCGGTGACGATCATCAATAAAACCAAATTTTAACTATATAGATAAGTAAGAGATGTCATTAACGTCAAATAAGTTAGCCGGGTTTTATTCTGCACGTCGATGTCGTAGGAGGTAATATTGAGCGGCAAGGAAATAAACGTGCTCATCGTCGATGATGACGAGGACGATATCTACCTTATCGTCGACACGATCGGTGAAATCGCCGAATCTGAGTACGCTTTGCATGTGTCTCACTCCCCGGCAAAAGCAATCGATATCATCAAGTCCAATACGATCGACATCGTTCTGTGTGACTACCTCATGGGAGCGACCAGCGGACTTGATCTGATCAACTCCATGCGCGCCGAGAACATTGAGACGCCCGTTATCCTCCTGACCGGCATGGGCGGACGCCATCTGGACGATGCGGCACTTGCGGCTGGCGCTGCCGATTTCATCTCGAAGAACTCGCTCTCACCGGAGGTCATCGACCGCGCGGTGCGCTATGCGATCGCCAACGCGGAACGCCAATGCGTTCTTCAAACCGTTCTGACAAACGTCAATGCTGCCGTAGTGCTGATTGACAAGGACGGAGCCTTGAAACTTTGGAACCCGATGTACGCCGATCTGGTGGAATCTGAAATCGGGTGTACGGAGGAGGCCTCGCTAAAGGCGTTTTCATCGAGGATCCTCTCGGAAAATCGAATTTTCCCCATCGGCGACCGGATTTTGGAACGCAAGATCACCAATCTCTTGAACAACGAGATGGTGGTCATGCTGCAGGACGTGACCGAACACGTGGAAGCCTTGCGTGAACGCGAGCTCGCAAACAACCGCGCCGAGCATCTGGCGATGCACTGTTCCTTGACCAACCTGCCGAACCGGAATGCTTTCAATGACCGCCTCAATCAGGAAATTGCGCGCGCCAAGGACCAGAGTTCCGGGTTTTACCTGTTTCTGCTCGACCTGAACAAGTTCAAGGAAGTCAACGACTTTTACGGGCACCAGGTCGGAGACGCCCTCTTGTCGGAAGTCGGTCGGCGGATGGGTGCCTGCCTTAAGGAAGGCGACTATCTCGCGCGTCTTGGAGGTGATGAATTCGTCGCCATCCAACGCTGGGACGAAAAGCGGCATGCTTCACCGGAACTTGCACACAGGATCGTGGAAGTCGTCAACGGCTCCTATCCTCTTCTGGGAACCATTGTGAATGCTAGCATCAGTATCGGGATCGCAACCTACCCCGAGCACGGCAAGACCGCGGAAGAACTGATGTCGAACGCGGATCTGGCGATGTACAGGGCAAAGGAAAATCCCGTAAATCCGGTTTCATCCTTTGACGCTGACATGGACAAGGTGATCCGCGAAACCCGCAAACTTGCGCGCGATCTGAAAATGGCCGTTGAGCTGGCCGACCTCGATGTTCACTTTCAGCCGCAGGCCAATGTAAGCGACTCCTCAATTGTCGGTTTCGAGGCGCTCGCGCGCTGGAACCACGCCAAACTCGGCGCAATATCCCCCTCACGTTTCATTCCGATCGCGGAAGACACGGGGCTGATCCATAAGGTCGGCGAGCTTGTCTTGTTGAAGGCCTGCGAAATCGCCTCGACCTGGACGCGGCCACTCAAGGTCGCGGTGAACATCTCGCCCCTCCAGATCAGATACACCGATATCGATCAGATCGTGCACTCCGTTCTCCTGAAGACCCAGCTTCCGGCCTCACGCCTGGAACTGGAAGTGACGGAGAGCGTGCTCATCGACGATTTCGATCGGGCGCATCACATCTTGCGCAAACTCAAGAACCTGGGTGTTTCGATCGCCCTAGACGATTTCGGGACCGGTTTTGCGTCCTTGTCGACGCTGGTTTCCTTTCCGTTCGACAAGATCAAGATCGACCGCTCCTTCACCAGCAGCATCGACAAGAGTGCGAAGGCGGCAGAAGCGATGCGCGCCATGATCGGTCTCGGTCAGAACCTCAATCACCGCGTTATTGTCGAGGGTGTCGAAAAGCCGCTCCACGTCGACTTCCTTGCGAAGCTTAACTGCGACCTGATGCAGGGCTTTCTAATCGGCGCACCCACGCCTCACCACACATTCGACGATCTGACACAACCGGTCGGAACAAGCGGTGCGAGCGAAAGAAGAGCATCGCCGCGCAGAGCCAAGTTTTCGAACTGCGCATAAGATTTCCCGCCTCAGCCGGAGGCGGCCCGAGAACCTCCTCACGAACATCGCCAAACTGAGAACATGCCGGGCCTTAAAGGCTTTCCGCAGCCCCCTGCCCGCTACCCGCAGTTCGCTCGTTCAAGGACGCCTCACCTTTCGGGGTTAGTTTGTAAATCCCGCGTTCCACGCGCTCGAACCAACCATAGTGATCGTCCGCCATAATTCGGGTCGCGCGCTCGACATTAGTCGCCTTTGCAATGTCGGCACCACGGCTGGGCCCGTTCGTCTCAAGATAGGCAGCACATCTCAGCGCGTCCTGGCGATAAGCGGTCACCAGTCGCACCCGGGTCGAGCCACCGGTATTCGGGTCACCTACCCGGCGTGAAAACTCTCTGAGCAGCCGGTCCTTGCGTGGTTTGGATTTGCGGGGTGTGTAGGGCCCCGGATCAACATGCACCTCAACCAGGCCATCAGCAAGCCGGACCGTGATAAGGCCAAGTCCAAGACGCCGCGCCAGATTGATGTTGTTTCGCAGAGCATGTTGAAACCGC
This sequence comes from Roseibium sp. HPY-6, assembly GCF_040530035.1. Classification (NCBI taxonomy): domain Bacteria; kingdom Pseudomonadati; phylum Pseudomonadota; class Alphaproteobacteria; order Hyphomicrobiales; family Stappiaceae; genus Roseibium; species Roseibium sp. HPY-6. Next base: position 918,218 of record NZ_JBEWCD010000001.1, read on the forward strand.
CGTCCCGTTCCCCGGGCAACGGCGATGTAAACCGTATCCGTCACGGACTGCCGCGTGATGGCCTGATGAAAGAGGCCGAGCGAGAAGCCGGTTTTCAGCTCGACAATGACCGGTTCCTCGTCTCCACGGCAGGCAACGATATCGGCAGCACCAACCTCCGCCTTTACGTCGTACCCTTGCCCAATGAGGAAGGTCTTTACCGGCAGATAGAGATCGGTTTCCAGGATTCGGCTCATGGACAAAGCCTATGACTGGAACCGGCGCCGGGCAATTCCGCAAACGCATGCGTTTCATTCACTCCCCAGGTCTCGGTCCACAACGCTGTGTCCTTTCCAGCGCGCAAAACCTGTCGCGTTTAGCCGTAACACTGCTTCAGCAAAGGACTCAAACAGAACAGCAAAAATGCCAATTGCGATCTTTAAGTCTTCGATATGATAGTGTTTCAATTTGACCTCCTTTACGGAAGTCACGATGTGAAAAACGTTAAACGGTGATCAAGATCACGACTTGCCACCCGGGCTTGAAATAATCGGGGCCGGTTTTGTGTTCAAGGGACGTAAAGATGCCACTCACCAATCCATTGTTTCGCGACAACGCACGAATAAGAGACGCCGCCGAAAATGCCCCGCCGATGCGCCGCGGGGAACGCAACGCAGAGGCGGTCCGGATTCTTCAAAATGCCCTGATTGCCGTAAATGCTTCAACGATGCGCCGGTCTATCCGTTCGGATGGAACACTCGACGGGGATTATGGCGGTGAGACAGTGGCAGGTGTTGCCAGGTTTCAGGCAATGGCCGGTCAGGCTGAAGACGGCGGGCGCGGCGACGGAATTGCGGGCCGCTTGACCTGGCAGGCGCTTGACGAGCGCGCACCGCATGAACCTGCACCGATCAGCATAACGCCCGCCCCGGTCGTGACACCGCATGCCGAAACGCCTCAGACGCTTGGGCCCGGCTCGGTCAGACTGCCGAGCGCCGCAGTACTCTTGCGTGAATACAGACGCTTTCGGGAAGTGAGTGGGCTGCCCTGTGGCCAGGGCATCACCAATCAATGTGCCATCCGCATGAGCGTTGCCCTGATGCGCAGCGATATTGGCTTTCATTTCGACCGCACACGTATCCGCTATACCCACACAGCCTCCAACCGCAGATGCGGCACCGGCGTTGCCCATAATGCCAGCGCTTCACGGCTGATCGCTTATCTGCAGGATTTCTGGCGCTTTCAGCGATATTCCAAGCGGGGCAGCAATTCCATGACGGCGGAACAGATCGAGCGCGCGCTGACGGACCGTCCCGGGATCATCTATTTTGAGGATTGTTTCGAGCGGGCTGACGGCTCCGCAGGCGACCATATCGATTTCTGGGATGGCTCCAGGGTCATGAACGACCGGCTGGACTACAACGGACCTGGTGAACGTGACGCGGGCGAAGGTCCGTCGAGCAGCCGCTGGTTTAGAAATATCCCGAGGGAATTGCTGTTTCTCGAGATCCCGAGATAAGAGCAAAGCGTGTCCATTCGGCTGGCGTGCCGGGAACGCGAATGGTCCCCGGCACATATCCGCGTTCAGAGCGTGCCCGCGCTCATCTCCCTGGCAATATGGTCCGCCTGCCGGATTGCGAGCGCCACGATCGTAAGCGTCGGATTTTCGGCCGCACCCGTCGTGAATTGCGATCCGTCGGAAATGAACAGGTTCGCAATGTCGTGGGTCTGGCCCCACTTGTTGACGACACCGTCCCTTGCGTTTTCTGACATGCGGTTGGTGCCGAGATTGTGCGTCGACGGATAGGGCGGTGTCGGGAATGTGCGCGTCGCCCCGACGGCATCATAGACCGCAGCGCCCTGCCTGTAGGCGTGATTGCGCATTGCGATGTCGTTCGGATGATCGCTGAAGTGGACATTCGCAACTGGCAGGCCCCACTGGTCCTTGACGTCATGGTTGAGTGTCACGCGGTTGGTTTCCTGTGGCATGTCCTCGCCGACCAGCCACATGCCGGCCATGTTCTCATACTGGTCGAGAGCCGAAGTGAACTCACGCCCCCAGGCGCCCGGGTCCAGGAACGCCGCCATGAACGGGATGCCGAGTGCCAGCGTTTCCATCTCGTAACCGCCGACAAAACCCCGGGACGGATCGTGACGCGATTCATCCTGGATGATCCCGGCCATTGTCGTTCCACGCCACATCTTGACCGGTTTGTCGAACACGGCATAGACGGACCCGGTCATGTGACGCATGTAGTTGCGTCCGACCTGCCCGGATGAGTTCGCCAGTCCGTCCGGAAACATCGCGGAAGCTGAATTCAGCAGCATTCGGGGCGACTCGAACGAATTGCCTGCAACACAAACGATGCGGGCTTTCTGCATTTGCAGGTTGCCGTCCTTGTCGAAGTATTCGACCCCGGTCACCTTACCGTCCTGGTTGTGAAGGATGCGGGCGACGTGGGCGTTTTCCCGCACCTCAAGATTGCCCGTCGCTTCACCGCGCGGAATGTCCGTATAGGCGGCAGACCACTTCGCGCCCCATTTGCATCCCTGGAAACAAAAGCCTGTTTGCTGACAAGGCACACGCTCATCAAAGTCCACCGCATTGATGGCCATGCGTCCGGTATGAACGTCCTTGTAGCCGAGCGCACGAGCGCCTTTTTCAAAAACAAGGTAGTTGTTGTTGCCTGGCAGTCCCGGACGTCCGTTCGTGCGTGTCACGCCCAGCTTGTCTTCCGCCTTGGCGTACCAGGGCTCCATTTCTTCCGCATTGATCGGCCAGTCGAGCAGGCTGGCGCCCTGCACGTCTCCATAGGTCGTGGCGGCCTTCCATTCATGCGGTTGAAAACGCAAGGACGCGCCCGCCCAGTGTGTCGTCGTGCCGCCAACGGCCTTGACGATCCAGGCCGGCAGGCCGGAAAAGTCCTTGGCAACACGCCAGTCGCCACTGGTCGTGCGTGGATCCACCCAGGCAAGCTGGCCAAAACTCTCCCATTCGTCATTGACATAATCGTCGGGCAGATAGCGGCCTCCCGCTTCCAGCGCGACAACGCTCACGCCCTTCTGCGCCAGCTCGTTTGCCAAAACACCACCACCGGCACCGGTACCGATGACAACGACAACGGTGTCGTCATTCTGATCAAAAGGTGCAGCCATAGTTCTGTCCTCCCCTATGGCTCAAAGCCAGTTAATGTCGTTGAAGCCACGGTCCACGTAACCGCCCTTGGAAAAGCTCTCGCCCTCGTACCCAAAGGCCGGCCAGACAGCTTTCTGATTGTAGAGACCTGTCACGAGCCCTCCGCGAACTTTCTGGAAAAACGGGCTTTCTTCCATGTTGCGCAGGATGTCCACCCGGTCGCGTTCCCAACCGGTATCAAGGTAACCGGCGTGACCCTTGCCGCGGGCAGCGGCATCAAGAGCCGCTATTCCGGCCTCGACTTCTTCTGCGAGATCGTCGTTGTCGTAGCCCTGTACAGCGATCACATAGAACTCGTCCGCGATACGGTCGTGGGGGTAGATGTCGCGCGCCATCTGCACGAGCGTTGCAAAGGTTTCCGGCTTTAAAGTGCTGACTTCCGTCGCCCAGGCCGCGTCCCTTGCTGCAATGAAACCCGATCCTATCGCGAACGATGCACCGACCGCGCTGGCTCGCAATAGCAATTGCCTGCGGCTGAGGCCCTTGGGCCCATCTGCCTTGGTCATTTCCTTTCCTCCCTGTTGTAGTTATTTGAAGCGGCCTCCCCGTTCGAGCACTTCGATCTGGTACCCGTCGGGGTCCGCGACAAAGAAAAACCGGGCCACCAGCTCGCCGGCCGGCGCAAACTCGACAAGTTTCCGGGGATTGAGACCTTCAGCCTCGAAACGCGCATGTTCGGCGTCAAGGTCAGCTACGGAGACAGCGAAGTGACCGTACCCGTTGCCGAGCTCATAGGGCTCGCCCTGCGACTTGTTTACTGTGAGTTCAAGCTCAAATTCGCTTTCCGGATTGCTCAGATAAATGAGGGCGAATTCCGGGAAATCCAGGCGATCCTTCACGGTCAGACCGAACGCCTTCTCGTAAAAGGCAAGGGACCGCTCCTCGTCCAGAACGCGGATCATGGAGTGTATTGCTTTGGCCAAAAGACCGTCCTCCCGCTGCTGTGACTACGCGGAAGGTTAGTGGGTGCAGTGCCGGTCGGGTGGTATACTTATACCACGGAGAGTTTTTTCTCCGGTGCGCCGCTTTCGAACTCGGACGGCATCATGTCCGGCACTTCCACACCCGGGTTCACTTCGATGAATTTCAGGCACGCGCATCGCAACAGCGACGTGAAGTTTGTCGGCTCACCACGCAGCTGCAAGACCTCTGAATGGAGCGTCGATATGAAGGTCGGGGTGGAAACGTTGTCGCGCCTTGCGATCTCGTCGATAATCTCCCAGAAGGCGTTTTCCAGCCGAATGCTCGTGCTCTGCCCGTTCAGGCGCATGCTTCGGGTTTGTGTGGCGTAACGCTCAGGATCCTGTCCTGCAAAGATCTGACACATATTGTTCCTCCCGGTGTCAGTTTGTTGGCTCGCAAAGCAAAAAGCTCTGCTGGCTTCCGTGTTTGCACACGGAGGCGATCATTATGATCCAGAGACCGGCTGAGCACCAGTCACCCCAACGCGAGCCGTCAGACCGTGCCCTGATGCAAAACGCCAAAGGACATATTCAGCGGACAAGGAATGGCATGCCCCCCCGATCAAGATGGGCTGAAATTGCTGCTTCCGGCCACCTCTGTCGTCATCAACTCACTGATTTGACCCGATTGATCCTCGGAGCTTCTTGCAACTCCTCCTCATCTTGAAGTGCGTAGCAAAGCGAAGTCTCGAAGGGTGGGCCCGCACACAGTGTATTGTATGCAGCCCATCCTTCGAGACAGGCCTGAGGCCTCCTCAGGATGAGGCTGAAGGTGGATGTTTCGGCGACACACTCAGTGCCGCCCCGGTCTTGAGCCGGGGCCGGATTCGAATGATTTTCTCGAGCCCAAGGGGGGAAGGGTCCCGGATCAAGTCCGGGACGGCGTTGTAGGAAATTCAGCCGACTTCGTCACCCCGGACGAAGCGCAGCGGAGATCCGGGGCCGGTGAGCCAAGGTCTACCCGCAGAGATATTTGAAACCCGCCGGACCTCACCCTCCCCTATCCCGGCTCGCGATTCGCTTGGCCGGGTTGACGACGACAATGGACGAAAGACCTCATCCTGAGGAAGCGCGCAGCGCTGTCTCGAAGGATGGCTTCTTGCTCCAACGCGTGTTGTCTAAAGCGCGAGCTTGAGCTTACCGCCACGCATGGAACGGGAGCAGCAGGACATCATCCGCCGGTTCCCAGCGCGCTCCGTGCGCGTCAGAACCATGTCGCGATGGTCGATTTCGCCTTCCAGAACCTCAACTTCGCAGCTGCCGCACAAACCTTCCCTGCAGTCGCAGGCCAGATCGATACCAGCCGACAAAAGCGTGTCGAGCAGTGTCTGGTCCGCTTCAACGGTCAATGTCAGTCCGGAATCCTTCAATTCAATCTCGAAGGCATTTTCCTTGTCTGGATCGAGGCCGGTGGCATTGGACGTGAAATGCTCAAAATGAAATGTGCCGTCAGGCATATCCGCCGTCCACTTTTCAACCGCGGAGATCAGCCGATCCGGGCCGCAAACGTAGATCTGCCCACCATCCGGGAGGCCCTCGACGATCGCCTTTATATCGGCGCGCTTGCCCTCATCACCTGCATGAAGCGTTAGGCAAGAACCATGGTCTTCTTCCAGGCGGTCAACGAATGCCATGCTCCCACGCGACCGTCCGCAGTAATGCACGTGATAGGTTTTGCCCAGCTGTTTCAATCGGTCCGCCATCGCGACAATCGGCGTTATGCCGATGCCACCGGCCAGCAGGACGACGTGGGATGCAGTTTCGTCAAGACGGAACAGGTTGCTTGGGCCACGCAGTCGTAGCTCCATCCCCTTCGCGAGCGCCTCGTGGAAGTGTCGCGAACCGCCGCGTCCGTTTTCCTCGCGCAGGATCGCAATATCGTACCCATTTGCGTCAGCCGGCCCGCACAATGAATATTTGCGGTCGTATCCGTCACTGCAGAGCTCGATATGAGCGCCCGCGCTCCAGCCTGGAAGGTCTCGGCCGACAGCATCCTCGACACTTACCCCAATAATGTTGTCCGCTTCGGAACGGATATCCACCACTCGAACCTTGCGCGCAATGTCCCGGCGAGACGGTGGACCGACTGGAAAGTGTTTCTGGGTGTTTGCGATCTGCGGGTCGTTCCGCTCCGGGTTGCCGGAGGGATCCCACTCGACCCAGACCTGCTCCGGTCCCCTGAACGATGTGGTCGGCAGATATGCGAATTCCTGCTCTGCGAGCTGCAGATGCGGCAGCCGCCGGGTGAATTCCTCCAGGAAGATTCGCATTTCCATGCGGCCGATATTCTTGCCCATGCATTGATGGCTGCCATAGCCGAATGTCAGGTGATCGACGGCATTGTCCCGGTAGATATCAAACCGGTCACCGTCTTCAAAGTGACGCTCGTCCCGATTGCCGGAAGCCTGCACGATCAGGAGTTTGGCCCCTACAGGCAGGTCGACGTCGCCGAGCCGGGCTGCGGCCGTCGTCTTCCGGCGCCAGGCAACGATCGATCCGGAAAATCGCAAGCATTCCTCAACGGCATTGGGTATCAGGCTCGGATCGGCGCAGATGTCCTCCCAGGCCTGCCGATGGGTCAAAAGCGTTTTGAACATGTTTGCCGAAGCCAGCGACGTCGTCTCATGCGCGGCCACGATGATCGCCATCATCATGGAATGCACATAGCTGTCCGTGACGACGTCCGGCATCTCCGCGTTTTTACGGATTGTCTCGTGCATCCACCCGGTGCCATCCGGTTCCAGCTTCATGCGCTCTATGATCTTGCCCGCATATTGCCAGAACTGGCCGACGGAATGGGCAACCGCGATCTGCTGTTCGTCGGTCGGCTTGCCCCAGGTGTTGACGGAGTGCGCAACCGAGAATTTTCGGAAAGTTTCGATCTCATCTTCCGGAACGCCCAGAAAATGCAGCGCGACATTCAGCGGGACCTCATAGAGGATGGCATCCACAAGCTCGACCCGGCCGCTATCGATAAACGCATCCATTTTCTCGCGCGTCAGCCGCCGCACCATCTCCTGCTTGGCTTCCAGATTTTCGGGTAGAAAGTGATCCATCAGGACGCGCCGGCGTTCCATATGCGCCGGTTCGTCTTCGTTCACCATGGTCCGGTTCAGCTGATAGCCATAGCTCTTCAGCACCTCCATCGCCTCTGGCGGCGCCGGCGTCATTTTCTCAAGGGCAATGGAGGGTGAATAGAGGATGTTGTCCCGAAAAACCGCCTTGATGTCGTCATACCGGCTGACCACCCAGTAGCCGAGCCTGGGACTGTAGAACACCGGCAACTGGTCCCGGGACCAGCGCAAAGCGTCGGCAGGATCAACCTGGTAAGGCCCGGAAAAGGCATCAAACTCGGCCGCCATGCGCGACAGCGGGCATTGTCCGCCATTTGCCGTGGCGCTGTCCGCGTTCCTGGAACCCGTCATGATCTCCCCTCATCAAACGCGCGCAGTTTGCAACACGGCGTCAAAATAGGAAAGAACGCTGATCGAGGTGGCCGGTAAGCTGTCTTCGCTGCTTGTGCGTGTACGCACAAACGAAGGAGTACCTGTCCAAGTCGCAATACCTGAAGAGTTGCAGGTATCAGGAGACCGGTGTTCGCAACACCCGGCCTCTACGCGTCCGCATCAAACAAATCCGATCGGCATGGACGACCCAGGCTTCATCTTTGCTTCCTTTGCCAGCGCTCGGGTGATGTCCTGCCGCGTCGCCTTCTTGTTGAAGCGGAGTTGCTTTCTCACCACCGAAAAGTCACCAGGGGTCAGATTTCGCATCTCGGCGAGCTCAGCCGGCGCATCCATGCCAAAATAAATTCGAAACGCATGCGCCAGACCGGCGCGGTCGAGCGGTTTCAGCTCCAGCTTGAAGTCAAACCGCCGCAAGGTCGCCGCGTCCAGCTTCGATGCATAGTTGGTCGCCGCCAGAACCGGTTGGTCGTGACGATCAAGCCATGACAACAGCTCGTTGACCTGCCCGGCTTCCCAGCTCGTGCTCGCGGAACCGCGATCGAACATCAGGCTGTCCGCTTCATCGAAGAACAGAACACCCTGTTCCTTGCGCGCATCTGCAAATGCTTCGGCAATGTTACGCTCTGTTCCCCCAACCCATTTCGAAAGCAAGTCAGACGCGCGCTTGGTAAGCAGCGGTTTGTCCAGGCGTGCGGCAAAATGGTGGGCAAACGCCGTCTTGCCTGTGCCCGGCGGACCGCTCAGCAAGAGTGAAACGTCGTTGTGGCCACATTCGGCAATGCCTTCCAAAACAGCTTTAAGAGAGGGTTCGGTGTTATAGAGCGCCAGGTCTATTTCCGTCGAAATCCGGTTCGGCATGTCACCACCACGAAGCGTTTTTACAAGCGCGAACGCGGCCTCTTCGACTGTTCCGCCGTTTCCGGCGAGTTTGGACGCCCTGGCCGCGTTGCGAAGAACTGTTGTCGTTTCGGGAGCACTTTCGACAAGGGTCGCAAGCGATCTGGAAAAGGCCACGCCTTCATCTTTGCAGATGCGCTCGGCAACACGTTGTCTGGTGCTGCGCGAGGGATAATCCAGTTTCAGCACGTAACTCATTCGGCGGATGATCGCGTCGTCCATGTTTCCGACGGCATTCGTTGTCCAGATAATCGGCACAGGATTGTTTTCCAGCACGCGATTGACGAACACTTTGCTGCCTTCCCGGCGTGTCATCCAGTCGCCTGAACTGCGCTGGCTGTTACCGATGAAGTCTTCCATTTCGTCAAACAGGACAACAGCGTCTTTCTTGTCCTTCAAGATACGTTGCGCAAGCATAAGGGCGCTGACACGATCGTACCGTGTCGGCTCTTCCCCGTCTTCGTCGATTTCGCCCACGGCATGCAGACGCAAGGCCGCCTCACGGCAGATGACACGCGAAAACTCGGTCTTACCCGTTCCAGGTGGACCGTAGATCAAGATGTTGACACCCTTTGACCGTTTCGAAACCGCTCCGGCAATCAGGCGCGTGATGAAAGCCCCATCCTGCACTTCTGCAAAGTCCTTCATCGAAAAAGCGGTCTCGTGGCGCGGTCCAACAAGCGCATCCACGAATTCCTCGCCCTGGCTCGGAGCACGGTCGAGCAGTGTTTCAAGCGTCCACTTCACGTCGACCGAAACGGACCCTCTGCGGTTCATCTGAAATCCGATCAGGCCCAGGCGGAATACCGGACTGCGCCGGACAAAGCGCAAGGCATCATGCGCGGAAACACCGCAGAGTTCTGCAAGCAAGACCGGAAGATCGACCCCTTTGCCGGTAATGACGTCGGTCAGGCTGCTCAGTTTCGGCAAGCGATCACAGCCGATGAGCAACGCCAGCAAAACCCTGTTTTCGGTGTCGAGTTCCAGGAGTTCCGACAGCATGTCCGAAATCTCCATCACGTAAGGCACCGGCGCTTCAGACAAGCGCCAGCGCCGGAACGCTTCCTGAAAGCTTTTCCAGTTGTTTGTCTCGTGTTTGCTAAGGCCCAGGTCGAGCCAGGCCAGATTATCCAGTGTCCAGTCTCTAAGCGCTTGCGCCAGAGGAGCATCGTCGGAAAGCCCGCGGCTCACGTGGAGCAGCATGGCCTTCACCAGCTGATATTCGTTCATGAGTGTCCCATGTCCCCATCCGGGTTCACATGGCGCACGTGATGGTGCTTACGAACCCGAAGTAAGTTTCTTGTGTTTGGGGTTTGCGCAGTCGGCGAATTTCCGATCCCGACCGCAGCACTTGGGATGTGCTTACAGCAGAGACTGGAAAGCGCCTGGGCGCGGACCCGATAAGGTGTTTTGATCCAGCAATGCACTTCTCCTATGCGCTGTCTCGCAGCGCCAACGGGACGCTACGTAACGGCACGCGGATTTCAATTCAACCGTTAAGTTCAACATGGATACGATCCTGAACGTGAGTTGCGCAAAAGTCACAGACGTTTTTCTGCTCAACTGCACGCGAAGCCGTTACTTAGAGGGCCTTCAAAAAAAGCCACCTCCGTTACTCGCTCCCGGGGCAACTCATGTGGTCTCACTTCGGCGCTGCCAGCGCCAACGCGACTACCGCAAGTAGCGATGCGGCCATCGCAATATTCACTCGGCGCTGAACCGTGGGATCAAGATTGAGCCGATGCAGAGCCATTCCAGCGTAAAGCCAGAGAAAATGTATCGGTAGCCAGATCATGTTCATGATCAGGAACTTCAGCGCGGTTTCAACAGCGAGATTCCCGGGCCAGAACGCAAATCCCGTCAGCAGCGTAGTGTTCACCGCATAGGCCTTCGGGTTCACCGTTTGCAATATCACACCCGCCAGGAATCCGGGAGCAGTCTCCGCCTTCCCAAAGGCGATGCGCGACCCGGCAAATGCGATCCGTGCAGCGAGATAGACGAGATACGCCACGGACGCAATCAGTAGCGCTATGCGGATGTTTTCGTTGGCCAGGAGGACCGTCGCCAGGCCCGATACGACTGCAAGCGCCACAAGATTAGTGCCAACAAACAGCCCCGCAATATAGTTTGCGCCCTGCCGAAAACCGAAAGCCGACCCGACCCCCGCCACGGACAATACACCAGGGCCGGGTGTGATAATCAGAAAAAAAACGGCAAAGGCAAACGTAACCATGCCGCGTCCTAATTTGCCACTCGAAGCGTGTCAATGCGGCGATTATTGATCGGTCCGGCTGATACGCAAATAAACGCACGTCCGGATTTGAGGCAGGAATTTGGTGGGTGAGTTGGTGGTGCGAACACCAGATCCTTCAACTACGATTAAAACAACTTTTCAGATACTTAAGAGAACTCAAAGTTGCAAGTCGCAAGCTTTTTCCGACCAATCCCAGTCTACAATTCAGCGTCTTTTTCGAAGTTTTCAAACCGCCGCATGACCGGCAATCTGACTGCTTTCGCGATGTATGTGATACCGATTGGGTGCTTCAGCGCTCTTCGTTTTAGACGCCGTAAATTGACCGAATTCACATCGAGTGAAAATGCTGCACTTCTCGCAAGTACGCCTGCGGCATTAATGCGAAGAATATTGGCGGATGCAGCACTCCGATTAAGAAACCAGGCAGCCATGAATGACGTAACTTTGCGTCATTTAGGGCAGGGTTAACAATTGACTAACGCAGGGTAAATAGTTACGATTGCCTGTTAGTTATTACAGTGCTGGGAGTGATTTTAAATGAAAGCGATGGTTAAAAAATTCATCTGCGTCGCCGGGTTAACATGTTCGAGTCTCTTGATGGCTACAAATGCAAACGCGGCATTAATGAGTGTTTCCGGACCCGCTTCGAATGCGGGGGCGATGGCCCAGATCATAATGGCGCCGACATTGGCGCTTGATTCTGCTGCTACAAATTTGGGTCAGCAAGGCTTCAACGAGCAACAGAATGTCTTGCTGACGAGTTCAATAAACGTTGACGGCGGCACAATTGCGGCTGGGACTAGAGTTAACAGCCACATGATCTTCCTTAACAAAGGAAGAAATGCGGGAATTGTCCATTTTGGAGTGGACTGGACGTTCTCCAACAGGATCCTTGGCGTCATGTCCGATTTTGGCGGAAACTTGGAAACTTCGACGACAAGCATTCTCGGATCGCTTTCGACCACGTACCCTAATGCCGGTTTCCCTGCCCGTGGTCTTGAAGCTAACGATAGCTACAGCTTCTTGGGGAACGTCCTTACAGTGAACATGAGAGTTACGGAGCCAGGCGACTGGATCCGTGTTGTGACCGCGGTTCCGATCCCAGCGGCATTGCCGCTGATGGGTGGCGCGCTCGCGGGCCTCGGTTTCCTCGGATGGCGTCGGAAACGCTCTTCCACGGCGGCATAATTCCGCTTCATCAACGAAAAAACTTCAGCGGCCCTCACGGGCCGCTTTTGCTTTGTACTGTTTTCCAGTTTGGCAAACAGCCTCGCCAAGACCAGCTGTCGCGAATGACACGATCGGCCTATTCCATTGCTTACTTCAACTAGCTGACCTTGCTTTGTATGATGGCGCTATCGCCAAAATGACGGCCCATGTTTGTGGGGCTGGGCATAAAAAGTTAAGCACAGAAATACACTCCAACATAAGACGATCCCGTACTCTTTTTCGTTCGCGGCGTACGAAGTTTCTACAATCCGTAAACATCTTGTGCGCGCGCCCTGAGCGCCCTTTCCAGGGGCGACCTGGATCGTGCCTGAATTCGGACAGCACAGGCACAGAACAAAGTGTTCGACGTCTCACGGCGTCTCACGTTCCCGCTCCGTTCACGGCGCACAAGATGCGCAAAACACGTATTCTCATAACAAATTCAGAGAGATAGTTTGGTGGGTGAGTGGGGGCTCGAACCCCAGACCCGCTGATTAAGAGTCAGCTGCTCTACCAACTGAGCTACACACCCATCATCGCAATTCCGCCCTGGTGGCGGCGAAGCGGAGTGCGCCGTATATAATGCGCGCCTGCTCCCTGCAACAGTCATTGTGACATTTTTCTATCATCCCGGCCATGCAGTTTTTGCAAGGGCCGTCGAAACCGCGGTCGCCAAGCACAAATCGGCCTTCATTTGGTGAGCGAAGGAAATATTTAAAAACATCACGCATCTTTTGCGCAATAATCGAAATTTGGGGTTGACCGGTTCTGAGCGTCTCACTAGTGTGCGCCGCGTCGAGACCGGGTGGTATCGGCAGGTTTGAAACGGCAGCGCCTGAGGGTCGTGCCTTTAAAAGCCAAATCAAGCAAGGGTCTCAGTGACCTGCAGTATCGAAGGACCGGGACGGCATGATGATGTCGCTCATTCTAGTAGTGGTAGGAAAGCGCGCCTCCGCGGCGGGATAACCCCGTACGGACAGGATGGCGCGCGATCAAGGCTCCCCAAGGGGCCTTTTTTTGTATCCGCCTCCTGAAATCGCTGCTGCCTCTCCGTATCTTGATGCTACAGGGCTGAAACCGACATAAACAAAATACGAGCCAGGCCTAATAACGGGCCATGAACCGCAAGGACACTAAGATGACACGGGAAATGACCGGCGCCGAAATGGTCATACAGGCGCTGAAAGACCAGGGAGTTGATACGATCTTCGGCTACCCGGGCGGTGCAGTGCTTCCCATTTACGACGAGATCATCCAGCAGGAAGGCCTGGAGCATATTCTCGTGCGCCACGAGCAGGGTGCCGGCCACGCGGCCGAAGGCTATGCCCGCTCCACGGGCAAACCGGGCATTGCCCTCGTCACCTCCGGCCCGGGCGCAACCAACATGGTGACGGCCCTGACGGATGCCATGATGGACTCCATTCCCCTCGTGTGCATCTCCGGCCAGGTGCCGACCCACCTTATCGGCAACGACGCCTTCCAGGAATGCGACACTGTCGGCATCACCCGCCCGTGCACCAAGCACAACTGGCTTGTGCGCAACGTGGACGATCTGCCCCGTGTCCTGCACGAGGCGTTTTATGTCGCAACCTCGGGCCGTCCTGGCCCCGTTGTCGTCGACATTCCAAAGGACGTCCAGTTTGCCACCGGCACATATCAGGGCCCGACACCGAACCCGGCGGCAGCCCACAAAAGCTATCGCCCGCAGCTGAAAGGTGACGCTGCGTCCATAAGGCAGGCCGCCGAAATGATGGCCGCAGCAAAGAAGCCGGTTCTCTATACCGGTGGCGGTGTCATCAATTCAGGGACACACGCCTGTCAGTTGTTGCGCGAACTCGTGTCGCTGACCGGTTTCCCGATCACCTCCACATTGATGGGCCTCGGCGCTTATCCGGCTTCCGGTGACAACTGGCTCGGTATGCTGGGCATGCACGGCACCTATGAAGCAAACATGGTGATGCATGACTGCGACCTGATGGTGTGTATCGGTGCGCGTTTCGACGACCGTATCACCGGTCGCACCGACGCGTTCTCGCCGAACTCGCGCAAGATCCACATCGACATCGACCCCTCGTCGATCAACAAGACGATCAATGCCGACCTGCCGATCATCGGCGATGTCGGGCATGTTCTGGAAGATCTGGTCCGGATCTGGCGATCGTCCTCGCTGAAGGCTGATGCGGCCGCGATGAAGGACTGGTGGCAGCAGATCGATGCATGGCGCGCCCGCAACTCGCTCGCCTACAAGCCCAACAATGACGTCATCATGCCGCAATATGCGATCCAGCGGCTCTATGAACTCACAAAACACCGCAAGACCTTCATTTCCACGGAAGTCGGCCAGCACCAGATGTGGGCGGCTCAGTTCTATGGCTTCGAGGAGCCGAACCGGTGGCTGACATCGGGCGGCCTCGGAACGATGGGCTATGGTCTGCCGGCGGCGATCGGCGCGCAGGTGGCGCATCGCGATGCGCTCTGTGTCGATATCGCCGGCGATGCCTCGATCCTGATGAACATCCAGGAAATGTCGACGGCGGTCCAGTTTGGCCTTCCGGTCAAGGTGTTCATCCTCAACAACCAGTACATGGGCATGGTCCGCCAGTGGCAGCAGCTCTTGCACGGCAACAGGCTCTCCCACTCCTACACCGACAGCCTGCCTGATTTCGTCAAGCTGGCCGATGCCTATGGCGGTGTCGGCATTCGCGTGGAAAAACCGGGGGATCTGGACGGCGCGATCGAAGAGATGATCTCCGTCGACAAGCCGGTGCTGTTCGATTGCCGGGTGGCCAACCTTGCCAACTGCTTCCCGATGATCCCTTCGGGCAAGGCCCACAACGAAATGCTGTTGCCGGACGAAGCCAATGACGAGGCGGTCGCCAACGCGATCAGCGCCGAAGGCAAATCGCTCGTTTAAGGTCAGGCAAGAAGGACACTTTGAATATGAACGCACAGAATGTGGATGCGCCTTCCGCCTATTTCCTGGCCGAAGTCAGCAACGAAATCGAAACCCACACCCTATCGCTACTCGTCGACAACGAACCGGGCGTCCTCGCCCGCGTGATCGGGCTTTTCTCCGGGCGCGGCTACAACATCGACAGCCTCACCGTGTCGGAAACCGAACATGAGCGGCACTTGTCGCGGATCACCATCGTGACCACGGGTACACCGATGATCATCGAACAGATCCGCCACCAGCTTGACCGGCTGGTTCCCGTCCATCGCGTGACCGACCTCACCGTTCGCGCCCGCCGCGCCAACCAGGACAAACCGCTGGAGCGGGAACTTGCCCTGATCAAGGTGGCCGGTGATGGCGACAAGCGGCTGGAAGCGTTGCGTCTCGGCGATGCGTTCCGCGCGACGGTGATCGATGCAACCACGGAGCATTTCGTCTTTGAAATCACGGGCCGCACGTCCAAGATCGAGCAGTTCATCGCGATCATGAAACCGCTCGGCCTTGTCGAGGTTTCCCGCACCGGCGTCGCCGCCGTACAGCGGGGTCCGGAAGGGCTTTAAGCACTTCATTTGTGGAAACACCCGAACCCGCCGCACCCGTGTGGCGGGTCTTTTTATACCCTGCCTTCCGCCAAGATGACCTCATCCTGAGGAGGCCTGGCGGGCTTCCCGTCTCCCTGCGATTAGATCCGGGCCCACCGCCCCCGGATCTCCGCTGCGCTTTTTCCGGGTGACGAACACGGCTGTTTTTTCTACTGCGCCGTCACGGACTTGATCCGGGATCCAGCCCAGGAGCTCATGACATTCATTCGAATTTGACCCCGGCTCAAGGCCGGGGCGGCACTGGTGTGAGGCGAAACATATAAGCTGTGGTCTCATCCCAGGAGGACTACTCGGTCCGCCTGGAAGGAATGGGGCTGGCACCTGACCGGCTGCCCCATTGCCGGCCTTCACGGGCAAGTCCTTCGAGACGCTTGCACGCCCATCAGGATGAAGTCTTTCGTCCATTGTCGTCATCCCGGCCAAGCGCAGCGCGAGCCGGGATCGGTAAGGCAGAGGCCTGACGGGTTTCCCATTTCCCTGCAATTTGACCCGGGCTCACCGGCCCCGGATCTCCACTGCGCTGCGTCCGGGGTGACGATTGCGATAAAAACGACGCTCCGCGCCGTGCCGGACTTGATCCGGGACCTGGGAAAAGCCGGTATCGAAACAGTTGCTGAGCACTGCCCCTTCATATTCGCTGGCCGGAGCCTTACATCCGACGGGCGTTTCTGACTAAACCGGACCACCTCAATGCCCTTTGATCTTGCCACTTACTTCAACCGCATCGGCCTTGAAACCTGCACGGCAGATCTCAACGGGCTGAAGCGACTGCAGGCGGCGCAGATCGGTGCAATACCGTTTGAGAACGTATTGCCATTTCTTGGAAAGGTGCCCGAGCTTGAACCCGAAAGCCTCTGGCAAAAGCTCGTTCTTGAGAAATGCGGAGGTTATTGCTTTGAGGTGAATACTCTCCTTGGTCAGGCTCTCCATGCGCTCGGCTTCCCCAACCGCCAGGTATTGGCACGTGTGCGCATGGGCGAAGAAGAAGGCGGCGCCAGAACGCATCTTGCCTTTGTGGTTCCGCTTGAAGGAGACGAATGGCTGGTTGACGCCGGCTTCGGCGGTCAGGCACCGGCCGAGCCTGTGAAGATCTCTACCAATGAAGAACAGCAAATCCGCGACCAGGTCTACCGGATACGGTTTGAAGCTTCTTCAGGCGAGCATGTCCTGGAGCGCAAGACCGACGAGGGCTGGTTTCCGCTCTATGGTTTTGACGGCGTCGCCGTGCGTCAGGCCGACATCGACGCCTCCAACTTCGTGTGCGCCGCCTCGCCGCAACAGTCCTTTGCCGGTAGCATGAAATTCTACCGCCTGACAGATGACGGCTTCATCAGCTTCCTTGATGGCCGCGCGCGCAAGATTTCGGGAGACCAGAAACAGGACTGGCAGATCGGGACTGCGGAAGACCTGGCGACGTTCATGAAAAAGGACTTGGAGCTTGGGTACGACGACGCGACCATTCGCGCAATCGCCGACCGGCTGAGTGCCATGCTCTAAGCGCCTCCAAACTGCCCTCGTCCTGAGGAGGACCGCAAGGTGCGTCTAAAAGAATGCCCGGCACGATCAGAACATGCGGCCCATCCTTCGAGACGCGCTGGCGCGCTCCTCAGGATGAGGTTGTTCAGCCATTGTCGTCATCCCGGCCAAGCGCAGCGGAGATCCGGGGCCGGTGGGCCCGGGTCTAATCGCAGGGAGACGGGAAACCCGTGAGGTCTCAGCCTCACCGACCCCGGCTCGCGCTGCGCTTCGTCCGGGGTGACGAACACGGCTGTATTTTCCACAGCGCCGTCCCGGTCTTGATCCGGGACCTTGGCCAGGAACTCATGACAATCATTCGAATTTGGCCCCGGCTCAAGGCCGGGGCGGCACTGAGTATGTCGCCCTAACGTCTACGCATCACTTCATCCTGAGGAGGACCGCAAGGTCCGTCTCGAAGGATGGGCCATGTGCGCACGACCATGCGATTTATCCTTCGAGACGCTTCTACGAACCTCCTCATGATGAGGCCCAATATCCCAGTTTCGCGGAGAACATCCCGTTTCAGGAAACGCCCCAGCAGGTCATGAGGCCTTCAAACCGCGTCACTTATAAAACCCCTCCCGCAGATTTATGCCGTGTTCCACAAAGCCTTTCAGGGAGCACAGCATCTGCGTCCAGCCTTCGCAATTTCCGTAGGAGGCCTCGAGGCCGCCCTTGGTGTCGCGCCAGCCTTCTTCGCTGATGGTTACCAGCGTCCGGCCGCCGTCAAGCGGTTCGAAAGCCATGGTGACGGTGGTGTCGTAACCGGCCGGCTCCGGGATTTCGCCTGTCGAACTGACCTCACCGCTCTCCTGCGCGGCCCACCTCAATACAATGAGGCTGTCTTTCTCGACCCGGTCGACCATGACCGGGAATCGGCCCGGAAATTCGGCAAAGGACCAATTGACAGTCGCGCCGGGCTCAATGCGCCCATCGGCGCCGCCGGTCGTGAAGTAGCCTGACAGACGATCCGGATTGACGACGGCCTCGAAGACTTCGGAAACCGGCTTGTTTATCCTGCCGGCGATCTTGAACGACAATGCCATGTCTTCCTCCACAGTCTTCAGTCATTGTGCCTCCGCACGGGCGGAAAGGGTGTTGAGGTGATGTTGCCAGCCGCCACGATGTGCGCTGACAAGCTCCGCCCGTGAAGTTTCCGGCGCGCCGCTCCAGCCGCGATGGGCAAGGACGATAAGACTTCCCTCGCCATTTTCGACCAGTTGGATGGAAACCTCGGTTTCGAACCTCCAGTCATCGTCGCGCCAGCTGAGCCTCAACAGGTGCGGCGGCTCGATCTTTAGTACCTGCCCCCGCGTGTGGTGCTGGCCGGCATTGTCCCGCCACGGTTCGTAAAAGGTCCCACCCTCATGTGGTTCCAGAAGTACACCGTCTCCCCACCACAAGTTCGGCCGGATCAAGGTTTTCCAGACTTTCACAACCGGAACGGCACAGCTCTGCTCAAGCATTAGCTCATCATCGCGCATTGGAACCCTTCGTGGCTTGCCTTGCGTCTTCTAATTTAATGTTATAATTTTATAACATGTCAAGCGAAGATGATTCGGAAAGAATTTTCAAGGCGTTGGCGGACAAGCGCCGCCGCAGGATCCTCGATCTGTTAAAAGACAGCCCCAAAACGACGGGAACACTCTGCGAAGAGTTTCCGGAAATCAACCGCTGCACGGTGATGCAGCACATGCGGGTTCTGGAAGCGGCGGATCTGATCATCGTGCAACGCAAGGGCCGCGAGCGCTGGAACCATCTCAACGCGCTGCCCATCAAGGAGATCCACGATCGCTGGATCGGCGACTACGCCGAAAATGCCGTCAATATTCTGTCGCGGCTCAAATCAGACCTTGAAATGCCGGGCAGCAACTGACGCCTGCTGAACAGGCAAGACAAGAGCCGATTTTCAACGTCAGACGCCGACTTTGCAGCGCGCGGAGGGACACAATGCCAACTTGGCTCCTCTTCCCCATGCAACGTCTGCATTGCTGGCGGAAACTCAACAATTCGTTGCCACGACGGCCTAGACGCGACACGGAACAGCGCGTATACGACACCGGCGTTCCGCGCCCTTAAAGCGCATGAAACATCTCATTCAGAAAAAGGCTCCAAGCCCATGAACCACGGTCTGTCCCGGCCGAAAAACCAAATCCGATGGCTCCTTCTGGAAGGTATCTCGCCGACCGCACGTAAAGTGCTTGAAAAAGCGGGTTACGCCAACGTGGAGGTCTTGCCGGGTGCGCTTGAAAAGGACGCGCTTATCGAGCGCATGCAGGACGTGCAGATCCTGGGCATCCGCTCGCGTACACAGGTAACCGAGGAGGTTCTGGAGGCTGCCAAGAGCCTTGTCGCGGTCGGCTGTTTTTCCGTCGGAACGAACCAGGTCGATCTCGACGGCACGCTCATGCGCGGCATCCCGGTTTTCAATGCACCGTTTTCAAACACACGTTCCGTCGCCGAACTGACAATTGCCGAAATCGTCATGCTGATGCGCGGCGTCTTTTCCAAATCGGCCGCCGCGCACGAGGGGCGTTGGCTGAAGAGTGCCGCAGGGTCTCACGAAATCCGTGGAAAGACGCTCGGCATTGTCGGCTACGGCAACATCGGAACGCAATTGTCCAATCTCGCTGAAGCGATGGGCATGCGGGTGATCTATTTCGACATGGTCGACAAGCTGCAGCACGGCAACGTGGCGCCGACAGAAAGCCTCGATGCCTTGCTTGGTGAAGCCGACGTCGTTTCCCTGCATGTTCCCGATACGCGGGAGACCCAGAACATGTTCCGCGCCGAGCAGATCGGGAAGATGAAAAAAGGCGCATTCCTGATCAACAATGCACGCGGCAAGGTGATCGATATCGATGCGCTGGCCGAAGCCCTGAAGTCGGGCCATCTCGCAGGTGCGGCCATCGACGTCTTTCCGGTTGAGCCGAAATCCAACAAGGATGAGTTCACCTCTCCCTTGCGCGGCCTCGACAACGTTATCCTGACACCGCATGTCGGCGGCTCGACGGAAGAGGCCCAGGCGCGGATCGGCGAAGAAGTTTCCAAGCGGCTTGTTGAGTATTCCGATGTCGGTTCCACGATCGGAGCTGTTGAATTCCCACAGGTCCAGTTGCCCAAAGGCACGGACGCGACACGCTTTATCCAGGTGCACCACAATGCGCCGGGCGCAATGCGCACGCTTAACGACCTGTTTACGCGGCACGACCTCAACATCCACGCGCAGTTCATGCAATCGCATCAGGACATCGGCTATGTGGTTCTGGACGTGGACAGCCCGGTTGCAGACCCGGTCAGCATCCTGGAAGAGATCCGCAACCTGCCCAACACCATCCGTGCCAGGCTCCTGAATCGCGTGTAACGGAAACCTCGTCTATTTTCAGAAGCCCCGGCACAAACCGGGGCTTTTGTTTGCCTGACATTGGCCTTTGTCAGCCGGCGCATCGTTTTTCACGCGCGAGAGAGGAAGAAGTATCGGTAGCCGACCTTCAACGCTGACTGATCTCAACTGTCCACCATTTTGGCTGGCCGCTTCGAAATGAATGCCCCTTAGGCACAAGTTCTGCGTCGTCAGGCTCATCGAAACTTCCAACCAGGAGAGCTACAGTCGGCGCATCGTCGATTGCTCCGAGGGTACTGCCGCACATCGCGCAAAACGCCCTGCTGGATACCTTCGAGGAACGGTAGACAGAAGGCGCACCGCCCGGCCCCGTCCAAGAAACCGCCTTGCTTGGAAATTCCACCCATGCTGCCGTAAGGGCTCCAGTATGCCGCCGGCACATCTCGCAGGAGCAGGTGTGGGGGTTTACTGCAAGTCCTTTGGCTTCAAATCGGATATGGCCGCACAGGCAGCCACCTGTGTAAGTCTTTGCGTCAACCATCAGCAAGGGTCCCGTCGTCAAACTGGGTTGGAGAGTGATCCTCAATCAGGATTTAGTCTGGTTTGAGCGGAACGCAAGACTGATTGCACGTCAGATAAAATACAACTTAACCAGCCCGTGACACATGCTTCCAACACAGCGTGTCAACACACGACGTTGTTGTACCGGCTGGACCGTGCGCATGATCAAAGCCCTTGTCAGCAGGAACATCCTGAAAAATCATTCTGGTTGTTCGGGCATACCAGTTCCTGCCTCGGAAATCCCATCCGGGCCTGAGCGAATTCGGCGAAAAATCCACCATTTGCCCAGCACCATTTGCCCTCGCCAAGGACGGTGCTGGACGCATCGCAGGCGCGGCCTAGGTAAAGCGTTTCCTTTTGACGGGTCACGGAAGACGCGGCACCGGCTTCATGGAACCGCGTTACCGGATATTGCGAACGCAAGACATAACCGGATTGATTGCAGCTCAACGACCAGCTGTGGTTGTCAGCGACATAGTCATACTCCTGCGCCATTGCGCCAAAGGACAAAAACATCAACCAAGCCAGTGTTGGAGGGACTCGTTTCATAAAGGACATGACACACGCTCTCATGAAGCCTGAACGACAACAACCTTCATCTTAAAACTGCCCGAAGACAAAGCCAAACGCCACTGCTCAACCAGCTGAATGGAAACGGAGCCGTCCAGAGGCAATTTACCCAAACGCAAGCCGGAAACAGTGCGCTCTAAAGGTCCGTGGGACAAGCATTCAGGTACACTCAGTCCGCATCTGCGAGGCTTGTTTCTACTTTATAACCAGCGGCGAGGACGGCGACTGTCGGCGCTGGCGTCAAAACCGTAACAGGCGCGTTTCGGAGATGGTCAAAAGAAATCCCCGTGCCGTAACGACCGTTTTCGTATGGAAAAAGAGAGCCATCCAGAATCTGATGCGGCCGCCCTTCCGTCAAAACAAACGTATGGTTTGGCAGGTCACTCAAAAGCGACTGGTGACGAACCTGAACGCGGTTGCGTTTCGTGCGTGCCGAATGCAAAACCGCATCCATCTCCTTGTGTCCCGGCCTTTGGCCGTGCGCTTTCGTCCAGGCCTCAAGCCAGGCCCTATAAGCCTTCGGCCTGCAATAGGCACAGGGCCGGTGTCCAGCGGCAAGGGCGATCGCCTCGTCCAGGAAAAACAGCGGTGTCCATCCCCTTGCCGGTTGCGGTCCGTGGTATCGGCCACGCGGATGGACCAGATCGCAGACAATCCAGTGCTGGTGTTTCCACCTGGACGTGCCCAGCCGGCCGTGTTCGTCAAATGTCAGAATGCCCCGGTTGCCGGTAAACGCGCCTCGAAAGGGTGCGGAAACGATTTCTCCAGTTGGCAAAACCCGATTCTGCAGATGTGCTCGTGCCACGCTCTTCCGTCCTTGATTGAAACTTTGACCGGAAGCAACGCTATACGGCTGGTAAGCCCCACCGCAAACAGAATACGTTTGCAGTGGCACAAATCACGACAGCCTATTCACTCCATGGGATCGATCACCAGAAGCAGCCGATGTCCACTCAAAGGTTCCGGATCAGGTGAGCGGTGAAAGAGGCCGGTACGTTCTTCGCCAGGCCACGCACCGCCCCGGAACAGCGCAACCGCACCGCGCGTCACTTGCCGAACAGATTGCTGGTCGTTCTCGTGTCCCATCGGAACATATTCTGTTCCTTTGCCGCGATAAGTGCAGAGAAGCCGCGCCGGAACATTGTCGACATGGAATTTCGGACACATCACCTCGTCCGAGACGTCCAGCCGCACCCGCACCTGACGTACCTTAAGCGACTTTGCCAGCATCATGGCAAGGGCGCCGACATCACCTGTGAGCATGTCCATTTCCGGACTTTTTGGCACATTTGCCTGTTCGCAAGCGGCAATCGCTGCAGCTTCGGCAAGGTGCACCGGAACAATGGTGCGGAGCTCAGGCAACTGCTCAAAAGGCAAGGCATCGATCCAGCTTTGAAAGGCCTGATCGCAGGCACGTGTCCAGATGGTTGCTGCAACGCCGGGCGCGTCGATTTCGGCTAGAATATCCGGCTCGCGGCCCATGAGGACATTCCGGGCTTTTGCCCGGAGCGGCCGGTGTGCTTCCGTTTCCGCAAGGCTCATGCTGCCTGCTCCGCCATCCGGAAAGCAGGAAAGGGATCCGGCAGATCGGCAAATGCCGCAAGATCGTTGCCGCTTTCTTCGGTGATCAGGCATGCGTCGAGCCGGCTGCGGAGTTCGGGCCAGTCAATCCCGGCACCGATAAAGACGATTTCCTGCCGGCGGTCTCCAAAGGGTTCGGCCCAGTGGGATCTCGCATAAGCATGTGCGCGCTCGTCATCAGGCCAGCGCTCTATGGGAACCGAGGCCCACCAGGTTCCGAGCGGAGACACGCTGGAAAGAGCTCCAGCCAGCGAAAATTCGATCACCCATTCCGGACGGCTGCCGATCCAGAAATGACCCTTGGCCCGAATGACACCCGGCATTGGGCCGTTCAAAAGCGCGTGGACCTTTTGCGGGTCGAATGGGCGTCTTGCCCGGTAGACATAGGACGCAACGCCATACTCTTCTGTTTCCGGAACGTGATCCGCAAAGCCGTAGAGTTCTTTCGCCCACATAGGATGCTCATGCGCTTTTTCAAAATTGAAGAGACGCGTGTTCAGAATATCTGCGGGTGGAATCTCGCTATAGTCGGTTTCCAGGATCCTGGCATCCGCGTTGAGGCTGCGAATGATCTTGCGTGCGGCATCCACCTGAGCCGGTGTCGCAGCGCTTACCTTGTTCAGGATAACCACATCCGAAAACTCAATCTGGTCGGTCAATAGGTGCACCAGTGTGCGCTCGTCTTCTTCTCCGAGGGTTTCGCCCCGGTCGCTCAGGAAATCATGGCTGGAGAAGTCTTTCAGCAAATTGACGGCATCGACGACCGTGACCATCGTATCCAGCCTGGCCACATCGGACAGGCTCTCCCCGTGTTCATCCCGAAACTCGAAAGTCGCGGCAACCGGCAGCGGTTCGGAGATCCCGGTCGATTCAATCAGCAGGTAGTCGAACTTTCCTTCTTCGGAAAGACGCCGGACCTCGTTGAGGAGATCGTCCCGCAACGTGCAGCATATGCACCCGTTGGACATTTCGACGAGTGTCTCGTCGGTCTTGCTCAGTTCCGCCCCCCCGGCTCGCACCAGATCCGCGTCGATATTGACCTCCGACATGTCATTGACGATGACGGCGACCTTCAGGTTGTCGCGGTTGTTCAGGACGCGATTGAGTAATGTGGTTTTCCCGGCTCCGAGAAATCCGGACAGGACCGTTACCGGCAAACGAGTATCAGTCATCACCTCTCCATACGCTGATTTGTAATGTTATTACATTACCGGAGAACATACTCAATTTTGAGCGCATGACAAGAAGGCGGTTTGTTTGCAACAAGGATCCCCACCTTTAACGGCAACTGTGGAGCCGCGACGATAAGCACATGGACCAGGATGGGGCAGTTGCGTCATGCTTGTACCACGCCGTCAGTCCGGCCCAGAACATGAAAAGGAACCCGGTTACGTGTCACAGCTTTCAGGAACACAGAACCTGATCGTCTTTGACGATATCTGCATCATTTGTTCGGGTTTTGCGCGTTTCATGGCCCATCGCGACAGATCAGCAGGTTTCCGTTTCGTCCGTGCCCGATCCGAAACCGGGCGTGCGCTATATCAGAAATTTGACCTGGACCCGGACCTCCTCGAAACCAACATCGTGATTCTGGACGGCAAGGCCTATACGAAGATGGCCTCGTTCGCTGCAGCCATGCGAAGCGTCGGAGGACCTTGGGCGCTGCTTGCAGTCATCGACTTTTTACCCAATGTCATAACCGACTGGCTGTACGACCGCATTGCCCGAAACCGGTTTGCATTCGGCAAAAGATCATGCCCCCTTCCCTCAAAGGAATTGAAGGATCGGATCGTTGACTAAGCGCATCCGCTCCGAAAGCTTAGGCTTGGATCTGGATCGTGCTGCCGGTTTCGGTAGCAGAGGGCAACAGAATTGAATGCGAAACCGGACATGAGCGCCCAGGAAAGCCAGAGCCTGTTTCGGCGGGCGCTCGGGCACGAGTTCGACAAGCTTCCCGCGACGGTGCGCGCTCTTCACAGCGTTGTGGGCAAACATGACTGGATTGGAGAGGCCAGAGTAACGCGCGGGTCTTCAGTGCTGGGCAAACTTGTCTGCCGGCTGATCGGCTTTCCGCCAGAATCCAAACAAACACCAGTGTCCGTCACAATCGAGAGACAGCAGGACGCTGAAATCTGGCATCGTGATTTCGGCGGCAAGTGCTTCTCCTCCACGCTTACGCTTAGGAACGATCAGAGCCGCGGTCACGTTTATGAACGTTTCGGACTAATGAAATTCAATATCGACCTGACATTCGATGGCGAAAGACTGCATTTTCCCGTCACTCGCGCAAGCTTGCTCGGTATCCCTCTGCCAGGCTGGCTGCTGCCGAGAAGCGAAGCGACTGAGTTTCAGGACAACGGTCGTTTCAACTTCGATGTCATGGTCTCGCTCCCTGGCATAGGCCAACTGGTCCGCTACCAGGGCTTCCTGATCGCTACGTCTCGACCCGGCACCTAGCGTCGCAAGGAATTGATTGCCAAACGCCATACCAACCCTCATAGGCAATCCAGGCCTGCCTCAACTGCACATAAAACACAGAAACCCTCCGAACGCTCTCCTGGAATGCGAACTATCAAGTTTGCGGTTCAATCGTATCGGGAGGCCACATGTTGCACGAATTCTCTCAGGCGCGGCACTGGCTGGTGCAAGACAAGTTTCGCTTCATCGTTTTTCTGGAAGTTGCGGCTGCCGGGTTTCTGGTCGCTCTCATGCTGGCGGAGGAACTAGGTTTTGGACAGTCGGGCCATGATCTTCAGCCTTCACCGATGAAAATAGCGTCGCTGGCAGCGGCCGGTGGGGCTGTTTCCGGTTTGCTTCTGTCCGGATGGTTCGGTCGGGCTGGAATTGCCGGATGGGGCTTCGCGGTTTTGGCGTCAGTGCTTTCACCCGTTTTGGCCGGTGCGATTGGTGGATCACTTGTGGCACCAGGCCTAGGGACGGTTTGGGGGGCAATAATGCCGATGTTGCTCTTTGTCCATCTGAAACCTTTCGCGGTCTGGCTGGGGTGCCTTTTCATCATCCACCTTCACGTCCGGCATCTGCGCCGAAGGGACCTGGATCAGAACAAAATTGGCCCAAGTGTTTTTGAATGATCGCAAACACCTCACAAACAGATTTGACGAACGGGTAGTCATGATCGGCCCTTAAGACGGGCGAACGATCAATGAAAGCTCTCATTTAATGGGCTTCAGATCGGAGACAAACAGGCGGAAACGGCGCTGAAAACATTGTCCCTAGAGACAATATCCCGTTTGACTTCAAAGGCTTTTGAAACAATGTTGCAATCCCGACCCAAATTATTGAATCGGATTGTGAACCGCCTCAACCGGACTCTCAGCCATGTCTGCCGTCTCACGCCTTTCAGTCAACGTCAATGCCATCGCCATGCTGCGAAACCGTCGCGATTTGCCCTGGCCGAGCGTGACCGGTCTTGCTGCCATTGCCATGGACGCCGGCGCTAAAGGCATCACCGTGCATCCGCGTCCGGACGAACGGCATATCCGCAAGACCGACGTCTTCGAACTTGCTGAGCTGATCGAGGACAGGTTCCCCAACAAGGAGCTGTGCCTGGAGGGATATCCATCCGAGGACTTCATGCGGCTGGTGGAAGAAGCCAGACCGGAACAGGTCCTGTTCGTTCCGGACGATCCGGAGCAGACAACCTCCGATCACGGGTGGGATTTCACCGGCGACATCGGCCTGCTTGAAACGGCGATCGCCGCCTCCAAGGAATGGGCCGTCAGCGTGTCACTATTCTGCGACCCGGATCCGGCTGCCCCCGAGCACGCCGCCCGCATTGGCGCGGAACGGATCGAGATTTATACCGGCCCCTATGGAGCCTGCTACGACGACAAGGTCACGGCGGAAAGGGAACTGGAACGCATCGAACTGACCGCATCTGCCGCCCGCGAATGCGGCCTTGGTGTCAACGCCGGGCACGACCTGACCGTTGAGAATATCCCGGCCCTCATCGCCAGGGCGCCCTTTATCCGGGAAATGTCCATCGGACACGGCTTTACCGCCGATGCCCTGATTTACGGATTTGCCGAGAGCGTCAAAAGGTTCCGCAAAGCGATGGGTGAAGTCTGAATGCCTGATGCGCTTGAACGTCAGGTCGCCTTCCTGCTTGAAGCCGACAAGCTGAAGGAGGTCGTCCGCCTCAATCAGCTTGCCAGCGGCACGCGAAGGGAAGGAACCGCAGAGCACTGCTGGCACGTTATCCTCCAGACATTGACCTTCGCAGATCACGCCCCGGACGGCACCGACATTCACCACGTGATCAAGCTCCTCACAGTTCACGACCTCGTCGAGATCGATGCGGGAGATCACTGGGTGGACGACACCAATTACGCTGCGGTCAAAGCCCGGGAAACCGCAGCGGCCGAACGTCTGTTTGCGCTGCTCCCGGAGGCACAAGGGGCGGAATTCAAGGCTCTCTGGCTTGAATTTGAAGCCAATGAAACAGACGAAGCGCGATTTGCAAACGCCATGGATGCCCTGCATCCGATGGTGCTTGTGTTCGCGTCAGGCCTGGAAGACCCGACCCATGCCCCAATTTCCGTGGCTGACTT
This sequence comes from Roseibium sp. HPY-6, assembly GCF_040530035.1. NCBI lineage: Bacteria > Pseudomonadati > Pseudomonadota > Alphaproteobacteria > Hyphomicrobiales > Stappiaceae > Roseibium > Roseibium sp. HPY-6. The sequence continues at coordinate 945,881 of NZ_JBEWCD010000001.1, forward strand.
GCGCGAAACCAAGGAAGCCCGCCTCAGCCCCTTTCCACAACTTTGGGAATATGCCCAGGGCCTTCTGGATCAAGCCGTGAAGGCAGGCCGCCTTCTGCCTTGATCCGCTCCTCGACTGCCGCTTCAAGCGGTCCCGCCTGATAGAGGAATTCCAGTATGTCGTTTGAACTCTGGCTTGTGTTCATTGCCGTCTCCCTTTTGCCCGCCATCAGCCCAGGCCCGGGTGTCATGCTTGCCATCAGCAACACGCTACGCTTCGGAAGAAACGCAACGCTTGCGTCGGCGACGGGCAATGCCGCAGGTCTTGTCATCATCGGGTATGCGGTTGCCTTCGGTTTCGGTGCGCTGATGGCAACCTCAGCGTTGGCTTTTACCGTGCTGAAGTTCATCGGCGCAGCCTATCTGATTTATCTCGGCCTGAAGATCTGGCGCGACAAATCGGGGTTCCACGTCACCGACACCAGCCAGGCAGCTGGCAAGAGCGGCTGGAAGCTTTTCCTGGAGGCTCTGCTTGTTTCCGTCACCAATCCGAAGGCGATCCTTGTGATCACCGCCCTCTTCCCGCAATTCATGCGCTCCGGCAGGATCGACATGCTGGAAATCAGCATCCTCTCCTTCACCTACGCGATCCTGTGCTTCGCCAACCATGCGTTTATCGCCTTCGCCGGCAGTCATCTGCGCCGGTTCCTGACGTCCGCGAAGCGCGCAAGATGGGTCCGGCGCATCACCGGCGGCCTGTTTGTCGGTTTCGGGTCCGCATTGGCAACAGCGAGCCGATGACTAGGCGTCTCGGGGCGGCAATGCGGCATTAGGCCTATTCCAAAAAAGATGCCGCGAAAGTTTGGGCGGCGTGGGAGAGCATTCGGTCGCGCAACAGGCAGCGGAGCGAAGCTTCTCACTCGAAAATCTTGAGCAGTGTAGAGCTGAATAGTCACGCGGCGCCTGGTAGTCTATCGCCGAGATACGTTTCGAGAGTACTTCTCAATGCCGATCCTCAATCCACCTCTTCCTAAAGTTAGGCTCTCGCGCCTCAGGGACATTGGCTGGTCTAAATGGGACCCGATAGGGCTTCTCGGTGACGGCCAGAACTGGACTGACGAAAACTGCTTAACGTTCGCAGACGAATACGACAGCTACTTGATCCAAGCTGCGAGTCAGCTTCGCAGAGGTGTGTCAGAGGAGACTGTTGTGGGCTACCTCGTCAAAACCGAGGCGTATCACATGGGGCTAGGAACGAACCAAGGTACGTTTACTCGCGCGAAAGCGGTTGTCGCTGCTATTCAAGCAGATGATGAGCTCTGGGCATACAAGGGCTAACACTTGCGGAAGACTATGCCCCCAGGCACCCGCGCGTTCTGCCGCAGGTTCGCTGATCACGACTAGCGCATCGGCTGCACAATGTTTGACCAGATCGCGCAAAGATTGCACTCTTGCCCAGGCATCACGTTGCTGCAGGAGCCATAGATGAACCGTATCACGTCCCGCGAATACAAGCTGATCCTGAATGCGACCCGCTTTCTGGATCGAGAGACCGCAAGCAATGCATTTCAGGATGTGATCGGTTTTCTGACGGAAAGGCTCGGCGGGGACATAGACCGTCAGGACAAGGAAGAAGCACGCGAAACAAGTTACGTCGACACTGAAGACTTCCGCCTTCGCGCGGCCGGCTACGCTCTCAGATGCCGGTATGAAGAGGACGAGGACGACTACAAGCTCACCTTAAAGTTCCGCTCTGCGGACCTGATCCTTGCCGAGGATGCGTCCGTTGAGACAGCCGATGCCAGACGCTCTCGAATGAAATTCGAGGAGGACCTGATGCCTCCTTTCCGAAGCGTCTTCTCCCGTTCCAGCGCAATCCGGTTCAAGAAGCAACCCAAGCTCGCAACGATCGATGACGCGGTCGAAATTTTTCCGGCCCTGGAGAAACTGGAGATACACAGGAAAACCCGGCTGGGCACCGTGAACGCATTCACGGCCACGGAGATCTTCCGCAAGCTCTGCAAGGTCGACTTCAAGAAGGCAGAGCCGATCAAGCTCGGTCTCAGTTTCTGGTATCCGGACGGACCGACCGGCTGGCCCCTGATTGCAGAATGTGCATTCGATTTCGAGTGGGATGGAAGGAAAAAAGGCTTCGACCTGGATCAGGTCAGGGGTGCGAATGAACTCTTCCGGCTGCTTCAAAAACAACCCGGATGGTTCGACCCTGCGGCGACCACGAAAACCCGATACGCCTATGAGGGGATGAGGTAGGCAAGTCTCGCCGCCGCGCGGATGGTCAAGCTCAATTGTGTTAGCCGGAGAGACTACTCCGACTGCGACACGGTACTACTCTGCTGGTCGCGGCTGCCTTGGGTGTAGATGCGCCCATGAATCTTCAGTTTCTCCAGGGCGACATCCCAGGATGGAACCACATCGGACTGAAAACTGTATGTGCTCCCTTCCGCAATCTCCGGAAACGCACGAATTGCCTTGCGATGAGCCCCCCGGTAAAGAAACCTCTTCATTGCCGTTTCGCTTTCCCAGACGGTCAGCGTGTGATGAATGCCGTCTTTCTTGAGCACATCCGCCAGGACAATACCCTTGGCCGCTTTGGCCTGACTGTAGCTCGGAGCGGCATGTCTCCAGAAGCGGAAAGCAGAAAACCAACCTTTCAGGCGCAGTCCTGTGACAGATACATGATATCGGGCCATCGTATCCTCCGATGCTTCAACTACGCAAAAGCAGAAGGATCGGATCGCAGGGCTTGAGTTTGGCTTCCGGGCAGTGCCTCCTGACACTCGACCAGGCTTTGGAAGGCCTTGTGAAAACTTGAGAACACAAACAAATCGAAAGACTTGTTTAAAAACATCTTCACAATTTTTGGTTTAGAGGGTGAGGTCTTTGGAGTGCCCAATGCTTGCCCTCATCAATCCTTGCCACGGCAAGATCGGCCGAACGCACTGGTGGTTGTCTCAGATCGCAATCTTCTGTCTGGCGATTGGCGGTCTGGCCGGCACAATTTTCTTGTTCGCGGATCTGGAAGACAGCTCTAGTGCCCGCAATCCGATGGAAAATATCGGCCTCACCGTGACGATTATTGCCGTGCTTTACATGAACCTGTGCACGTGCCTCAACAGGCTTCGCGACTCCGGCCGAAGTGGCTTTTGGTATCTGAGCTTCCTGTTGCCGACAGTTGGCAGTGGGCTGATGTGTTACTTTTGTGGGATCGAAAAGACGCCTGGCCGGTTCACTTCGGACGAGCCTGATCCACCAGCGGACAATTTTGTGCGGCAGCCGCCGGTTCAGCCGGCCCCGCGCAGCAGTGTCCCGCCGCCGCCGAAAGAATTTGGGCGAAGACATAGCAACGCCGTTTAAACGCTCGCTGTGGATCCACAAGGCATGAGTGTTGGATCAGGCCGCTTCCGCGCGTTTCATTTTCTGGTGCTCGTCCTCGACAAGACCGATTTTCCAGTAGCCAGAGATATAGGTGTCCTTCCTCGGCACGGCTCGCTCATTGTGGAGATAGTCCCGTAGCGAACGGATGACCGAACTCTCACCGGCAATACACGTTTGCAATACGCCCTGCCGCCAGTTGAGCGATTTGACGAATTCCAATTGGGCGCTGGAAGCTACGTGCGGATCCTCTTGCACAAGCCAGGTGATCTCGATGCCCTGCGGGGCCGTAACCTCGCGAATGTCCTCTTTCGAGGGGACTTCGAAAACAGCGACACCTTGCGCATCCAGAGGCATAGCTTCCAGCGTTGCCTCCGCGATGGGCATCGCTGAAAGATCAGCCGCAATCAGATACCAGTCAGCGTAGTAGTTCGTGATCTTAGGCTGGCTTGGACCGAAGAAACCCAAAAACGATCCTGTCACCGCGCACTGCGCCCAGCGTGTGGCCGGGCCTTCGTCGCCATGGACGACAAAGTCGATATCAAGTTCCAGCTCCGCCGGACGGAAGGCGCGCACCGTGTACGTTCGCACCGGGTGGATTTTTTCATTCGGCGCATCAGGCGCGAAATAGGCGTAGAATTCCTCTTTCGTTTCGCCCTCTCTTGGCAAAACCAGCTTGCAATTGGCACCTTCATGATTGGCCGGAAAACCTTGCAGTTCAGGACCGGCAAATGTCACGCGCACCATATGCGGGCTGAGTGCCCTGGTTTTCAAAACAGTCAGTATGCGTGGCCGCCGCTTCGGTTTGGTGGTCACCTGAGAGCCTCATAAAGATGAATAACACACTCAAGATTTAGCAAGTGTCTATCGTCTTTTAAAGTGCTGCATTGTTCGATGAGCCTAAACACAGCGTCACGCCGGAGAAGTCTTTCAAAAAAAAGCCCGCCGATTGGCGGGCTGAAAGGAAGTTTGGAGGTAATGGCAAATTAACTCATAGGACGATCAGTTGCGGATGATCGGTTCTTTCAGATCTTCCGGCTTCTTGTCCTTGATGATTTCCCAGTTCAAGGTCGCATTGTTGATATGTCCCGGAACGTCCTGTTCGAAACGTTCTTGCACCTTCAGCGAGTTGTTGAGGTACAGCTTGCCATCGACAATCGACCACGCTTCCGGCACGACCGGGACCTTGAAGCCCATGGCAGCACCGAATGCGCAGAAACCGCCATATTGCGGGGCGTATTTTGCCGGTTCGGCAGCAAACTTGTCGCGGTTTTCGGCGGACGAGAATTTCCAGGTCACGTCGTCATACTGGAATGTGTACTCATCGGAACCGGCAACCGGCTTGCCCTCGGTGAAGTAGGCAACGGGATCGGTGCCGCCGATGGCAGCGCCACCCTTCGTGAAGGTCGTGATCTCGTCAGCGGTCGCGGAAAAAGCGACGGCCGAAAACAGGGCTGTCAGTCCCAGCAGGACGGATTTTGAGGTGTAAAGCGGCATGGACGTCTCCACAAGGGGTAAGAGAAGGCGTTACGCGCGGCGTCTTTGTGCACCGTGCTGGTGCAAACATGTCCCTTGACGCGGTAAATGGCCAATAACCTTTGATCACAGAGATGAAAGGAGCTTGCTAGAAAATGTGATTTCCACCACCTTCACGTGCCGGGAAGCCCGGAAAACGGCCGGGGATCGCGCGGCGCGACAAGGCCCAGAACGAGGTGAATTGCCTTTTCAAGATCATCTGCGCTCGGAATATGTCCGCGAACCAGCGTGCCGAAAGACACCAATCCAAGCAAAAGATCGATCCTTGTCTCCATGTCAGCTTCAAACGGGGTTGCGATCAGGATCTGCCGCAGCGCCAAGCGTTGACCGCTTTCCGCTTCCGCAAAAACAACGGCAAATTCGGAAACGTCCCGATAGGAGGAAAGGGATCTGATCGCGCCGCCAAGCGGTGTTTCGGTCAGCGCTTTGGCAAGACCAACGAGATACCGCCGCAGGTCTTCCGCAACACTGCCTCGCAGAGGTGGCTCCGGCCTGAAAGCCAGAAAGCCATTCGCCAGCGCTGCGGCGGCAAGTGCCGTCTTATCCGGAAAGCGCCTGTAGATCGCCTGTTTGCTCGTCCCCGCGCTCCGCGCAATCCGAGCTACGGTCGTGCCGGCGTAACCGGTCTCTGAAAGTTCGCGAAGCGTTGCGTTAAGAAGCGCATCGCTCACTCGGGTTTCCTTCGGCCGCCCCCTCAACTCACTCTCCCGTTTATTCGCCCGAAATATAAAGGTTATGATCCAGCAATTTGAATTACGGTTCTAGTTGGTACCGTATAATTCTGATCTTGGCTGAATCCAATGCGAATTCACACCCGGATGCTTCGATTTTGGCTATAAGCGGCCACGAACGCAGGACCCGACCCTGCACGCAACACGCTCCGTTCCGTCCCAGCGGACGCGAATATCCAGCAAGACGAGGATCCCATGTCTGTCGATACCGACACAGTGAAACGCGTTGCCAGGCTAGCACGCATCAAAGTCAGCGAAGAAGACGCCACCCGGATGACGGGTGAGCTCAACGCCATTCTCGGGTTTGTCGAGCAGCTCGACGAAGTCAACATCGACGGTGTCGAACCAATGACGTCCGTGGTCGAGCAGACCATGAAGAAACGCGTTGACGGCATCACCGACGGCAACAAGGCCGACGACATAACGCTCAACGCGCCGGCCTCCGAAGATCATTTCTTCATGGTCCCGAAAGTCGTCGAATAAGGTCTGTTTGGCAATGTCGCCCCAAGCCCCTGTCATCTCGATCGAAACCCCCTTGTCAGAGGACATGGGCGCGATGATTGCCGAGCTCAACGAGGTGCTGTTGACCTTGTCACCCCCGGAAGCGTGCTACCACATGTCGACCGAGGACATGGCCGGTGATGCGACCACCGTTTTTGTGGCCAGGGTTGACGGCGATGCGGCCGCTTGCGGCGCACTTCACCGGCACGCAAACGGGATTGCTGAGGTCAAGCGCATGTATACGCGCCCCATCTTTCAGGGACAGGGCCTGGGCGGCAAGATCCTCGAACGGATTGTTCAGCTTGCGCAAAGTGAAGGCTTTTCCGCACTTGTTTTGGAGACCGGCGACAAACATCCGGCAGCCTGGCGCATCTATGAGCGTGCCGGCTTCAGCCGTTGCGGACCGGTGCTCGACTATCCCGACAGTCCCTATTCCGTATTTTATTCAAGGCCGCTGACGGCCAACTGAAAGAACCAAGTCATGACCGACCTGACCAAACTGACCATTGCCGACGCCCGCGAGGGGCTGAAAAACAAGGACTACACATCACTCGAACTGACCGACGCGTTCCTTTCGAACATTGAGGCCGCCAACGGGCAGCTCAACGCTTATGTCAGCATCACCGCCGACCGGGCGCGCGACATGGCCAGGGCCTCCGATGCCAAGCTCGCCGGTGGCAATGGCGGCACGCTTGAGGGCATTCCGCTCGGCATCAAGGACCTGTTCGCCACAAAGGGTGCGCACACGCAGGCCTGCAGTCATATCCTGGACAGCTTCAAGCCCGCCTATGAATCCACCGTCACCAGCAACCTCTGGTCTGACGGCGCCGTCATGCTTGGCAAACTCAACATGGACGAGTTCGCGATGGGGTCTTCCAACGAGACCTCCTACTATGGTGACGTGATCAACCCGTGGCGCAAAAAGGACTCCAACCAGGACCTTGTTCCGGGAGGATCTTCCGGCGGTTCGGCAACTGCTGTTGCCGCGCGTCTTTGCATGGGGGCGACCGCGACCGACACTGGCGGCTCGATCCGTCAGCCGGCAGCCTTCACCGGTACCGTCGGCATCAAGCCGACTTACGGCCGCTGCTCGCGCTGGGGCATCGTTGCCTTTGCCTCTTCGCTTGATCAGGCAGGCCCGATCGCCCACACGGTGCGCGACAGCGCCATCCTATTGAAGTCGATGGCGTCGATCGATCCGAAGGACACGACGTCTGTCGACATTGAAGTCCCCGACTACGAGGCGGCCATCGGCAAGTCGGTCAAGGGACTGAAGATCGGCATTCCGGCGGAATACCGCATGGACGGCATGCCGGGCGAAATCGAAGAGTTGTGGCAGAAGGGGATCGCCTGGCTGAAAGACGCTGGCGCCGAGATTGTCGATATCTCGATGCCGCACACCAAATATGCGCTCCCGGCCTATTACATCGTTGCGCCCGCGGAAGCCTCTTCGAACCTTGCGCGCTACGACGGCGTTCGCTACGGCCTGCGTGTTCCCGGCAAAGATATTGTCGAAATGTATGAAAACACGCGTGCGGAAGGCTTCGGCGACGAGGTCAAGCGCCGTGTCCTCATCGGCACTTACGTGCTCTCCGCCGGTTACTACGACGCCTATTACCTGAAGGCTCAAAAGGTCCGCACCCTGATCAAACGCGACTTTGATCTTGCCTGGGCAAACGGCGTCGACGCAATCCTGACACCGGCGACCCCGTCAGCTGCTTTCGGCGTGGCCGACCAGGAACTTCATGCAGACCCGGTGAAGATGTACCTGAACGACATTTTCACAGTCACGGTGAACATGGCCGGATTGCCGGGCATCGCCGTTCCGGCCGGTCTCGACAAGGACGGGCTTCCGCTCGGACTTCAGCTGATCGGCAAGCCGTTCGATGAAGCGACGCTCTTCCAGGTCGGCCAGGTCATCGAAGATGCCGCAGGCTCGTTCGAACCTGAAAAGTGGTGGGGCTGAGCGCTCCGGGAATTCACAGCCTATGTGCCGTCCCGGACCCGATCCGGGACCACAATCCCGCAGCTTGCAAACAAGGCCCCGGCTCAAGGCCGGGGTAGCGTTGGGGATAGCAACATTGTTGTTGCCCATCCAATCGCACTGATTATTGGTGACCTTTATGCATGACATCGAAACCCTCGTTATCGGCGCCGGTGTCATTGGACTTGCAATTGCCCGCGCTCTGGCAATGCGCGGGCGCGAGGTCATGGTTCTGGAGCGTCATGGCCTGATCGGATCGGAAACCAGCGCCCGCAATTCCGAAGTCATTCATGCCGGGATCTATTACCGGCCCGGCAGCCTGAAAGCGAAGCTATGTCTGCCCGGCAAGAACCAGCTCTACGCGTTCTGCGCCGAAAACGGCATCGCCCACAAACGGCTCGGAAAACTGATCGTCGCCTCAAACGACTCCCAGATACCGGAACTGGAACGATTGCATCGCCAGGCGCAAGACACCGGTCTCGACGATCTGGTTTTTTACGACCGCAGAAAGCTCGCGGAGCTCGAACCCGAACTCGATGGCGTCGGTGCGCTCTGGTCGCCCTCCACGGGCATCATCGACAGCCACGGATATATGCTTGCGCTTCAGGGCGGCCTTGAAGCTCATGGCGGGCAGGTGGTCCTGAATGCGGATGTGTCTTGCATTGAACGCATCCAGCATGGGTATGCTGTCCAGGTCAGAACGCAAGGCGGTGACGAAACGCCCCTCACCTGCCGGGAGCTCATCATTTCTGCCGGCCATTCAGCGCCCGGCCTGATGGCAGAGATCGAAGGGGTAAACCCTCCAAAGTCCTATTTGGCCAAGGGCAATTACTTTAAACTTCAGGGCAAAGCACCCTTTTCCCACCTCATCTATCCGGCTCCCGAGCCAGGTGGTCTTGGCATCCATCTGACACTCGACCTCCAGCGTCAGGCGCGCTTTGGACCCGATGTCGAATGGGCCGATGACATAAACTACGACGTCGACCCGGCTCGCAGTGACAGGTTTTACAAGGCGATCCGCAGTTATTGGCCGGGTCTCCCGGATGACAGCCTCATCCCCGACTATTCCGGCATCCGCCCCAAGATCGCCGGACCGGGTGAACCGGCCGCCGACTTCAGGATCGACGGCCCCGAAGCTCATGGCCTGGAGGGGCTTGTCGCGCTCTACGGAATGGAGTCCCCGGGCCTGACATCGTCCTTGGCAATTGGGGATGAGGTGGTGAAAAGGTTGGATGCAGGCGCATAGGGCTAACGAGGAGTTCTGAACGTCATGCCCGACTTGATCGGGGATCCAAAACACTTTGATATTGTTGCCCAATCACAAGCAACGCGACCGGGTTCGTCTCCAAACCCGCGAACTTTTGAGATGACAATCAGGCTGGATTTCGGCCCCCTGCCAGAAACGTGCCTTCACCGTCGAGACGTCTTCCAATCAGTGCACCCGTGCGCTCTCCGCCTCGAGAATTTCATCGGCGTCCAGTCCCGAGATGGGAAGGCGCGTGTCGGTCGGGACATCACCTGAGAGCTGAAGCGCAAGGTATCGGCCGCAGCATACCCTGAGGAAGCTGGTGAAATTGCCGAGATCATGCCCGGCATCGATGCTTTCGTTGTGAAGCCGGGTGATCAGCTGGACGACATTCATGCCGTCGCGCCCGGCAATCTCATCCAACACGTTCCAAAAGAAGGTTTCCAGGCGAACGGAGGTCACCATCCCGTCGATGCGCAGTGACTTTGTGCTGCTTTCCCAAAGCGCGGGATCAGCTTCGATAAAGAGTTTGCACATGTCGTCCTCCCTTCCAGTTTGTCGGCTCCGGCGGCCTTGGTTCTCCAATATAAGGTCTCTCCACGGAAGGCCAACCGGCCCTGCAAAGGCCTGCCGCTCCTCTGCTTCAAACATAGCAAGGCTCTGGATCCGAGACCTGTCCTTCGAGCCTCGCTGACGCGCTCCTCAGGATGAGGCGTGAAATTCGACCCAACAAACCTTACCCGAACCGAAACCTCATCCTGAGGAGGACCGCCAGGTCCGTCTCGAAGGATGGGCCGGATGTCTTTGACCTCCGGCCCAGCTCCTCTAAATGCTAGGCTTCGACGGCATTGTTTGCTCTCGTTCGGCACGCACCGATCAGGCTGCAAGCGATCCGGCTGCCGCGCCGCCAAGCACGGCGTTGAATTGCGCCAGCCAGTCCGGATGCGCAGGCCAGGCCGGGGCGGTCACGAGATTGCCGTCGGTCACTGCCGCATCGACAGCGATATCGGCATAGGTCGCACCGGCAAGTTCCACTTCCGGACGGCACGCCGGGTAGGCAGAGACCGTTTTTCCTTTAACAACACCCGCTGCTGTCAAGATCTGCGCACCGTGGCAGATCGCAGCGACCGGTTTGCCGGCGTCCATAAAATGCTTGACCGCATCGATGACAGCACCATCGAGGCGCAGATATTCCGGTGCCCGGCCCCCCGGAATGACCAAGGCGTCGTAGCTGGCAACATCCACCTCGGCAAATGTTGCGTTCAGCGTGAAGTTGTGGCCGCGCTTTTCGGTGTAGGTCTGGTCGCCTTCAAAGTCGTGGATGCAGGTCGCTACCGCTTCCCCTGCCTTCTTGCCCGGACACACCGCATCGACCTGATAGCCCATGGCAAGCAGCGCCTGGAACGGCACCATGGTCTCGTAGTCTTCGGTAAAGTCTCCGGTAATCATCAGGATCTTCGCACTAATGTCCAATCCTCCCTGAGTGTTCAACAACGATGGAGAAAGGCTAGCAGGCAAAGGGATTGAATGGGTATTAGGCGACTACTACAGGGGAATATTCTCGATTTCACAGGCTTAGGCGGGGATGACCGATTTGCTTGGAAATGGCTATAAACGGCAAGAATTCCAGCGGCTTAGGCCTGCGAAAGCAACGACGCTGTCCCGGCCTTGAGCCGGGACCTAAATCTCATCAATAGAGCGAAGTCCCGGGTCATGTCGAGGAGACAACCCCTCAGGGATTTACATTCAGATGGTCATTAAAGTTAACTGGCTGCTCTTGCCCCGAGGAAGCCTCGGATCTTCTGACGATTGCCGCGATCGGTCATCCCCGACTTGATCGGGGATCCAATCCAAGTCGGACCGAAGACAGGTTCAATTGAATGTGCCGCAGCGCGTCGCAAAACGACGTAAACCCGGTTTTGCTGCACCAGGCATTGGACCCCCGCTCGGAGGCGGGGATGACCGGGGTTCTTATAGAAACCTCGTCTCGAACGGCGTCAAACCCTGCGGCTTATGCTTACGATAGCAAATGTGCCGTCCCGGCGTTCAACCGGGACCTAAATCTCATCAATTGAAAGGGGTCCCGGATCAGGTCCGGGACGGCGCCGGAGGGACAACACCGCAAAGCATTACCCGCAAACACTTTCCAAAATCACGCAGATCCACCAACCTTGAGCCAGGCCCGTACCCGTCTGAACCGACAAAGATCCCGGATCGAATGTGCGATGACAGAGTGCAAGCGCTGGTGATGAAATTTCACGAGGCTGGACCCGATCTTTTTCTTGTCATCCCTGCGGAGGCAGGGATCCAGTAAGCTCTTGTCTAACCTATTTTTTCAGGTGGTGCCCACAACCAGTTCTCAGTCTGCCGCTCATACCCTAAACCGGGAAGACAATTTCAGAGTTGCCGTCTTACCCCAACCTGCCGCACCGGACTGACCGTGGGAAAGACATCCCCATCCTGAGGAAGCACGCACTTTCTCGAAGGCGCGGCCGCCAAAAGCATCGATCTGCGTTTTCCGAAAAATTTCACTTCGCCCTTGACCTCCCCTCGCACCAATGCGATAACGCACGCCGAACCGTACCGTACGGTTCTGCGCACAGATCACCTGTATTCCAGTCAAGACAATACTCATGCCCGCTGCCGCCTATGACATCGCCACTTCCCGCCCGGATGCTGCGCCGGAGTTTTCGCCGCGTCAGCAGGTGGTGCTGCAACACGCTCTGACGCTCCTGGTCGAGGGCGGTGAAAAAGCACTGACGACCGCAGGGCTTGCACGCACGGCAAGCTGCTCCAAGGAAAGTCTCTACAAGTGGTTCGGCGACCGCGACGGACTGCTGGCCGCCGTTGTTGCCTATCAGGCAAGCCAGGTGCAGTTTCCCTCAGAATCCGGGGCAACAGCTGACGCAGATACCTTTCGCGCCCATGTCACCGCGTTTGTTGAAGCGCTTCTGGGTGTTCTGTTCTCCGAAACATCGCTGGCGCTCAACCGGCTCTCCATCGGCCAGTCCAACACCAATTCCAATCGGCTCGGTCATCTGCTGCTCGTGCGCGGCAAGCATATGATCTCGGCGCGTGCCCGGACCATGCTGGAAAGCGGCCGCCGCCACGGGCTTTTGAAATTTGACGACGCGGAGGACGCCTACCAGGTGCTTTACGGACTGGCGATCCGCGACGTTCACATCCGTTTCCTGCTCGGTGAAAGCGCCAGCACAGCCGAGCAGGATCACAAGTCACAGGCCGAGACTGCCGTTGACCGTTTTTACCGGCTGTTTGGAGCCTGAGGCTCCGGAGCCACTCCGCAAGGGAACAGTTCAATAAACAAACAAGACCGGCGAAAAAGTCCGGCCTTAAGCCAAAAACGAGAATGCAAACGGGAGAAAGGAACCCATGCGCGTTTATTACGATCGTGACGCAGATATCAATCTGATCAAGTCCAAGAAAGTCGCCATCATCGGTTACGGCTCGCAGGGCCGCGCCCATGCCATGAACCTGAAGGACAGCGGCGTGCCGGACGTTGCCGTCGCCCTGCGCGAAGGCTCCACAACAGCCCTCAAGGCCGAAGCCGATGGCTTCAAGGTCATGACCGTTGCAGAGGCAGCTGCCTGGGCCGACCTGATGATGATGGCAACGCCCGACGAATTGCAGGCGGACATCTACAAGGACCACATTGCCGCCAACATCCGCGACGGCGCCGCGATTGCCTTCGCGCACGGCCTCAATGTCCATTTTGGTCTCATTGAGCCGAAATCCTCAGTCGACGTTCTGATGGTCGCACCGAAGGGCCCGGGCCACACGGTGCGCGGCGAGTATGAAAAAGGCGGCGGCGTGCCGTGCCTCGTCGCCGTTCATCAGGACGCGTCCGGCAATGCGCTCGACCTCGGCCTTTCCTATGCCAGCGGCGTCGGCGGCGGCCGGTCCGGCATCATCGAAACCACGTTCCAGGAAGAGTGCGAGACCGACCTCTTCGGCGAACAGGCCGTTCTTTGCGGCGGTCTCGTCGAGCTGATCCGCGCCGGTTTCGAAACTCTGGTGGAAGCCGGCTATGCACCGGAAATGGCCTATTTCGAATGCCTGCACGAAGTGAAGCTGATCGTTGACCTGATCTACGAAGGCGGTATCGCCAACATGAACTACTCCATCTCCAACACGGCTGAATGGGGCGAGTATGTCACCGGCCCGCGTATCGTCACCGACGAAACCAAGGCGGAAATGAAGCGTGTCCTGAAAGACATTCAGACCGGCAAGTTCACCTCCGAGTGGATGCAGGAGTACCGTGCGGGTGCAGCCAAATTCAAGGCAACCCGCCGCCTCAACGACGGTCACCAGATCGAGGAAGTCGGCGAAAAGCTGCGCGGCATGATGCCGTGGATCAAGTCCAACGCGCTAGTCGACAAGACCAAGAACTAAGCCGGACCTGCATTACTGATATTAAAAGGCCGGGCAGCGACGCTCGGCTTTTTCTTAGGCAGAGGGCGCGCAGGTTTTGTGGGCTTTTTCCAGGCGTTTCACAGCCAGTTTTGCCGGATAAAAGCCATTTTCATCCGCGAGCCTATAAAGCTCCAGAACCCTGTCGCGATCCTGCGGAATGACCTCTCCAGTTTCCAGAAGCTTCGCCAGATAGAAGGCTCCGTAGGCATCCTCCTCGTCTGCGGCTGTCTTGATCAGCGCAAGACCTTTCGAGACATCTTCCAGCATGCCCAAGCCATGCAGCTGCATCCAACCGAAATTCGCGGACCCGCCCCGGATCTCGAGCACTTCGGCCCGTTTGAACAACCGGATCGCTTCCTGGTAGTCAAGTTCGACACCTGTGCCGTCGCGATACAGAATATGATCGTCAGTCAAACCGGCAAAAACGCTTCAAAAGCCAGGCCTCCTGTTCTCGTATCCGTTTCAGCGAATGGCGGTTTTTTCAGTTTCCTGAAGGCGTTCCAGTGCAGCTTCCGCCAGGAAATTGCCCTGGTCCGCTGCGATTTCGTAATATTTTTTTGCAGTTTCCATATCGGTGTCGACGAACTTCCCTTCTTCCAGCAGGAGGGCCATGTAGTAGGTGCCGTCGTGATCGTTCTGGGAAACGGATTCTTCCAGAAGGGCCATACCTTCAGATCGGTTCGGCTCAACCCCCAAGCCATTAAGGAGCATCCAAGCGGCATTCGCCTTGCCACCGCTGGAGCCTCTGCCGATCGCTTCCTGAAAGAGCCGGTTGGCTTCCTGGAAATCCTGGATGACCCCGGTCCCGTTCCGATAGAGCAACCCCAGAGCCACGAGGGCTCCGGTGTCACCGGCATTGATGGATGCTCTGTAGAGTGACGCGGCCTGCGCGTAGTCCTGACCGACATAAAGCCCGTTTTCAAACATCCACCCGAGATTGTTCAGCGAGATACCACTGCCAAGATCGGCGGCCTTCGAATAGTGCTCGAACGCTTTTTCGTAGTTGACCTCTCCACCTTGCCCAAGGAAGTAGAAATTCCCCAGCGCCGTATGTGCCGGCTTGGGCAGGTCCTGCAATGCCTGCCTGTAGTAGGTTTCGCCGCGTTTTGGGTCAGCTGTAATACCGGTACCAAATACATAGGCCCGTCCAAGTGTCATTGCAGCGTAGGCATCTCCCCGGTCTGCGTATTCAAGCAGAACAGGGATTGCCTCGGCAGTTTTCTCTTTCCCGAAACTTTCTTCTTCAACGTAGAGCATTGCCAGGTTCAGACTGGACCATCTGCTGCCCCCTTCCAGAGATCGCAGAAACCAGTCTTCGGCGGCAAAAATGTCGCGTTCCACGCCCAAACCGTTTTTCAGGTGCCAACCGACAGAGCCGGCGGCATCAGAGTGTCCCGCCTTGGCTGCCTGCAGGAGATAGTCATAGGCCTGCTCCATGGAGTGACCTTCGATCATCTTGTTCTGATGCAAGAGACCGATCGAGTTCAGCGCATCGGTGTTTCCGAACCGAGCCGCCTTTTTGAACCAGATCAGTGCGGTTTCCGGGGCAAAATCATCGCCATTTACTTCATTGCTGAAATGAAATCCGAGTTCAAGCGCAGCGTCTGCGTTGCCGGTCACGGCGAGGTCTTGAAGCTTCTCGATGCCGGCGGACCGGTCAATATCGGGGTCGAGGCCATGCAAAAGGCTCGAAGCCAATAGGTAGCGTGCATCCTCCAGTGATGCCGCGGCCAACCGAAGCCACATCAGTGATTTTTTGTAGTTCGTCTTCGTAATCGCCTGGTTCTGCAGCCTGCCGGTGGCAAAGGCTTCACCCAACGCAAGTTGCGCGAGCGCCTCGCCCCGATTGGCGGCGAAACGCAAATGCCGCATTATTTCTTCATTGATTTCGGGATCATCGGACTCTGTCCGCAGAAGCAAGTCGGCCAGCAAGACGTGGACGCTGGGAATGGCATTTGACGAGAGGTCGGCGCTCCGTTGCAGGTGGGCTGCCGCCTTTTCCGCATCCTGCGGAAAAATAATCCCGTTGGCGTAGGCAATTCCAAGAAAAAGCTCACGCTCCGCCTTCCCTTTTGGGGTAACGGGATTGTCGCCACTGTCCCTGATCAAATGCGAAAACGGGCCGATAGCCGACAGCGGCGCCGCGTCTGCAACTGACTTCAGTTCCTTGATCGCTGCAAAATAGTCAGCTCCTTCGACTTCACCCAATATCTGCAGGCGCGCCCATTTGACCGACGCATCCAGATTGCCGTCATTGGCCGCAACCCGGTAAAGAGCCGCGGCATGTTCCAGATCTTTCTGCGAGGGATCATTGTAGAGCACTTCCGCGGCATCATAGGCCGCATCCGGATCACCCAGCTCTCCTGCCCGGATCCTCCAGCGAAGTGCATTTTGCCGGTTTGGTGTCATCCAACCATCGTCGCTGAACGCTGTTACAAGGCGTTGTGCGGCAAAGAGCTCATCGCCTTCAGCCGCGAGCTCATAGTGACGAACCGCCTCATTTTTCTCCTTCGCGCCGCCCAGGCCCTCTTCTTCCATGTAGCCGAGATACTTTGCCGCAAGATAGAAACCGTTTTCTGCGGCACGCTCGAAATAGCCACGCGCAAGCCGGTCGTTTTCCTGTGCCCACTCACCATGAAAGTGGGCAATGCCCAAAAAGGTTGCTGCATTTTCCACACCGGCCTCATCGGCCTTGCGAAAGTACTCCATGGCGATTTTGAAATCGTGCTCTTCCCAGTCGGTTTCTGTATAGAGGTATCCGAGATCAAGCAGCGCTTCCTTGTTTCCCGCATCCAAAGACCGACTGTAGAGTTCGCGTGCTTTTGCGAAGTCGCGATCAACCTGATCGCCATCCATGTAATAGTCACCGATCGACGCCAGAGCGTCCGGATCACCTAGGTCAGCTGCGCGCTGATACAGGTGGAACGCTTCGTTGCTGTCCCTGGCGACGCCGGTGCCGTTGTCGTACATGTCAGCCAGGACAAGAAGCGCGGCAAGGTATTCATCAGCTGCGGCCTTTTCCAGAAGCCGGCGGCCACGATAAACGTTAGGCGTGCGTCCCTCAGATCCGTAGACGAGTGAAAATCCGAGCTCCGTCAATGCAAAGGGTTGTCCCTCTGCTACAGCGTCTTCATAAAGCGCTCTAGACTTCTCCAGATCCTGGCCAACCCCAAGACCTTCCTGATAGAGCCAGCCAAGATAGGCCTTGGCGCGGGCAGAGCCTTCCGCGTCTATCGCTTTCTGGTACTCGTCGGCAGCCCGAGCATAGTCCTTTTCAACGCCACCGCCCTGCTCATAGGCCAGACCAAGGGAAACATGTGCATAGGAATAGCCGAGGTCGACGGCGCTGCGAAACAGTGAAACCGCGCGTTTTTGATCCTGCGCGACCCCTTGCCCCCAATAGTACATTGTTCCGAGATTATGTTTTCCGCGGCTGAAACCCGCATCTGACGCCTTTCGGTAGAGCTCGGTTGCCAGCTCGTAGTCAGGGGTTCCAAGCACACCGGTTTCATGCATCAGCCCGAGATTGACCCAGGCGTTCAGGTTGCCTGCTTCACCGGCGCGGCGGTAAAGACGGGCTGCCTCAGTAAGATCCTTAGCTGTTCCACGTCCGTTTTCATGAAGCCAGCCAAGCGCAGATGTTGCTTCCGCCACGCCGCCACGGCTTGCCCACTGGATCCAGAAAAAAGCCTGCCCGTCGTGCTGGCGGATGCCCTCGCCTTCCAGGTAAAGATATCCGAGACGCAGCCCGCTCCAGCTATCGCCGAAATCGGCGCCCTCCTGGTAAAACCTGACCGCCTTTTCGTAATCCTGAGGACCTGCCAATCCCGTTTCGTAGTAATAGCCCACCTGCGATTTCGCCCAGGGGAACCCCAGCGCTTCAGACCTTTGAAAATACGAGAAGGCCCTTTTGTAGTCCGGCTCCCATAGCTCACTGTTTTCATAGGCGAGCCCCAGCCGGAAAAGGTCTTCCGGATCCTCTGCGGCTTCTCTAGCAAGAAGTTGCTCTAATTCCTGAGCATCCGGCATGCCGCCGAAATGGTCGGAACCCGTTCCCTGATACGCGGAAAGGCCCTGCCCTTCACGCTCAAGCCGCCAGGAATGCCCCCCTCCGGATTCACCCGATTTTCCGGCCGCATTGCTGTGAGTGGTGAAAAGAAAAATACTAAAAAACAGACACCAGACTAATTTCATTGCCCCACCAAGAAACCTCAAAGGGGCAACAGGCCAATCGCCGACCCCCACGATTTCGTATCCCGCGAATTCAAACAGGCAAACAGCCATAGCGCGAAAAATCAAGCCCAACTCGTTTAAAGCAAATTGGTTTCAGTCGGGCAATATGCCTCGAATATCAAAGTAAATTCAGCCCAAACAGAACTTGAGAAGCGGCCAGGGCGTTTTTTCTTTATTCGGAAGGGGCCGGATTCAGGCTGGATTGGCCGCGCCCATATTTTCGCCGGCAACTCCGGCCGGTCTTGCGGCAGAAGCGCGGAAAGTCGTGTGTCGTCATGCCCGTCCTACGTGTTTGACGGGACTTTTCACTACCTCTCCGGCAAAATTCGAAGCAGCTCCGATAAGAGGCTGAAGACTCATAAATAACTGAATTTATTCGGAGAATTCAGTCTTCAGGCCCAGATGTCTGATCCTCTTTTTCGCCTTTAGACAGTTTTTCGACCAAATTAGATAAAAGTAGCGTAGATTCTTCGCCGACTTTTAGAAAATGTTAATCCGCACATGTGCCTATGGAGGTAAGTGCTATTTTCAGTGGACATTTCGATTTGATTTTCCACTCTCATACAATTTGATGAAAATCTATTAACCAGCACTAACAACATCTAAAACAGTTTCACCATAGGCTCTCCTGTACCGCCGGTTTCGGCTATCAGTTTGTGGAGTGCGTCTACATGGATCTTTTGACGCTTTTTTCGGCAAACCTGCTTTTGCTGCTGATTTTTGCCATTTCCTTTCAGTCGATGTCACTTCGCGTGACACCGAACGCCCATTGGCGCAGTTGGGCAGCAGCAAATGCTCTACTGGCGATCGCTCTGATCTGCTTTGCTTTCGAACGTGTGCTTCCGACCTTCGTTGCCTACGTTCTGCCGAACACGCTGCTGTTGCTCGGATTTGGGTTTCATCTTTATGCAGCCCGCGTTCTTGCGCGCTTGCCGAACAAACTGAGCGACGTATTCGCTCCGGCCGCTTCTTACGTGCTGGTCGGCGTCCTTGCCTACGTGCTTTCCGATCCAATGCTTGCCTATGTCGGCGGCAACGTCATATTCACGCTCCTCTGCGTCGCGACCATTGTCGCGTACACGTCAAAGAACTTCCATGGACTGATCTCCGTCATCGGGCTCGTCCTTGCCTTCTTCTTCCTTGCGGCCGTTGGCGGTCTGCGCATCTTTCACGGGCTCGCCGGAGACGCATTTGCCGGCCCGGGCATGATCAATGACATGATGCAGGATCTCCATCTGATGAGCGCCATGCTGTTTGTCAGCCTGACCGGCGCGTTCTCAACCGCTCTCTCCTTTGAGCAGGTTGCACAACGCCACAAGGAAGCCGCGATGCGGGATCCTTTGACCGGCGCTTATAACCGCCGGGAGTTTCAGTCACGCCTAGAAGACTTGTTGCACGCTTCGTCCAGGAAGACGTTCGGCCTGCTGAACTTCGATCTGGATCACTTCAAGCAGGTCAATGACCAGTTCGGTCACCTGGCAGGCGACCAGGCGCTGGTGAAAGTCGTCGCTGCCACAAAGGCACAACTGCGCAAGGACGACTGCTTCGCGCGGCTCGGCGGCGAAGAATTTGCAGTCATTCTGCCGGATATCTCAAGGGAAAATGCGGCCAAGGTCGCGGACCGCCTCAGACAGCGGATCTCTGAAATCCAGTTTGACTTCGCTCCCGAAGACTTCAGGATCACCGCCTCCGCTGGTATCTATCACGGCGATGGAAGCGAGGTGGTGATGGAAGATCTGCTTCAGGCCGTCGACGAGAGCCTATACCGGTCGAAAAACAACGGTCGCAACTGCGTGACGTTTGCCCCATCACTCAAGCCTGTCGCAGTGTGACGGCCCAAAGGAAACCGGGTCAGGAGTAGGCTTCGATAAGCCGTGTCACTTCCCGGTCTCGCGCAGCTTCACTCTTGCCGCCCATGACGACAACGATCAGCTGCTTGCCGCCACGCCGCGACGTGGCAACCAGATTGTATCCCGACATGCGGATGTAACCCGTCTTCAGCCCGTCAACGCCTGCAACTTTTCCCAGCAAATTGTTGGTCGCCTTGAAGGTTCGGCCACCATAATTGAACGACTTTGCCCGGTAATAGTTTGCATATTGCGGAAACCGCCGTTTGAGTGCGAGGCCAAGTTTCGCCATATCTCGCGCTGTCGTCACCTGACTTGGATCCGGCAACCCTGTCGCATTGACGAAGCGGGTCCTGGAAAGTCCGAGCGCCCGTGCCTGACGTGTCATCAGACGGGCAAAGGCGGCTTCACTTCCTGCAAGGTTTTCCGCAACGGCCATGCCGACATCATTGGCCGACCTGATCGCAAGCGCCTTGGCCGCCTGTTCGACCGTGATTGTCGTACCGGCTTTCAGCCCGATCTTGGCCGGCGGCTGTGCGGCTGCCTTTTCGGAAACCGTCAATGGCGACGACAACGAATAACGCCCGTCAGCAACGGCTTCGAACAGAAGATAAAGCGTCATCATTTTGGTGAGCGACGCGGGAAAGCGGGCCGCATCCGCATCGACGGCGTAAAGCTGCTCTCCGCTGGATGCATTGATGACAAGAGCGGAAAATCCACGCTCCTCCGCAGTCGAGGGTGCATAGGCGACAACCGGAAGCGACGCGCTTTGGACAGGCGCAGTTGAGGCTGAAGATGCCGAAGGTGTCGCCGGGGCTTGGGTTTGCGTGGTTTGACAGGCGGCCAGGACGAGCGCGAGGCAAAGCGCGGAAACCGTCTTGAGAAAGGACCTTGATGACATAAACACTCTCACGCTTTGAAAGACCCGGCCTTACGCCTTCAATCGGTACCCGGTTTTGAAGATCCAGTGCACGATCGCCAGTGAGCCGACCAGAAAAACACATGTCGCTACAAGCGAAAAACCAAGGCTCACGTCTGCCTGTCCGTAGAAACTCCATCGGAAGCCTGAAATCAAATAGACCACCGGGTTCACCAGCGTCACCGTCTGCCAGAATTCAGGTAACATCTTGATGGAGTAAAAGCTGCCACCGAGAAAAGCGAGTGGCGTCACGATCAGAAGCGGCACGAATTGCAGCTTCTCGAAATTGTCCGCCCAGATGCCGATGATGAACCCGAGCAGTGCGAAGGTCACCGCTGTCAGAACAAAGAAAGTCACCATCCAGACAGGATGACGGATTTCGATATCGACGAAGAAATTGGCCGTGAGAAGAATGATCAGCCCGACAATAATCGATTTGGTTGCAGCCGCCCCCACATAGGCCACGGTGATCTCGAGGTAGGAGACCGGCGCTGACAACACCTCGAAAATGGTTCCGGTGAAACGCGGAAAATAGATCCCGAATGCCGCGTTTGACAGGCTCTGGGTCATCAGCGAGAGCATGATCAGGCCCGGGACGAGAAAAGCTCCATAACTTACGCCGTCCACCTCGGAGATCCGGGAACCGATCGCCGCGCCAAACACCACAAAATACAGCACGGTCGAAATCACTGGCGACACAACGCTCTGCATCAGCGTGCGTTTCGTGCGCGCCATTTCTGCCAGATAAATGGATCTAACAGCTCCAAAGTTCATTCAGACACCCGTTCATTCGTTCCAAGGGAGCGTCTCTCACGCTCACGTCAAATTCAATTCCATACGCGGCAAGGTTCTGCCCGGTATCGAGCCCGAAGGCGAGCGTCCGACCGTACGAAAGCCCATGCGTGTGTAAAATGGTTCGGCAAACGGATCGGCGTCCAGGCCGATCAGCTTCAGATCAATTGCCTTGGCTTTCTTTTGAAGTGCTTCGAACAGGCGCTTGCCGACTCCTTTGCCCTTCCAGTCCGGATCAACGAAACACGTTTCGAGCTCACCGATCCCACTGTCGACCGACAATCTGATGCAACCGACAACCCGGCCGTCCGGCGTTTCCGCGATCCAGAAGTCATTGTCGGTGATCCATAGGTCCTGAACACGCAGCTCATCCGTGCACAGCGCCATGAACGCGTCGTCATAGCCGTTGGACTGTTTTGACCGCATGCAAAGATCTGTAAGCGTATCCTTGTCCTTCAGTGCAGCAGTGCGGATGGTAATGTCCGTAGTCATGAAAGCTTACCCTCCCTTCACGAGATCGACGAAAATGTCTTCAAGTGATGACTGGTCGGTCTGAAGATCCTGGAAGCGCACGCCCGCCTCGGCGAGGTCGGTCAGAAGCGCGGTTATGCCGGTGCGTTCAGCGTGCGTATCGTAGGTATAAACGAGTTGCGTTCCCTCGTCGGCGAGTTCCAGATTGTAACGGGAAAGGCGTTCCGGGACCACGTCCAGAGGCTCCGTCAAATTGAGCGTCAGAAGCTTGCGGCCGAGCTTTCGCATCAGCTCGTCCTTTTCTTCGACAAGGACGATTTCACCCTTGTTGATGACCCCGACCCGGTCGGCCATCTCCTCGGCTTCTTCGATGTAGTGTGTTGTCAGAATGATCGTGACACCACGTTCCTTCAATTCATTCACGATCCGCCACATATCGTGCCGCAATTCGACGTCGACCCCAGCGGTCGGCTCATCCAGGAACAGGATCTTGGGCTCATGGGAAAGTGCCTTGGCAACCAACAGCCTGCGTTTCATGCCGCCCGAGAGCGCCATGATCGGATTGTTGCGCTTTTCCCAGAGTGTCAGATCTTTCAAGATACCATCGATCAGCGCACGGTTCGGCGGAAGACCGAAAAGACCCCGGCTGAATGTGACCGTGTCGCCAACGATCTCAAACGGCGCGGTTGGCATTTCCTGAGGCACCAGTCCGATGAGACGACGGGCGGCGCGAAACTCCTTCATTGCGTCGTGGCCGCCAACCCGGATTGAACCGGACGTGGGGCGTACAAGTCCGCAAATCGTGCTGATCAATGTCGTCTTGCCGGCACCGTTTGGTCCAAGAAGCGCAAAGACTTCTCCTTCCTCTATGTCGAGGGAAACGGATTTCAGCGCCTGAAAACCACCCTCGTAGGTTTTTTCCAGGTCGCGCACGGACAATATCGGAGCCATGAAGATCCAACCGGTTCAATGATATGCATTTGACCAGACGGCCAAATTGACAGGGCAGCCTCGCATGTGGGCCAGACCGCCGCAAGATGCAAGATCCATTGTCTGCTGCCGGTACGATGTCACCATGATTCCAAAGCGCGTATCGCCAGGCCGGGCTTAGCCCATTGCAATCCAGCCGGGTAATCCGCTTTAGAACCAGCTTTGCTCATCAGCCGGCAACGTTTCGATCTTTGATCGTAACGAAATGGAGGTCCGGCCCCCAGTCACGGTTCACAAGCATCCGGCACAAAACTAGTAAAGAGTATTCCTGTATTCCTCTTCCAGCTTTTGATCCAGCTCGTTCATCTGCGTATCGTCCTGCGGAGCGCCCTCTGTCTGGTCCAGGATGATATTCATCAGTGAGGGCATTTCGCTGCGATCCAAAAACCTGTCCGGATCCCAAAGATGCGAACGGCGAAACGCTTTTGCGCAATGCATGAAGACGGATGTCACCTTCACCAGGATCGCAATCGTTGGGGCGCGTCCATTGATGCTCAACGTCTCGAGCAAGTCGGGGTCAACCACGAGGCTCGCCGTGCCGTTGACACGCAAGGTATCGTCAAACCCCGGGATCAGGAACAACAGTCCGACACTGGGATTGGAGACTATGTTAACGAGGCTGTCGAGACGATTGTTGCCGGGGCGGTCGGGAATGACCAGCGTTTCCCGATCCACGACTTTCACAAACCCGGCAGGATCACCACGCGGGCTGACATCTGCCTTACCATCAGCATTCTGAGTGCCAAGGCACAGAAATGGCGAGCGGGCAATATAGTCTCGCGCATGCTTGTCGAGCGTCGCCTGGCACTTCTTTATCGCCAGCTCATGGGTTGCCGGGAACAGTGCGCGCAGAGAGGCTTCGTCCCTGATCGTCAACTCCGGCTTAGGTCTGTATTCCTGCATACCCTGGCTCCTCCCGCTTTGTTCCGCCGTCCTGGTTTGTACGTACCTGACGCTGCAAACCTACCGAGACTTACGCTTCAGTTTTCATATGCGCTGAATCAAACAATACAACCTAAACCGAACAGACCTTCGGTTGTTGACAGCTTTTGAGGTGCGTACCTCACGATGACACAAACTGTCAATGTTGCGGCCTCGGGGCGCGGCCCGGAATTGTTTCCCTGCAATGAACAGAGCGTTCGTTTGAGCGCGGCTAGGTTTTCTGCCAATCAACGCTATTTTCTGCACAACGAACAACCAGAAAAGGACGAACCTCCATGTCTATCCGCCCGGTGACGCATATCGGTTCAACGCAGCCAACTCTTGAAGGCGCAGGTGTAAAGCTTGAGAGAGCTTTCGGTTTTCAGGACCCTGAAATGCTTGATCCATTTTTGCTGCTGGACGATTTCCGAAATGATCGACCGGAAGATTACCTGGCTGGTTTTCCCTGGCATCCCCATCGCGGTATTGAAACCATAACCTATGTCCTGGCCGGCACGGTCGAACACGGCGATAGTCTCGGCAACAAGGGCGACCTGGGCGCGGGAGACGTACAATGGATGACCGCAGGGCGCGGCATCATGCACCAGGAAATGCCGAAGGGTGATGAAAACGGGCGCATGCACGGCTTCCAGCTTTGGGCAAATCTGCCCTCATCCCTAAAAATGACCGAACCGCGCTACCAGGACGTCACGGCAAAAGACATCCCTGTAGTGACGGAAGATGACGGCAGCTCTGCACGGATTATCTGTGGTGACTTCTGGGGCAAGCGCGGCCCGGTCGACGGGATTGCTGCGGATCCTCAATACCTTGATATCCATGTGCCCGCGGGCAAGAAAAAGCGTTTGAAGGTAGATACTTACAAGCAGACTTTCGCATATATTTTCGAAGGCTCGGGGATATTTGAGGGTGCATCCGATCCCTTCGGTGTGCTGACAGAAAAGGAGTTCGAAGGCGAAGAACTGAAATTTCGGGATCAGACGGGTGACCGGACACTCGTCATATTTGGAACCGGTGACGAAATCGTGGTACACGCCGGCGAGAAAGGCATACGCTTTTTGTTGGTCTCCGGCGCCCCGATCAAGGAGCCCGTCGCCTGGCACGGACCCATTGTCATGAACACCCGCGACGAACTTGTCCAGGCGGTCACAGAGCTGCAGAACGGAACATTCATTCGCTGACCAGCTGGCCATCCGCCGGCTCCAAACCGGGGTGGCGATCCTTACGCATCTTTGTCCTCCCCGTTTTCCACACGCGCGTAAAGGCCGGGCGGCAGCAACATTCGAGGCTGGTGATGAAATGCGACTGGACAAAAGATAACAGGTTTCCGGCCTTCCGCACCGCTCCAGCCGGAATGAGCAGCTCAAAACAAAGAGACATCCGGTACGGCTTGTTCGCGCTTACTTGCTGTCACGAATTCAAATGCCGTTTCAAGTCATACCAGTCAGGGTTCATTTTTTCGATTAACTCGATTTTCCAGTTCCGCCGCCAGGATTTGATCGCCTTTTCACGAGCGATTGCTTGGTTGGCAACTGGATGCTCTTCGTACCAGACCAGGCGAACAGCTCCGTATCGGGCAGCAAATTTTGAACCGGCCCCGCGTTCGTGCTCGCAAGTCTTCTTGCGAGATCATTCGTGACGCCGGTGTAAAGCGTTCCGTTCTTTCGGCTTGCCAATATGTAGACCCAAAAGCGCTTCATCAATCGATAGGGTGCGGCTTGGATTGCAGGGTCAAGCCCTGCAATGACCTAAAAAACAACAGTTTCAGATCCAAGCTCTTTGCATTACGTCATGCCATGGCTTGACCATGGCATCCATCCCCTTAAGGCCGAACATGTACAGCTTTTGAATGCACTCGAGCAAATGGCATAAACATGGGACGCTGTAGACGTTGCTCCCGTTTGCCTTCTTACCTTCACAAACTGTGGCTACCGCTGTCTGGCGCACAACACTACGGACTGCCATGCCCCTCAAACTCCGTCCTGCCACGCTCGCCGATGCCCCGGCGCTAACCCGTATTCTCCATCGTGCTAAGGCCTCCTGGGGGTATCCGCAGGACAAGATGGATGAATTTATCGAAACATGGGGCATCAAAGAGGCAACGATCCGGTCGCTGGAGGTAACGGTTGCAGAGCGAGATGGGACGCCGCTCGCCTTTTCAGGCGTGAGCGTTCAAGAAGGCGACACGCTCCTGGTTGACTTTCTGTTTGTCGACACTGGAGCGCAAGGCTCTGGCGTCGGCAGCCTGCTTTTGAAGCGCGTCGAGGATGCCGCCCGGAAAAAAGGCCTTTGCCGCCTTCATCTCGAATCCGACTTTCATGCAGAGCAGTTCTATCTGAAGCACGGGTACAGAACCCTGGGTACGCGACCGAGCGAGATGTCGCCGGGACAGGATATCCCGCTCATGGAAAAACGGCTGCCTGCCAGTGTCCACAAGGTCACGAATATCGACCTGAGTTTGACAGACAAACCCTGGCGGTTTGAAACCGAGAACGAACTCGAAATTTCCGCCCATTTTCACGAGGCAAAGAAAAAGATCGCCCTCTTGTGGAATGGCCGGACCCTAAAGCTGACCGCCTTTAATTTCAAAGACGGCACTTTCACCGGACACTGTGCCGAGAGCTCTTATGCAGCGCACCTGGCCTGGCGTGACTGGGGTGCTCCGGATGCCGAGGCTTTCAATCTCTTTGGATCTGCCATCGTGAGGTCTCGTGACGGCGCATTGCTCTATGGCCTCATGGCCGATCATACGGCAACAGCCGGAATGATCTATCCGCCCGGCGGCAATCTCGATCTGAACGACGTCACCGCAGAGAAAAAGGTCGATATTCGCGCGGCGATTCGCCGGGAATTGCACGAAGAAACCGGTCTTGTCTGCGATCAGCAATCCGGTGAAGACCTGCTGGTCGCATTTGACGGGCCGCGTATCTCAATCGCGCAAATCTTCGAAGTCGACGAGACCGCTGAAAGACTGCGACACCGCATGATTGAACACTCACTGAATTCGGAGGAGCAGGAACTTGCGGATATTTTCATCATCCGCGCGCGCTCAGACCTTGAGAACCCGGCCATCGTTCCATTCGCCCGCGAGATTGCCAAGTATTTGCTGCCTTCAGAAGCTCTCGGCGAAACGGAGGCCGGTCAATAGTTTGTTCACCAAGAACAACCACTAAGGACTGGCGGGACTCGCTGAGAAATGTAAAAGTCCGCACACCTCGGGAATAGAATTCAAGTGCATCTCAAGGGAGAACAGAATATGGGCCGTCGCTACGCGATCTTGGATGTCTTCACCAACACACTCCTTGCCGGAAATCCACTGGCGGTCGTGTTGGACTCCGAGGGGTTGAGCGACGAGCAGATGCAGAAGATCGCAGGTGAATTCAATCTCTCTGAAACCGTGTTTGTGTTTCCGCCCGAAAACCCGGGCCAGTCCGCAAGCATACGGATCTTCACGCCGAAAATGGAACTCCCGTTTGCAGGCCACCCGACCATCGGCACTGCCATACTGCTGGCAACAGAACGCTTTGGCGAAGTCGATGGCGAACAGGACGCTGTCGTCGTTCTGAAACAGAAGATCGGGGCTGTGCGCTGCGCCGTCATCTTGAAGCAGAATGCGGCGGGCTTCGCTGAATTCGATGTACCCAGCCTGCCGGAACCGGCCGGGCCGACCCACAATATCGAACTCATAGCAGCCGCGCTGGATCTGGAGCCGACGGACATTGGATTCGAAAACCATGCACCGTCCCGGTTTCAGGTCGGCCCACCTTTCAATTTCGTACCCGTGCGCGACCTTGATGCCCTTTCCCGGGCAAAGCCGGTCGCAGCCATGTGGAAGGCGGGCTTCGGCAAGGACGCACACAACCACGCCTATATCTACTGCCGCGAAACCCGCTCGCATGACAGCGCCTTTCATGCGCGGCTGTTTGCACCGGACATGGGCATCCTGGAAGATCCGGCGACAGGCTCCGCTGCAGCAGCCTTTGCGGGCGTTGTCAATTTTTATGACGGCCTGACGGAAGGAACCCACCATATTCGCATCGAACAGGGTTTTGAGATGGGGCGACCGTCGCTGATTGATCTTGAGATCGACATTGAAAACGGCGGCATGCACGCGGTCCGTATCGGCGGACAGGCAACACTTGTTGCGCGCGGTGAGCTGTTTGTCTGATTTTTGAGTTCAGCTGTCGTCACCGCCGCTGAGCTTGCCGCTCCCGGCGGATGACTTCGGCCGCGCGCTCAGGAGGCCGGGCAGGATGACACCTGCCACTATGAGAGCGCCACCTATCAGAATGTCCGACGTCATCTCTTCGCCGAGCGCCACATAGGCAATCACGAATGTGAAGACCACGGACAAAACGGCGAGCAGTGCCGCTGTTACGGTCGAAACGGTTGCCATGGCTTCATACCACAAGTAATACCCGACCGCCGTCGACAGAACACCAAGCAGAACAAGTAACATCATGTCGGGCACCGTCGCTTCCAAAGGATAGAGCAAGAGGCTTGGCGTAAGAACGAGTGCGCTTGGCAGGAGGATCTTCAAGAGAACCTCCATGCGATCCATTGTCGTTTTCGTGTTCTTGACCGAGCGTGCGCTGCCAACGATGAAGATTGCCCAAGAGAACCCGGCGCCAAGCTCCCAAAAGTCTCCGACCCAATTACCGGAAGCACCGGCATCAAAATCGTGCCGTACGGTAAAGTAGACACCCAACAGCGCGATACCTGTGGCAAGGACATCGTACCAACGTATTTTCTCGACACCGGCGACAACCAGAAACAACAGCACAAAAAACGGTGCGGTGTTTTCCAGCACCATCGCATTGGTGGCACTGGTGTGCTCCAGCCCCACATGGAATGTAATATAGTTCAGCGTGAAGCCAGCGCTTGCGAGCAGATTGAAACGGTCCAGCTGGAAAAGGTTCGGTCGTCTGCCGGACACCGTCAGCATCAAAAAAATCACCGAACAGGCGATCCACAACCGGAATACGGCGATCTGAAGTCCGTGCAGATCGGTGGTCAGGTACCTGACCATGACCGAGTTGGCCCCCATCAGAAAAGCGGCCACGAAACCGAACGCCAGCGCAATCGCATAAGACTTTGTCATTGACTGGTATCGTAGCGACCGGGCATCCGTCCGGCAAATGCAGGCGGCCGCGCGCGCGACCGCCATACCCTGTTGTTGGTTGACCCGCTAAACGCGGGTCGGACGCCTGTTTCAAAACGCGCCTGCGATCACTCGGCCGCCTCCGATGCGGGCGCCGGCGCTGTTTTTGCCCAGGCGGGATGAGCCTCGAGGCTTTGCAGCCAGGCAAGGACCTTTGGGAACTCCAACAGCGGCACTTGCGATTGCGGATGCAACGCGAGCGCGGAGTGGCTGCCCACGGAAAAATCGACGACGGTCGGCTTGTCACCAAGGACAAAGTCCCGGTCCGACAGGTGATCTTCAAGCACACCCGCGAAGCGCCTGAAATTATCCTGACCGGCGCTGATTTTCTCCTCGTCAGCCGGTCCGATCCCGAAAACCTGCTTTGCCACTGTTTCCCAAACGATGTCGCCAAGGGCACGATTGAAGTGCTGCACTTCCCATGACTGCCAGCGCAGGACCTCAATACGTCCCATGCGGTCTGAGGGACAGAATTCCTCGGCACCCCGGCGATCCGCAAGATAGATCATGATCGGATTGGCTTCCCAGAGCGTGAAATCACCGTCAACCAGCACCGGCACCTTCACGTTTGGATTGATCGCGCGGAATTCATCGGTCTGATGTTCGCCTGCAAACAGATTGAACTTTTGAACGTCGGTCTCTTGTTCCAGTCCCAGATGATGAACTGCTGCCAGAACACGCCGGCTGTTGGGGGACAAGTCAGTTACATAAAGTTTCATGTCTTTCTCTCCTGTTCGGACCGGCTGCGCAATAATCTGAGCCCGGCCATTGTCGAGCATTTCAGCGGGCTTTTGACTTTACTCAACCAATTAGTTGACTATAATGAATTCCCATGATAGTCAACCAAAAGGTTCACTTTATGACTGTGCAGCAAATGGCTCAACTGGACGCAACATTTTCGGCTCTCAGCGACGGCACCCGGCGCGCGATCGTCGCCCGGCTTGCCGACGGCGAGACGACGCTCTCCGATCTTGCAGCCCCCTTCGACATGTCGCTTACGGCGGTCTCCAAGCATCTGCGGGTTCTGTCGGATGCAGGTCTTGTCGATATCGAAAAACGGGGACGCACACGCCACTGCCGTCTGAAAGGTGCGCCGATCAAGGAAGCCGTCGACTGGCTCAGCAAATACGAATCCTTCTGGATCGACCGCTTCGACGCCCTCGCCCGCCATCTCGCAAAGGAGGATAACGACTGATGACCGTTCAAGAGATCGAAAAAGACTTTCTGAAATCGGATCCAGGACAGGAGCCCGTGATCGTGGAAGGACTGTTCCGGGCTGCTCCGGCGCGGGTTTTCCGCGCCTTCACGGAACCGGCTGAGGTGCAAGCCTGGTTCGTCCCGAAAGCCGGTGGGCTGGTGTCTGTCGATATTGACCTGAAGGTCGGCGGGAAATGGTGCTTCGTCATTGAAAAGACCCAGGACAAGCAAATCCATTTCGAAGGGGAATATCTTACCATCGACGCGCCGAACCGGCTGGAGTTCAGCTGGCGCCACGTTCAGGAATTTGCCGACGGCACGCGCGAGGCAACCGACACTTCGCAGGTCGCGATCACCTTTACGGAGGCCGGCAAGGCCACGGAAGTGAAGCTACGCCACGAAGCGATTAAAACCGAGGACGCCCGCAGAGGTGTTGGCGGCGGCTGGAACGGCTGCTTCAGGCGTCTTGATGAAATCATTTCGGTCTGAGTTTCAAGAGTTCAGGAGAACACCATGACATCCCAACAGTTTGTCAGCCGGGAAGACTGGCTGAAAGCCCGCAAGGCACTGCTCGCACGCGAAAAGGCCTTTACGAAGGAACGCGATGAACTCTCGGCCGCACGTCGCGACTTGCCATTGGTTCTGGTCGAAAAAGACTATGTTTTTGACACCGAAGACGGCCGGAAGTCCCTGGGAGAACTCTTCGGCCCGCTTCCCCAGTTGGCAGTCTATCACTTCATGTTCGGCGAAACGTGGGAAGAGGGCTGTCCCAGCTGTTCGTTCTGGGCGGACAACTACGATCACCTCGACACGCATCTGGCTGCGCGCGATACGAAACTGATCGCGATTTCAAATGCACCGCTCACGACGCTGCAGGCTTACAAACAGCGTATGGGCTGGACCTTTGACTGGGCGTCGACCGCCAGAAATGGATTTGGCGTCGATTTCGGCGTCACTTTCCCCGATAAGAAGGACCCGACAGGCAGAGGCTACAACTATAGCGGCCGGGACACTGTCCACTCCGAGGAACTGCCGGGCGTCAGCACTTTTCTGAAACTTGAGGACGGCCGTATCGGTCACAGCTACTCCACTTATGGCCGTGGGCTCGACATCTTGAACATGGCCTACAACATCCTGGACCTGACCCCGATGGGCCGGCACGAAGAAGGCCTCCCCTACGCCCAGGCCTGGGTCCGCAGGCGCGACATGTATGGGAATGAGGCATAGGGCATCAGTCGGGTTATGTCGCGTGCCTGTCATATGAATAAGCAATGAAAACGGTGCATCGGTCCAAAAACGATCACCAAAACTGAACTTGACTTCACGTCTTGTAATGGAAGGCCATCCCTTTAGTGCGCGTTAAGCTTCCGCGGCCAACGTCGGTCCATCCAATGGGATGGAACAGATCGAAGGAGATGGAAATGGACGTAGGATCCGCGAGTGCCGCTGCAAGCAGCGCTCAAGCTCTCAAATCGGACGCATATGCTTCCAAACCAACAGCGCCAGGGCAGTCCGGGGCGTCGAGTGTTGATACGGCCGCAAGTGCGTCCAGCACCCCGGCAGCTCCGCCACCAGGCCTTGGTGAGGCCGTTGATATTCAGGCCTGATTGACCAGTAAAAAGTGAGCGACACCAGAGGTTTCACCTATGAAACTGTGGGTCATCGCGTAACACAAAAGAAACGGGCCCGGCGGAGTACGCCGGGCCCGTTTCTATTCGACAGCGTTAAAGGTCAGCACGCCGTGCCGCCCTTACTTTATTTGTCTGCTTTGGCCCAGTTCAGGCGGCGAATGGATTTATTCGCGTCGCCGAAAGAGCGGTATAGCTTGCGGGGAAGCCAGCTCAGGCGTGGACGATTGTAAGTCAGTCCGTCACGTACAAGTAAACAATGTGCAACATGTATATTCATCTTAAATCTCCTTGAGCTAAACATAGTGCACGTAGTGCACTTTTACAAGGATTTCAAGATACGACGGTTAATTAAATTTCCGTAATGGACTCAATGACTCCAAGGTGAGATGATCGCGCATGTCGCGATACAAAAGACCTGCACAATGCCTTTTTTGAGAAACAGCCAGCCAGCAAAAAATAGCCCGGCAAAGAAGTAGATTGAAAAAAGTGTCGGCGTCGTTACGATCGCTCATCTGTCTCTTGACTTAACTGTCGTCGCGAAAGGCACGCTACGTTAGACGGATAGGTATGATGAACCTTTCGCCAACTGAGAAGAAATTCTTGCGGTTGCTGAACGCAGGCCGTCACCGGTTTGTGAACATAGAGGCCCTGCGGCTTCGCGCACTCGAGGAGGCAGGCTTGTTGCGAAGAGTTGGTATCATGCCGCTGGATGTCGTCCTGACGGGCGAAGGCCGGAAGTATCTCGAAGACCTTTAAACGCTTTTCTGATGTCAAATATCGGCTGGCCTAAAGGCTGGCACACTCTTGAGAGCATCTGACCGCAAAACCCGGCGCTCGTCGTTGAGGAACCGGATGGACAATTGCGAAAGCTGTCAACTCAAACACCCATCCAAACCAGCTCCAGTCGAATGCCGCCCGGCTCTGCGAACATCATATGTTTTCGCGGCCCTGACCCCATGAATTCCGGCATGAACTCGACAACCGCCCCGGGCCACGCGGCAACCTCGTCCGCAAGCCTCAGGAGATCCGCTTCCGTATCGACTTGCAGAGCAAGGTGATGCAGCCCGATATTGTGTCTCCGGTCAAAGTCTTTCGGCGGCACGGAGTGATCGACCTGCCAGAGAGTTAGACGCAGGTTGCCATCCGTTATGGAATTTCTCGGGTAAGACGCATCGCGCGCCGTTTCCTGCCAGCCCAGAACGGTCACAAAAAAACGCGTCGTCTGATCGAGATCGGCGACGGCCAGTCCAAGATGGTTCAACCCCGATGTGTTTGACACGAATTTCTCCCACAACACTTGCCTCTTCAGTCCGGTACCACAAGCGATAGCCTGCCGGCACCAAAGACACAACGCCGAGGCCGCACTCCAAAAAAACTTCGCTTAGGAACGGAAGTCTTGAGAAACCGCTTTACTTGTAAATCAGTTTTGCGGTTACGATCGCGCCAACCAGGATGACCGATATCACGTTCGCCACGATGAGTGGCCACGCGTCAATGGCAATCCCGTAGATGAGCCATAGCGCAACGGTCGCAAGAACGAGGAGGTTCGCGGAAAGTGACAGGTCTTTCGTTTCCCGCGTACGCCAGGTTTTTATCGTTTGCGGCAACCAGCATATGGTCCCGAGAATTGCTGCAATAAATCCAATTGTCTCTGCCAAAATCACCTCTCTTTTATTGGTATGCGCCGTCTTGTGCCGACACCATCCGAGCGACACTTTTTTGAAGCTCAAGTCGGAACTGCCGCTGATGCTTTCGGCTCACATGCTTGCGTGAAGCGCACGGGAACCTCTGCCTCTTGCAGTTCTGGCAGGCGGGCACCTGGTCTTATGCACCCGCCCGATCCTGCAGCTGTCGGAAAGTTGAAAAGTTGATAGGCCGCGATCTTTGCAACCGCACCGAAGCGTTTGCAAGCCGAATTTTCAAAACCCGATTTCTGGAAAACACCCCTGACACGCAAGGGTAATGATACGTACCATTAAAGCGGTGGCGGGCAATTTATTGAAAAAGGTATCCATTGCCCGATGCTGTCGGTCGCTTAACAGGGCAGCCAAAGAACCCCACTTGCATCAATTCGTATCCTGCCTTAAGAACAGACCCGTTAACCACCTGCTTACGCTTTTGTCTCAAGCTTGGTGGCTGTTACGGCAAGACGACCAAAGGCCAGAGTTGAAACCCATGATCGCGGCACGCGACATTTCCGGTTCTACGATCCACGCGCTGAATAAGCGCGGCGGCCTCCTTCTACTTGGCGATCTCCTCCTTCTTAGATGCCCCTGAGCGTCGGCTGATCCGCTTATTGATCTGGCGGAACGGACACTTAGGGGAGATACTTCGACACAGCGCACTACGAATTCCGGATCGCGTGACGGTTCCACCTGAATAACGGTTCTGAACTGCCGATCCAAGCCAGGGACGATATGACATGACTGCCACCTCTGAAACGGATCATATCCGCATCTTCGACACCACATTGCGCGACGGCGAACAATCGCCCGGCGCGTCCATGACGCTGGAAGAAAAGCTGCAGATTGCCGAAATCCTCGACGACATGGGCGTCGACATTATCGAAGCAGGTTTTCCAATTGCCTCCAACGGCGACTTTGAAGCCGTCAGCGAGATTGCCAAACGCTCGAAAAACTCCGTGATTGCAGGCCTCGCCCGCGCGATCCACGCCGATATCGACCGCTGCGGTGAGGCGGTAAAGCATGCCGCCAAGGGCCGGATCCACACCTTCGTCTCCACCTCGCCGATCCATCTGAAGTTTCAGATGAACAAATCCCAGGACGAGGTGATGGACATCATTACCGATACGGTGACCCGCTCGCGCAATCTGATCGACGATGTCGAGTGGTCCGCGATGGATGCTACCCGAACGCCGATCGACTATCTGTGCCGCTGTGTGGAAGCCGCCATCAAGTGCGGTGCAACCACCATCAATTTGCCCGACACGGTCGGATACGCGACGCCGGATGAATACAAAGCCATGTTCGAGGACATCCGCGAACGTGTTCCAAACAGCGACCAGGCCATTTTCTCCGTTCATTGTCACGACGACCTGGGTCTGGCCGTTGCCAATTCTCTGGCCGGTGTTGCTGGCGGCGCTCGCCAGATTGAATGCACGATCAACGGCCTCGGTGAACGCGCCGGCAACGCGGCGCTGGAGGAGATCGTCATGGCGATCCGCACGCGCGGAGACGTTCTGCAATACGCCACCCAGATCGATCCGAAGTTCATGGTCCGTGCGTCGAAGATGGTTGCCGGCGCATCCGGCTTCGCGGTTCAGTACAACAAGGCAATCGTCGGCAAGAATGCCTTTGCTCATGAAAGCGGCATCCACCAGGACGGCATGCTGAAGAACGCGGAGACCTATGAGATCATGCGTCCGGAAGATGTCGGTGTGAAAGCAACGTCACTGGTGATGGGCAAGCATTCCGGTCGTCATGCCTTCCGCGACAAGCTGCGTGAACTGGGCTTCGAGCTGGGCGACAACGCTCTGCAGGATGCCTTCCGCCGGTTCAAGGATCTGGCTGACCGCAAGAAACACGTCTACGACGAAGACATCGAGGCTCTGGTCGAGGATGAAATCAACATCCTGGGCGAAAGCACCAAGGTCATTGCACTGACCGTGATTGCCGGCACCGGAGGACCGCAGAAGGCGATCCTGACGATGGACGTCAACGGTCAGCACATCACCAAGGAAGCAACCGGCGACGGTCCGGTCGATGCGACCTTCAACGCGATCAAGGCCATCGTGCCCCACGAGGCAACCTTGTCGCTCTACCAGGTTCATGCCGTCACCGAAGGCACCGACGCCCAGGCCGAAGTCTCTGTGCGGCTGGAAGCCGAGGGCCGCATCGCAACCGGCAAGGGCGCCGACACCGACACCCTGGTTGCCTCCGCGCGTGCCTATGTGTCGGCCATGAACAAACTCGCCTTGCGCCAGCAAACCGGCAACCCGGGCGCTCTGCAGGCGGTCTGAGTGTCTCTATTAGCGCGAATTCATAGGGCCGCCTTTGCGGCCCTTACTTTTTGACCTTGCACTGCTTCGAGGTTCCGGACCGTCAGCGTTGCCTATGAGGCCTATGTCAAACCGCCTCATGCCGCTCAATCCGGTAAAACGTGCAGGGAACACCATCCCTTTCCATGTCGAACCAATAGGTGAACCCCGCCTTCTGCATCACCTTCAGGGACGCCAGGTGCTCTGAATGGGCAAAGGCGATCAGGAATCTGTTGTCCGTTTTTTCGAAAAACCACTTGGCAAGCCCCCTGGCAATCTCCGTCGCATACCCCCTGCCCCATGCCGCCTGCTTCAGGCTGTAGCCAACCTCAAACCCGTCCGGTGCCTTCATCCAGGTCAGTCCGGCACGGCCAATGAAATCGCCGTCCCGGGTGAGCAGCTTCCACTTGGAAAGCCCATTGTCCCGATGGTGTTGCACATAGGTATTCAGACGCCGCTCGACCTCTTCGGCCGACATTGGCGCCAGACCCGGTGACAGATAGCGATTGACCTCCGGATCGGAGTGAAGATCGAAAAGGAGCGGAAAGTCTGATTCCTGAAAAGGCTCAACCCGAAGGCGTTCGGTCGTCAGAATAATTTCAGCCAAATCTCAGTCTTCCAAAAGAAAAGCCGCGTTCAACGCGGCCAAGGTTACGGGTTCTTTTGGGGAATTTCCAGCCTGCAACCGTTGGTCGGTATCAGGCACTCATCAGGTAGGACTGCATGGACGGACTGAACAGCTGAAAGACGTCGGCCTGCATCCCCTCAATCACTTTGCTTTCCCGGTGGCAAAACCCGACGTCACGGACCACATTGCGCACATCCCTGTTGTCCGTCCGCACGACGGCCACAAGGTGCGAGAAGTAGGTGTGTTCGAAAAACCAGCCGGTCAGTGCCTCGCACAGCCGTGTCGCCAGTGTCTCATCCTGCTCCAGCACCTCGTTGAGCAGGCAGTAGTTCAGACTGATCTCCGATGTCTCGCTGACCGGCGTAAACCCGGCCCAGCCGAGAAACCGTCCCGTTTCGGAAACAGCCTTCCACTTGGCAAAGCCCAGGTCGGCCTGGTTTTGCAAGGCCGAACGCACAAGATCCGCTGCATCGGCGATCGTGCAGTCGGTCGAATATTCAGTACATCGGTTGCCAAAAGGGTCGGAGTGAAGGTTTTTGACGAGATTTATATCGGACGGGGAAAAGGGAACAAGCCGCACTGAGCCACATTCGAGAAATATCGTCTGCACCGTGGTCCTCCTATGCAATCAGGTTTTGCGCCGATGTTCTGAGGGAAGTGTACAAACTCCCGAAACTCGATTGCCGGACGCCTAACCCTGAATTGTGCCAACCCGAAGGCAGACAAAAGTATAGTGTCAAAAAAGGCAAAAATATATGCGTATTACCAACAGGTTACCGTAAAACCGCTTGCTGCATCGCACCACCTTTAAGTTGACTTGATGACATTAGTCCGCACGTCACAAACAGTCTTTGTCGATTCCCTTTGACGGATCAACCCGTTGCCAATCCGGCATCTGATTGCGGAACCACGTTTCCTGGCGCTTCGCGTATTGACGCGTTGCAACAGTGAGCCTGTGGACTGTTTCCTCCAGATCCCTGGTCCCGGCCAGATAGTCTCGCACTTCGCTCACACCGATCGCCCGCATGGCCGGCAGTTTTTCGGAAAGATTCAAGGCAAGCAGTTTCCTGACTTCTGCGATCCCGGCGCTTTCCAGCATGAGAAGCGCGCGCTGCTCGATGCGGGCATGCAGCCAGGAACGGGGCGGAGCCAGCACGATCCGGGTGCAGGTGTCCGGCGCCAGATAAGGCGCGGACTGCGCCTTCTGCTGCCAAGCACCAAGCGGCTCGCCCGTTGCCTGCAGCACTTCCAGCGCGCGCGTAAGCCGCTGCGGATCAGCAAGCGCCTGTGCAGCCGCCTCGTCGCCAAGGTGCGTGAGTTGCTTCTTCAGTCCTTCCACGCCCTCCCGGTCCGCCAGATCCCGCGCCGCGTCACGTATGTCATCGGGAATCGCCGGCAATTCGGCAAAGCCCTCCGTCAGTGCCTTGAAATAAAGACCGGTACCACCAACCAAAATCGGTGTCCTGCCTTCGGCTTCGACAGCCTCAATTTCCCGTATCGCCAGACGTAGCCACGCCCCGGTGGAAAACGCGGTCGATGCGGGCAAGACACCATAAAGCCTGTGCGGGATCCGGTTTTCTTCGTCGATCGAAGGACGCGCGCTGATTATGCGCAAATTTTCATAGAGCTGCATGGAATCGGCATTAATGATCACACCGTCACAGGCTTCTGCAAGGTTGAGCGCCAAAGCGGACTTGCCGCTTGCAGTCGGGCCAGCTATCAGAATGGCGCGGCTTTCAACAAGCTGTTTCCTTTCGCCTTCCAGGGATGCATCCATGTCTTTTGTTGCCACTTTGGTGTCTACTCCAACAGCCCCGGCTGTTGATCAGGAACTTGTCAGGCGTGCCGAAGACGTCCTTGGAGTAAGTAACGCCGCGACAATCCTGAGCGCCGGAGTTGCTGCCGATATCCGCTTCGAAACACCCGACGCAGCATCCGCTGATACCATGTTGCGTGATCTCGTCGGCTCTGCCCCTGTTGACGTCTTTGTGCAACCGGAACACGGCCGCCGCAAGCACCTTCTCATTGCGGACATGGATTCCACCATGATCCGGCAGGAGTGCATCGACGAACTGGCTGCCGAACTTGGCCTGAAAGACAGAATTTCGGCAATCACCGAGCGCGCCATGCGCGGCGAAATCGAGTTTGAACCAGCGCTGCGTGAACGGGTCGGTCTCCTAACGGGTTTGCCCGTGTCGGCGATCGGCACCGTCCTGAGCAACCGGATTGTGCTGATGCCGGGTGGACGCACGCTGGTCCAGACCATGAAGGCAAATAGCGCCTATTGTGCGCTGGTATCGGGTGGGTTCACGCATTTTACCAAGGCGGTCTCCGCAATGATCGGTTTTGACGAGAACCAGGCCAACACACTTCTGGAAGACGGCGGCAAGCTTACGGGCAAGGTTGGTGAGCCGATTCTTGGAAAGGATGCAAAACGTGTCCGCCTTGAAGAGCTGGTAGCTGAAAAGAACCTGGCCTTTGAAGACACCCTGGCTGTCGGTGACGGGGCAAATGATCTCGCCATGATTGAAAAGGCGGGGTCAGGCGTTGCCTACAGGGCGAAGCCCGCCGTTGCAAAGGCGGCGGATTTCCGTGTCGACCACGGTGACCTGACAGCCCTGCTGTATTTGCAGGGATATTCGGAGCAGGACTTTGTGCTGAGCTGATGAGCTGAAGCGCTTTGCGCTCGCATGCTTCGAAATCTTCAGACAATTCAAGCGCCCAAATGAAATCCGCCCGGTGTGAGAAGACCGGGCGGTTGCAGTTGGCGGGCGGGGGGTAGGTCCGCCGGCTGGGGGCCGGTTCAATGCCGGCCTCCGCGTTATTGCCTTGGATCAGGTGACCGGAGCGCGGTAATCGTCGGATGCGCTTGTTCCGGCAACTTCGTGGGTCCACTCGCACTTGCGGTAGGTGAACGAGAACTGGTCTATGTCACCGCGCGAGGCGTTGGCTTCGTCGTTGACGTCCGGAAGGATCGTCTTGCCTTCCACCAGAACCGCGTCGATGAACTTGATCGTGTAGTAGTGCTCCTGAACGCCTGCCGTGGACGTGCGCCAGAACTCAACTTCGATCTCGAGCGCTTCACCGGTTGCCAGTGCCTGCCAGAAGAGCGGGGTTGCCTTGTCGACAGGCTTGACGAAGGTCGTCGGCAAGTGGCGGCGCGTAGCGATGATGGAACCGGACTGCGGATCACGCGGCACGACTGCGTTCTGTTCCAGGGCATAAACGAGGGACTGGCCTTCGTGGCCTTCCTGCCACAGGTTGCCGATGCTGTCGCCTGTGGTTGCGTCTGCAGTCATGTCGCCTTGGGTTGCGCCTGTGGCTTTGAGGTAAGCGATATTGGACATTTTGATCTCCTGGCTCTGTGCTGCTCGGCAGCTTTGATTTGAATTCCGGGGCGCTGGATTTGTGTTTGGCGCCGATGCCAGGAGAATTGCAACGGGTGTGCCAGCTTGCGGAAATTTCCTCAAACCACTGAAAAATATGCGATTATTTTATTTTCGCGGCGCATTAACGACTGTGTCACTGTGCAGAAATCTGCACAGCTCCGGTTAAGCTGCGAGGAAACACGCGCAAGTCCAGTGTGACGAACATCACAAAATGCGTTCAAAGGGCCTGCCGGGAGACAAATTGGACCGCTGAACGTGCGAAAATCCCACGCCGCTTACAACAGCGCGCAGCCGTTCAAGCTGAAATTTTCACGCGCAAAAGACCGTCCACGCTGAATGAAAACTGACCCGGACAGATGGCGGTGGCTGAAGTTCAAATGCGTGAACCCACCGGATGCTCCGCGTCCATGCGCATGCGGTGTTCGACTTGATTGCGTCTTCTTGCCCCCTTAGGCTTTCAGGCAACCAATGCTGGAACCTGCTTTGAAAGGAAACGCCCCGATGGCGGCAAGCGACAAGGGGAAGGCCATTCTTGAGAATGCCTACAGGCTCTCGACCCCGGACGACAACAAAACCTACTATCGGGAATTCGCGCAGTCTTACGACGAGGACTTTGCCGATGCGCTTGGGTTTGTCTATCCGCAGACCATTGCCAAAATCTATTCTGCAAAGGCAGTGGCTGAGGACATTCCGGTGGCCGATATCGGTTGTGGCACCGGTCTGGTCGCCGAGGCGCTCGCCCTCCCCGCACGGGATATCGACGGCATGGATATTTCTTCAGAGATGCTGTCCCACGCTGCCAAGAAATCGCTTTACCGCCGCACGTATGAAATCGATCTCACAACGGATCTGTCGCCGATCTGCAACGACTACGGCGCGGTCGTGTCGTCCGGAACTTTCACCCATGGCCACCTTGGACCGGATGCTCTGACCAACCTTCTTGCAATCGCGCGTGAAGGTGCCCTCTTCGTCATCGGTGTGAACCGCTCACATTTTAAAAGTCTTGGCTTCCAGGAGACGCTAGCCGGATTGGCCCGTGTCCGGCGGATATCAGAACCGAGCCTTGAGGAGGTCCGGATTTATTCAAAGGACGATCACGAACACTCGGGCGATATGGCAATGGCGGTCTCCTACCGGAAACTGTGACCGCGTTCGTCTCTTTTCGGTCCGCCGCTTCGAATTATCAGTGACCCTTGGCTGACGTTCAAAGCGAAGTTCCACTCGGCATTGCCAGAACATCTTCCGTAATTGCCGAAGTTGCGTGGTCAAAAAACGCATGCACGCGAGCGCTTCGGCGCACGTCCGGGTGTGCCAGCACCCAAAGGTCCCAGTTGACGCGATCATCCGGTTCTCCGATGCGAACAAGCTGTGGGTCCTTCTCGGCAAGATAAGTGGGCAGGACTGCAATCCCCAATCCCGACCTGGTCAAATCCAGAGCCCCCATGACCGTGTTGACGGTCGTTGTCGGCGCATTTGCGGATTTCCGGCTCTTGGCAATCTGGCTCATGGGGGATCGGTTGAGACTGTCATCCAGAAGAACCCAACGGAGCTGTTCCGGCGGCAGGTCACTTGCAGCTGCCCAGTAATCCCTGTGCGCATAAGCAGCGCAAATGATTGGAAGCAGTTTCCGGCCAACCCAGTGCTCAGGCGGGTTTTGGGTCGGCCGCAAGGCGATGTCCGCATCGCGCTGCATCAGATCAAGCGGCTCTGCATCTGACAAGATCCGCAATTCGACGTCCGGATGTTGTTTCTGAAAATCCACTATCACCGGTGTCAGGCAATTCAGCAGCGAGTCCGTGGTCGTGACTGTCAGTTTCCCCTCAAGACGAAGATCTTTGCCCGCGAGCGCCATTTCGATGCTGTTCATACCATCACAAAGCACGATCGCCCGTTGGTAGAACAACTCCCCGGCAGGCGTCATGACATAGCCGTGGCTTTGCCGGTCAAAAAGCCGGACTCCCAACCTGTCTTCGACGCCCGCGATGCGGCGGAAGACCGTCGAATGGTTGACACCCATCATCCTTGCGGCGCCCGCAAGGCTGCCAGCCTCGCATACCGACAGGACATAAGGCACGTCACTCCAATCGAGATTCTGCACTCTCTGTGCTTTCATGCAAGAACCATTTGCGTAATTGGTGAATTTACTTGCAGGTTTTAGCAGTCATACTTGCCGCATGCAACGATATGGAGCAGAGACATGCATAGCGAGATGAATTTGCAGCACCGCAGCGGATCAAAGCCCGACACAACCAGCAGCCTGCCGCATTCACAGCTGAACCAGCATGGTCCTGACGTCGTTGTCGCTGCTCTTCATACCTGGTGTTTCTCTCTGCCCCTCGTCCAGGAAGAAGACAGCGGCATCTCGGTTCCAGGTTCGCGAGCGCTAGTGCTTCACGATAGTGCTGATTGCAACCATGCAGCGTTCATGATCGGACGCGAATTCGCGCATATCCACCCCCATCCCGACAATGGCAGCATGCATGTGCAGCTTCCGCCGGAAGCTGCGCGAGAGGTCATAGAAGCCGGGTGGGGCGAAAGCCACTATCTCGTGACCGAGGGCAGGCTTCCGTTCGGCCTTGTTCTGGTCTTCTCCCCACGAGACGAAATGGAACTGGAGGTGGTCAAAACGATCGTCCGCCACTCTTACGAATACGCGACCGGCCAAAGTTCTCAAACCTGAGAAGCTACGTCAAAATGCCAAGGGGCGAACAAGTGAGGGGGAGTTAAGCCACCTCACCGCATCACACGCCAAGCTTCAAACAATATGGAGTAACAGAATGAGTGTCACAAAAACGCTCAGCACAGCAGCGCTTTGCGCTGTGCTTTCGATACCGGTGATGGCCGCCGACATCGAGACGAGGTCCCTGGATTAGCTTTATCAGGCCGCCTTGCAGGAAGGCGGAAAGTTCGTGCTGCGCGCCGGCGGCGACAAACCCGACCAGATCGACTACTACCTGGACATGTTCAAGGCGCGCTTTCCGGAACTCGACGTCACGCATAGCGTTGATGTCAGCATCAACCATGCGCCGAGATACGACAATGCGCGCGCGGCCGGCAGCGAAGCCGGCATCCCCGATGTCATTCAATTCCAGACGCTGCATGATTTCCATCACTACGCGGAAAACGGATTGTTGGAGGCCTATCGGCCCAAAAACTGGGACAAGGTTTTTCCGGATCACAAAGATCCGCATGGCCGTTGGACGGGTCTTTATGGAGTGACTTTCACAAACTACATCAATCTGGACAATGTCGACGAAGACAAGGCGCCCCGGGACGCCGTGGATTATCTCGACCCCGCCTTAAAGGGAAAGGTTATCCTGACCTACCCCCACGATGACGATGCGGTCCTCTATCAGTTCTGGAAACTGAAGCAAAAATACGGCTGGAACTATCTGGAAGCGCTGGTCGCCAGTGAACCCACCTGGGTTCGTGGCACTGCGATGCCCTATGTCGCCATCAACAATGGCTGGTACGCAGCGAGTTTCACGACCTTTTGGGCATTCGAACCGTTTCCCGGAACCAACACGCGCTTCATGTTCCCGGAAGAAGACTACTTCTTGACCTGGTTTCAGACGGTAGGGATCCCGAAACAGGCAAGGAACAAGGCGGCAGCCAGGCTTTATCTGAACTGGATGCTATCGGAAGAGTTCCAGGGCAAATGGCTTCAGTTCCCGGTGCGCATGGATATTGAAGCGCCCGGCGGCCACAAATCGGTGCTGAACCACAACACCTCACCCGGCGACTTTCACCGCTGGATGCTGAAACGTGACCAGGTCGAACGGTTCCGGATGCAAATGCTCCAACTTATCGGACCGGTCCACGGCCCTACCCCGATCGAAATCGACTACAGCGCCAAACCTTAAGAGTTTTGGTCGGGCAACCCTGTTCTTTTGGGCACCGAAGACCCACGTGCCAGTGATCTTATTCCTTCAGGCAACACGGTATCTATCGTGTTGCCGCAGCACTTGGCCCGCCGAAATTCAGTCATTCAATCCTGACCGTCCAACCGATGCATGCCATCCGGAACTCAGGTCGATGTGCTGAAGTGAATGCTCTTCGATGAGATCCTCATAGCCCTCCGGTAGAAAGGACTGGTCCCAAGCATCGCCGAAGCGCTGTTTGATAGCGTCGAAGTCTTTCCAAAGCGATGCGAATACGAGCGTATCCTCGTCGCTCTCGATCCCGCGACCGAAAAAGTAACCCTCATTTCCCGGCTCGTTTCTGACAACATTGGCTGAAGTTGTGGCGAACTTACCGAGGAGCGTTTCTTCGCACCCGCGTTTCGACTTCACCTTGAAAAGACGCAGAATAGGCCCGCGTTCATTGGACTGAGCAACCATGTTTTTCCTTTGGGTTTTTGAGATCCAGTTGACGTTCAGGGTCTGGACTGACCCTGTTCAACAGATGAACCTGATGAGCGAGAGCTCAAGAAAGAGCTTTTGATAGGCACCGGCGTAGAACGTCCACAACAAGACTAGGGCCAGGCTCACCAGAGCGCACAACAGGCTGACCTTGAGCAAGGGCTGATCAGGCATTTCCCGCTAGCCCCTGTAACTTGGGCATCTTGGACACCAACGGCCGTTCGTCGATCGGAAGATGGAGCAATGCGGCAATCAAGCCGAACAGGACAACACTCCACCACATGAGATCGTAGCTTCCGGTTCGTTCGAACACGAGGCCGCCCAGCCAGGCGCCCAGGAAACTGCCGATTTGATGCATGAAAAAGACGATCCCGATCAGCGTCGCCAGATACCGC
This sequence comes from Roseibium sp. HPY-6, assembly GCF_040530035.1. Classification (NCBI taxonomy): domain Bacteria; kingdom Pseudomonadati; phylum Pseudomonadota; class Alphaproteobacteria; order Hyphomicrobiales; family Stappiaceae; genus Roseibium; species Roseibium sp. HPY-6. Next base: position 990,632 of record NZ_JBEWCD010000001.1, read on the forward strand.
GGTCCGAAGACCTGAGCGACAATGCCCGTTGTAAGCGGAACGGTACCCAGCCAGGTAAACCCCATCACAGCAGCAAATATGAGCGTCGACACGTCGGATACGGGGAGAAGGATGAAAAGTGCGATCGCGCAGGACCTTGCCAGGTAAAGACTGACAAGAACTTTCCTTTTGCTCAAGTAATCGCCGACGGCTCCGCAGGCAAGCGTTCCGGCAATGTTGGTCGCCCCTATGGTTGCAAGCGCAGCGCCGCCAAGCCAGGCTTCCAGTTGCAGGTCCATGAGGTAAGCCGGCAGATGGGTCCCGATAAAGGCAAGTTGAAACCCGCAAACGAAGAACCCGAGCACCAGCAGCACGAAGCCTTTGTGCCCGAGCGCCTGCGACAGAGCCTCGGCGAGAGACTGATCCGCACTTTGCGCATCCGCACGGCCGGACAGGAAAGGCGCAAGAACACACATCGTGAGGGCAACGAGAGCCAGGCTCACAAATGCCATCGACCAGCTCAGCGTATCGATCAGGCTCAGGGTGACGGGCACGGACAGAAAGATCCCCAGTGATCCGCCAAGCGACGCTATTCCAAGCGCAGTGGAGCGTCGCTCCGGCGGATACCGGTGTCCAACGGCCCCCAAGACCACGGCATAGGTCGTGGCACTCAAGCCAATGCCAACCAGAACGCCAAGACCCAGCACCAAACCGAGAGCGGATGAGGCAAGCGATGCGCAAATCAGCCCGCCGGCATAAAGGGCACCGCCTGCGAAGATGACCCTTGCGCTTCCATACCGGTCGGCGATCATTCCCGCGAATGGTTGTGCAAGACCCCATATCAGGTTTTGCAATGCGACAGCGAACCCGAATGTTTCCCGGTCGACACTTTGAATACCTTCCGTAACCGGGTTCAAAAACAACCCGAAGGAGTGCCGCATACCGATCGCTATGAGTGCAACAACGGACCCGGCGAGCAAGACAATACGCGGATCGCTGAGGTACCCGGCCGCAGCGACATTTTTAGAACTCATTCCGGATCTCCCCATGGTGAAACGATGCAATGGACCTTCCCGCATCAGTCGCCTCTGTTGCGTTTGCGCTCGCCCTGGCCTGAGCTTACGATTGAGGTGATTTCGCTGCGATCTATAGCCAGATCACGAAGGGTCGCAGTGCTCAGCCCTTCCAGTTCCCTGCGGTCGCGTCGTTGTTTGCGCCAAGTGCGAAAAGTGCCGAGCCAGACTGCAAGACGTGAAACACGCAATTTCGTTTTAGGCACGGCTCCGATGGCTAGTTCCTTGGTCAAAGATCACACCCGCTAGAGCGTTAAGAGCACCTGATTGTCTTGCGAGAGTTGTTATTGATCAAAACGTATTGTTCAATGAGTGTTATGCGTGAAACCAATATCAGAAATGTCGATCTGAACCTGCTTGTTGCCTTTGACGCGCTTCACAAGGAGCGCAGCGTGACGCGGGCAGCAACGCGCCTTGCGTTAACGCAGCCAACGGTTTCGGGCATGTTGAAGCGGCTTCGACAGGTGTTTGATGATGACCTGTTCATCCGCACCTCCCACGGCATTACACCGACGCCGCGAGCGGACGCGATCGCACCCCAAATCGATGAGGTTCTGGGCGGCGTGCGCACGTTGCTCGAGCCAGATGATTTCGATCCTGCAACATCTCACTTCACCGCTAGGATTTGCGGAAGCGACTATCTGCAACACACGATCCTGAACACCTTTGCCAAAACGGTTTTCAGTGCAGCTCCCAATGCACGTGTTTCCGTTTTGCCGCGACCTGCAAGCGGCATCGTCGATCAACTCGAGCGGGGCGAAGTTGATCTGATATTGAGCGACCGGGATCTGGCCGTGCCTGACCTCCCGGCGCGTTTACTCTATAGCGACGGGTTTGTTTGTCTTTCCAGTTATCCGGACATGCAGGACGGAGAGGAAATCTCCCTGGACCGGCTCTGTACATTGCGGCACGCATTCGTTGATCCGACAGGCAGCAGTTTCCGGGGACCGATCGACGAAGCCTTGAGCGATGCCGGGAGGGAGCGACAGGTGGTGCTGGCTGTGCCCACATTCGCGATGCTGATGCATCTGATGAAATCGCAAAGCCTCGTGGCGTTCATACCTGAACGGATTGCCGGTTCCTTCGACCACAATTTCGCTCAAGTGATCACCCCACTGAAGCTTCCCGGCCTCGAAATCGTTGCAAACTGGCACCCTCGCATGCAGCGCGATGCAAGGCATATGTGGCTGAGAGACGTGCTTCTGTCCGTGGCAAAGGTGTAACGGCGTTTGGAGATCCTGAGCTCTCTCAAACAAATCCGCCCGGCGCTTTGGCCGGGCGGTGGCAGCTGTCTGGAGGGGCACCCATCCAGCTGCTGACCGGATCAAATCCGGTTCGGGGTTTTTGTGATCAGGTGACCGGAGCGCGGTAATCGTCGGATGCGCTTGTTCCGGCAACTTCGTGGGTCCACTCGCACTTGCGGTAGGTGAACGAGAACTGGTCGATGTCGCCGCGCGAGGCGTTGGCTTCGTCGTTGACGTCCGGAAGGATCGTCTTGCCTTCCACCAGAACCGCGTCGATGAACTTGATCGTGTAGTAGTGCTCCTGAACACCGGCCGTGGACGTGCGCCAGAACTCGACTTCGATCTCAAGCGCTTCACCGGTGGCAAGTGCCTGCCAGAAGAGCGGGGTTGCCTTGTCGACCGGCTTGACGAAGGTCGTCGGCAGGTGGCGGCGTGTTGCGATGATGGAACCGGACTGCGGGTCACGCGGCACGACTGCGTTCTGTTCCAGGGCATAGACCAGAGACTGGCCTTCATGGCCTTCCTGCCACAGGTTGCCGATGCTGTCGCCTGTGGTTGCATCTGCTGTCATGTCGCCTTGGGTTGCGCCTGTGGCTTTGAGGTAAGCGATATTGGACATTTTGATCTCCTGGCTCTGTGCTGCTCGGCAGCTTTGATTTGAATTCCGGGGCGCTGTTTTTGTGTTTGGCGCCGATGCCAGGAGAGTTGCAACGGGTGTGCCAGTTTGCGGATTTTTCGACAAAGCACTGAAAAATAAGAGATTTTTTTATTTTCGCGGCGCATTAACGACTGTGTCACTGTGCAGAAATCTGCACAGCTCCGGTTAAGCTGCGAGGAAACACGCGCAAGTCCAGTGTGACGAACATCACAAAATGCGTTCAAAAGGCCTGCTCCAAGGCAAGTTGGGCTGCTGAGCGTGCGAAAATCCCACGGCTTTTAACAGCCGTAGCCGCAGAACTTCACCTGCTGATCGCAAAGATCCGGAAATTTCTCTTAAAGCCGTCGGTAAACAGCGACAGCCCGATAGAAAAGGGGCACTGTTTCCAGCGCCCCTTGACCGTTGATATCTGTTTGGAGACCTAGTTGTCTTCGATCCTCACGGGAACAAAGCGGACGTCGCCGGTCGGATTGGCGAGCAGCAGCAACGCGGAACGGCGGCCATCGTCCTTCAACTTGGCAATCTCCGTCTCCACGTCTTCAGGTGTCTCGACGGGCTCCTGCGCCACTTCCCGGATTACGTCGCCAGCGGTAATCCGTTTTTCCGCAGCGGACGAGTCAGGCTTGACTTCTGTCACGACAACGCCGGTCACATCGGATTCAATGGAGAATTGTTCGCGCAATTCGTCATCGAGTTCCGCCAGCATCATGCCCAGCACCTCACTCTTGGCGACTGGCTCTTCTTCCGGCTGTTCATCCGCCTGAACGCTCGCCTCTGTCGGAGTGTTTTCCTCAAGACGCTCCAGGATCACGTTGATCGTGACCTCGTCACCCTTGCGCAGGACTACCACTTCGACTTCCTTGCCGATCGCCGTCTCGGCGACCATGCGAGGCAACTCGCGCATTTCCTCAACATCGTTGCCGTCGAATTTCAAGATGACGTCACCGGCTTCGATCTTGGCCTTCGCCGCCGGACCGTTTTCGGTCACGCCAGCCACCAAGGCGCCCATGGCTTCGTTCATTGCAAGGCTTTCAGCGATCTCGTCCGTGACTTCCTGAATACGCACGCCTAGCCAACCGCGGCGGGTCTCGCCGAACTCACGCAGCTGGTCGATGACACGCATTGCGGTTTTGGCCGGAATAGCAAAGCCGATACCGATGGAGCCGCCCGATGGAGAAATGATCGCGGTGTTGATGCCGATCACATTGCCCTGCATATCGAACAGCGGACCGCCGGAGTTACCCCGGTTGATGGACGCGTCCGTCTGGATGAAATTGTCATAAGGGCCGGAGTTGATATCACGGTTCCGCGCCGAAACGATCCCGACGGTAACAGTGCCACCAAGACCGAAGGGATTACCGATTGCCATCACCCAGTCGCCAACGCGGATCGACTCCGAGTTGCCGAAATCAACGGCCTTGAGCGGTGTTTCCGGCTCGACCTTCAGCACGGCCAGATCGGTTTTCTCATCGGTGCCGATGATTTCCGCCCTCAGCTTTGTGCCGTCATTGAAGTTGGCAGTGATTTCATCTGCCCCTTCAATCACGTGGTTGTTGGTAATGATAATGCCTTCGGTGCCATCGATCACAAAACCGGATCCGAGCGACTGAACACGCCGCGGCGCCTGGCCATTGTCGCGGTTTTGCCGGTTGAAGAATTCCTCGAAGAACTCCTGGAAAGGAGATCCGTCCGGAACTTGTGGCATCGGCACAGATCTGCGGCCCTGAACGGTTTGTGCCGTTGAGATGTTTACAACGGCATCTGCCAGGTTTTCGGCGAGATCTGCCACCGAAACCGGCCCCTGGGCCTGCGCGGTCTGTACGGGCTGGAACGCCACCATTCCGCCAAGCACAAGTCCCGCCGCGGCATAGGCGATCCGGGACATGCGACGGCGAACAATATTTGGAGCCATAGGGCTTTCTCCTCATCCGTTCCGGTAAGGCTGTCTTTCTTACGAACAGCGCATATCTTCTAAAGACTTCTAGTCAAAATATAGAACGGGCGGGAGATTTTTGCCTCTCCCGCCCGGAAACTTTTCGTTATCCGCGTATGATCCACACAATAATCAGACCCAATGCGGCCACAACGAGACCTGTCACACGCAAAGTCTGGTCCGGTGTTTCCAGCGCGCCCCGCATGATGGTTTTCATACCACCAGGAAGGAGCGCGTAAAGTATGCCTTCAATAACCAGGACCAGCCCAAGCGCGGTCACAAAGTCGATCATTGCGAGGCGAGTGAAGGCGAACGTGTCGAGATGCCCGTGCCACCATCATCTTCCGCCGCCGGCGCGTTGACACCGGTCGGATCCTTGAAGAACCGGAAGAAGCTGGAATCCGGCGACAGCACAAGGCTGGTATCGCCCGACTGAAGTCCGGCTTCATAAGCCTGCATGGACCGGTAGAAGGCGAAGAACTCCGGATCTGCACCGAATGCTTCGGCAAAAATCCTGTTCCGTTCCGCATCACCGTCACCGCGGATGATTTCCGCATCCCGGTTCGCTTCAGCCTCGATGACAGTCGCATCGCGATCTGCACGGGAGCGGATGCGGCGGGATTGTTCTTCACCCTGCGCGCGGATCTCGGTCGCTTCCCGCTGACGTTCCGTCTGCATACGTGCGTAAATCGCCTGGGAGTTTGCATCAGGAAGGTCAGCGCGGCGGATTTTCACATCGATCACTTCAATGCCGAGTTCTTCCGCGTTGGCGCTGACGTCCCTGCGGATGTTCTCCATCACGCCCGACCGATCGTCACGCACGAGCGCCACGAAGCTGGTCCGGCCGACTTCGGACCGAAGCGACGATTGCAGAAGCGTGGACAGGCGGCGGTTTGCCGTCAGCACGTTCTGGACACGCTGATAAAACAGGACCGGATCGGAGATCTTGTAGCGCGCGAACGCATCCACGATCAGACGCTTCTTATCCGAGGAAATCGGCTCAAGCGGCGGCATGTTGAGGTTCAAGATACGCTTGTCGAGATAAACCACGTTCTGAACGAACGGGATCTTGAAGTAGAGACCCGGCTCCGTCTTCGGCTCCTCGGTGATCTGGCCGAACCTCAATACGAGCGCCTGCTGCGTCGGGTTGACGACGTAGACTGACAGATAGCCAACGACCGCGACGATAACGAGGACAATTGCAAGAATACCACTGCGCATGATTAGTTACCTCCCGTCCGTGTGGACGGCACGGTGCCGCGTCCGTTCAGATCGTTCAGCGGCAGGAAAGGCAGAACGCCTGAGCCGGACGATTCACTGTCGATGATGATTTTGTTGTTCGCGCCGAGAACTTTTTCCAGCGTCTCAAGATAGAGACGTTCCCGGGTAACGTCGGGCGCATTCTTGTATTGCTCGTAGATCTTTGTGAAGCGCTGAGACTGACCGGTTGCCTCTGCAATGGTCTGGTCCTTGTAACCATTTGCCTGTTCCAGCACCCGGGCTGCCTGACCACGTGCTTCCGGCACGATCCTGTTGGCGTAAGCTTCCGCTTCGTTGCGGATACGCTCCTGGTCGGCGCGGGCCGCCTGAACATCACGGAACGCCTCGATGACCTGTGCAGGCGGGTCAACGCGTTGCATCTGAACTTCGGAAATTTCGACGCCCGCCCTGTAAGAATCAAGCGTCGACTGCATGAGCGTTGCCACGTCGTTCTGAATGGAGACGCGGTTTTCAGTCAGGATGGCGTCGATATTCGAACCGCCAACGACTTCGCGCATGGCGCTTTCCGCAACTGCTTTCACCGTGGCTGCCGGCTCCTGAATATTGAAGAGGTAATCCGTGATGCCGTCGGTGGTGTTCTTGACGCGCCACAAGACCTTGAACCCGACGTCGACGATGTTTTCATCGCCCGTCAGCATCAGGCTTTCTTCTGGAATGTCGCGTGCACGGACAGCACCTGACGTGGAAAAGGTTTCATCCACGCCAACGGTGGTTTCACGCTGCAGTTCCACGGCCGGCTTGTAAACTTCGCCGATCGGATAAGGCAGATTGTAGTTCAGGCCCGGGGATGTCAGCCCACGCACGTCGCCAAGCACCAGCTCAACGCCACGCTCGCCTTCGTCCACCGTATAGATACCTGTCGCGAGCCATCCGATTACGCCGATGCCGATAACGATAAGAACGCCTGCGAATCCGATGCCGCCACCGCCGCCACCAGGCAAAACGGTCTTCATGCGGTCCTGGGTCTTTTTCAGGAGCTCCTCAAGATCCGGCGGGTTACCACCGCCCCCGCCGCCACTGCGGTTCGGGCCACCGCCCCAGGGACCATTGTTGTTTCCTCCGCCGCCCCAAGGGCCGCCATTGTTTCCGCCACCCTTCCAGGGGCCACCGCCACCTGACTGATTGCTCCAAGGCATCAAGACTTCCTTCTTTGAACTCCGGCATCGGGTGCCGGACATGGGCAATTGCCCGTTCTGACTCAAGGTTGGTTATAGGGAGGTTACCGACTGCTTTCAATGAAAAGCCCGGCTACGCCCTAAGTAAAACCTTTGCGTTTTCCCGTGCCGCAGGTGGGTGTGAATTACGGCTGTGTCAAGGCTGGCACGTCTAAACTTTCGGGCAAAGGGTTAACCGGGCGCTCTGCCTTTGCGGATCATGTCCACATGCGGTATCCCGTCTTCAAGATAGATAGCCGAAATGGTCTCAAAGCCAAGGGATTTGTAGAACTTTTCCAGATGGGCCTGGGCCGACAGATCGATCGAGCAGCCCTCCACAAGCGCCTCGGCTTTCTCGATGCCCGCTTCCATGAGTTTGCGGCCGAGCCCGGTTCCCCTCCCCTCGGGTGCGATCGCGACGCGGCCAATGCGCGCAGTGACCGTTTCCGGCTCTGTCATGAGGCGTATCGTTCCCACAAGAACGCCACTGGTTTTGTCGTGCACAATGAGATGCAGCGCCTCGGGATCCTTGCCGTCGATATCCTGATAAAGCGATGTCTGTTCGAGAATGAAGATATTCTGGCGCAGCTTGAAAAGGTCGTGCGCCTCGATGGGATCCATGTCCCGCAGCATGCACCATTTTCCGTCAAAGGCATCGCCGAACTTCATGCCGGTGTTACTCATTTGGGATCAGGCTCTCCGCCGGTAGGTGACCATGGCGAAATCCGCACTGTCCCTTTCGGTCCGCTGTCCGTCCGCACGATTGGTCTCTTCCCAAAGGTCCGGATCGATTTCGGGAAACCGTGTGTCGCCATCCGGTTTTGCGTCCACTTCGGTGATTTCCAGCCGGCTCGCCTGATCTATGGCTTGTTCGTATATCTGTCCGCCACCGATGCAGAAAACCTCGTCGACTTCCAGCTCATCCGCCAGTGCCCGGGCTTGCGTTATCGCCGCTTCCAGTGATGTCGCCGTATCGACGCCATCAGCTCGATAGTCAGGGTCGCGGGAAACCACAATATGTGGGCGGCCCGGCAACGGCCGCCCGCCAAAGGAAAGAAATGTTTTCCGGCCCATGATCACCGGTTTGCCAAGTGTCAGGCGCTTGAAGTGCTTGAGATCAGACGACAGTTTCCACGGCATATCATTGTCCGAGCCAATAATCCCGTTGCGTGCGACGGCGGCGATCAGAACAAGTTCAGGCAAGTTTGCCTCCGAATCCGGTTTGCATTTCCAAGCCAGCCTCCTAGCATGTTTTGCGGCCAGCGGAGAATTTTTGGGACAATTTCGCCTCAAGGCTGTCGGAAACGCTCATGGTCGCGCGTCCTTGTGTGCAGAAGCGAAACCGCCAGGGGATTAAACGCATGCCGGATTTGATGGAAACCGTACTAATCGAACGCACAAGGGCTCTGATCCCGGACGAGAATGTCGAGCAGAAACGGATGTTCGGATCGATCTGCTTCATGGTGAACGGAAACATGCTCTTATGCGCGTCAAAACGCGGTCTGATGGCGCGCGTCGGCAAGGACCAGGAGGCGGAGGCTCTTGCAAGACCTCATGCATCTCCTTGCGAGCCAGCCGGGCGACCGATGCCCGGTTTCATCCGCGTCGAACCGGAAGGCATTGAAAGTGATACGGATCTGAAAGGCTGGGTCGATCTGGCACGGAATTATGTCTGCGCCCTACCGCCAAAGGAAACAAAGCCGAAAAAGGCGCGGACCGGGAGACCATCCAGATGACCGCGCAGGGCTTTTCCTCCGAGACATTTCAGTTTCTTCAGAACCTGAAGGCGAACAATTCCAAAGACTGGTTCGACGCCAACAAGGGCGACTACCAGCGACTGGTCAAGAAACCGTCGGATGCGTTCAGGGCCTCGCTCGCCGAGGACCTCGCAAGGTTGACGGATCACGGGATGGCGTCGAAACAATTCCGGATCAACCGGGACTTGAGGTTCTCCAAGGACAAGACACCTTATAACGCCCATATCCGGATGGCCTTCTGGCCGAAAGGCGCGGCGTTCGAGGGCAAGGATGCACAGCCTCCAAGTTTCTTTTTGTCGATTGAGCTCGAACACATCCGCTTTGGAACCGGCTGTATGGCGTTTTCGAAACCCGATCTGGGATCATATCTCCAAGCACTGGAGGCAGGCGCCGGCGACGAGATCGAAACTCTTCTGACCACGCTTGAAAACGAGGGTTTTGAACGCTCCAAACCGGACCTTGCAAATGTGCCCCGCGGTTTTCCTAAAGATCACCCGCATGCGGACCTCGCCCGCCACAAGGGCTTGGCCGTCTGGAAGTCGAGAGAGGACACCGCAATCGCGACTGGACCCTCGGCAGCCGGATCTCTGGCGGCTGCCTTTGAACCGACCTTGCCGCTTTGGAATTGGCTCTTGGGTCTTTCAAAGTCCGGCTGAGAGGCAGTTCTTCGAAATTAGATCGGCCGCCTACTGCTTGCTGCCCATCCTTCGAGACGGACCTCGCGGTCCTCCTCAGGATGAGGGTGTGTTCCTTCGCGTGTATCCAGATCACGCAGGATCGGTATTGGCCAAATCCCCCACCTCATCCTGAGGAGCGCGCATGCGCGCGTCTCAAAGGATGGGCCAGGAACCTAGGACCCCGTCTTGCGGCCCCTCGCGGACAATTCCGGAAGTAGATCGAAGTCGCCTCGAATGAGCGCTTCTTTCTTTTCGCGCCGCCAACCCTTTATCTGACGTTCGCAGGCGATCGCGTCTGTTATCCGATCAAACACGCAATTGAATACGAGTGTGACCGGTCGATATCGTGCCGTGTAGCTGTCGTATGATCCCTGCTTATATTCACTGATCCGACTTTCCAGATCTTTGCGGGTTATACCGGTGTAGTAGCTACCGTTTGAGCATCGCAATATGTAAACGGTCGCGGTCATTCAGGTCTCTATCTAAAATTGCACAATGATTTTTCTCTAGCAAAGGCGAGAGACCTCAGCAAGTCGCGCATCCTTCGAGACGGACCTTCCGGTCCTCCTCAGGATGAGGCTGTGTTTCTTTGCACATAACCTAATCAATCAGGATTGGCGGGATTGGCCAAATCCCCCACCTCATCCTGAGGAGCGCGCACGCGCGTGTCTCGAAGGATGGGCAATTGGCTCAAGAACAAGACCCTGGCGCAAACCGCTCGCGCCCTGACGCTAAGCCGTCTTGAGATTGGCCAGGATAATCTCGATCCAGATCCGGGTCGGCGGGATCCAGGCGTTCCAGTTGTTGTAGTTTCCCGAATAGATTACGGCTGCGATATCCGCTTTTGGGCAGATCCAGAGCCGCTGCCCGCCATTGCCGAAACCGGCGACCCAGTCCGTCGGCCCGCCGAGCGCAGCGACGGGCGCCTTTCCCAGGAACCAGAAATAGCCATAGTCCAGCATGTCTGCGGTCCGGATGTGAGGCATCAGAGACGCGCGGATCCAGGCTTCCGGCACCACCCGGCGCCCCTCCCAGGTGCCGTTGTTGAGCACCAGACGTCCGATTTTCAAAAGATCCGGTGCGGTGAGCCGGAGACCTGAGGCTGGAGAATGGGTTCCATCCTTGCCCGCTGCCCATTCGAACCGTTCAATGCCGAGCGGATCGAACAAGACTTCGGTCGCAAAATCCGGAAGCGTCCTGCCCGTGCCGCGCTGAATGATTTCGCCGATCAAAGCCGTCGCGCCACCGCTGTAGGTCCACTTGGTGCCAGGCGCGTCGACGATCGGGCGTTCCAGAATAAACCTGTACCTGTCCTCGGCCAGTTCCATCGCAATTTCGCTGTTCTTCGGATCGGTATAGGGAATGGATTCATCCCATTCCAGACCGAGGGTCATGGTGAGAGCATGTTCAATCGTGCGTTTCACCCGCTCGGAATCGGACGCGAGATCGGAATAATCTTCAAAGGCATTGAGGATCGGCGCGTCGACTGTGGGCACCAGTCCCCTTTCCAAGGCAATCCCGTAAAGCAGACTGACGACGCTCTTGGTCACGGAGCGCAGATCGTGGAGGGTTCCGGCGTCGAACGCGACCTCCCCGAGCGACTTCCCCCAGCTCTCGTCGGGTCCGCGGCCATAGCTTTCCAGGATGGTTTCACCACCACGTTCTGCCAGAACCACATGCAGATGCGGCAGCAGACCCGACTCCACACCGGCAACCAGTCTGCGGCCGATCAAGGGATCGAAGCCCCGATTTTCCGCGGCCATGGCGTGAGGTGAAAGGGAAATGGCGGCGTCCAGGGAGGTCATGGCGGTCTTCCTGTTCAGTGATTGTTCGTTGTCAGTCTTCCAACTCTACACGTAAATCTGAATGGTTTTGCGTCAGAGTTTCTGCCGAATGGCACGGGGATTGACCTTCCAGCTACTGGAAACACCATACTTCGGACAGGGTGGGTCGACCACGAATGCACCGGAGCTGAAATTGGACCGCAGGACGTTTTTGAAATCCGCACTGGCCGGGAGCGTGACACCAGCGTTTCCGCAGCTTGCCCTGGCAGAAGCCTCCGCAGGTTTTCTGGAACTGAACGCAGTCCAGGGCAAGGCTAATCTTTACGGAGACAATGGTGGTGCATCCGACCTATGGCTTTACAATCACCAGCTCCCCGGACCGGAAATTCGCGTGAAACAAGGTGACCGCGTCAAGGTGCGCTTCACCAATCAGCTGAGTGAACCCACGTCTGTTCACTGGCACGGTATCCGCATCGAAAACGCAATGGATGGCGTCACCGGACTGACACAACCGGCCGTACAGCCGGGTGAAAGCTTCGACTATGACTTCGTTGCACCGGACGCGGGAACCTATTGGTACCACGCACACAACATGAGCTGGAACCAGGTTCCGCGCGGGCTGGCCGGTCCGCTCATCGTCGAAGACCATGAGCAGCATTTTTCAGCAGACACAGACATCATCCTGATGCTCAGCGACTGGCGCTTGGATGACGACGGCGTTCTGGATACCGCCAGCTTTGGCGCGATGCATGACTTTTCCCATGCGGGCCGGCTGGGGAATTGGCTGACGGTCAATGGGACCTCTTTGCCGGACATTCCGCTCAAAAAAGGGCATTGGCACCGGCTTCGGCTGATCAACACCTCTTCGGCCCGCATCCTTGATATCGCGCCGGACCGGTTCGGTGCGAAAGTGATCGCCGTTGACGGTCAGAGCTTCAACGAAGCGCGCAACATGCCAGGTGTCATGCAGCTTGCTCCTGCCCAACGCATTGATCTGGCGCTGCGGCCAACCGAAGCGGGAACGCTTCCCTTTGAAATGATGACCGGACAACCCTTCACCTTCGCAAATTTCCAGGTAGCCGAAGCCCCGGCAAACGATCGTCCCCTAAGCCTGCCACCTGTCAACAGGTTGCCGGAACCCGATTTGGAGGACGCCCTGGAGATACCGCTTGTCATGGAAGGCGGCGCCATGGGCGGAATGCGTTCGCTGCTCAAGGAACGCTCGGAGGACGAAATCCGTGACATGATGCAGAATGGTCTGTTCTGGACCTTCAACGGGGTGCCCGGCGTTCAGGATGAACCGATGTTCAATGCCAGGCGCGGCGAAACAATTGTTCTGGAAAGCCGGAACGACACCAGTTTCGCCCATGCAATGCATGTTCATGGTCATCATTTCCGCGTCCTGGAACGCAATGGTAAACCGCTCGACCATCAGGATTGGCGGGACACATTCACGACCGCCCCGCGCGAAATTGTCAAAATAGCCTTTGTTGCAGACAATCCCGGCAAATGGCTCATCCACTGTCACATGCTTGGCCACGCAGCCTCGGGCATGAGGACATGGTTTGAGGTCGCATAAGTCTGTGCCCGAAGGATCAGCTCCAACGACGCATATTCATGCTACAGGTGCTTAGACATTGTCATCCCGAACGCAGCGAAGCGGAGACCCGGGCTCGAGTACGCCGCAGCGCTCGCAAGGCGCGGTCGGGTCGGTGACGACGGGATCCCTGGCTTCGCAGGGAGGACAAAGACAAAGAAAGACAGCCTCAAACTGCAATTGGCGCCGCGATGTGCGGGTGCGGGTCATAGCCGGTCAGTTCGAAGTCCTCAAATTTAAACGCGAAAAGATCGGTGACGTCAGGATTGATTTTCATTTCCGGCAAGGGACGCGGGTTGCGGGTGAGTTGCTCGCGGGCCTGCTCGAGGTGGTTCGAATAAAGATGCGCATCGCCGAGCGTATGTACGAAGTCACCCGGCTTCAGGCCTGTCACCTGAGCAACCATCATGGTGAGCAGCGCATATGAGGCAATATTGAACGGGACACCGAGGAAGACGTCTGCCGAGCGCTGGTAAAGCTGGCAAGACAGCTTGCCATCGGCCACATAGAACTGGAACAAGGCGTGGCACGGTGGCAACGCCATTTCATCGACCAGAGCCGGGTTCCAGGCCGACACGATCAAGCGCCTGCTTTCCGGGCTCGAACGTATCATCTCAAGCAGCTTCGCAATCTGGTCGATCGTGCGGCCGTCAGGTGCCGGCCAGGACCGCCACTGGTAGCCGTAAACGGGGCCGAGTTCGCCGTTCTCGTCTGCCCAGTCGTCCCAGATCTTGACGCCATTTTCGTTGAGATAGCGAATATTCGTGTCGCCGGCCAGAAACCAGAGCAGCTCGTGAATGATCGACCTCAGGTGCAGTTTCTTGGTCGTGACGACCGGAAACCCTGCCGCCAGGTCAAAGCGCATCTGATGCCCGAAGATCGAGCGCGTGCCCGTACCTGTCCGGTCGCCCCGATCGATGCCTTCGTCCAGAATTTTCGTCAGGAGGTCGAGATATTGCTGCACGGCAACGCCTTTCAGACTGGACATGGAGCGGATGGCGTTAACTTCGCAGATTTTCGGCAAAACACAGCCCCTTGAACACACTTTCCCCAGATCGTGTTCTAATGGTTGCGACCGTGAACCGGCGTCAGAGCAAGCCGGCTAAGCAGCCGTTCTGCCGGAAAGCCTCTTTCATTTCAGGGCCGAAGCGCTTATATCAGGCAGGCTGGTCTCCAGCTATGGCAATAAACTGTCAGTGCAATAAACCTATCGGACCCGGGGGCGGTACCCGGCGCCTCCACCCAAGCCCGTGAGACCAATCAGCGGATGTTTCGCGGGTTTCGGCGGGGGCGAAATAGGATCGACGAGGGCGTAAAGACTGTGCTTTTGCTCGGCATTGTACCACCGTTATCGGGCTGTTCTAATAGTTGCAAACGACAACTATGCTATGGACAACGCTGTCGCTGCGTAATGCAGTGCCAGTAGTCCTTTAAAGCCCTGCTGGGTTAGCACCGGCAGGCGGGGTTCGAAGGCACCTGGCAACAGAAGCCTTCACCTTCCTTTTACGCCTTCCCCTGACCAATTTACCAAGCACTTTTCGGCATGAATGCATGCATTGGCATAGCCTTCTCCTGAAAGACGCATTAATCTGGTATCACTTGGAAAATTGGCTTTTCTTTTTGTCCACGGACCGTCAATGTGGGTCGAGTGACCCAACATCAAAGCAAGATTCGACGAGAACTGATGTCTGAAGACCTTCTGCGATACGATATCCTGATACAGGACGCGCTCAGGGGCGCGGTCAAGAAGATCCTTGCCGAGGTCGGACGAACGGGCCTTCCCGGTGACCATCATTTCTACATAGCTTTCGACACCAACGCCCCCGGCGTGCGCATTTCCCAAAGACTGAAAGAGCGCTACCCGCAGGAGATGACCATCGTCCTGCAACACCAGTTCTGGGACCTTGCTATCGGCGAACACGCCTTTGAGGTCGGTCTTTCCTTTGGAGGTGTACCCGAGAAACTCCTGGTGCCTTTCTCGGCGATCAAGGGCTTTTTCGATCCTTCAGTTCAGTTTGCGCTCGAATTCGACCCCGGAAAAACGGCGGAAGAACTGCCCGAAGAGCTTCTGGAAGCGGTCGAAGAACTTGCCAAGGCGGAGCAGGAACACGCTGACAACGAGTCCGACAAGCCGGGCGATGGCGATGGTGCCGAAGCGGCGACTGCCGACAAAGCCGATGCGGAACAGGTGGTTGCAAAAGCGGTCGAAAGCGATGGCGGCGGCGAAGTTGTGTCCCTCGACGCCTTTCGCAAAAAAACCTGAAACCCGGAGAGTTTTTAATGAGCGCGGAGATCGTAAATCTGCGCCAGGTGCGCAAGCAGAAGCAGCGTGCAGAAAAAGAAAAACGCGCTGAAGACAACCGGCGCAGTTTCGGACGTTCCAAAGCCGAACGCGATGCCGCCCGCCAGAGGCGCGAGGAACTCGAGAAGCAGGTCGATTCGCATCGTCTGACATCCGACTCCTCCCCCGGCGATGACACCCCCTCCTGACACCGATGGCTCTCGTCAAACGCTCGCTGTCCCTTCACGGTCATCGCACAAGCCTCGCCCTGGAACCGGAATTCTGGGAAGTCGTGGATGCGCATGCGGAGCAGGAAAAGCAGTCACTGGCCAGCCTGATCGCCGAAATCGACGATAATCGCGATACGGACGACCCGCTGTCTTCGGCAGTGCGCGTGTGGGCGCTCCGAAAAGTCAGGTCCTTTGCGGTTGAGTTCTGATTACTGAGCGCCCGGTAGGACCAATGGTGCGCCCACATCCTGTGTGATCAGGTCTTCGATCGAAACCGGCGGATCAAGCGGCGGCAGGTTATTGCCCGGTTTGGCTGCCGGTGTTGAAGTGGTTACAGACTGCGTTGTCTGCGGGTCATCGTCTCCGAGAAGCGCCCTTATGCGCTCCGCGAAGGGCGCATCCTCACCACCTTGTTGCAAATTGCTCTGTTGCCTTGGCTCAGGAACAGAGTCGCCTTGCGGCGCAGCTTCTTCTTCGATCTGCCGCTCCGATTGCTCTTCAAGCGCCTGTGCCTCTTCTTCAATGCGAAGGCGTTCCAGTTCTTCCGCAGCGAGGGCAGCTGCTTCCGCTTCGCGTACGCGACGGTCCCTCGCCTGCCGCTGCCGCTTCAACTCACGGACAATCCTATCCCGTTCAAGGATCTCTGCCTGAAGCCTTTCGACCCTTTCAACTTCCTGTTCGAAAGCGCGCAACGTGAGGTAAGCGGTAAAGGGAGCTATGTCGACACGCCGTGCCGGTGCATCGACGGGGCCTTCAAACAGCAAACCGACCTGGGGTTCTGCGCCTGTGACCGCGTCTTCGCCCGGATCGACCTTCAAAGAGAAATCGGCATCGAGATCGTAAGACCTGAGATCCAGTTCACCTGATCCGAAGATTTCCGCGCGGGCTGAATCAACAACCACGTTTCGCGCGCTCAAACGTCCACCGACCAGTGTGAGCGTGCCATCAACCCTCTCGAACGGCAGGCTGCCCGCCCCCATATGGCTGACGAAAACGTCGCGGATCCTGTCATCCTGCAATTCCAAACCGGCATCGGCGGCTCGCGTCACAAGCGGGAAGGCTTGCGGGTTAAGTCCGCGGAAGTCTCCGTCCGCCATGGAAAAGGTTCCGCCTCCGTTCAATCCGGCAACAATCGCCGATATCGACCGCCCTGCCCCCTCAAACTCCAGGAAAAGATCCATTGTGCCTGACGCGACTGCTCGGCTGTCCGGCCGCCAGACGAGTTGACGAATATCTGCGCGATCGAGTTTGACACGCCCGGAGATTGCCGCTTCCGCATCTGAACGCTTCACGGACAGACTTCCGTTCAGAGCGCCCCCGGCGAAAGCACCGGACAGACCATCCAGGCGCATCAGCGCCGGAGACAGGCGAAGCTCCGCCTTCGGGTTCGAAATCTCTGTTTGCTCATCAATCAGCAAGCGGCCGGCTTCAAACTGAAGTGTCAGGTCAAGGCGGTCCAGCAAGGGCGTGCCGAAGGTTTCGGTCGGCCAGATACTCGTCCCATCTCCGGCCGAAAACCACTGGTCAGGCCCCAGAACAAGCTCCGTCATACTGCGCAGATCCGCTTCGCTCGCAGCAAGAGCTCCGGAAAAGCGACGGTTCCGTTCGCCCGGGGCCGGCTCCAGGTTCCCCTTCAACTGTCCTTCAAACGAGGTGCTGCCCAGACTTCCCGATGCATTACTGATGTCCAGCGCACCTTCAGCAAGTGCGACATCAAATGCGAGCTCGGCAGGGAGCGACCCGGACATTACCGGCATGACCCGTCCTGCCATCAATGCAATCGGCGCAAGATCGTCTGTCTTCGCTGCAACGCTGGCCTTCAGGCCAGGCGCCGTATCGGGCTGCAAAACGAGAGTGCCGGCTGCTTTCAACTCCGACGATCCGATGGAGGCATCCAGTTCAACGGCAAGTCCGTTCGAGGGCACGCCGGAGGCAATCGCATAAAGCCTTCCTTCGCTGGCCTCAGACACGGGGATAACGTCAAATCCGAGCTGCTGCAAAAGCTTGCCGCCATCCGGCCCCTTCATACCAACCGCAAGATTGACTTCTCCGTCCTGCCAATCGTCAACACGGCCTTTCAGCTCCGCGTTCACCGAAGCCTCTGCCCCGCCTGCCACACCATCCAGCGTGAGGGTCATGTCAGTTCCCTCGCCGAGGGTTGCAGCCTTGAGCTCGCCCTGGAACGCTGCCGGGACAAGGCTGCCGGCAGCTCTCTCAAGGCGTTTTGCGAATTCGGTATCGGGAAAGACACTTCCTGCCAGAGCCACAAGTCCGGAAAGGTCGCGGGCATTCAGGTCACCAGCGACGGCGCCCTCCGGAGCTGAGAAGAGATTGCTGATTTCTCCGGTGACATCCAGACGCGTGCCGGCAAAGTCCTCGGCAAAAAGCCGGTCGATGCGGACACCGCCGTCGGTGTACTCAGCTTCAAGAGCCAGACCCTTGCCGTCGACACCACGGGCTGTGACTTCCTTGGCGCGCAAACGCAAGGAGACGTCGAGACCTGCCGGGTCCCTGGTCTCGCCGGTATCCGCCTGTTCTGGCCGGACAAGTGCAGCGATGCTCTCGACAGCATCGAGATCAAGCCGGTCTGCTTCCAGATTGAGGGAAAACTCGGCGTTGCCGTTGCGCGGCTTGCGGTAGGCCAGCGCTCCGCGTGCTTCCGATCCAGCCGTCGTGATGCGAAGATTGTTCACGGCGGCGCCTTCCGGGAGCAGGTTCAGCCGGCCTTCCAGTGCGACTGGCTCCATCGCCGACGCTTTGGATTCTCTTTGCTGCCACCATCCCAGAAACGATCCTGGCTGATCGGAATTGATGGAAACAGCGCCGCGGTAACTCATTGTCGGCTCAAGGCCGAGGTCGCCCTGCGTCGCAACAGTCGTTCGCCCGGGGAAACGGCCTGCCAAACGTGCGACCCGCCAGCCGCCAAGCATGGTTTCGAGATCAAGGCGGACGTTTTGAACAATTCCGCCGCCAGCGACCAAAGCTGGCAGATCCAGCGAAATTGAGCCGTCGATAGGCGGCAGTGGCACCGCGCGCAGCGCTGAAATCAGCTGGCCGCTTGCCGCATTGAGTTCGACCGGCGCCTGGGGGCCACCGCCCAACAACCGATCCAGGTCGACCTGTTTGGACTTCGCTCGTATCTCAAAACGCTTGTTCCCGGCATAGACCAGATCCGCACTCCCGGAAACGCTGAGACGTTTGTCTTCCGGACCGTAGCGGAATTCGAATTCGGGAACCGCGACTTCCGCAATGTCAGCCGTGAACCGGCCTTCGGACGACCAGCTGTTGGCATCGCTTTCGTCGAGGATGATCGACGCGATGTCGAAATTGCCGTCAAAGGCGGGCGCAGCATCCGATTGTTGCAGCATGCCATCAAAGGCGAAATTCACCGCCCAATTGATGGGGGTGAGTTCCCCCTTCACGCGAATGCCCAGGTCCTTTTGAGCGCGGCCCGTCGCGATCGACAGATTATAGGGCGCGCCATCGAGCGTCAGGCTGCCGGTTGCCTTGAACGGACCGGCCAATGACCTGGCGCTCACTGAAAGGTTGCCGTCGTCGAACCTGTGTGTTTCGCCCGACCGTGCATCAACGACCGAAAGCGCCCCATCGCGGATCGTGATCTTCTCGAAGGCAACATCGTCGGGCGGAAGATTGGCCAGCGCACCATCCGAGGTGCGTGCCGTCAGCCAATCGAGCCTGCCGCCTTCGTCCAGCGACAGCGACAGATGCGGCCGGTCGAGTTCCATGTCGATAACGCGGATCTCGCCCTTGAGCAGCGGCGGTAGTTCTATCCGCACGTTGAATTGGGAGACCACAAGCAGCGGGTCTTCCGCTTCCCCGACCCGTACGTCTGAGAAACTGATGGATGGCGCCGGCAAGAGCCTCAGATCCGCCTCGCCCAGCACTGTCACCTTGTGCCCGAGCGCACGCTCCGCGTAACTCTCGAAAGTTGACCGATAGACGGTCCAATCGACAAAGAAGGGCCCCACCAGTGCCGCGACCAGCACCAGGATGACGGATATTCCCAACGTGATGTAAACGGAGTTCAGGCTTTGTCTCCTTGTTCTCCAAAGTCACCGGAGCCTATACCGGCCACGTGTAGCGTATCTTTGTTGCACCGCAAACACATACTCGGAAAGATACGTCCCGCGCTACACACATAATCTGCCGCGGTTAAAACGAGCTTAGTCAACTGATTCGATACAATATCACGACTGCGGCAGGATCTTGCCCGGATTCATTAAATCGTGCGGATCGAGCGCCTGTTTGATCGATTGCATCAATTCCAGGGCATCTCCATGCTCACGCCGCATGTATTTCTGTTTTCCCTGGCCAACGCCATGTTCACCGGTGCATGTGCCATCCATGTCAAGCGCACGGATGGCAAGCCGTTCAATGAATGCCTCGCACTTGCGCATTTCTTCCGGATTATTCTGATCCACAAGGACCTGGACATGGAAGTTTCCGTCGCCGACATGACCGACGATCGGCGCAAGCAGGTTTTCTGCTTCGATGTCCGCGGCGGTCTGTGTGACACATTCAGCAAGCCTTGAGATCGGCACACAGACATCTGTCGCTACGACCTGCGCATTGGGCCTGAGGCTGCGCCCTGACCAGTACGCATCATGCCGGGCCGCCCACAACTTCGAGCGGTCCTCCGCTACCGTTGCCCATTTGAACGGGCCGCCGCCGAACTCTTCTGCAATGCCGGAAAAGGTTTCGGACTGCTCTTCGACCCCTGCTTCCGAGCCGTGAAACTCCAGGAACAGTGTCGGGGTCTCTGCGAGATCCAGGTTCGAGTACGCATTGCAGGCTTTCACCTGGAGACTGTCGAGCAATTCAATTCGCGCGACGGGAAGACCCATTTGGATGGTCATGATCACTGCCTGGCATGCAGATTCCACATCCGGAAACGGGCAGACGCCGCCTGAGATCGCCTCCGGCTGACCATGAAGCCGGATCGTCAGTTCGGTAATCACACCAAGCGTGCCTTCGGAGCCGACAAAAAGCCGCGTAAGATCATATCCGGCGGAGGACTTGCGCGCGCGCCCGCCTGTTTTGATGATACGCCCGTCCGCGGTCACAACTGTGAGGCCGAGAACAGCGTCTTTCATTGTGCCGTAGCGAACCGCGTTCGTGCCGGATGCCCGGGTCGCCGCCATGCCTCCAAGGCTTGCGTCCGCACCCGGATCAATCGGAAAGAAAAGACCCGTGTCTCTGATGTAGCTGTTGAGCTGCTTGCGCGTGACACCGGCCTCGACACGGCAGTCTAGATCCTCGGAATTCACCTCAAGAACTCTGTTCATCCTGCTGAGGTCAATCGATATTCCACCGCGAGGCGCATTTACATGACCTTCCAGCGATGTTCCGGTTCCAAATGCAATTACCGGGACATTTGCGGCCGCGCAGGTTTTTACGGTCTCGGCCACTTCCTCGGTCGTTTCGGCAAATACCACCGCGTCCGGTGGCTGGTTGATAAGCCATGTCGTCGTGTGGCCGTGCTGTTCTCTCAAGGCCTGAGATGTTGCACAGCGGTCGCCGAACCGTGCCCGCAATGCTGCAATAACAGCTTCGACGCCGTCGCGCGCGTCTTCGGCGGAGAGTGCTTTTGCTTCTAGTGTCATTTCTGACCAATTTCCTTCTTGCAGCGGCTGAACTTGGCCCTGCTTTACAATTGTGAATATGTTAGCGGAACACAAAAAGGTCAAAGCCAAAACCGCCATTGACGGCAAAGCGTTGCCGGAAAGTTCTTAAGGAGATCAAGATGTCGGCTGTGTGGGGCCCCGGGCCGGTCAAGAGCAGGGTCATGTCCGTCAAGGACGAGTGGATCGACTACAACGGCCATCTGAACATGGCGTATTACAACGTTTTGTTCGACACGGCGGTCGATGAGGTCTTCGAAGGCCTGGGAATGGGATCTGAATATGCAAAGACGCGGAATGCATCGTTTTTCACCGCTGAAGTCCATGTCTGTTATGTGCGCGAATTGAGCGCCGGCATGCCGGTCGTCGTCACGCTGCAATTGATCGGCTTCGATTCCAAGCGCGCCCACTTCTTTCAGGAATTGAGACACGCGGAGGAAGACTGGCTTTCGGCAACGTCTGAGCAAATGTGCCTCCACGTCGATATGGCCGCGCGCAAAGTCGTGCCTTGGCCGGACGATATTGTCGTGAACCTTGAAGCCCTTGCCACGGCACAGGCCGGTCTCCCCCTGCCTGAAAGATCAGGAAGGCGCATCGAGATCCCCAAAAGAGCAAGTTCATGACATTTTGGAGTGATATTGCGCCTTAATGCGCTGGAAGACCTGTTCTTTCCCGCCGACTCGGGCAAAATGGATCCTGTTCAGACAATGGTTCCACTTTCCGGCCCGACCGATGCGAAAAATAATAGAAACTGCCGGCCAGCTTCCAGACATCCTTATCAGCTGGATCACGCCGAACGTGCGTCAGTTCCGGGCCAACAAGCTGCCCCTGGTTTGGCTCCTGGCCATCTTCGTTGGTGCGCTGGTCGCCCTGGCCGCAATCGCCTTTCGGACAGCAATAGGCCTCATTCAGTGGCCCTGGTTGCGTACGACGACGGAACTCACGATCCAGGCCGCCGTTCAGCAACCGTGGTGGATCATCATGCTTGCGCCCGCAGTGGCCGGTCTTCTGGTGGGATGGATCTTGCACAAGTACCATCCTTATCAGCGCGCGGGCGGTGTTGCGGACGTGATCGAAGCGCGCGCATATGGCGGTCGCGGCCTGCCGCTCAAGGCGGGTTTATGGTCCGCGCTGGTGACCGTGATTTCGCTCGGCGGTGGCGCGAGCGCCGGCCGCGAAGGCCCTGTTGTTCACCTGGGTGCGACCCTTGGCACTGCGGTTTGCCAGTTTTTTCAACTGCCCGACTCGGCCCGGCGCACGCTCCTCGCCTGCGCGGTGGCCAGTGGTGTATCAGCATCCTTCAACGCACCAATTGCGGGTGTCCTGTTTGCGCATGAAGTCGTTCTCGCGCATTACGCCGTTTCCGCATTTGTGCCGATCGTCCTTGCCTCGGTCATGGGCACACTGTTGTCGCGTCTCTGGTTCGGCAATGTCGCGGCGTTCGAGATCCCTCAGTACGAGATTACGTCGTATCTCGAGATCCCGGCGTTCGCCCTGCTGGGGCTGACCTGTGCCGCAGTTGCCATCATCTTCCAGTTTGCCCTGATCGGCAGCGACTGGACCGCACGCAACATCACGATGCCCTTATGGCTCCGGCCGGTAGTCGGTGGGCTTGTCGTCGGTGCGATCGGCGTGTTCTATCCTGAAATTCTCGGGGTCGGCTATGAGGCGACGGACCTTGCACTGAAACACGAGCTGACCATCAACACCATGCTGACACTGCTGGTCGTCAAGACGGCGGCCACGGCAATCACGCTCGCCTCTAGATTCGGGGGCGGAATCTTTTCGCCGTCCCTCTATCTTGGCGCCATGACAGGTGGCGCATTCGGACTGATTGCGGCATCGGTATTTCCCGAAATGGCGTCCAGCCACGGACTATACGCAATCCTGGGCATGGGCGCTGTCGCCGCGGCAGTCCTAGGCGCACCCTTTTCGACGACGGTGATCGTATTCGAACTGACCGGCGGCTACGCACTCTCCATTGCGCTTCTGCTTGCCGTTTCAATCGCCACGGGACTGACGCAGGCTGTCCATGGCAAATCCTATTTCCACTGGCAACTTGGCATGCGTGGCTGTTTTGTGAATGAAGGCGCGCACCAGTTCCTGAGCGAAACGGTCAAGGTGCGGGACTTTATGGATCCCCCTCCGGAAGACGAGGAAGAGCGGGACTTCAATCCCGGCGAGGACGGGCCTTATCTACACGACACGGATACGCTTGAAAGCGCCCTCAAAAGCTTCGATTCCTGCGGCAAGGCGACGCTTCCGGTCGTGCGCAAGGGAGATGCCACGAAGGTAATCGGTCTCGCGCGCCACGTCAGGGGCCTTCGCTACTTCAACGCAGCGCTGATCAAGGCCACCAAGGAAGAACACCACTAAGCCCGCGGTGTACGCCAATCAAGCGCCCGAGCGCCGTCCCGGGCTTGATCCGGGACCGTTCACCAGCGTGGTCTGGCCGCAGCAAAGAGACAAAGCCGCCTTAAACCGCCTCTGTCGCCTTCTCGAGCCAGATCCGTTCCTTCGCACGAACCAGCGGTCCCACTTCAGAGCGTACACGCGCGTGATAGCGATTTAGCCAGTCGCGTTCGGCGGTCGTGAGAAGACTCACATCAATGAGACGCAGGTCCATAGGCACGAGCGTGATTGTTTCGAACCCAAGCATCGGTCGCTCTCCGCCGGCAACATCACGCGCTTCGGTGACGATTTCCAGGTTTTCAAGCCTGATGCCGTATTCGCCGGCCGGATAATATCCGGGCTCATTCGACAGGATCATCCCCGGCTTGAGCGGCACGGTGCCCGTCTTGGCGATCCGCTGTGGCCCTTCATGAACGCTCAGATAAGCGCCGACACCGTGGCCGGTGCCGTGATCGAAATCGAGACCGGCTTTCCAAAGATCGATACGGGCGAGCGGATCCAGCTGCGCCCCGGTCGTTCCTTGCGGAAACCGCGCCGTGGAGACAGCAATGTGGCCTTTGAGAACGAGCGTGTAGTGCTTCTTCATCTCAGCGGTCATCTCGCCGACGGCCAGCGTGCGCGTAATATCGGTGGTGCCGTCTTCATACTGTCCGCCTGAATCGATCAGATACGGCTTTCCAACCGGAATTTTCAGATTGCTGGAACGGCTCACCCGATAGTGACAGATCGCACCATTCGGACCTGCGCCGGAAATCGTATCGAACGAGATATCCTTGAGAACACCGGTCGCCCGCCGAAATTCCTCCAGCTTCTCAGCAACGCCAATCTCGTCAAGCGCGCCCTTGGGAGCTTCTTCGTCAAACCAGCACAGGAAATTGACATAGGCGGCTGCATCGCGCAGATGCGCCTCGCGCGCGCCCTTGAGCTCGGTCGCGTTCTTGAGGGCTTTTGGCAGCAGAACCGGGTCCTGCGCTTCAATCAATGTGCCGCCTGCATCGGTAATGGCATCGGCTATGCCGATGCCCGCAAGTGCCGGATCAATCATGACCTTGGACCCTGCCTCTCCGAACGCATTCAATCCGGCTCTGAAATCGGCCGGTTCTGCCAGCTCCGCAAGATCCAGAAGAGCGTCCCGTACCGAGTTGGAAAGCTTTCTGCCGTCGATATAGAGCGATGGCTTGCCTTTAGCGGGCAAGGTTGCAAAGGACAGCGGCAGCGGGGTGTGTTCGACGTCGGAACCACGAATATTAAAAAGCCACGCGATCGAGTCAGGTTGCGTCAAAACGCAGGCATCAGCGCCCTTGTCTTCAAGCGCGCTCTGGATTTCGGCAATTTTCTCATTCGAAGGTTTTCCCGCAAGTTCAACGGGATAAAGAGAAACTGCACCCACGGGAGGCTCAGGCCGGTCTTCCCAAACGCTGTCGACAGGGTTGTCGTCCAGAGTCACCAGTTCAGCGCCAGCCTTTTCACAGACCTCTCGCAACCGGCGGACTTCGCGCACCGTGTGGAGCATTGCGTCGATGCCGAGTTTCTGGCCGGGTTTCAAGGTCTCCGCCAACCAGGCCGAAACGGGATCGTTGATAAGGTGCCGTGCTTCAAAGACCTCAAGATCGACCTGTTCGCGTACCTGGATCGTGTAGCGGCCATCAACGAAAATAGCGCCCGTGTCGCCCAGCACCGCAGCAACACCGGCAGACCCTGTAAAGCCAGTCAGCCACTGCAGGCGGCAATCATGCGGCGGTACATATTCTCCCTGATGCGCATCAGCGCGCGGAACCAGAAAGCCGTCGAGACCACGGCGGGCAAGTTCGGATCTGAGAAGCGCTGCACGCGGCGCTCCGCAGGAGGGATCAGTCAGATCGTCGAAGGATTGGAACATGAGCGGCACGGTAATTTGACCGTACGCTTGGATCAAGCCGGATAATTTTTCCGCAAAACCAGGAGATTCGGAAACCACAACCTCAATATTGCAATGCAAAATTTCATCTCGCATATGCGAAAGACGCAGAGCAGTCATGCATTTGAAGACCTACCTGAAAGCACCAGAAAGGCGCATATAGGGGTCAACAACGAATAAAGACGTTTCTCCCTAGGGAAGCTCTTGATCTTCAAATGGGAATAACCACGATGACTATCGCAACAACGACTTCGACACGCACCGGCTCCAGCTTCGTTCGCCGCGCATTCGACCGCATGGTTGAAGCACGGTCCCAGCAGGCTCGCCGCTACGTCAATGGCTACCTGCTGTCTCTGGACGACGCCACGCTCGCAGCTCACGGCTACGACCGCAAGCAGCTGGAACGTGAAGGGTCAATGACCAACCCGTTCTAAGGGGCTCAGGCGCTCAACAGCACTGTGCATATGAAAAAGGGCCTGCCGGTTGACCGGCAGGCCCTTTTCAGTTCCGGGCCATCTTCGCCCGCGCTTTCAGGCCGTCTTGCGGCCACGCACCAGGGTCAGCGTCAGCCACCCGTTTTTCTCCCGGCGCCGGTCCAATACAAAGCCCTGGCAACGATAGGCAAACAGGATCCGGGGACCGTCCTCCACCCGCAATCCGGAGAGGACAAGCGTCGCAGTGCCGGTCATCTGGTGCCCGATTGATTTTGCCATTCTCATGAGCGGACGCGCCAGAATGTTCGCAATGACGAGGTCAAAGGGGCCGTACGCACCGAACCGCCGGTCTTCAACACCATTTGCCGTAAAACCGCTGACCAGGTGACCTGCCCCGTTGAGCCGCGCGTTCTCAAGCGCTGTTTTTGTCGCTATCGGGTCGATATCCGTTGCAAGCACAGACTGACGGTTCTTGAGGGCAGCTGCGATCGCAAGGACACCAGTCCCGGTTCCCAGATCGAGAATGTTGCTGTATTCGCGCATCGAAAGGAGCCGGTCGATTTCCTCCAGGCATCCGGCGGTCGTCCCGTGGTGTCCAGTCCCGAAGGCCTGGGCCGCTTCGATTTCGATCCCAATTGCGCCGGCTGTAACTTTCGTACGGTCATGGCCTCCATGAACGACAAAGCGGCCGGCACGTACAGGTTTCAACCCTTCGAGGCTCTTTTCCACCCAGTTGATGTCGGGAAGTTCTTCCGCCTCGATCGGTGCTGCAAATGCGTCGGACCCGACACGGTCACGCACAAGATCCGCCGCCTCGTCCGGGTCCATCTCGAAAAGCAGAATTTCAGCCGACCATATGCGGCCGTCATCGGAAGTCTCGTAAATGGAAACGGGGTTGCCATCGTCCTCGAACGCCTGCTCCAGGATATCCGCAATCCGTTTGGCTTCCAGTTCCTCCGCTACGATCCGCACCCGGATGGTTCTCATTCCCGTATCCACTTTGATAGATTGACCAAGGCGAGCGGTATAGCCGCACTGGCACGAACACACCAGCGTCAATAACAATTGACTGGCCAATTCCGGTTTTTGCGCCATGATTCCCAAAGGGAGACGCGCGATGACAATGAACTTGATGCGACATTCGGAACTTTATGCAAACAGGCTGATTGCGGTTCTTCTGATCTGCCTGTGTACGATCGCGGGAATCGCCATTGCGGATACCGTGCGCGACGATCTGTTTGAAGCGCTGAAAAACGCGACCACCGAAGCGGAAGCCAAAAGCATCGAAAGAGATATCTGGCAGTCGTGGATCGAAGCAGCCCCGACCCCTCAACTGAAATCGAAAGTGGAATCTGCGATGCGCAAGCGCGAGCAGTACGACTTTCAAGGCGGCAGGGACATTCTCGACGAAGTTGTCAAAGAAGCCCCGAGCTATGCCGAGGGCTGGAACCAGCGCGCATTCATTCTTTTCCTTCAGGGCAATTACGAAGCCAGCCTCAACGATATCGAACGGGTTCTCGAGCTTGAACCGCGTCACTTCGGGGCTCTTTCCGGCAAAGCGATGATCTATATGACGCTCGGTCGCGTCAAACTTGGTCAGGAAACGCTGCGCGAGGCCGTTGAGATTCATCCGTATCTGCAGGAACGCTCCATGCTGATCAAACCCAAGGGCGTTGATCTCTGAAAAGTTGTCTAGTTTGGAGCTTTGGCGAGCGGAAAAGTAAGACGAACGGTCAGGCCGCCGCCCCGTGTGTCGCGCAGTTCCAGACTACCACCACTGGCCTCCACGATCGTCTTGCTGGTCGGCAATCCTAATCCGAAGCCAGTGTCCTTGAAGATTTTTCGCGCGTGATCGCCCCGTTCAAACGGTTCAAGAAGTCGGTGTTTTTCCGGTTCGGGAATACCCGGACCGTGATCGATTATGTCGATCCGCACCCTTGCATCATCTGAACTGGCGTCGATCTCGACGGTGTCTGCGTATTTGTTCGCGTTGTCGAGCAGGTTGGAGAGCGCGCGCACCAGTTCACTGCGCCGGGCCGTGATCGAAAACTGGCCGATGCAACGAAGTTCGATCGAAAATCCGAGGTCGCAATATTGGTCGACAAGTGCATGAAGAAGACTGGGCACATCAATGCGCATCGGTTCTTCCGAACTTGCACCGTCCCGCAAAAAAGTCAGCGCCGCGTTGATCTGATGATCCATGATATTGAGGTCTTCAAGGCTCCGGTCCCTGATGTCATCGTCTTCCAGAAGATCGAGACGCAGACGCAGACGTGTGAGCGGTGTGCGCAGATCATGGCTGATTGCGGCCAGCATTCGTGTTCGTTTTTCAAGAAAGTCGTTAATTCTCAATTGCATGCGATTAAAAGCCTGCGCCGCTGACCGCACTTCTCTCGGGCCGGCTTCCTTGACAGGAACCGGCACTGTCGAACCTTCGCCAAACGTTTCGGCCGATTGAGCAAGGTTCTCCATAGGTCTTATGAGCGAGCGTGCTGCCCAAAGCATGAGCGCAACTATTGTCAGCACAAGAAAGCCGAAGAACAGATAAAACGGGAGCCCGAGTATGGGTGGCGGCGGCCCGCGAAATCCCCATTCCGCACGGATGAGGCTGCCGTCGGACAGCCTTATGAACAGTTGCGGCGCTTTGCCAAACCCAAGGTCGCGCGGGCCGAGCACATGCTCGACCTTCATGCCAAGGAGCGTGTCACCCAGGTGAAAAGGACCAAACCGTCTTCCGCCCTCAACGCCGGTCGCGGCCTTGAGGTCGTCCTCGCTGACAAACCAGATATTCACATTCGGGGCCGAGCGGCGTATGTCTTCAAGCACCGCCAACCTGTTACCGGCAGGCGTCTCGTTGAGTTTGCCGATCGCGAGACTGACCTTGTGGCTGTTCATGAGCGCAAGATTGTTTTCCAGCGCTGATTTCAAGAAAAGCACCACGACGACCGTGGCGACGATCATCAGGAAACCTGCGACCGACATCAGGACGAGGACCTGATACAGCATCGAATCCGGCCACAAACGCCTGATCATGTCATCCTTCGCGCGTTACAGGCGCGACAAATTCATAGCCGCCGGCGCGCACTGTGCGAATGTACTGGTAAGGCGCACCTCCGGCTTCAAGCTTGGACCGCAGGCGGCTGACCAGAATATCAATGTTGCGGCCGTTGGAAGCCCCGATCTGGCCCATGGTAAGTTCGATGAGCTGGTCGCGGCTCAGGACCCGGCCACTTCGCTCCGCCAAGACCTGGAGCAGATTGAACTCGGCCGGCGTCAGCGACACAAGCGCCTTGTCGGCATTGAAGAGATGTCTTGCGCGGCACTCCATTTCCCAGCCTTCAAAACAGAGTTTACCGCTTTCGATCGGGGATGCGACACCGCCAAGGTCAACTCTGCGAAAGAGTGCCCTGACACGCGCGATTAATTCACGTGGGTTGAACGGCTTGGGAAGATAGTCGTCGGCGCCCACCTCAAGGCCGATCACCCTGTCAATGTCTTCGTTCTTGGCGGAGACGATGATGATTGGCATTGCACCTGTCGCCCTGAGACGCCGGCAGATGCTGATGCCGTCTTCGCCGGGCAGCATGATGTCGAGAACGATCAGATCAACGCGATTGCTGGCCAGAAGCCTGTCCATTTCTGGCGCATCACGTGCAAGGGTCACCTTGAAATCGTTGGCGATCAGGTGCCGCTTGATAAGCATTCCGATTTCCGGATCATCCTCGACAACCAGTATGTGCGACGTCTTCTGCATGCGCGGACCATAGGCCTGTTCCCCGCAAAAATTCATCAAGAAAGTTCGGAAAGTTGTTTCCGCATGTTTCCGGAATTCTGTCGGGAAACAGGGTGAAAACGAGCAGTGCGACCAGTTAACAGGCCGTTAACCTCCTCAACTCAAACGTGATTTCAGTAGCAGCGTTCACCCCATTTCAGGAGCAAATCGATGATATCAATTGGCGCATCACCAATGATGCCTCCGCCCGGCACTTCTCCCAGGGATCAGGTGGCAAGCACACTGGAAGCAAAGGTTGAGACCGGCGAAATCAGTGCGGAAGACTCTGAAGCCATGCTATCGGCCCTCGATGCCATGCATGAAGAACGCAAGGCGTCCGGCTTGCCTGATTTTTCGTCCGGTCCACCCTCCAAAGAGGAGATCGCGGCAAAGTTCGACACGCTGCTTTCCGACCAGGTGGATGCGGGTGCCCTGTCGCAGGATCAGGCAGACCAGTTGAGCGCGCTGTTCGAAGAAGGCGAGATTGGTCCAAAAGCCCGCTTCGGTGACTTGGCCAATTCAGGCGGGCAGGATCTGAACGCTTTGATCCAGGAGTTCATGGCATCCGTTCTGGAACAGGTTCAAACCGGAACGTCTTACGACGAGAGCGGTGAAACATCCTCTTCAAACGCCGCTTCGCTGCTGGCAGACTTTAAGGTCTGATGACCATTTGCCTTGCTGCTCGGAGCTGCGACGCGGTGCTCACGGCCAGGTTTTCTGCAGTGCGCCGTTCGGAACCATAACAACCCGTTGAAGCGCACGCTGCGAAGCGGCCGGTCGTCGTCAGGCGGCCGGCCCGTTCGGTTTCTAAGCGTCAATGCCGCTCGACAAAACTGTCGATCACTTTTTTGACGCCAGCCTTTTCAAAATCGACTGTGAGCTTGTTGCCCTCGATTGACGTGATTGCCCCATAACCGAACTTGATGTGGAACACCCGTTCGCCGACGGAGTAGGCCGATGGCGTTTCGCTGACCGATTTGGCGACAAGTTCTCCTTCGATTGTCAAGGGACCCTGGCGTTTCGTGCGCGCGGACTGATATCCCCTGCCCCCTTCGGAAAAACCATCATCGGACTGACGCGCCCGCTGTGCCCGTTGCCAACCGGGTGTCGAATAGCTGCCGCGCTCAAACGGATCGTTGTTGTCGAAGCGCGAGGGACCATAGCCGCCGCCCGCATAACCACCATAGCTGGACGACGGTTCCGCAATCTCGACATGGTCGACGGGAAGCTCGTCCAGAAACCGCGAAGGAACCGTGGATTGCCACAACCCGTGGATCCGCCTGTTGGAAGCGAAATAAAGCTTGGCCCGCTTCTTTGCTCTTGTGATCCCGACATATGCGAGCCGACGCTCTTCTTCCAAACCCGCACGGCCACTTTCATCGAGCGCACGCTGGTGGGGAAAGAGCCCCTCTTCCCACCCGGGCAGGAAAACCGTATCGAACTCAAGCCCCTTGGCCTGGTGCAGTGTCATAACCGAAACCGCGTCATTGGCGTCGGCACTGTCCCGATCCATCACCAGCGATATGTGCTCCAGAAATCCAGCCAAGGACTCAAACTCTTCCATTGAGCGCACGAGTTCTTTCAGGTTGTCGAGCCGCCCGGGCGCGTCGGCGGACCTGTCCAACCGCCACATCTCCGTGTATCCGCTCTCGTCGAGAATAATCTCGGCCAGTTCGATATGGCTGAGCTGGCCAAGCTGGCGCCGCCAGCGTTCAAAATTGTCGAGCACATTCTTCAAAGCATTGCGTGGCTTGGGCTTCAGCTCCTCCGTATCGATCAGTTGCTGCGCTGCCTGCATCAGGGGAATACGGTCTGCTCTTGCAAGGCCGTGCACCAGTTTCAAGGTCGCATCGCCAAGTCCGCGTTTCGGTGTGTTGACGATACGCTCGAAGGCAAGATCGTCGGCCGGCTGCACCACGCAGCGGAAATAGGCAAGCGCGTCACGGATTTCCATGCGTTCGTAAAAGCGGGGACCGCCGATGACCCGGTAATTCAGCCCCAGCGTGACAAATCTTTCTTCGAACTCGCGCAGCTGGAACGACGCACGCACGAGCACAGCCATGTCGTTCAGCGCATGCCCCTTGCTTTGCAGCGCTTCAATCTCGTCTCCGATCGTCCGGGCTTCCTCTTCAGAATCCCAGACGGACCCAACGGAGACCAGATCGTGATCGGGTTCTTCGAAGTCTGTGAAAAGTGTTTTCCCGAGCCTGTCCTGGTTGAACGAAATCAGATGGGAAGCCGCCGCCAGAATGTGGCTCGTCGAGCGGTAGTTACGCTCCAGTCGGATGACCACGGCACCCTTGAAGTCATGTTCGAAGCGCAGGATGTTGTCGACTTCAGCACCACGCCAGCCATAGATCGACTGATCGTCATCACCAACGCAGCACACGTTCGGATTGGCCTGTGCCAGAAGGCGCAGCCAAAGATACTGGGCAATATTGGTATCCTGGTATTCATCCACCAGCATGTAGCGGAACCGGCGCTGATATTCCTTCAGAACATCGGGCTGCGTTTTGAAAAGCGTGATGACATGCAATAGCAAGTCACCGAAATCGGCCGCGTTCAGGATTGAAAGCCGTTCCTGATACTCTTCGTAGAGCCTCCGTCCCTTGCCATTGGCAAAGGCCCGGGCTTCTCCCTCCGGCACCTGCTCCGGGGTCAGCGCCCGGTTTTTCCACCCGTCGAGAATGCCGGCAAAGGTTTTGGCAGTCCACCGCTTGTCGTCGAGGCCTTCGGCCTGGATGATCTGCTTGATAAGTCGTATCTGATCATCCGTATCCAGGATCGTGAAGCTGGATTTCAGGCCGACGAGTTCAGCGTGTTTTCTGAGGATTTTTACGCAAATGGAGTGGAACGTACCCAGCCAGGCCATGCCTTCCACGTTGCCGCCGACGAATTTCGCGATGCGTTCCTTCATCTCGCGCGACGCTTTGTTTGTGAAGGTCACGGCGAGGATTTCATTCTGCCGGGCGCGGCCTGTTGCCAGAAGGTGAGCGATGCGTGTCGTCAGAACGCGGGTTTTGCCCGTCCCTGCCCCGGCCAGCACCAGTACCGGGCCCTCCGTTGTTTCAACGGCAAGTCTTTGTTCCGGATTGAGACCGGTCAGATAATCCGGTGCCTGGCGTGCTGCCATGGCCCGCGCGGCAATGCCGCCCTGCGGACGCGGCGGCGCAGGCGCCGGCTCGGCGCGCGTTGCGGCCGGCTCAAAGGGATCGTCGTAGGAGTCGTCATACCCGCCCGGGTCTGCCATGGTGTGCTGGTCCAGTTGCGTAAAAGCTTCAAGACCCAAAGGTCTTAGCAGTGAAGAACAATATAGCAACAAAGTGTTTCTGGCGAGGCGTGAAAACACCTTTAGATGGGGACAAGGAAAGGTGCATGAACCCCGAGATTTATCGCTTCCGGGAACTTAAACTGATTGACCTGATGCGACCTGTTTCAGCGCGCCATACCAGCAAGATCAATGTTCCAGCAATCGACGAAGTCTGTGAACTCTACCGCCACCGGGACTACTGGATCCCGGTCTTGACGCTACGCGTCAAACCGGGATGACAAGCAATCCGGACATGCGCGAGAGAATCTCACTGTCGTCATCCCTGCGAAGGCAGGGATCCGGTAAACCCACCTTGTTGTCCATACCAAAAACGCTGCGGCGTACTGGTTCCTGGCTCGCGCTGCGCTGCGTCCCTGACGACAACTGAAACGAAAACCGCCCTCCATTGCCGTCCCGGACTTGATCCGGGACCTGCTCTCAGCACTAGCTTAACCCCGGCTCAAGGCCGGGGCGGCTCCCCTTGAGCACTTTGTCATCCCTGCGCAGGCAGGGATCCAGCATTCACCGCCGCCTGCGTCTCCAATCACTGCAGGGAGGACTGGGTTCCGGTCTTGCCGCTAAGCGCAAACCGGGATGACAAGCAAAGCACGCATGCGCGAGAGAATCTCACTGTTGTCATCCCTGCGCAGGCAGGGATCCAGTAACCGCCGCCGACTGCGGACCCTATCGCCGCAGGGAGGACTGGGTCCCGGTCTTGCCGCTCCGCGCCAAACTGGGATGACAAGCAAACCCGCACACGCCCGGAAAGCCTAACTGTTGTCATCCCTGCGCAGGCAGGGATCCAGTATTCACCGACGCCTGCGGACCCTGTCACCACATGGACTGCTGGATCCTAGTCACTCCGCTCTGCAGCAGACCGGTTGGACAACACGGACTAGGTAAGCTTGGGAAAAAGGTCGTCCCAGTTGGGATTGCGCTCTTCGATCATTCGGGTTTTCCAGGCCCGCTTCCACCGCTTGATTTGCTTCTCGCGCTTGATCGCCTGTTCAATGTCTTCGTGAACTTC
This sequence comes from Roseibium sp. HPY-6, assembly GCF_040530035.1. Classification (NCBI taxonomy): domain Bacteria; kingdom Pseudomonadati; phylum Pseudomonadota; class Alphaproteobacteria; order Hyphomicrobiales; family Stappiaceae; genus Roseibium; species Roseibium sp. HPY-6. Next base: position 1,024,774 of record NZ_JBEWCD010000001.1, read on the forward strand.
GTAGTAGACCAGAAGGCCCACTTTGTATTTTGCCGTAAAAGCGCAGCCGAGGCCTACCTTGTGCAGACTGACGCGGCCCAACAAATCGTTGGTCACGCCGACATAAAGCGTTCCACCCAATTTGCTTGCAAGGATGTAGACATAATATTGCTGATCCAAGTGCACAATGAACTTCCACAACTCTGAAATGAAAAAAGCACATTACCCCAACTTGCCATCCCAGCGAAATCAGAGAACCGGCAATCGCAAGTGCCCACGGACCCTATCACTTCAGAGAGTACTGGATCCCGGTCTTGACGCTAAACGTCAAACCGGGATGACAAACGCTTTGTTTGTGCGTGGGAATTCCCCAACTTGTCATCCCTGCGAAGGCAGGGATCCAGTAACCGCCGGCGCCTGCGGCCCCGGCCACCACCGGGAGTACTGGATCCCGGCCTTGACGCTGCGCGCCAAGCCGGGATGACAAGCAAACCCGCACGCGCGCGGGAAAAATTTCTCTGTTGTCATCCCTGCGGAGTCAGGGATCCAGTGATCGCCGCCGACTGCGGACCCTTTGACCGCAGGGGTTGCTGGTTCCCGGTCAGTTCGCTACGCGCCAAACCGGGAGGGCAAGGCGCACCGGCGGGGGTTTGCGTCTGGGGAGCCACTCAATCCCTCAGAAAGCAAAAATCCCGGTCTGCCAATGCATGGCAAACCGGGATTTTCGGAGGGTGTTTCAGATGAAACCGGAACCGGCTTATGCAGCTTCCTCGTCCCGCACTTCCTCAAGGAAAGTGTTGACGGCCTCGGAGAGGTGGGATGCGACCTGGCCGAGTTGTTCGGCAGAGACGCTCAGCGTTTCCGATTTCTGGCGCGTCTGATCGATGGACCCGGAAACGCCGGCGACATTGGTCGCGGCGGCCGTCGCACCGTCGGACGCGAAGGTAATGCTCTGCGTGATCTCGCTGGTGGCCGCGTTTTGCTCGTCCACCGAAACCGCGATCGTCTCACTGACGGAGCGAACCTCTTCAATCTTCTCAACGATCGAGCGGATCGCCGCGACCGATTTCTGCGTCGAAGACTGAACACCGGAGATCTGGCTTGCGATCTCGTCGGTTGCTTTTGCCGTCTGCGTGGATAACTCCTTCACCTCAGCCGCAACAACCGCAAAGCCCTTGCCCGCCTCGCCGGCACGTGCAGCCTCGATGGTGGCGTTCAAAGCGAGCAGATTTGTCTGTTCTGCAATTGCCCGGATGATCTCGACCACTTCTCCGATCTTGTCAGCCGTTTCCGCCAGGAGCGAAATGTCCTTGTCGGCTGAGACGGCCGTCTCGGCGGCGGTGGAGGAAATCTCGGTCGCAGTTGCTGCCTGCCGCGAAATCTCCCCGATCGAAGCTGACAGCTCCGCAGCCGCGGAAGCAACCGTTTGAACGTTGGTCGTTGCTTCTTCCGTTGCAGAGTTGGCTGCCCGCGCGCTTTCGTCCGCGTGAAGGGCGATCGTCACCATTTCATTGGCGTTGCTGCTGACGCCTTCGGTTTCGGCGGCCAACTGGGTCTGGATTGCAGTGACCGAGGTCTCAAAATGCCCAATTGCGTTTTCCAGCTGGGCACGGCGCTGGCGGCGCAGAACGCGGCCGGCTTCAGCCTCTTCTTCCAGTTCGTTCTGGCGGATAAGGTTGTTGCGGAAGACTTCAGATGCGCGGGCGATATCGCCAATTTCGTCCGGACGATCCGTGTCTGTGATTTCGACGTCCAGATTGCCATCCGCAAGCAGGGCGATTGAATCACGTTGACGGCTCAGCGTCTTGCTTATTGCAAACACCTGATGAATGGCCAGTGCCAGTGCCAATCCGGTCAGGGCAACAGCGACAACGGTAAGCCAGAAAATCTCAGAATTGAGCCGCACGGAATCAGCGTCGGCGGCCGCTTCTGCCCGGTGGATCAGCTCATCGGACAGGCCTTTCATGAGGTTGAGCCGCTTGGTCGCCATTGCGAACCAGACCGAGCCTTCAAGACCCTGGGAATCTTTTGTTTCGGGCAAAGCGTGGATCAGTTCCCTCCAGGCCAGAGCCTGGTCCACATCTGCTCCCTTGACCATCTCCTTCATCATTGCCTTGTGTTCAGGAAGCGCAACGGACTCAAATTCCTTCATGAAGGCCGCCTCACCGCCGTAGTGAGTCATCACCGACTTGAATGTCTTGAGGTTCACATTTCCGGTGAGATTGAATTCGTTGAGCAGCGCTGCTCCGGTCGCTCGTTCAAGGCCACCGGATTCCATGGCCTCGACGATCGTCAGATAAGGCAGCAACTCCGATGTGATTTCCTGCGAAGGGCTGGACTCCGTCGTGACGCCGATCACGTGGATCAGCTCATGCACTTCCTTGGTGTATCCCTTGATGACGTCCCCAACGGTGAACTGCTTGGCGTCAACCGCCTTACGGAAGTCCCCGGTCTTGTGGACCTCCTCAGCAACGTGCTGAAGATCGGCCAACATTTCCTCGTCGTTGAGATCAAGGTCGGCGAGATGGTCGTCGAAAGTCTTCAGTGCGGCATCCGATTTCGGGCGTTGCGCATCCAGCTTCGCCCTGATCGCCGGATCATAGTCCGATTTTATCAGGCTCACGCTCATGCCGCGTTCTTTTTGCAGCTCGTGAATGAGATTGCCGCTGTCTTCGGCGATGCGTGTCATAGGCCGCATATAGTCGTGATGCGACAATTCAACCGACTTTTCATAAACACTAAAAGTCGCGAAACCGACCACCGCAAGCATCGGCACACCAGCGAGCGCAGCGATCTGAAGCTTGATGCGCTTCATGTTGTTGTCCCCTCCAGAACGGAAAACCTTCCTGAAACTGTGACGGGGACGCATTACTTGTTACTTAACGTCAAACACCTACTTTGCAAAATACGACGCCGAAATCACAAAATGTCAAACGGTTCAATTTCAGGTGGTATAACTAATTTGTGTATTACTGTCATTTTTTACAATGTCAGTTATGCGTTCGGACAAATACTGAGACTTCCAGCTTGGTCACGCAGCCCTTAAATGGCATCAAAAACCAAATGAGGTGAGACCTGGATGAAAGCGCTCTCAATCCTGTAACTCAAGCCCCAACCAGATCAAACCAGCCATCTTCCGAAATCACCTCGATCTCAAGGTCCTGTGCCTTCTTCAGCTTCGACCCGGCGCCAGGGCCTGCCACGACGAGATCCGTCTTTTTCGACACGGAACCGGAAACCTTGGCGCCAAGACGTTCGGCCATTGCCTTCGCCTCGTCACGCGTCATACGCTCCAGCGACCCGGTAAAGACGACGGTTTTGCCGGCAACCGGAGATCCTGACGCATCCACTTTTTCCGCATCCTGAGGCGAAACTGCCCCCAAAAGCGCATCAAGCTGATCGCGATTGTGTGTTTCAGCAAAAAACTCGACAAGCGCCTCGGCAACAATGTGCCCGATCCCGTCAATGTCGTTCAGGTCCGTCCAGGCTTCTCCAGTTTCGTCATGAGCCGCTTGCATCGCGTCATAAAAGACAGACCAGGATCCGTAAGCCCTGGCCAGGAGCTTCGCGTTCCCCTCACCGACGTGTCGAATGCCAAGCGCAAAGATGAACCGATGGAGTTCAACCGACCGGCGCTGATTGATCGCATCAAACAGGTTTCTCGCAGACTGATCGCCCCACCCTTCACGATTGCGCAGTTTGGTCAGCGAGCGCGCGTCCCGTTCCTCCAGCGTGAAGATGTCGGCAGGAGCCATAACCAGGCCATCCTTATAAAAGGCGTCGACCTGCTTGTCGCCAAAGCCTTCGATATCGAAGGCATTACGGGAGACGAAGTGCTTGAGCTTTTCCGTTGCCTGCGCAGGGCAGATCAGACCGCCTGTGCAGCGCCTGACGGCATCGACACGGCCCGTTTTTTCGTTCTTCTCCCGAACGGCATGACTGCCGCAGGCCGGACAGACGGTCGGAAAGTCGAACGGTTTAGCATCGGCGGGGCGCTTGTCCAGATCGATGTCGACGATCTGCGGAATGACGTCGCCGGCGCGTTGGATTTTCACGGTGTCTCCGACCCTGAGATCCTTGCCGTCGCGGATTGGCTCACCGTCTTGTCCGATGCCCTTGATGTAATCTTCATTGTGCAGCGTTGCATTGGAAACCACCACGCCGCCGACCGTGATCGGTTCCAGCTTTGCAACCGGTGTCAGGGCGCCGGTGCGGCCGACTTGAATCTCGATATCGTTCAGAACCGTGTAGGCTTGTTCTGCCGGGAACTTGTGCGCAATAGCCCACCGCGGCGATCGCGACACAAAGCCGAGACGCTCCTGCAAATCAAGCCGGTCGACCTTGTAGACCACGCCGTCGATGTCGTAGTCGAGCCGGGCCCGATCCTCTTCTATGCCGTGATAGACGCCAAGGAGTTCCTCCACGGTTTCGCAGCGCTTCATCAGGGGATTGATCCTGAAACCCCAGGCCTCAAACAATTCGACCATCCCGGACTGGGTCTCTGAAGGCACCGCGCTCATCTCACCCCAGGCATACGCAAAGAACCTGAGCGGACGCGATGCGGTGATCTCGGACTTGAGCTGCCTTAAGGACCCTGCGGCGGCATTGCGCGGATTGGCAAAAACCTTGCCGCCATTTGCCTCCATGCGTTTGTTCAGATCCTCAAAGTCCTTGTGCGCCATATAGACTTCGCCGCGCACCTCGACAACTTCTGGAACCTCACCGATGAGCCTTTCCGGGATGTCCTTGATTGTTCTGGCATTGGCGGTGACATTCTCGCCGGTGGTCCCGTCACCCCGGGTCGCAGCGTAAACCAGTTCGCCTTGCTCATAGCGCAGGGAGAGTGACAGACCGTCGATCTTCGGCTCGGCCGTAACGGCAAGCGCTCCCATCAGCGGGTCGAACTTCAGGAACCGGCGCACGCGCCCAACAAAGTCCTGCACGTCTTCGTCATTGAAGGCATTGTCGAGCGACAGCATTGGAACGGTGTGCGCGATCTTGCCGAAACCGCTCGCTGGCGCCGCTCCCACCTGAACCGAAGGCCCATCCGCCAGTACCAAATCCGGAAAACGGCCCTCGATGGCGGAATTCCTTTTGCGCAGGGCGTCATAGACCGCGTCCGAAATCGTTGGTGCGTCTTCCTGGTGATACCGTCTGTCGTGCTCCGCAATCTCCCCGGCAAGACGGCTGAGCTCCGCCTGTGCCTGATCGGCAGACAGATCATCAACAGCGATATCCTTGATCTCCAAGCTCTCGCCCGTAGTCCCGTTCATGGCCGCCCCTATTCTGCTGCCGTCAGAAGCTTGCGGGCGGCGGCCCGCGCCTCTTCGGTAATCACGCTCCCCGCAAGCATGCGGGCAATTTCCTCGCTGCGATGATCCTCGTCGATCCTCTGGACGCGGGTTGCAACGCGATCAGGCTTGGCCGCTTCCTTGGCGATCAGGAAGTGCCCTTCCGCCCGAGCAGCCACCTGCGGTGCATGGGTTACGGTCAGAACCTGGACACTGTCTGCAAGCCGGGCCAAACGGACACCGATCGCTTCGGCGACGGCGCCCCCAACGCCGGTGTCGATTTCATCGAAGACCAGCGTCGGTGCAGAGCCCTTGTCCGCAAGGGACACCTTCAGTGCCAGCAAGAACCGGGACAGTTCGCCTCCCGAGGCAACCTTCATCATAGGACCCGGACGCGTGCCGGGATTCGTCTGGACATGAAACTCGAGCTGATCAATGCCGGAACGGCTGCGTTGTTCCGGATCGCTCGCCAGTTCGACAAGAAAACGCGCGCGTTCCAGTTTCAGATCCGGCAGCTCGACTTCGACTGCCTTTTCAAGCGCACGTGCCGCCTTGGAACGTTTGTCGGAAAGGGTCGCTGCCTTCCGGTCATAGTCAACCCGCGCCTTTGCAGCCGCCTCGGCAAGCGCTGCCAGCTTGTCTTCTCCCGCATCAAGATCGGCAAGGTCGGAGGCCATGCGTGCGCATAGCGCATTCAGCTCGTCCACTGGGACTGAGTATTTGCGGGACGCCGCTCTAAGCGCAAAGAGCCTCTCTTCAACACTTTCCAGCTCGCGCGGATCAAACTCGGTTTCACGCAGGGCGTTTTCAAGACCACTGCGGGTTTCTTCCAACTGGTCGAGCGCTTCTGCGAGCGTTCTCACGGGCTGCGCAAGCAGTTGAGGCACCTGATCCGCTTTTCGTTCCAGACGGCGCAGCAGGCTGGCTAGCTCTGGAATGGGAGACGCCGAACCGTTGAGCGTCTCGAAAGCCTCGTTGAGATCACCGGCAATTTTCTCGACTTGCATCATGTCTGTTCGCCGGGCGGCCAAACGGTCTTCTTCCTCCGGCTCGGGCTTGAGGTCAGACAGCTCTTTGACGGATGATCTCAGATAGTCTGCTTCCTGACGGGCGGTCTGAATCCGCTTTTCATGATCGATTACGGCCTTTTCCGCCGATCTGAACGCATTGTATGCAGCCGCGGTCTTCTCCGCCTGGCCCGTCAGTCCGCCAAAAACATCAATCAAAGCGCGGTGGCTGTCCGGATCGACAAGCGCCCGGTCATCATGCTGGCCATGGATCTCGACCAGCAGTCCACCTGCCTGGCGCAATAAACCAGCGCTTACCGGTTGGTCATTGACAAAGGCTCGCGTGCGGCCATCGGCTGTCTGGATCCGCCGAAGAATGACATCGCCGTCATCATCGACATCGTTTTCCTGAAGGAAGGATCGCACCGGATGATTAGCGGCAACATCGAAGACCGCCGTGACTTGCCCCTGCGCCTCGCCATGCCGGACAAGATCCGCGTCGCCGCGCGCCCCCAGAGCAAGCGAAAGCGAGTCGAGGAGGATCGACTTGCCGGCACCGGTTTCGCCGGTCAGAACCGACATGCCAGAGGAAAAATCCAGATCGAGACGGTCAATGAGTACGATGTCACGAATAGACAGCGTGACCAGCATGAAGGCGAGCTCCTCGGACTTTGTTGCGGCTCATCATATAGAAGAGCCGAGTCGTCTTTCCAGAACCCGTTAGATACTCCTGAATGCGCGGCTAATCCAGCTGCCAGAATCTTCGGAAGGCTCGTATCCGCCCTTGTTCAGAAGCGAATAGGCATCCTTGTACCATTGCGTGTCCGGATAATTGTGTCCAAGGACAGCAGCAGCGGTTTGAGATTCATTGACCACGCCAAGCGCGTAATAGGCTTCCGTCAACCGGAAAAGCGCCTCTTCAACGTGCCGGGTGGTCTGAAATTCAATGACGACGGCACGGAAGCGATTGATCGCGGCAACATAGTTCCGGCGCTTGAGGTAATAGCGGCCGACCTGCATTTCCTTGCCGGCAAGCTGATCTTCCACGATGCGCAGTTTCTCTTCAGCATCGGGAGCATACTCAGATTCCGGGAACCGCTGGATAAGTTCAGTGAACGCGCCGGCCGCTTTGCGTGTAACCGCCTGGTCACGCGTGATATCGGGCATCTGGCGATAATAGCTCTGACCGGCGAGATAGAGCATGTAAGCTGAATCTTCGTCACCGGGATAGAGCGTTACGAAGCGCCGGGCTGCCGTTACGGTTTCCGGGTATTTGCCGCGCGAATAGTTGAGGTATGCCAGGTTGACCAGCGACTTCTTGGAATATTCAGAATAGGGATAGAGCTTGTCGATCTCTTCGAACTTGGTCGTGGAGTCGCGCAGCTTGCCCTCGGCGCGGAGCGCGAGACCTTCATTGAAAAGAACTTCCGGCGGCGTGTCATTCAGCGCCAACTCATCAAGATCTTCCTTGCCGCTGCAGGCAGCAAGAAGCAGAGGGGCCGCAACGGCCGCTAACTTCAAAATGAATTTCATGCGAAAGGTCCCGCTCACATCAGAACCAGCTACAATTCCGTTCACACCTTTACTCCCGGACCGTCCCCGGTCCATGCGGCCGTACAGGTTTTCCCGGCCTATCTATTCTTTGACAGGAGTGTTTAACGGAAGTCCCCTGTCCCCGTCACGTCTTAACCGGCCATGTGACGGTTTTTTAGAGCATTTTTATGGCAACGTACCTAAATTGCAGCGAAATCCGAAGAAAACACTGTTCACCGGACACAAACGTCTGGAAATCGGCTCAGGAGACGTCCGGGCCAAAAGCGGCGGCGGCGGCAAGTCCGCCTTTGCTGACCTGACCGACCTGCCTGAAGGCCGGAGCTTCGACAATATCGAATGCATCCGGATCTTCAAACAGCTTGACAAGCACCGCGTGGTTCATCTTGTGACCGCCCTTATAGGACCGGTACATGCCCATGATCTGCAGACCTGCCAGGGCAAGATCGCCAACCGCGTCAAGTGCTTTGTGCCGTGCAAACTCGTCCGGCCAACGGGTACCTTCAGGGTTCAGAACCTTGTCCTCGGAAATGGCGACCGAATTGTCCAGGGAGGACCCGAGGGCAAATCCCATCTTCCAGAGCTGCTCAACATCCTTGACGTTGCCGAACGTGCGGGCCCGCGACAAGTCATTGCGGAAAACATCCGGTGTCATTTCCGACACGAACTGTTGCCGGCCGATCACCGGCGTGTCGAAATCGATGGTGATGTCGAACTTCGTACCCTCATGCGGGTGCAATTCGCACCACGCGCTGCCATTGTCTACGCGAACTGTTTTATTGATCTTGAGATAGCGGCGACCGCGGTCGAGCTTCTTCAGGCCGACCTGTTCGATTGCCTCGACAAAAACGGCGCTGCTGCCGTCCATTATCGGCATTTCCGGACCGTCGATTTCAACGATCACATTGTCGACACCCATGCCGAACAGGGCTGCCATGAGATGTTCGACTGTCGAAATTCCGTCTTTGGAGGGATCGCCAAGGACCGTGCAAAGTGCCGTTGCCGACACCTTGTCCCAAAGCGCGGGCACCTCGGCAGCGCTGTCCTGGTCTGTGCGTGTGAACACGACACCGACGCCTGCATCTGCAGGGACCAGCGTGATCGACGCGGGTTTTCCCGAGTGAACGCCGATCCCGGTCAGCGTTACCTGCTCGGCAAGCGTCGTCTGTCGGTCAACATGTGTGGTCATAAAACCCAGCCCTTCCGGTTTGCGACCGAAAAGCCCTTAATTTGCCCCAATGCACATACGGACTTTTAACGATCACCAGTTGGTCGCGAAGATAGTCGTGTTCCTCAGTAGAGCGAAATAAAGCTTTATTACGGTTTGTAACGATCCACAGGCGCGCAAATTATTGAATTAAAAGAGGAAATTATTACGTTAGGGAAGCAGCCCGAAACTTGCGCTCCGGGCTGCCGCGATCCGGGAAGAAGATCGCAAAACGAATCAGTTGGCCTGACGGCGCAGGAACGCCGGGATCTCCAACTGCTCGTCATCTGCGGTACTGACCGGCTTGGGCGCAGCTCGGCCGGTATCGTCCAGATTGCCTGTCGCGCCTGACGAAGATGCCCTCGGTTGCGGCGTACGTGGTGCTGGAGCCGGCTGCAGCTGCGGTGCCTTGCGGGCGACCGGAGCCTCGACTTCCTGCTCCTCTTCGTCTTCACGACGGCCAAGACCGCTGGCGAGCCTGCGCAGCAAGCCCATCGGACGGCGATCTTCATCCCCATACTCGTCAACTGCATTGTGCGCAGGCGCTGGAGCGGGAGACGGAGCCGGCTTCTGAGCAACGGGCTGCGGCTGCGCCGGGGCCTGCTGTGCAAGGATTTCACGCTGAGCGATCGGCGGGAAGTCCTCTACGCGCGGCATGCGCGGTGCCGGGCTGTGCTCTTCAGCCACCGGGGGGATGTAAGGCTGACTGACCGGAGCCTCTTCCACGACAGGCGCCGGTGCATCTTCTTCCAGATCCATCATCGGTGTTTTTTCCGCCAGCGGTGTGCTGGCCGGTTTGACCCGTTTGATCTCGACGTCAGGATCGCTTGCAACGGCGACCGGTGCCGGCTCAGGAATGGCAAGTTCCTTTTCCAGGTTGGCAACTGCTTGCGCAGCAGCACTCGCAGCACCCGGTTTTGAGGCGGCCGGAGCCGACTTTTGCGTTGCGATTTCCGCCGGGCGGGACATCACAGGAGCTTCAGTTTTCAGAGACTGTTCTGCCGGTGAGGGAAACGGAGCCGCTTCAAAGCCCGCCTCCTTGTCGATGCCGGTCGCCACGACCGAGACCCGGATGATGCCATCGAGCGTTTCATCGAAGGTCGCGCCCAGGATGATGTTGGCATCGGAATCAACTTCCTCGCGGATCCGGGTTGCTGCCTCGTCCACTTCGAACAACGTGAGATCGTTGCCGCCGGTGATCGAAATCAACAGTCCCTTGGCACCCTTCATGGAGGATTCGTCAAGCAGCGGATTGGCAATCGCCGCTTCAGCAGCCTGCTGCGCGCGTTTCTCGCCGCTTGCCTCTCCCGTTCCCATCATGGCCTTGCCCATACCGCGCATAACGGAGCGGACGTCGGCAAAGTCGAGATTGATGAGGCCTTCCTTGACCATCAGGTCGGTGATGCAGGCAACACCGGAATAAAGCACCTGGTCGGCCATGGCGAAGGCATCTGCAAACGTCGTCTGCGCATTTGCAATCCGGAACAGGTTCTGGTTCGGGATCACGATAAGCGTGTCGACATTGCGTTGCAGCTCGTCGATGCCGGAGTCGGCAATGCGCATCCGCCGCGCACCTTCGAACTGGAACGGCTTGGTGACAACACCGACGGTCAGAATGCCCTGTTCGCGCGCCGCGCGGGCAATCACAGGCGCAGCACCTGTGCCGGTACCACCGCCCATGCCGGCGGTGATGAACACCATGTGCGATCCGGACAGGTGATCGTTGATTTCGTCGATCACTTCCTCGGCTGCGGCTGAACCGACTTCCGGCTGTGAGCCGGCGCCAAGACCCTCCGTCACGGCAACGCCCATCTGGACGAGCCGGTCGGAATGGTTCATGGCCAGTGCCTGGGCATCCGTATTGGCGCAAACAAAGTCGCACCCCTGGAGGCCTGCTGTGATCATGTTATTGACGGCATTTCCGCCCGCACCGCCGACGCCGAAGACCGTAATGCGCGGTTTCAGCTCCTGAATGTCGGGCATCTTCAGGTTAATGGTCATATTATCCTCGCGACCCATTGGATCCCCCGATACGGGAGATCCGTCTTCTTCCCAAACTTCAACTGCCGCTCCCGGCAGCTCCAATTCCTGGTTGTCGTCTTCTTGGCTCATGTCGTCAGAAGCTTTCCCTGATCCACTGGCCCACACGGGCCAGGTAACCAGATTGTCCGCCCCACCCCACTCGACGGTTCTTGTGTTCGAACTGTTCGATTTGAGCGACTTGCGGATAAATCAAGAGGCCAACAGCAGCGGCAAAGGCCGGTCCTTTGGCAGCCTCGGGAAGACCGGCGACGCCTAGAGGCCGGCCAAGACGGACGTTGCGGCCCAGAATGTGACGCGCAACCTCTCCAAGACCCGTAAGCTGACTGGCGCCCCCTGTCAGAACGATCTGCTTGCCGACCCGGCCTGCAAAGCCGGATTCGGTCAGGCGATCTCTCACGAGTTCAAGGATTTCTTCCACGCGCGGACGAATGACACGTGTCAGCGCCGAGCGAGGGATTTGATTTGGCAGATCGCTGTCGCTTTCAAGCGGCGGGACCGTCAGCAGGTCGCGATCATCAGAGCTCGACGCCAGCGGCGAGCCGTAAAGTGTTTTCAAACGCTCCGCATCTTGCAAACGCGTTGCAAATGCGCGGGCAATATCGGTGGTCACATGGTTGCCACCGACCGCAATTGCATCGAGGTGAACCATATGGCCGTCAACGAACACGGAAAGTGTGGTCGTTCCGCCGCCCATATCGATGCAGGCGACACCGAGTTCAGCCTCATCGTCAACAATGGTGGAGAGGCCGCTCGCAAAGGGCGTCGCGACCATTGTTTCCACATGCAGATGACCGCGGTTGATGCAGAGTTCCAGATTGCGCACCGGCGGAACTTCCGCGGTTACCACCTGCATGTCGACACCCAGCTTGTGCCCCATCATGCCGCGCGGATCGCGGATCCCGCGGCTGCCATCAAGCGAATAGGAGATCGGCAAGGCGTGCGTTACAGCACGTCCATCGGTTACCGAGTGGCTCGAACCAGCTGACAAAACCCTCTGAATGTCCGCTTCGGACACGCTGTCGCCGGCAAGCGGCACGCCGGCGCTGTAAACTTCACTCTGCAAGCGGCCGCAGCTGATGTTTGCAATCAGGGATTCGACTGTGACACCGGCCATGCGTTCCGCGCTGTCGACCGCAAGCCGGATCGCCTGCTCCGCCGCGTCCATATCGACGACGACACCGGACTTGATCCCGCGTGAGCGCTGGTATCCGTAGCCAAGCACCTCGACTTTGTGGGACCGGCTCGACAGGACGGCGTTGTCCTCATGCGGCACAAGTTTCGCGATCAGGCAGCAGATCTTTGTCGACCCGACATCAAGGACCGACATGATCACGGACCGCCGGGTTGGCAGGGGCCGCATTCTCGGCAAATAGAGATTTTTGTCGGAACGGCTCAAGTGTCCTGCTCCGTGTTGCCGGAGCGGTTGCGTCCGCCGGTCATGATCTTGCGCTGCTCGGCCGCTTCGTCAGAAAGGCGCACCGTGACCCGGTCCGCCAGGCGCATGTCGATGGCTACGATATCGCGCGACAGCAATCCGCTGTCTTCATCCATTCCGACAAGGTCGGCAAGTGCAGCTTCGATATTCTGTTCCGGCAAGCGGATCGATATCCCGTTTTCCAGTTGTAGGTCCCAGCGCCGGTCGCTGATCAGAAACGCGGCCCGCACCCGCGGGCGCAGTTCCGGCACACTTTCAAGCGCGGTATTGATCTCGACGGCCCGGCGCTGCGCACCGTGATTGACCACAAGCAGCAGATTGGCGTAGCGCCCGTCGACATCGTCGGTGATTACGTCACCAGCTTCGTTAACGATTGAGACCAGCTCCCCACGCTGCCAGAGCGCATAGGGGATTTTCTCCTCGATCTTGATCTGCAAGGTGCTCGGATAGAGCTTCATCACGGACGCAGCTTTGACCCAGGCCATCGCGTTGAGCCGCTCGCGCGCGCCAACAGCATCAAAAAGCGCAAGCGATGTCCCCTCGTGGATTTCCAAAGCTTCGAGGATCTGAAATTCGTTGATCTCGCGTTGCCCGGAAAGCTTCACAGCTTCAATGCCGAACCCCGCAGCAGACAGCAGGGCATCGGAGACAATCCGGCCATGACCGCCTATGACTATTCCATAACCAATTGTTAAGGTTAAGAAACCAAGCGCAGCAGCAGAACCGGTCCACCGCGGCAGGTCGGCAAGCCGCCCGGCCGACCGCCATACGGGCTGCCGGTGCAAACGCGACACACCCCGTCCGCGCGGGGCCAGTTCAGCCTCCAGCGGGGTCATCACGTCCCTTTTCCATTTGCGACCTAGCGACAGCAACTCGCGTCCTCAACCATCCAACTGACCAGATCCTTGAAACTCATCCCCTTATGGGCCGCCATTTCCGGCACAAGAGAGGTGGGCGTCATGCCTGGTTGCGTGTTCACTTCAAGGCAAATCAGTTCTCCGGTCCCGTCTTCGCGTTCATCGAATCGGAAATCGGCCCGGGAAACACCTCGGCATCCCAAAGCCTGATGCGCCTTAACCGCTAGTGTCTCTATGGTTTGGTAAACAATCGGTGAAATTTTTGCAGGAAGAATGTGTTTTGAACCGCCTTCAACATATTTTGCATCATAATCGTAGAAGCTGTGGCCCATCGGCACGATGTCGATCACCCCGAGCGCCTTGTCATCCATGACAGCGCAGGTGAGCTCCCGGCCGTCGATAAACTTTTCGCACATCAAGACATCGGGATAAGGCCAGTCTGCCCTGCTCAGCTCTTGCGGCGGAAACTCTTGATCTTCCTTGACAATCAGGACACCGAAGCTCGACCCTTCATTGATCGGTTTCAGAACATACGGCGGCTCCATGGGGTGCTCGCGCTGGATGTTATGGCGATTCACAATAATGTCATGGGTGACCGGGATTCCGGCTGCCTGCATCACTGCCTTGGCCTTGATCTTGTGCATCGCAAGGCTTGAAGCCATCACTCCGGAGTGGGTGTAGGGAATATTAAGAAATTCTAAAATTCCCTGTACGCAGCCGTCTTCGCCGAAGGGGCCATGCAAGGCATTGAAGGCGACATCCGGCTTCAGTTTTTGAAGAACGGCGGAAATGTTCCGGTCCACATCCACCCGGGTGACCTTATAGCCGGCCTCTTCAAGGGCATCCGCGCATTCGCGGCCGCTTGTCAGGCTGACGGGACGCTCGTTGACCCAACCGCCCATGAGGACGGCAACGTGTTTCTTGGCCATTTACGCGGCCTCCCCTTCCTGTCCCAGAAACGGCTCAACCGTTCCGGTCTCGCCGAAACGCCCAAGCCGTTTGATTTCCCATTCCAGACGAATACCGCTGTGCTTCAGAACACGCGCACGCACCGTTTCCCCGAGCAGCTCCAAATCGTGACCCGTTGCCGATCCGGTGTTGATCATAAAGTTGCAGTGCATTTCGGACATCTGGGCGCCGCCGACGGTCAGGCCCCTGCATCCCGCCGCATCGACTTCCCTCCAGGCAGAGCTGCCGGGTGGGTTCTTGAAGGTCGAACCTCCGGTCTTTTCCCGGATTGGCTGAGCCTTTTCCCTGTGTGCGACAACATCTGCCATTTCCTGCCGAATTGACGCTTCGTCCTGCCGGATGCCTTCAAAAACAGCTCCGGTAAAAATCAGATCACGCGAGGCCGACGAGTGACGGTACGCGTATCCCATGTCGCTGTTGCTCAGAAAATGTCTCTCGCCATGCCGGTCCAGGGCTGTCAGCTCGACCATGCGCTCGCGGGTTTCCGTTCCGTGCGCCCCCGCGTTCATACGCAAGGCGCCACCCAAGCCTCCGGGAATGCCGGTGTAGAAGGCAAAACCGCCTAGCCCTGCCTTCGCCGCCGCTTCGGCGAGCCGCTTGTCCGGAACCGCGGCACCGGCCTTGAGGCGGTTTTCACCAACTTGTTCTATAGCACCAAAACCTTTTGCGCTGAGACGGATGACAACCCCTTCCAGCCCACCATCGCGAACCAGGAGGTTGGAACCAAGTCCGACTGGCAGGATGGGAACATGAGCAGGCAGTTTCCTCAGAAAGGCCGCAAGATCGTCCTCGTCGGCCGGCTGGAACAGCAGCTGCGCCGGTCCACCGGTTCGAAACCAGGTCACCGCTGACAAGGGCTGATTGGCGGTCAGCTTGCCGCGAGTTCCTTCTAAGAGGTCCGGATATTCAGCGAGAAGGTCGGGATAAATCATGACTTCCCGCCTTCACAGCGCTTCAAGCTGTTTTGGCAGGGCATAGGCCCACTGCGTGATGTTGCCGGCACCAAGACAAATGACGAAATCACCCGGCTGCGCGATGTCCTTGATCAGGCCCGGCAGTTCTTCCGGACTGTCTATGGACAGAACTTGCCGGTGGCCTCGGGTTTTCATACCCGAAACCAGATCGGTGTGGCTTGCACCCTCGATGGGTTGTTCACCGGCTGCGTAAACCGGAGCGATAATGACCGTGTCGGCATCGTTGAAACAGTTGGAAAAGTCATCGAAAAGACTGTGAAGACGCGTATACCTATGAGGCTGCATGATTGCGATGACATTGCCTTGCGTCGACTCGCGCGCGGCGTGAAGGACCGCCTTGATTTCCACCGGATGATGGCCGTAGTCGTCGAATATCTGCACACCGTCTACAGTCCCGGTGTGCGTGAAGCGGCGCTTTACGCCTCCGAACGCGGAAATGCCTTTTTTCACGTCTTCCGGTCCGACACCCAGCTGCGAGGCAATGGCAATCGCGGCCGTGGCATTGGAAACATTGTGCAGCCCGGGCATGGGCAAAACCAGATCTTTCAGTTCCACGACTTCTTCTGTACGCCGGTCGCGAATGGCAACCGAAAACGTGGACGTGCCGCCATCCATGGAGACATCGGTGAAGCGAACGTCGGCCTGCGGGTTGGTGCCGTAGGTCACAACGCGCCGGTCCTCGATCGTCCCGACCATGGTCTGAACCTCGGGATGATCGAGACACATGACAGCGAATCCATAAAACGGAACGTTTTCGACAAATTGCCGGAAGGCTGCCTTGACGCCATCAAAGTCACCGTAGTGATCGAGATGCTCCGGATCGATATTCGTAACGATGGCAATGTCCGCCGGAAGCTTGACGAAGGTCCCGTCGCTTTCATCCGCCTCTACGACCATCCAGTCCCCGCCGCCCATGCGGGCATTGGTTCCGTAGGCATTGATTATGCCGCCGTTGATGACAGTCGGATCGAGGTTGCCGGCATCAAGCAAGGCAGCGACCATGGATGTGGTTGTTGTCTTCCCGTGCGTTCCGCCGACAGCAATCGCCTGCTTGAATCGCATCAGCTCGGCCAGCATCTCGGCCCTGCGCACGACAGGGATTAGTTTTTCCCGTGCAGCAACGAGTTCAGGATTATCCTTCTTGATAGCAGACGACACGACGAGAACTTCCGCCTCGCCCAGGTTTTCCGGCGCATGACCGACAGCAACCGGGATACCATGTGACCGGAGACGTTGAACGTTGGCATTTTCAGCCATGTCCGATCCCTGGACCTGATAGCCAAGGGTCTTCAGCACTTCTGCAATGCCGCTCATGCCGATACCCCCAATTCCGACGAAATGGACCGGTCCTATGTCCTGCGGCATTTTCATGGCCGTTCTCCTTGTTGTGCAGCGACCTTTTCAACCAGGTCGGCGAGACGTTTGACCGCGTCCGGCTTAGCGACGCTGCGTGCGTTTTCGGCAGCCGTAACCAGCTGCTCCGGCGCGTTCATGAGGCGAATGAGTTCTTCTGCAAGCCTCTGCGGATCGAGCTCTGACTGCCGGATCGGCCAGGCTCCGCCCGCCGCTTCCAAGACCTTTGCATTGGCGGCCTGATCCTGATCGATAGCGCCAGGCAGAGGAACGAGAATCGACGGGCGGCCAAGAACGCTGAGTTCACTGACCGACGATGCGCCCGAACGGCAGAGGACAAGATGAGACGCAGCGATGCGCTGCGGCATGTCCTGAAAGAACGGTGCGCACTCGGCGTCAACATCAAGGCTCTCATAGACCTTTTGAACGCGCTCAATGTCTTCCGGCCTGCACTGCTGAACGATCTTCAGCCGGCTCCGTACGTCCGCAGGCAAATGTTCAACCGCAGGCGGAACAAGATCGGAGAAGAATCGTGCACCCTGCGACCCGCCGAATACCAGCAACGTAAACGCGCCACCTTCGAGCGGTGCAGAATAAGCTTGCCCTGCGGCTTCCAGAACGGCGTCGCGGACAGGGTTGCCGGTTTCCACCACCTTGGCAGAAAGCTCTGCCGGAAAATTGCCAACCGGAACGCTGGTTGCAATGGCATTGACACCCTTTGCCAGCAACTTGTTGGCCCGGCCCATGACACCGTTTGCTTCATGCAAGATGGAGGGTGTGCCGGTCAGGCGCGCTGCATACATGGGCGGAAAGGTCGGATACCCACCGAACCCCACAACAACGGCCGGTTTCAGGGTCCTGATAACGGACCGGGCCTGAAGGGTGCCGCGCAACAGACTGAAAAGCGTCTTGGCAATTGAAACCGGATTGCGCCCGCGAATGGTTTCGGAGGAAATGATGTGGACGTTCCGGGCCGGAAAAATGGTCCCGTATTTGTCGGCACGTTCGTCGGTCGCCAGCTCAACGATCCAGCCACGCCTGCCGAGTTCACTCGCAAGCGCCTGTGCCGGGAACAGGTGACCGCCGGTTCCGCCGGCCGTAAGGAGTACAGTTTTGCTCATGGTTTCCGGCAATACGCCTTACATCAACGAAGAGGGGGACAACCGGCTCACGGTCACGACTTCCGATCTGGATGGCTGCGGCCTTCTGCGCGTTAACGCCAAAATAGCACCAGCCGTCATTGCCGAGGACAAGAGGGAAGATCCACCATAGGAAATAAAGGGAAGGGTCATGCCTTTTGAGGGTATCAAATGAAGGTTCACGGCAAGATTGATTGTTGCCTGCAGTCCGAACAGAACCACAAGTCCCGCTGTCGCCAGACGGCTGAAAGCATCCTGGTCCCGGCCTGCGTGGCTGAGGCCGCGCAGGACAACGAACGCAAACACCGCCACCACGAGCAAGCAGACGACAACGCCGAACTCTTCTCCAACGACCGCGAAAATGAAGTCGGCATGACTGTCCGGCAAAACCTGTTTCACAGTCCCCTCACCCGGGCCGCGCCCAAACCAGCCACCGGCAAGAAATGAATCCATCGCCGTATCAACCTGGAATGTGTCGCCTGAACTCGGATCCAGAAACCTGTCCACACGATTGGTCACATGGGGCAGAAAGGCATAGGCCGCGAAAAGGCCGATTACGCCGACAAGCCCAAGCGCCACAATGATAAACCAGGAAATCCCATTCAGGAAAAACAGTCCCGCCCAGACAAGACCGAGCAGCATGGTCTGGCCAAAGTCGGGCTGAGCAATCAACAACGCAGCACATACGGCAAAGAGTACGAAGGCGAATAAAACGCCGGGAACTTCGCGGCGACGGCCACTTTCAGACAACAGAAAGGCAACCAGTATCACGAACGCAGGTTTCAAGAACTCCGATGCCTGAAGCGAAACACCCGCAATATAGATCCACCGGCGGGCGCCCTTCGTCTCAAATCCCATGAAGAGAGTTGCCACCAGCAGGACAACCGAGACACTGAAGACAACGAGCGCCGCTCTTCGAACCATTCGTGGTGTCATCAATGACCCGGCCAGCATGATCACCAGCGCGGGCACCAGGAACATGGCCTGCCGCTTGACGAAGTAAAAGGTATCAACGCCAATTCGCTCAGCGACTGGAGGGCTTGCAGCGAAGGCAAAAACGACCCCTGAAAGCAGCAGCAGCCCGAACGCTGCCAGCAGATAGTGGTCGACTGTCCAGAGCCATTCGGCGAAACGGCTTCGATCAGCGCGCGATACCATTACGCCACCTCCTGAGTGTTTCCGGTTTCAGGCAAGGCACGTACTGCGTCCACAAAGGCCGCGCCCCTCAATTCAAAGTTCGGATACTGGTCGAAACTTGCACAGGCGGGAGACAATAGGATCGCGATTTCCTGCGCTCCGTCCTCCGCCGCTTCCGCTGCAGCGTCAATCACCGCCTGGGGCAATGTCCCGCTGATCTTGAAAGGAACCCGGCCTTCAAGCGTTTTGGCAAACTCTTCGGCAGCCTCACCGATCAGGAATGTCTTGGCGATTTTCGGGAAGTGTTCGTCCAGTGAGGAGATACCGCCTGCCTTGGCCCGGCCACCTGCAATCCAATAGATATGGTCGAAGCTGGATAGAGCCCGCGCGGCTGCGTCCGCATTGGTCGCTTTGGAATCGTTGACGAAAAGCACCCTGCCACGCTTTGCGACGACTTCCATGCGGTGATGCAGCCCGGGGAAGGTTTTCATCGCCTCCGCAATTCGTTCGCCGGGAATCTCAAGTGCCCGAAGCGCGGCAAAGGCAGCGGCAGCATTCTGGCCGTTGTGGTCACCGCGCAAGCTGTCGGTACCACCGAGAAGCGCAACAACCGACTGACTGCCGTTATGGGCTTCTATCAGATAGCCCAGATGCGCATAGATACCTTCAGTGAGTTCCCGCTCTCCGGCGATACGGCACACCGGCTTGTGCGCCAGTTCAAGCCGGTCGGCGATAAGGGAGGAAAGGCGGTCGTCAACACCGATCACGGCCAATTTCGACCCGGCAACGAGCCGTTCCTTGATCGCCGCATAGTTTTCCATTGTACCGTGACGATCGAGATGGTCGGGTGACAGGTTCATGTGAATGCCGATGCTCGGGTCCAGCGTCGGGGCCAGGTCGATCTGATAGGACGAACATTCAATGACGTAGTGCCGGCCGGGCTGTGGAGGCTCCAGGTCTAGGATCGGTGTGCCGATGTTCCCGCCCATCTGCACATCGAGACCGGCCTCCGTCAACAAGTGGGCAACAAGAGCGGTTGTTGTCGACTTTCCATTCGTGCCTGTAATCGCAATGAACGGTGCTGCAAGACACTGCTTGCGCCGCTCCCGGCAAAAGAGTTCGACGTCGCCGATGACTTCGACGGACGCCTCCCGTGCAAGATCGACGGTCCAGTGCGGAACAGGGTTTGTCAACGGCACCCCCGGCGACAGAACCAGTGCGGCAATCTCGCTCCAGTCGAGCGAGCGCAGGTCCTGCGTCTCAAGGCCTTCCGATGTCGCTTGCTGGACGCGTTTTTCATTGTCGTCGTGGCAAACAACGTCCGCGCCACCCGCTTTCAAGGCACGGGCGGTCGACAGGCCGGATCCCCCGAGCCCAAACAATGCGACCTTCTTGCCCTGAAATGTGGTGACTGGAATCATGGGTCCTACCTCAGCTTCAGCGTTGCAAGGCCGAGAAGGGCGAGAACAACCGCAATGATCCAGAAGCGGATCACGACCTGGCTTTCCGTCCAGCCCATGATCTCAAAATGATGGTGTATAGGTGCCATTCGGAACACCCTTTTGCCCGTCAGCTTGAACGAGATCACCTGAACGATGACGGACACCGCTTCCAGAACGAACAATCCGCCGATGATCGCCAGGACAATCTCGTGTTTGGTGGCAACGGCAATTGCACCAATCATGCCGCCGAGCGCCAGCGAACCGGTGTCGCCCATGAAAATGGCCGCAGGTGGAGCGTTGAACCAGAGAAAGCCGAGACCAGCGCCAATCACCGCGCCGCAAATGACGGCCAGTTCACCGGTACCGGACACGTGATGAATCTGAAGGTAGTTCGCAAAGACCGCGTTGCCCGACAGATAAGCGATGAGCCCGAACGAGGCGCAGGCAATCATCACCGGCACAATGGCAAGGCCGTCGAGCCCGTCGGTCAGGTTCACGGCATTGCCGGCCCCGACCATCACAAAGGCTGCAAACGGAATGAAAATAAGACCGAGGTTGAGTGTAAAGTCCTTGAGGAAGGGGAATGTGATGGCTTCCGAAAACTCTGACGTATCAAGAACCGTAACGGCAAACGCAGCCGCCGCCGCGATCAGAAACTCCAGACCGAGCCGCGCCTTGCCGCCAAAGCCCTTGTGGGAGGACTTCGTCACCTTCAGGTAATCGTCGTAAAAACCGATGACACCGAACCCAAGCGTCACGCCGATGACAACCCACACATAGGGATTGGACAGGTCCGACCACAAAAGGGCAGCAACCAGCGCACCCGACAGGATCATGAGACCGCCCATCGTGGGCGTGCCCTTTTTCGTAAGGAGATGGCTTTCAGGACCATCGGCGCGGATCGGTTGGCCGTGCCCCTGACGAATTCTCAGGCTCGAAATGATCTTGGGCCCGAACAAAAAAACGAAAAACAGCGCCGTCATAATGGCGCCGCCGGTTCGGAAGGTAATGTACCTGAACACGTTCAGTGCCGAAATCTGATCCGCGAATTGCCCCAAAAAATAAAACATCAGCTATCCCTTATGCCGCCGCGGTGTCATCCGCGGGCGGGTATTCCTTTTTCAAGGCCGTTACCAGCGGGCCCATGCGAGTTCCGAGCGATCCCTTGATCATAACGACATCGCCGGGACGGACGTCCTTCAAAATGACGTCTTCCAGATCTTTTGCATCTTCGCAGTAATGCGCGCGGAGCTCATGCGGCAGCTGGTCCCAGAGCGCATGCATGTGCGGTCCGGCGCAATAAACAGCATCGATTTGAGCTTCAAGGATCGGCGTCAGCAAATCAGCGTGCAGTCGATCAGCATCAGCGCCAAGCTCACGCATGTCGCCAATGACGGCAATGCGCCGCGCTGGCCGTGCTATCGGGACGGCGCCTAAAACGGCAATGGCTGCACGCATCGATGCCGGGTTTGCATTGTAACTCTCGTCTATCAGACTGAGTTCACCGCCCTGTAGCATCAGCTGACTGACTTCACCGCGTCCCTTTGGCGCCCGCATTCCATCCAGTACCAGTCCGGCTTTCGCGAGATCCGCCCCAACGTCTGCAACAGCAGTCAGGACAGCAAGGCTGTTCTTGACCAGGTGTTTGCCCGGCGCTCCGATTTTGTAGGTGATTTCAGTCCCGAGAATGGTGGCGTCTACGCTGGAGCCACCGGCAAAGCTGATCACATTTTCAGTGTGGCTGTCGGCGCTCTGATCCTCGCCGAAGGTCTGCACCACAGACACACCCGCGGTGGCGGCAAGGAAACGCAAGAGGTCGAACTGGCGGTTGTCCTTGTTCAGGATGGCAATGCCGCCCGGTTCAAGGCCATCAAAGATTTCCGCCTTGGCCTGGGCTATTTTCTCTACGGAGTCGAAGAACTCCAGGTGAACGGCCTGAACAGTCGTAATGATTGCGACATGCGGCCTGACCATCTTGACCAGAGGCGTGATCTCTCCGGCATGGTTCATACCGATCTCGAACACGCCATAGTCTGTATCGGCCGGCATGCGGGCAAGTGTCAGCGGCACGCCCCAATGATTGTTGAACGAGGCGACCGAAGCATGCACTTTTCCGGACTGTTCCAGCGTCAGCCGCAGCGCTTCCTTGGTTCCCGTTTTTCCAACGGAACCCGTGACTGCAATAACCCTGGCGTGCGTTCGGGCGCGTGCTGCAATACCGATACACCGCAAGGCCTCCAACGGATCGGGAACAACGACATATCTGCCGTCTTCGGGCAAATCCACCAGCCTGCTTTCTGCGACAAGCGCCAACGACGCACCCGCTTCCAGCGCCGCTGAGACATAGTCGTGACCGTCGAGCCGGTCTCCCTTGATAGCGACAAATGCATCGCCGGGTTCAAGCGACCTGCTGTCGATCGAAATACCTGTGATCTCAGCGCCGGCGTCACCCTTGATGCCGCCGCCTGCAGCTTCCACGAAGGCATCCAGTTTCCAGAGTGGGTCGCTCATGTGTCTCCTACAAGGCTGATGGCGCTTTGCACGGCGTCATGATCGGAAAAGGGAATCACTGTCTCGCCAACAATCTGGCCGGTTTCGTGGCCTTTTCCGGCTACACACAGAATATCGCCGGCACCAAGGTGCCTTACACCTTCGGTGATTGCATCATGGCGGTCGGCAATTTCGATCGCTTCGGGTGCACCTGACATAACGGCTTTACGGATGGCTGCCGGGTCTTCCGATCGCGGGTTGTCGTCGGTCACGATCACCAGATCGGCGTGGCGCGCAGCAGCTTCCCCCATCAGGGTGCGTTTTCCAGGGTCCCGGTCACCGCCTGCCCCAACCACGACCGAGAGTTTCCCAGTCGCGTAGGGCTTGAGCGCCGCCAGAGCGTTGTCGAGCGCATCGGGTTTGTGCGCGTAGTCGACAAACACCAGACCACCCGATGCGGTTTTCCCGGCGAGCTCGAGACGTCCTGGCGCACCTTTCAGGTTTTCGAGCGACCTGAGCACCAGCCCCATATCGGTCCCGGCAACAATTGCCAGACCGGCCGCAACGAGCGCGTTGGAAACCTGAAAGCGCCCGATCAGGGGGAGCGTGATCTTGTATTCGCCGCGTTTTGTCAGCAGCGTCAATTCCTGTCCGCTACCGTGCGTCTGCATACCGGTAAGCTTCAGACCTTCACCGGTCTCTCCGACTGTGAAGACCGGCAATCCGCGACGCTCCGCAACCTCAAGAACCCGGTCAGCGTATTTTTCCGCCGGATCGACAACAACGGTCCCGCCATCAGGCAGCAGATCTTCAAAAAGGCGCAGCTTCGCGCGCAAATAGTCTTCTATCGTCGGGTGATAATCCATATGGTCGCGGCCAAGATTGGTGAAGGCGGCAGCCGTCAGCCGCACACCATCCAGCCGGAACTGGTCGAGCCCGTGCGAAGAGGCCTCCATCGCCGCATGGTTTATGCCTTCCCGCTCCAGTTCGGCGAGTTCCTTATGGAGAGCAACAGGATCGGGTGTTGTCAGACCACCATAGCTTGTCCCGTCGGGTTTGACTGTTCCGAGTGTACCAAGACTTGCAGCGGGATGCCCTGCCGCCTGAAAAATCTGCCGGACAAAATGGGCAACGGAGGTTTTGCCGGCTGTCCCGGTGACGGCGACGATTACATCTGGCTGCCGGCCATAGAACCTGGCTGCCATTTTCGCGAACACCTGACGCGGTTCGTCTGCAGAAACAATGACAGCACTTTCGGGGAGACTGGCCCGTAGCTCGCCGAGCGCCTCATCGGCACACAGGACGCAGGCCGCTCCGGCCGCGACCGCATCCGGTGCGAAACGCGTGCCGTCGACGGTCGCTCCCTTGAAGGCCGCGAAAAGAAATCCGGGCTCCACCTTCCGGCTGTCTGCCGTCAGGCCGAATATTTTCAGTTCCTTTGCCGGATCCGGCACCGGAATGCCGCCAGCCAAGTATTCAAGATCCATCTCACCTGATCGTTCAATGTGTGCGTCGTCTTTTTTGAAAGCCAGAGACCGGTAAACGGCTGCGACCCCGCCGGCGCTCTTGGCTCTCACTGTGTCTCCTTAATAGGAAATCTCGATTGGTTCATCCCCCTTGCCGAACCGGGGCATCACGCCGAGCATCGGCGCAGAGCGCCTGACAATCGCCCCAACCGTCGGCGCGGCGTTCAAGCCTGCCGTCGCACCGATACCCTGTCGCTCAGGTTTTGGTTCATCGATGACCACCAGAACCACATATCTCGGATCATCCATCGGAAAGGCTGACAGGAAGGAATTGCGGCGTTTGTTGTTGACGTAACGCCCGTTTTCAATCTTTTCCGCAGTGCCAGTCTTACCGCCGACCGTGTAGCCCGGCACGTCCGCACGACGCCCGGATCCGGACAGCACATTCAACCGGAACAGGTACCGCATCATACGGCTTACGTCCGGCGATATAACTTGTTTTCCAACAGCTTGCGCTTCGTCTTCGGAGCGCGGCATGAAGGTTGGCGGCAGAAGCGTCCCGCCGTTGACGACTGCAGCGGCGGCAACAGCCGTCTGCATCGGTGTCACGGACAATCCGTGCCCGAACGAGATGGTCATGGCGGCAAGTTCATTCCATTTCGGCGGCAGCAGCGGTGCCGCATTTTCCGGCAGCTCGGTCTTCAGCCGGTTGGTCAGATGCAGCCTTTCCAGGAACTCCTTCTGACGGGCAACACCTGTTGCCAACATCATTTTTGCCGTACCGATATTGGAAGAATAGATGAAGATTTCGGGGACGGACAAAATGCGGTTTTTCCCGTGGAAATCCGTGATCGTCCGCCCTGCAGCGCGAATCGGCCGGGTCGCATCGAAGCTGTCGTTTATGGAGACCGAACCGGAATCCAGTGCCATTGCGGTGGTGAAGGCCTTGAACACCGACCCCATCTCGAAGACGCCGCCGGTTGCCCGGTTCAAACGGTCACGCTCCAGAGCCTGAGACCTGTCATTGGGATCGTAGTCCGGCAAAGAAGACATGGCGACAACCTCACCGGTCTTCGCATCCAGAACGATCCCCGCCGCGGCAATCGCCCGGTAACGCTCCATCGCCTTGACCAACTCATCGCGCACGACGTGCTGAACGCGAAGGTCGACTGACAGCCTGACCGGCTCCATCGATCTCCCTGAGGCAAAGCCGAGTGATTGCAGGTCTCCAAGCCATTCGTCGTCGATGTACTTTTCGATGCCGGCAAGACCCTGATTGTCGACATTCACCGAGCCGACAATGTGACCGGCCGTTGGGCCACCGGGATAAAACCGCTGGTTTTCCGAAAGAAAGCCTATACCGGGAAGTCCGAGATTGTGGATCTGGTCGGCCTTCTGGGGCGTCATTTCACGCTTCAGCCAGACAAATCCCGCGCCGCTTTCCAAACGTCGCCTTACCAGCTTCTCGTCCAGTTCCGGCAAAACGCGGATCAATCCCTCGACCGCCTCGTCAACGTCCAGAATACGGCGCGGCTCAGCGTAGAGCGAGGCGGTCTTGATATCGGTCGCCAGGATTTCACCGTTACGGTCGATCAAATCGGGACGGGAAGCGGAAACAGAATCCTGAGCGGAAATCCAGGCACGCGACGGCGCTTCTTCCATCTGCGCCAGAAGCACCAGACGACCGCCAATCGCCGCATAGACGCATGCAAAAGCCAACATGGCCACATAGACGCGTGACTTCACGGCACTTGAGGATATCGATCCACGCACAACGCGGGGATTGGTGCGCTTTACCTGTAGAAAACTTGCCGGCTCGCTTACAATGGTCATTCGTCAGCCCCTCACCGGATTGAAGCCGATGAGCCGGCATAGCCGCCCATCTGGTTGGAGCCACCAATCGGCTCGAGCATAACAGGACGCGCCGGGAGATCCTTCGGGGCCACGATCTGCTTTACGTCCAGCGCTTCGAGCTGCAGATAATCGTTGTAGCGTTCGACGAGACCCTGAAGCCGGTCCGGCTTGTTCAGAAGGCTCCATTCCGCCTTGAGATGCCGGATCGCGTTTCTCTCCTCGTCGATCTGACGTTGCAAATCGGCAACCTTTTCTGCCGACTTTGTTGCAGCCAGTTTCATGTCGTAAACGGTCGCCGCACCGATCACGACTGCGAGAATGAACAAGATGTTCAGCGTTCGCACCATCTTCAGCCCCCCAACCCATGAAACTCTGCAAGGCGGGGTACGCCTGCAGCATGGATATCCAATTCGCGAACCGGCGCTTGCGTGCGCCGCCCTGCCCTCAGCTTTGCCGACCGCGCACGCGGATTTGCTCCTGTTTCGTGCGCCGTTGCTTCAACTGCCTTGCGTGTCAGCAATTCAAATGTTGCCGGCGGCACCTCTTCTTCGGGCATATGCCGGGATCCGCCGCCCCTTGTCCGCGTTCTGTCCTGAAAGAACCTCTTCACGATGCGGTCTTCCAGAGAATGAAAGCTGACGAGAACGAGACGACCACCGGGTCTCAAAATCCGCTCAGCGGCTCCCAAAGCCTTTGCCGCCTGATGCAATTCACCATTCACGTAGATCCTGAGCGCCTGAAATGTTCGGGTCGCCGGATGGATCTGCGCTTTTTTCGGAGAACGGCCAAGCACCCTTTCAATCAGCTCCGCAAGTTCCAGCGTGCGTGAAAACGGTTTTTCCTTGCGCGCCTTGTCGATTGCATGCGCGACAGATGTTGCGCGCTTCTCCTCGCCAAGGAGCCCGATAATTCTGATCAGATCGCGGACCGGCAGGTCGTTGACGACATCTGCCGCTGACGGTCCCGCCTGCTCCATGCGCATGTCGAGGGGCCCGTCTCGAAGAAAGGAAAAGCCTCGTTCGGCTTCGTCGAGCTGCATGGAGGAAACGCCGAGATCGAGGACAACACCGTCGACTTCTTCAAAGCCCAGCGCGCGCGCATGCTGCTCCAGATCGGCGAACTGCCCTGAAGCCAACATCAGGCTCCCTCCAGCATCCTCGACGATCGACTGCCCCGCGGCGATGGCATCGGGATCGCGATCGATGCCGATGACCCGAGCGCCGAGCGCAAGAATGGCGCGGGAATAGCCGCCGGCACCAAAAGTGCCGTCAATGATGACATTGTCTGCTTTCGGATCCAGCCACTCAAGAACCTCACTGAGGAGAACCGGCACGTGACGCTCGGGTCCGCCTGCGGCAGAAGCTGCATCCCTGTCGCCAAGCGCCGTCATGCCGGCTCTCCTTGTGAAGGTGCGGGGGCATTCCCCGACAGCATCGCAAGCGCACGCCTTTGGGCCTCAGCACGGTACTCACGAAACTTTTCCGGCTCCCAGATCTGAAACTTGTAGTTCATGCCGACAAAGGTCACCTGGTCGCTGATGCCGGTATGATCGCGGATCATGTCGGAAATGGTCATACGGCCATCTCCGTCGATTTTCGGGTTCTCGCTCGCGCCAAACAGGGCGACGGCAAGCGCATCATGATCCGGCGACAGCTTTGCAAATGCTTCTGAACGTTTGTTGATCTCGGCCAGCAACTCATTGCCGCCAGCGTCAACGGCATCGCAATGCGCGGAAGTGATGCAGTAAAGACCCTCAAAGCCGTCTCTCGCCAAGACCGACCGAAAGGGTGCCGGGATCGACACGCGACCCTTGGCATCGAGCCGGTTGGTAAAATGAGAAACAAAGCCGGACATCAATCCCCTTCAGACGGGCGCCCTCCCGTCGAAATCCCCAAAACACCCTTAAGAAGAAACGGCCAATGCGCGGCCAAGGACATGCAATTTGCAATTTTCGGCTCAAACCGAGCCGCGAATTCGATGTCCCAGACCCGGCTAAAATGGGTCCGCACTCCCCTTTCTGGGTATCTATGGGATACCATGGGAAAACATGGGCAGTCAATGGAATCTCATGGATTCCAGCTCGATTTGATCGCTCACGACCCCGTCGGTCGAGGTTAGTCGGAACATGCTTAATGAAGCCTTGACAGAATGAGAGAATCGGATTCGCAGGAATACGGAGGTTTTGGCTGCGAGGCATCCGCAACCCGGCAAATACTGCCTAACCACTTGGTCTTTCAAATGACCTGTGGAGAACAAAAAACGCCGCGCTGAGGCGCGGCGGTCTTCGTTTGAAATCAGTTCGTATCGCTCAGATGAGCTGATCGGCAGCGCCCAGACTTTCCAGTTGTTCAGTGACGCCACCGGCTTCGGAAATGACCGAATTCCAGTTTGCAGCAGTCAGATTAGCGATCGAGAGATCTTCTGCCTGGATGCCCTCAAGCACATATGTGTGACCGCCATTGTTGTTCACCGAGATCTTCAGGTCGTTGCCGACTTCCTCAATCGCGACATCGGATGCCGACAAGCTGCTGAAATTGATGACATCCTCAGCCGGATTGAAGGCTTTTACGGCAAATTGCCGACCCCAATCCCAGGTCACGAGCAACGTATCTGCGCCCTGCGCGAAGACGATTTCCTCGCCAGCAGGAACCGGATCACTTGGCGCATCCGGCTCGTCGGGTATCTCAGGCCCAACCGGATCAGATACCGCGCCAACCCCTTCCCTCGTCTGATGCCCGTCCGTCGTCTCCCCTGGAGGCGCATCGGGTGTCAGCAAGTCAGACCGTGAAACCAGCGTTACATCGTTCTGGTCAAACCCAAACGGTGCCTCGAGATTGTCTTCCATGACCTGATCGTGGTGAAACTCAACATTGCCCGGGACAAGGTCTGCTTTCGCGACACCGCTAAACACAAAACTCTGCCCGCTCGGAAGAGAACTGATCACCATACCTTCAGGTGTATCTTCGACGCTCAACCGTTCCCGCGTTCCGAAATAAAGAAAGCTGATTTTCTGCGTTGCCGGATCAAACCCGTCAATCACTTCAGAGACACCGTACTCATGCGACCTGAGATAGACCGTATCTGCATCTCTTGGGCCGACATTGGTCACCCAGGACAAGATGCCGCCGATATCCTGCCGCAGGTGTTCGTTGCCGACGATGCCGAAGTTTTCCATCGACAATTCGGCAAGATGGACGCCCTGCAGAATTTGCATGTCGGGACCCCACGGATTGTCGATCACCGGCTCGCCATTCGGCGTCATCGTCAGGATGAGCCCATGAACCGATGCATTGCCGAAGTCGATCTCATCTGCAGCCGGGTTGAAACCGACAATGTCGTCCGCACCGAAATCAGCCGCCCATTTGACCCCGCCCTGGTCGCTCACACCGGTCGGCACCGGTGGATTGGACCCGTCCGTGTCATAGACAACACTGAAGCCGCCAGTGTCCGGAGTGACTACCGATTGCCCCAGCAGACTGGCAACTTCGTTGAGCGCAGACTCTTCGGCAACCATGAAATTGTTCATCGTCAGATCTGACGCATCAACACCCACAAGCAACGTCTCGCTCGCGATCTCTCCGGTAGGTGTCAGCACGCGGATGGTCAATCCGTCCGCGGTATCCGCGATCGTTTCCGGATAGTCGGCAAATTCCAGCCGCTCGGCAATCACACCGGCTTCAAGATGGATCATGTCAGTCGCCGGATCGAAGTCGTCAATCACACGTGATGGACTGTTCGGCATGATCATGATCATTTGAGGCTGATCCGGTGTTCCCGGAACGTCAGGGTCGACGGGATCGACCGGATCCACGGGCCCCGACGGTAAGGTTCCAACCTGGCTCAGGATTTCCTGACCGGTCACTTCGCTCATGATCGTGAAGTTCGACGGCGCCAGGTCGCTCAAAGACAAGCCGGCAAGCGTGAGCGTCTGATTGTTGGCGGCCATTGTGAAGACGACGTTGCCGCCATCTTCAGATACATCGATTGCATCCGGGCTAAACCAGTCGATGAAGATCGTGTCGCTCGCGGGATCAAAATCGGTGACAGCCCGGTCTGTCCCCCATGCCCACGTGACGACAATGGTTGCCGTGGCGGCTGTGACGCCGGCAGTTCCGTTCCAGTTGCCCGGTGCTGCCGGAAGAACCGGCGTATCGGGCACATCGGGAGTGTCCGGTGTGTCTGGTGTGTCTGGTGTGTCTGGTGTGTCCGGCTCATCAGGCGCGTCAGGCGTATCCGGCTCATCAGGCACGTCCGGTTCGCCGGGGGTATCAGGCGTTCCTGGTCCATCACTGAAAAGCGCCAATATCTCTTCTGCCGCCGACGCGTCGAGGATCGTAAAGTTCGCCACGCTGAGGTCGCTCAGCTGAATACCGCCCAGCGTTGTTGTCTGGTTGTTCGCCGGAACCGAGAAGACAACCCCCGCGGCTGTCTCGGAGACTTCGAGATCCGCGGCACCAATCCAGTCAATGAAGATCGTGTCTGTGGCGGGATCAAACCCGTTTACCACGTCATCCTGCCCCCACGTCCAGGTGATCACGACATCGGCGTCAGATTCAGTGACACCGGCGCCGCCAGTGCCGCCATCTGAACCCGGGTCGCCTGTCACCGGCGTTCCTCCAGACGTGCCGAGACCCTCGTCGCCGGTCAGCCGTTCCTCGTAAAATGCGATCATCTGCTCGATCGAAGGCGAGGAAAACCCGCCGAATTGATCAATGTACTGCAGGATCGACGTACCGTATTCGTCCGTGCTGACAGCTCCGCCTTGCAGCAGGGACGCAGTGCCCCACGCGCCACGCAAATGCGCGGCAGCAAGTATTCCGGTCAGTGTCAGTTCAACCGTGACTGTCTCGCCGTTTTGGGTGTAGCTCGCTGTCTGGCCGATGAAATCGCTCAGTGACTGCCCACTGTTACCGAGCTGGTTCTCCAGAACCTGCAAATTGTAGCCAAACGCTTCCTGGATCGCGACGTTCTGAGCGTCTTTCGTGGTGAAATCTTCCAGCGAATTCACACCGTTCTTGCCAGTCCAAGAGCCGTCCCAGCTGTTGGTCGATGCGCCGTTGCCGTAAAAGACGTCATCATCGTAATAACCAAGATCAATCAACAACGCCTCGCCGAACTGAAAACCGACAAACCCGAGCGAGTTCATCGAGCGGTAAGCCATTGCCTCCCACTCAGTATCGGTCAGCTGCGACCAGCTGCTGTATTGCGGAAAGTGTGTCCCGACCGCGCCGCCTGCCCATTGGTCGAGTTGCCAATCCTGAATGACGCCAGCTTCGTAGCGATCCCTGTCCCATCCGGACTCAAATGCCAGCAGCGCTGCCAAAAAGTCTTCGAAGGTCCCTTCCATATCTTTCCCACCTGTATTGATAATCCCGAATCAAGGTTAGGAAGGAACAACGATAGCAACATGGACAAAACATTAAATGTTCGTGACGATAAAAAGACCCGTTAGACACAATTTAATCATAATTAAACTCAGCTAGATTTTGCGAATACGTAAAACACTTGAGATTAAAATTTCTTCCATATTTTATTGAGAAATTCGAAGCGAGTTGTATTTTGCAGAAAGTACGCCTGTAAAAACAACTTAGTCAAACAGACCCGATCGCAAGGTTGTTCGTGGCGGCTCTCCAAAACGTGCCTTGTAGGCAAGAGAGAACCGCCCCGCATGCCGGTGTCCGGATCTTTCGGCGACTTCTGCGACCGAGAGATTGCTGCCTTCGGACAACAACAGGTGCCTTGCGAAATCCAAACGAACATCCTGCAGCTTTTCCATTGGGCTGCACCCAAGTTCCCGCTTGAACAGGATCTGCAGATTGCGGGGTGTCGTCCCGGCATACGCACAGATGTCGAGAAGACTAAGACCCTGATCAAACCGTTCGTTGATCAGGTGCAGCGCTCGTTTCAGGATCGCGGGCGCAGCCCCCGTTGGCACGTCCGCGAAAAAATGAGACACCGTGCTTGGCTGCACCTCAAGCAATGATGAGACCAGAGCCTCTTCCAAATGCCGCTGCCGCAAGTGCCTTGGCTCCGCGAAAGCTTCCCCGGTTTCGGCCGCACCAAACACGCCGCGCAGGCATTTTGTCCACGTGGCGATTGGCGCATCTTTCAAATTGAGGCCGGGTAGAAATCGAACGGTGTTGATCTCGACACCTGTCATCCGGGCAGCAATTTCGAAGATGTAGGACTTCTCGATCTGCAGCAACACCTGCTCGCATCCGGCATACCAGCGCATCTTGGTGTTCCGGTCCGGATTCAGAATCACACCCATTGATGTGGTCGACCAGACAGATCGCGTGCCGTTTCGGACCTCGGCTGCACCTGCTACCGGTATCTGGATCAGAAAGAAGTCCGACAATTCTCCGGGATCGATGGTTACATCGGCACAATAACGAATGTAGTTCAGGGAAAGTCGGTTGCCGTCGACCCTGTTTTGGCAGGCGTCGAAGCGATCCCCTGAAGACATTCGGTCCAGCCGGTGGCTGCAAAAGTTGCGTGCAACAATCTCCCGCGCTTCGTCGACGTCAGACGTTTCAAAGCACCGGAAATCACGCAACGGAGGTCTGGGCGCGGCATTGAGCATGTCAAAATCATGCCGCCAGCAGGCAATTCGTTCAAGCAAATGCGGGCGTATTCGCTACATATCGCTGCTGTAGGTCAGAATTTTTCGCAATCTGGATAAAACGATCCGGGGGGCGCCGTTTAGCATTTTCCTGCCAACACATTGCAAAATGGAGGGGAACAAAATGCAAAGCGGACCTGGCATCACACCCACGGACTCGGGCTTGGACAGCGTCAGCTGGAACGTTGTCGGGCAGACCTATACGCCCAAGGTCCATAGTGCCAATGCCTTCATCTGGCACGCCGTCGTTCCGGCCGAAACGTTTGTGCCACCGCATATCCACCCGACGCAGGACGAATGGATCGTCATGCTGGATGGAGAATTGCAGATTGAAATGGGCGGCGAGACGCATATGGCAAAGGCCGGCGACACGGTGCGCATGCCGATGGGCGAGGCGCATGGCATCTTCAACCGGTCCGGCAAGACTGCAACCTGTGTCTTTGGCGTCGCGCCGGCACGCAAGCTTTTCGACCTCTTTGGTGCCCTCAACTGAGTTACCGATCCGCAGGAGCTGGTCAGATTGTCCGCTCTGCACGAGGTCGACTTCCTCCCGCCGCCGGATCAGGCTTGAGCAGGTCCGCGAGCTATAGGAGGAAACCGAGATGACGAAACGCAAAAACGTCGCAATCATCGGCGGCGGTGTGAGCGGTCTTGCCGCGGCAAAGGCCTTCGATGAACGCGGTCACCGGGTGTTCGGCTTTGAGCGAAGTCATGATTTTGGCGGTGTTTGGGAGCTGTCCCGATCCTATCCCGGCGTACAGACACAGTCGCCGAAGGATCTATATCGGTACACCGATCTTGCCATGCCCGACGACTATCCCGAATGGCCGAAGGGACCACAGGTTCACGCTTATCTTCATGCCTATGCGAACAAGCACAAACTGGCGAGACTGTTTCAACTGAATACGAATGTCCTTGCCATGGATCGCAGAAAGGACGGTCAGCCCGGTTGGACGCTCACGCTCAAGGCCGGCGGTGCGCCACGGACTCAGGACTTTGATTTTGTCGCCGTTTGCACCGGACAGTTCTCCGACAAGAACATCCTTACGCACCCCGGGCAGGAAGTGTTCGAAACCGGAGGGGGAAAGGTCATTCACAGTTCGGAATACACAGATCCGGCAGCGGTGAATGGCAAGAACGTCGTCGTGTTGGGCGGATCGAAATCCGCGACCGACATAGCCGTCAATGCCGCTGCCAACGGGGCAAAGTCAGTCACGCTGGTTTATCGGGAACCCGTCTGGCGTGTGCCGTACTTTGTCGGTGGCATCAATTTCAAACGGCTGCTTTACATGCGCGCGCAGGAAGATCAGTTCAACGGCTGGGGACGATCGCCCCTCGGCAAAGCCCTCTTTACCGCCTTCAAGCCTCTGATCTGGGCCAACTTCCGCGGCCTCGAAACCTTGCTCAAACTTCAACTCGGCCTGAAAAAATGGGACATGGTGCCAGACGGACCGATCGAAAAAGACGCCTCCTGTTCACTCCCCATAGTCACCCCCGGCCTCTTCGAAGGCTTCAAGGACGGAACAATCAAACCTGTCAGAGGGACATTTGACCGATATGAAGAGGACCATGTCGTCCTGACAAATGGCGAGAAAGTGCCCTGCGACCTGTCGATCCTCGCGGTTGGCTGGAAACTCGGCGTTCCCTATCTCGCACAGGAATACCAGGACAAACTCATAGAGCCTGACGGTCAGTACCGCGTCTACCGGCTGGCGGTGAACCCGGATCTGCCTGACATGGGATTTGTCGGCTTCAACTCCAGTTTCTGCACGGTCCTGTCGGCGGAGATGATCGCGAACTGGCTCGTTCGATATGCCGATGGCAAGCTGGCGAACCAGCCTACCGAAACTGAGATGACCAAGAACATCGAGGAAATGCTTGAGTGGCGCCGCAATGAACGTCCCGCCGCCAAGGTTTATGGAGGCCTGTGTTCTGCTCCCTTCCATTTCCGCCATTTCGATGAGTTGCTGTCGGATATGGGGGCTGCCAAGACAAAACGGTCAAACCCGCTCGCCGAGCAGTTTTCCTATCCAAACGCTGACGCCTACGGCGCGTTTCTGGCCAGCGCACCGCAATACGCAGCGGAATGAGAAAGTAATGCCAGCCGGCCTGTAAGCCGGGTTCTGTATGGCCCGCCTATGCGGACGCGACAGCCATTCATCTGGGACACCTGTTGCCAGGGGCCTCTCGCAACCAACCCGGACAACTGGCCTGGAAACCGGCCTGGCCTGGAATTGCTTCCGGGCCGCGTTGTCCCTATTCGGTCTTGCTCCCGGTGGGGTTTACCGTGCCGCCGCTGTTGCCAGAGGCGCGGTGGGCTCTTACCCCACCCTTTCACCCTTACCCCGGCGCGCCGGGGCGGTTTGCTTTCTGTGGCACTTTCCCTGAGGTCGCCCTCGCCGGGTGTTACCCGGCACCGTGTTTCCATGGAGCCCGGACTTTCCTCCCCCGCGGCCTTTCGGCACGTGCGGCAGCGGCTGTCCGACCGACTGGCGCTAGCGGACTTAAGTGGCTTTCCACTGGAGGTCAAGCAAATGCAAAGGCAAAACAAGAACTTCTTGCTTGTATGCCAACTCTCACAGCGAACCAAGTCAAAGTGCAACTTGTTTGCTGCTTCATTTTCAAACGGGTCTGACTTCGAAGGTGGCAAGGCGTCATCTCGTGACGCGCCGTTCGGATGTTTCTGGAGCAAGTGTCCCTGAGCTTCTCATTCACGTTTGATTGAACACTCTCAAAAGCCCCGGAATTCCGGGAATTCAGAACTCGATTTAATTTTTGACTATCCAGTACAGAATACCCACATAGCGGTTGCCGGTGAACGGCGCAGTTGGCGCCTGGCGCTTAAACAGGAGATTCAAATGACCGACTTCACGCTTCATACCCAGGAAACCGCACCTGACGATAGCCGCCCGCTTCTGGACAACTCCCTGAAAGCCTTCGGCATGATCCCGAACCTCCACGCCGTTATGGCGGAGTCCCCGCAACATCTGGAAGCCTACCAGAAGCTTCACGAGCTCTTTCAGCAGACCAGCCTATCTGTTGCCGAGCAAACCGTTGTCTGGATGACGATCAACGTTGAGCACGGTTGCCACTATTGTGTCCCGGCGCATACAGCGATCGCCCATATGCAAAAGGTCAATGAAGGCGTTATCGAAAGCCTAAGAAATGCTGCGCCGCTTGAAGACGACAAACTGGAGGCTCTGCGCCAGTTTACGCTGAAAGTAGTCCGCCAGCGCGGTGTTGTTTCCGACGCGGACGTAGATGCGTTTCTTGCAGCAGGCTACACGAAACGCCAAGTCCTCGACATCGTTCTTGGCCTCGCGCAGAAAGTCATGTCAAATTATGTAAACCACCTGGCAGACACGCCGGTTGACGCGCCTTTCCAGAAGTTCGACTGGAAACCGTCAGCTGCCGCTGCAGAGTAAGCACGCCAGGCTCTGGCGACCAGGTCGCCAGAGCCTCTTGCAGATGAGGGAAGATGGCAGGACGGCCAAAATCATTTGACATGGACAAGGCTGTAGACGCGTTCGTTGATGTCTTTTGGACGAAGGGCTACCTCGGAACTTCGGTGGATGACCTGCAAGACGCAGCAGGGATCAAACGCGGCAGTTTTTATGCCGCCTTCGGATGCAAGGACGATGTATTTGAACTTGTTCTGGAAAAATACTGGCGGGAAGCGACGGAACTCGGTCTACGCTCACTCGAGACGGAAAGAGACCCGCTGAAAGCCGTCGCACAACTGATCCGCCATGTCGGCATGTTCATGACGCAGAACACGCCGCGCGGCTGTCTCCTGCTCACGTCTTCGTCTTCTTTGAAATTCAGCGAGTCGGGTCATGACGCCCTTGCGGTGCGAGGACG
Source organism: Roseibium sp. HPY-6 (assembly GCF_040530035.1). Taxonomy (NCBI): domain Bacteria; kingdom Pseudomonadati; phylum Pseudomonadota; class Alphaproteobacteria; order Hyphomicrobiales; family Stappiaceae; genus Roseibium; species Roseibium sp. HPY-6. Next base: position 1,061,451 of record NZ_JBEWCD010000001.1, read on the forward strand.
CATGAAAAGATTGGAAACTCGCATATTCGACACGCTGACCCGGCAGGACTCCGATATGGGGCCGGAACGTGCGCATTCGATCAGCGCGTTTACGCTGTCCTGCCTGCTCGGGCTCAATGCGCTGGCACGCAACGGGCAGAACCGGGAAAAAATTCTCGCGGCAGCGGATTATTCGGCGAAATGCGTTGAGGCTGGCCTGAGCTGAACGCCTGCCCCTGTTCACGCGTTAAGGGCGCACCTGAGTAGAAATACGTCTTCGCACAATCTTCATTTTTCATAAGGCAATTCAGAGGTTAACGTCACAAGGACCGAATGAATTGCAGGGACGCTCTCATGAAACAGGCGATCAAGGCAGGAGATGCCGCCGAGCTCATTCCGGATGGCTCGACACTGCTCATTGGCGGCTTCATGGGCGTTGGCTCGCCTCATCGGCTGATCGATGCCATTGTGGAACGCGGGGCAAGAAATCTGACGGTTGTCGCAAACGACACCGCGATGCCCGGCAAGGGTATCGGCAAGCTCATTACCGCCGGATGCCTTTCCAAGGTGATCGCCTCTCATATTGGCCTCAACCCCGAAACCCAGCAGAAAATGATCTCGGGCGAAATAAATGTCGACCTGGTGCCACAAGGAACGCTCGTGGAAAGAATACGGGCTGCGGGCGTCGGACTTGGCGGCATCCTGACACCAACCGGTCTGGGTACACTGGTTGAAGAAGGCAAGCAGATTGTGACGGTCAATGACCAGCGCTTTTTGCTTGAGGAACCGATCCATGGCGACTTTGCCCTGATCGCAGCCCATCAGGCGGACTACGTGGGCAATCTTGAATATTCTCTGACCGCCCACAATTTCAATCCGATCATGGCTCTGGCCGGTAAGACCGTCATTGCGGAACCGCACACCATTGTACCTATCGGAGTGATTTCGCCCGACAGCGTGAAAACACCCGGCGTTCTGGTCGATCACCTTCTGGAGAGACAGCCCGATGGAAGCTAAGGAAATCATTGCACGCCGTGTTGCCCAGGAAATAAAGCCCGACACGCTGGTCAACCTCGGTATCGGGTTGCCCTCGATGGTCGCCAATTATCTGCCAAAGGAAGTTCACGTCTTTTTCCAGGCTGAAAACGGGGTCATCGGCTTAGGTGCCCGACCGCCGGAAGGCATGGAAGATCCGGATCTGACAGACGCCGGCGGCGGTTTCGTCACCGCAGTTCCAGGCGCTGCATCGATCGATAGCGCCATGAGCTTCGGTCTGATCCGCGGTGGACACCTCGACATGACGGTCCTGGGCGGATTGCAGGTCGATGAGCGCGGCTATCTCGCAAACTGGATGGTGCCGGGCAAAATGGTGCCCGGAATGGGAGGGGCGATGGACCTTGTCGCCGGTGCACGCCATGTGATCGTTGCGATGGTTCACACCGCAAAGGGCAAACCGAAGATCCTGCATGAGTGCAGCTTGCCTCTGACAGCCCAGCGCAGGGTGAGCCTTGTTGTGACGGAAATGGCAGTCATTGAGCCAACCGCTGACGGGCTTTTGCTGAAAGAAACCGGACCGGATACCACGGTCGACGAAATCCTTTCGGCCACGGAAGCTAATCTGATTGTGCGCGGCGATGTGCCCAAAATGCGCCTTTGATCATGCAGGCGGCGTGAAGCCACCCTCATCAAGCAGTGTCCCCAGGCGCTCCACACCCTCGCTTATCTGTTCGGCGCTCGCATCGGCAAACCCGATAATCAGCCCGGAACGGCCGGCTTCCATTTGATAACAGTTGCTCAAGGGAGAAACGGCAAATCCGTGTTTCTGCATCGCAACTGCGAGCGCAATATCGTTAACCGGTTCTCGAAACAATGCTGCCACCTGAACGTTTCCACTCGGAGGCTCTACTTCGATGCGATTGTCGAGCCGCTCCATGAGCGTTCGGACAAGCAGAGTGCCGCGCTCTTCGTAAACTCTCCGGATGTGTTTAATGTGTTTCTGGTATGCGCCGCTGTCCATGAAACTGGCCAGCGCGAGCTGAACCTGCACGCTGGCTGCACACCCCATGTTGCGCATGAGTTGCTCCAAAGGCTCAATCAATTTCGACGGAACGACGCAGTAGGCCAGGCGAAGCCCCGGCATCAGGCTCTTTGAAAACGTGCCGAGATAAATGACCTGGCCTTCATCCGCGAGGCCGTAAAGCGCGGCGACGGGTCGGCCGGAAAAAAGAAATTCGCTGTCATAGTCATCTTCAAGGATGACGGCACCGCTTGCACTTGTGACTTCCAGAAGCGACAAACGGCGCCGCAGCGGCATCCTGTTTCCCAGTGGATACTGATGTGACGGTGTCACGTAAATGAGTTTCGGAGGCTGGCAGGACACTGGCATGCGTTCAGCATCCGCACCGAAGTGATCAACCGGGAGCGGCCGAACATTCAAGCCGGCCACTTCAAATGCGGTGCGGGCGCCCAGGTAGCCCGGCTCCTCCAACCACGCGTCATCGCCTGGTTCGGAAAGGGCCAGGGACAAAAGCGACAGGCTGGCCTGCATCGAGCTGGTGACAAGGACCTGCTCCGGTTGACACCGAACACCGCGTTCGGCGGCAACATGCCGGGCGAGTTCCGCCCTTAGCGCGGGAACACCTGAATAATTCTGATATTGAAGATCGGGACTTCGTTCCATCCGGGCGGCACGGCGCAGACACCTCGCCCATTCTTCATAGGGAAAGCTGTCCAATGCCGGCGCGCCTGGCTGAAGCGCGCCCTGCCCGTATGCCCATCCTTCGCCGCGCACATTTTGCGACATCCGCTCACCGCGCTTGGACAGGCTCAGGGAACCGGAAGGTGACCCAAGCGTCGCAAGGCTCCCTTCCGGCGGCAGATCTTCGGTCACCCGCGGCGCAGCGCCCGCCTTGACGGAAATGATACCTTCGGCTTGCAGGAGATCATAAGCGGCATTCACCGTGTTTCGCGCCACGCTGAGGGACGCCGCGAGCCGCCGCGTGGACGGGAGTCTGGTCCCGGACGTGAGAAGTCCTGCCCGGACCGCAGCGCGGAAACCGCGATAAATCTGTTCAGCGAGCGGAATTTGCTCCGAACGGTCCAGCGTAAGGACACCTTCCGGAATAACTGGTTCTTTCATTTTTTAAAAACCGGATCTTTCATAAGTCCAGTTTATCGGAGAAACCGGTCGGGACAAGTCTTACTTTATTGGAGAATCCAATGTCGACACTGGAAAAGCGTCAGACTGCAGACAAGCCGGGTTACGCCAAGATCCGCCAGATGAACAGGGGAAGTTACGACCGCGCGCTTGCCTATGAGATCCTGGATTCAGGTATGGTCGCCCATTGCGGTTTCATCCACGAAGACCGGCCTATGGTGATTCCGATGGCCTATGCCCGGATCGACGACCGTCTTTATATCCACGGCGCAAGCACCACTCGGATCGTCAAGGATAATGCAAACGGCGTTCCAGCCAGCCTGACCGTCACGCTTCTTGACGGCCTGGTGGTTGCCCGTTCGGCCTTCCACCATTCGATGAATTACCGCTGTGTGATTGTGCACGGTACTGCGCGCCTTGTCGAAGACCACGATGAACAGATCGAAGCACTCGCGGCGATAACAGATCATCTGCTGCCAGGCCGCTGGGACGAGTGCCGGGACATGATACCAAAGGAACACAAGGCAACAGGCGTTCTTGTGCTGGATATTGAGCACGCGAGCACAAAGGTGAGAACCGGTGGACCGGTAGACGACAAAATGGATCTGGGAACAGATCTTTGGGCCGGTGTTGTACCGATCACGACGGCGTTGGGCCAGCCGTTCAACGCCTATGACGTTCCTGACGAGACCCCGGTACCGGAGTCTGTCCCAGCCGCCAGACGGAAATTTGCCTGAGAAACGGTCAACTCAAACAAAACCCCGCTGTCAAAGCAGCGGGGTTTTACTTCTCATCCTAAATCCGGCTGACCTGCATACCGGACGATATGTGACCGCCATGTCACGCAATCAGCTGGATGCCATGATCCGCTTGACCTTGCTACAGTAGCGACGGCTCACGGGATTCATGCGCTTGGCATAGTGACCGGCGTTATAGCGCAAGATCGTACCGCAGAGATCGCCATTGGCTTTCTGGTGAGCACCCGCCAGGTACTTCATGCCCCATTCGATGTTGGTTTCGGGATCATAGAGTGCCTTGGTGGAGCCGCGGTAACCGATCCCGCGTGCCGTAGCAGGCTTGATCTGCATCAGACCGACTTCGCCTGCGCGCCCGCGCGCCCTCGGGTTGAAGTTACTTTCAATTTCAACAACGGCCTTGGCGATCTGTACCGGAACCCCGTGCCTTGCTGCCGCCTTGCGGATCAATCTGGCAAATTCGGCCTGTTTCGCCGGTGACTTCCGGGCCTGAACGGTTTTCGACGACGACTGCGCCTTCGATTTGGCAGCTTGCTTGGTTTTCGCGTTGACGCTCGCCTTGGCCGCCGTCTTTTTCTTTTTGGAAGCGGTTGATTTGGCTGTCTTGCCCGGCGTTTTTTCCGTCTTTGGCTCTATGACGTGCAAAATGGGGTCAGAGCCTGAACCGACCTGCTCTCTCGACGCGAGAGCCTCTGAGTCCTTTTTCACCTTGTCCGGATCAATGACGTGCAGAATTGGATCTGCACCCGAGCTCGCCGCCATCGCGATCGGTGCGACGGATGATGTTGCGAAGGCGAAAAGACAAAGCGCCCCAGTGAGTTTTGTAAATGACCGTAACATTCGTCCAGCCCTTTTGGTTTTCGTTGCGGTTGAAATCGGGGCGGAGAAATGCAGGACGGGTGAGACGAAATTTAGCGCAGTCCAATCACGTTTTATTTCAAATTATAACAGCAATTTACCGATAATTCGGGCCTGAATCTGTCGGTTCTGACGCTTTGTGACAAAACGGCGTCCGATTTTCGGCAAATTCCCGACAATCGCAAGAACATATGTGACGCAGTGCAAAAAGAGAGCCCCAATAATGCTGCGCCGCAAAAGAGCAAAACAAGCCTCAAAGTCGGCTTCGGCAAGCTCTAGACGGAAAATGAAGGGAGTTTGCGCAAGAGGGAATTGAGCGTTTCAATCGTCGAGTGATCTGCGACCCCATCGACCTTGTCCTGCCTGAAATGTCGCTGAAATGCCGTGACCACGTGTTTCGTCTTCGTATCGAAAACACCGTTGATGTCGATATCGTAGCCGTAAAGACCAAGCATGGATTGCAGCGCTTCCACCGGTTGCCCAGTGTCGCCTTCCTGCATAAGCAGTCCGGCAACGATCGGATGCGGCTCGACATAAAGACCGACGCCCGCTGCAGAAAGATCATCCCATGGAAACAGTTCGCCCGGATCCTCCTTGCGGTCCGGCGCAATGTCGGAATGTGCAAGCACCATCCACGGCAGAATATTGTGGCGCTGGCAGATGTCGTGCAGCAACGGCACCAATGCTTCGATCTGTGCGTCCGGAAAGGCCCTGTACCCGAATTCATGACCCGGGTTGACAATTTCCACTCCTATGGAGCGGGAATTGATGTCTTTCTCGCCTTTCCAGAAGCTGCGCCCGGCGTGCCATGCCCGTCTGACTTCGGGTACGCACTGCAAAATGGCACCATCTTCGTGAACCAGATAGTGTGCTGAGACCTCCGTTCGGGGATCGCACAATCTCTGTACGGCGTCTTCGGCGGACTTCATTCCCGTGTAATGAAGTACAAGCATGTCAATGGGCGCGCCTTGAGACCTTTCACCATGGTTCGGTGAGGGATGGACAGTCGCCTTTACGCTCGTGTCAGTTGCAACACTCATATGCCTCTTTCCGCACAGATCTTGGCCCAGGCATTATTAAGCGCCGCCAGCCGGTCGTTCGCGATCCGCACGAACTCTTCCGGCACGCCCCGTGCAATGAGCCGGTCAGGATGCGTTTCCTGAACTTCGCGCCGGTACTGAGCTTTCAAATCCGCGTCGCTCGCCTCTGGTCCCAATCCGAGCACTTCGTAGGGATTGCCATCGTTTCGCACATGTCTTGCAAGGACTTTGGAAAATTCCCGCTCGTCCAGTCCGAATAACGCCGCCACCCTCGAAAGATAACCAATTTCACTTTCGTGAACGACCCCGTCAGCTTTCGCGATGTGGAATAAACCGTCGAGGATATCGAGCAAGGTCTTGCGATCATAAGGGAAGAGATCGGCAAGTTTCTTGGCATAGACTTCAAACCCCGCGACGTCTTCCTGAGCCAGATTGAATAGCCTGGAAACGTTGCGCTCTTCGTTGGGCGGAACTTCGAAAAGTTCACGGAATGCAATGATCTCGTCAGTCGTGACAACACCGTCGGCCTTGGCCATCTTGGCTGACAGAGCAATCATCGCCACGGTAAAACCGACGCTTCTTGTCCCCTCCGGCCGTGCCAGAACGAGTTGGACAAGCCTGTCGACCACGTGCGCGCCACCCGTTCCGATCGCGCTGACAATGCTGCCGATACTGCTCCAGACGCTCAATAACAGCTCCTGCTGTGGCCAAAACCCGTTTCGATCCGCCTCCAGGTTTCAACGCGAATCGATGTTTCCAAAGACTCTTATCGGCAGTCACTACTTTTGACTAGAACCGGCCTTCCAGGAAACGCACATTCCTGAAATTACGTTCGATTTTTACTCAGCGGAACGTCAGTTACAAATGCCTCGCACAATTTCCCGATATTCATGATGGTTAAAGGATTTCTGCTTAGGATTGTATGACACGTGTTTGAAGAACGGTACCGAGCCGGATGGCGATCCCACTCGTAAGAAGCAACATTGTCATATTCTTCATTTCGATGACGCTGGTTCTGATACTTGCGCTCGGCGTCTACGTGAGCAATCGCCTGCTGACGCATTGGCTGCTGGTAGGCGCTCTCGAACAGGACTACGTTCATCAGCAAGCCAGTATCCAGGACATATTGAAATCCTACGCGGTTCCAATGGTCAAAGAGCCAGCGAGCGAACTCCAGGGGCTGCGCTTGTCACTTCCGCTGACAACTGATGCGGGTCCTGCCGTCTCACCAAAACTGATGGCTGAACTTCACACTGTCCTGAAGCATCAGTATGCGGATTCCACGATCCTCGATACAGCCGTTGTATTCCCGCCACAGGCTGTTGAGCAGGACCCAAGCCTGCCGGACTTCGCGAAAATCAACTGGCTTTCGACAAAAAGGCTTTCTTCCGTAAGAGCGTTGAACCAAGCCTGGGCCGCGTTCAATTCGAACGCGACTTTGTCTGTCATACCCGACATGACCTGGTTTGGCGCTTTCGGTTCGACGGCCGTTGTCGTTTACAATCCGGGAACATCGCAGGCCCTTGCGCCCAGCGTCGTTTTGCTCGTAACGCAGTCGGAAATTCTGGAAAGCCTGTCGGGGCTGATTTGGTCAATCAGTGCATCGATCAGCGTGCTGTGCCTGATATCGTTTGCTTTTGCTGCAATCCTGCTTTGGCTGAGATTCTATGATCAGGTTCGCACCAACAGCAATATTCAATATCTCGCCCACCACGACACGTTGACAGGTCTGCCAAATCGCGCTGTTTTCAATGCGCGTTTGGCTGAAGCCCTTCGTCATGCACAGGCGAAGGCATCAAATGTCGGCGTAATGCTGATCGACGTCGACAAATTCAAGGAAATCAACGATACACACGGCCACGGCATTGGTGATGTCTTCCTGCAGATCGTCGGTGAACGCCTGCAGACCGTCTTTCACAAACACCTGGTAGCACGCCTGTCTGGCGATGAATTCGCAGTCCTGCTCACTTCCGTTTCAGATCCGGCGCGCATGACGCGCCTTGCAACCGACATGATTGCTGCCACCGCGGCCCCGTGCATCATTGATGGAAGAGAAATCAAATTGTCGCTCTCCATCGGGCTTGCGCGCGCAACGGACGGGTCGTGGCGCGTTTCAAGGCTTTTACATTGCGCTGATCTTGCACTTTACAACGCCAAGCACAGCGGACGTTCGACGTTCTCGTGGTACACGCCCGGCCTCGACGCAGAGGCACAGAAACGCAAAGAAGTTGAAAACGGGTTGGTCAAAGCTCTCAAGCTGGACCAGTTCAAACTCGTTTATCAGCCGCAATATACCCTTCGCGACGGAACTTTGCGCGGCTACGAGGCGCTTGTGCGCTGGGAACATCCTGCCAAGGGTGAAATCAGGCCCGATCTCTTCATTCCGATCGCCGAAGACTGCGGCCTGATCGATGACATCGGGACGTGGGTTTTGAACAACGCCTGCCGTGAGGCAATGCTCTGGGAAGATCAGAGCCGCCGCGTGGCCGTCAACGTTTCGGCCGCCCAGTTCGTCGCGGGCGAGACGCAAAAACGGGTTGCCCAGGCCCTTCAGAACTCTGGCCTGGACCCAAGCCGTCTTGAGATCGAGATTACCGAAAGTCTTCTGATTTCAAACACCGAAGCCGTGATTGAAACCCTGCGGCAAATCCATGAAATGGGTGTGTCGATCGCAATGGACGATTTCGGCACGGGATACTCTTCACTCAGCTATCTCAGCCTTTTCCCGTTTGACAAAATCAAGATCGACCAGACTTTTGTACAAAATCTCGGCAAGGATACCAGTACGGACGCAATCGTAACGTCTATTGTGGGGCTCGGCCGCTCGTTGAACGTGACGATCACCGCGGAAGGGGTCGAAACGGAAGAGCAGGCCGTGCTTCTGAGTGCTGCAGGTTGCGACCTCGTGCAAGGCTTCATGTTCGGCAAGCCGGACACCGTTGAACGGCATGAGGCCGACTACCCCGTCTTTCCGCATAACTCGTCGGGCGGTTTCTGGTTCCCGCAAAAACGCGAACAGGGAAAGCTGAAGCCCAAGATCAAGCTTTCACCAAAGCTTGCGCAAGTGGCCTCATTGTCGGCAGCGGAAGCAACGGCGGTAGAAAAAAGCGATAGCGTTACCGGTTGACCGACCGTTTGGTTACGCATCGCCAAAGGCGGCGTTTATCAAGCAAAAAGATCATCACGCAACTGCATCTTGAGCTGCCAAAGCGGCGGCATTTTGCTTCTCGCGTGCCGACTTCCGCTCCGAGTAACGATCAACCAGGTAATCCGAGCGGCCTCGTATCATCAGCGTGAACTTCATCAGCTCTTCAACGACGTCGACGACACGGTCATAGAGCGGTGAAGGTTTCATTCTGCCCTCATCGTCAAACTCCAGATAGGCTTTGGGCACCGAGGACTGGTTCGGGATCGTCACCATGCGCATCCATCGCCCAAGGATCCGCATTTGGTTGACCGCATTGAAGGATTGCGAGCCTCCGGAAACCTGCATCAAGGCCAGGGTCTTGCCCTGTGTTGGCCGGATTGCGCCGGTGCTTAAAGGTATCCAGTCGATTTGCGACTTCATGACACCTGTCATCGCACCGTGACGTTCGGGTGAGCACCATACCTGGGCTTCCGACCAGGCGCAGAGGTCTCGCAGTTCAGCAACCTTGGGATGGCTTGTGTCGGCATCGTCGGGCAACGGCAAGCCGGCTGGATTGAACACCCGCGTTTCCGCGCCGAATGTCTTGAGTAACCGCTCAGCCTCGAGCGCCAAAAAGCGGCTGTAGGACCGCTCCCGCAACGATCCGTAGAGCAGCAATATGCGCGGCGCGTGAGTGATGGGCTCGGCAGCAGCCAATTGCGTTTCGGAAACGTTCGAATAGTCTTCACCGGAAACATTCGGAAGATCAGAAAGAAGCCTTTCAGTATCAGTCATTCGATGCCCCGGACGTCACCACCTCGCCATCTTCTTTTTTGAATGAACCAATATCCGCCGGCAACAGATCCATCACCTTTTCAGAGGGCCGGCAAAGACGGACACCCTTGTCGCTGACAACGATCGGCCGATTGATCAGGATCGGATGCTCCATCATAAAATCGATCAGTTGATCGTCCGTCCATTTGTCTTCGCCAAGCTCAAGTTCGTCATATGGCGTGCCTTTCTTGCGCAGCAGATCACGGACAGAAATACCCATGAGTGCAATCAGCTCCACCAGCTTGTCCCGGCTGGGCGGTGTTTTCAGATATTCGATAACTTCGGGCTCGACGCCGGCTTCGCGGATCATTGCAAGCGTGTTTCGGGACGTGCCGCATTTCGGGTTGTGGTAAATCGTGATGGTCATAACTTTCCCAGGATTTCAGGGCTTTGGTTGGGTGTTTGTGTCTCTTTCGGGAAACCCGCAAATAGCAGGATTGTTGCCGCAACAATCCTCCATCAGGAAAGTCAGCAGAGTGTTCATTTGCCCGAAATCGACTGCATACCGGATATGCCTGCCTTCCCTTTGGGCCGTCAGCAACCCGGCGCGCTCCAAGGTGGTCAGATGAAAGGACATCCGTGTCGGCTGGACGCTCAGTTTGTCCGCGATCACACCTGATGGCAGGCCGAGCGGCCCATGGCTTACGAGAAGCCGGAAGGCTGCAAGCCGGTCCTCCTGCGCGAGCGCTCCCAAGGCAGAGACTGCAGTTTCCTGTTTCATATTTCGATACTACAAGAATTTTTGTAGTTTGCAACGCACAAAAGACTGTTCAAGCGTCCAAAAACCTACATTGCGGCCGCCGCACGTGCAGCCTGATCGTAATTTCCTGAGACCAGTCTCAATGTGGCCGCAAGGCGCGAAAGTTCCGTTTCATCGAGCCCCAGAGCCTTCATTGGCTCAACCAGCAAGGCTTCGCGCAAATGCTTGTATTCCAGACAGGCCTTTTCACCCGAACCCGTAATTTCCGCGGTTCTTTCCTTGCCCCGGCGCCCGGACTTGATGAGCCCGGCCTTCTCCAGCTTTTTCAAAGCGTAAGTCACTGTGTGGGTGTCTTCGATGTTCAGAACCAGGCAAATATCTGAAAGCGTTTTCGCCCGGTCCCTGTGGTTGACCGAATGCAAGACAAGCACATCCAGCGGCCCTAGTCCCTCAGATCCGCTCGCCGCCATACAGCGCACCATCCAGCGGTGATAGGCGTTGACCATCATCGTAACGGCAAACTCTATTTCCGAAAGGGCCGGCATTGCGCCGGAGGCAAGATGTGCGGCCGATACGACGGGGCCGATCCCGGCCTTGGCATCTGAGGTGGTTTTAGGGGGGGCTTTCTCACTCAAGCGTTTCGCCTCGAACTAGGTATCATCGAAACTCATCAATCACTTAGCAATGAACAGATTAACCTCGACCACGTCAAAGATGTTCTTCCATCAAGCGCCTGGATTGTCTAGCGTTCACTGCCTCGAAAATTTGAAGGACAAGCTGGCGTGCAGCGCGCAGAAAAACACTATCTGACAGAAAATGCCACTGCCATCCTGCTCACGCTTGTTTTGTTGATAGCAGCTGTCGTGCGCTTTTACGATCTCGATCGAACGAGCCTTTGGTATGACGAAGCTGCTTCCTGGAGCCAGTCCAATGGCACCCTCACCGAGTTGCTAACGCTGGTGGCCTCTGACAATTATCCACCTCTGCACAACATTGTCTTGTGGTTGACAATACCCGTTATTGGAGACAGTGAAACGGCTCTCAGATTGCCGTCTGCAGCGCTCGGTCTGATTGCTGTCGGGCTCGTTTATCTTGTCGGCAAGCTTCTACAAGGGCGGGAGACCGGGCTACTCGCGGCAGCCTTGCTTGCCGTTTCACCGCTCCACATTTGGTATTCTACGGAAGCCCGCATGTATGCGCTGCTTGCAGCTTGTGGCCTTGCGTTCCTGCTGGCCACCTTGAAAGTGCTGCAAAGGCCTTCCCGACGCTGGTTCGCCGCGCTCGTTTTCACCGGGGCTGGCTTTCTTTACAGTCACATTTATGCACTGTTTGGATTTGCAAGCGTCGGCGCAGTTTGTGGGATCGTGGCGCTGGTTGAGGTTCACAAGACACGAAAGCCGTTCACGTCCAACGCGTTTGTCGCATCGCTCGCGATGGGGGGCAGTGTCGTATTGTTTTTGCCCTGGCTTTATCTTCTTTTTCAGCGCGCCCGATCGGTCGCAGACGAAGGCTTCTGGATTGCCTATCCGAACCTTCAGTTCCTTGAAACACTCGTTTTCAGCCTGTCGGGGTCAATTGTATTGTTCTGGCTGCTCGCCGGCCTTGGTTTGCTAGGGGCTGCGCTCTCATTCTTCAAACCGATTTCAGAGCAGCTCAACCCGGCGTTAAACAAGCAAGCGGTTCTCGTGTGCTTTGCCTACACCCTTGGGCCGCCGCTGCTCGCCTATCTGTATTCCATCTTGCTCCAACCGATCCTGTTCGACCGGTATCTGATCGCAGCCTGGCCAGGATTAATCGTCCTTGCTGCTATGGGCGCAACTCGCCTCGCCCCGCGGACCGCATCCATCGCACTGATTGGTGCCGCCGTCTATCTGACATATCCGCAATTGAGCTTTACGCTGACCAACAAGATCCGGCCTGAATGGCGCACAATCACAACTTTCTTCAAGGAAAACCGTGCGCCCGGGGACAGATTACTTCTCTACAAAGGCTTTTCAGCCCCTGTCTTATCTTACTATTTGCGCGGCAAGGGCGGGTTCGAGGCGGTGGAAGACGTCGAAGAACTAAGCGTGCTCACAAAAACAGAGCGTTCCGGAAAGACGTGGCTGTTGCTGGTTCACAGCAACGAAGAAGAAACAGCCGCAGCCAAAGCGCTGTTTTTCGATGGAGAAAACGAGACTGCCGCACAGGTGTTCGGCTGGGGAGCAAGTGGTCTGACACTCCTGAATTCTGGCGAAGTGCAACAAAACTGGCGCTAAAACATCGTTTGCATTGTTGCTCCGAAGGACGGTGGATCCTGCAAGAGGCGGGTGAACTGAATTTTTTCATCGACAATTTATCGATAAAATGTCAATGTTGAATCAGGAAACGCGCCAGGCATGGCTCGCGTCCAATGAATTCGCTCATTTTGCGGCTGAAGAGGGGATAGACATGACGTCCAAGTGGGATTTTTGGATCGACCGTGGCGGTACATTCACGGACATCGTCGGGCGCGCTCCCGATGGCACGCTCCATCCACACAAGGTGCTGTCGGAAAACCCGGAAGCGTATCGGGATGCTGCCATTCAGGGGATACGTGAAATCCTTGGCGTCGAGCGCGGCGAGCCTATTCCGTCGGAAAAAATTGCGACAGTGAAGATGGGAACGACTGTTGCGACCAATGCGCTGCTGGAACGCAAAGGCGAGCGTACGGCGCTGTTCATCACCAGGGGATTTCGGGACGCACTGGAAATAGGTTATCAGGCGCGCCCGAAAATTTTCGCCAAGGAAATCATAAAGCCGGAGCTTCTCTACGAAAGTGTTCATGAAATTCCGGAACGTGTCCGGGCCGACGGTACCGTAGAGATTGCCTTTAAGGAGGCCGATGCACGCGGCATGATGCAAGCTGCATGGGACGATGGTGTTCGCTCCATCGCAATCGTGCTGATGCACTCTTATGCCTATCCGGCGCACGAACAGACGCTGAAGACAATCGCGGAAGATATCGGGTTCCCGCAGATTTCGGTGTCCCACGAGGTTTCGCCGCTTATGAAGCTCGTCGGACGCGGTGACACCACAATCGTCGACGCTTACCTTTCGCCAATACTTCGCCGCTATGTCGACCAGGTTCAAGAGGAACTGGGTGCAGGCCCGAGGCTGATGTTCATGCAATCTTCAGGTGGATTGACGGCCGCCGACCTGTTTCAGGGCAAGGATGCGATCCTCTCCGGTCCGGCCGGTGGTGTCGTTGGAGCCGTGGAAACGTCCCGCATGGCAGGGTTCGAAAAGATCATCGGCTTCGACATGGGCGGAACCTCGACCGATGTGTGCCACTTCGACGGTGAGTATGAACGCGCGTTCGAGACAGAAGTTGCCGGTGTACGCATGCGGGCGCCAATGATGATGATCCACACGGTTGCGGCCGGCGGTGGCTCGATCCTTCACTACACGGACGGCCGCTTCCAGGCCGGACCCGACTCGGCTGGCGCCAATCCCGGACCGGCCTGCTACCGGCGCGGCGGTCCGCTTACCGTCACCGATGCCAATCTGATGACCGGCAAGCTCGCGCCGGAGTTCTTCCCGAAAATCTTCGGCCCGAACCAGGACCAGCCACTTGATGGCGACGTCGTCCGACAGAAATTTGCGGACCTCGCCGAGGAAATAGGCGACGGCCGCTCCCCGGAAGAAGTTGCAGACGGGTTCTTGAAGATCGCGGTCGAGAACATGGCGAATGCGATCAAGAAGATTTCGGTGCAGCGCGGTTATGACGTGACCGAATACGCTCTGACCTGTTTTGGCGGTGCCGGGGGCCAGACCGGATGCCGCGTTGCTGACAGTCTCGGCATGAAAACCGTAATTCTACACCCGTTCTCAGGCATTTTGTCGGCATACGGCATGGGACTTGCCGATATTCGGGCAGACAGACAGCAGGCCGTCGTCAAGGTATTGAACGAGGCCCTGATGCCGGAACTCCATGCGCTTAAGGATCAACTGGCGGCAGTCACCGAGGCAGAGCTCCAACAGCAGAAAATCGCGTCTGATGAGCGCAGGACAGTTGCCACTGCGCATTTGCGCTATGACGGCACAGATACGCCCTTGCCGGTCCACCTCGACAGCGTTGAGGTCATGCGGGCCATGTTTGAAGATGCTCACAAGAAACAGTTTGGCTTTGCATACGACAACAAACCAATAGTCGTTGAAGCGCTTGAAGTGGAAACCGCAGGCGGAGGTGCCGGCCTTGTTGAGCCGGATCTTGATCTCTTCACGGAAAATGCATTGGCTGCCACCACGACCCGGATTTATTCGGAAGGAACGTGGCACGACGCTGACATCTACAAGAGAGAAACACTGAAGCCTGGCATGAAGGTGAGCGGCCCTGCGGTGATCATTGAGTCTCACGCCACTATCGCCGTGGAAGACGGCTGGCAAGCGGAAATCAACGCAAAGGACCACGTCATCCTTAGGAGGGTCGTACCGCTAAAACGCGCTGGCGCGATCGGCACTCACGCGGACCCTGTCATGCTGGAAGTGTTCAACAATCTGTTCATGTCCATCGCGGAACAGATGGGTGTCACACTGCAGAACACCGCCTACTCGGTCAACATCAAGGAACGTCTCGACTTTTCCTGTGCGGTGTTTGACGCAAATGGCGCTCTGGTTGCCAACGCTCCCCATATGCCCGTCCACCTTGGATCGATGGACAGGTCGGTGGAAACGATCATCAAACTCAACATGGGGAAGATCAAACCGGGCGACGTCTTCGCACTGAACGCGCCCTATAACGGCGGCACCCATTTGCCAGATATCACCGTTGTCTCGCCGGTCTTCGATGACGAGGGCAAAGACATTCTCTTCTGGTCGGCATCGCGCGGTCACCACGCTGATGTCGGTGGATCTGCACCCGGTTCGATGACGCCACGCGCCACTAATGTGGATGAGGAAGGTGTGCTCTTTGACAACTTCAAAATTGTTGACGAGGGCCGGTTCTGTGAACAGGAACTGATCGAGCTTTTGACCGATCATCCCTACCCTGCGCGGAACCCGCATCAGAATGTTGCCGATCTGTCCGCACAGATTGCCGCCAATGAAAAGGGCATCCAGGAACTGAGAAAGATGGTAGCGCATTTCGGGCTCGAAGTGGTGCAGGCCTATATGGGTCACGTTCAGGACAACGCCGAAGAAAGCGTTCGCCGCGTCATAGAAGCGCTTAAGGATTCCGAATACGCCTACCCGACGGATCAAGGCTCGACCATCAAAGTCAAGATCACCGTCGACAAGACCAAACGCGAAGCCACGGTAGACTTTACGGGCACGTCCCCAGTCCAGCAGAACAACTTCAATGCGCCGGAGCCGGTTACCCGGGCTGCGATCCTGTATTGTTTCCGGGTTATGGTCGACGGCGACATACCCATGAACGCGGGCTGCCTGAAACCCATTCACATCGTGATACCCGACGATTGCATGCTTAGGCCTTCGTATCCAGCTGCGGTCGTTGCCGGCAACGTTGAAACATCACAGCACGTTACGAACGCGGTTTTCGCCGCCCTTGGCGCAATGGCGAACGCCCAGGGGACAATGAACAACCTCACGTTCGGAAACGACACCTATCAATATTATGAAACAATCTGCTCCGGCTCGCCCGCAGGACCCGGCTTCAACGGGACTGACGGTGTCCACACGCACATGACGAATTCCCGCCTTACCGATCCGGAAGTTCTGGAATTCCGTTTTCCAGTCCTGTTAGAGGACTTTCACATCAGGAAGAATTCTGGCGGTATAGGGAAGTGGTCGGCAGGTGATGGCACCAAACGAACGGTCAGGTTCCTGGAGAAAATGGATTGCGCGATCCTCTCATCGCACCGGACGCTCAATCCCAAAGGTCTGGCTGGCGGCAGCAACGGAGAACTCGGCCGCACGGAAGTGCGCCGCTTGGACGGGTCTGTGGAAGTTCTGAGTGGGTGCGATCAAACCGTTCTTGAACCTGGAGAAGCCGTCACGGTCGTGACTCCAACGGCAGGTGGTTGGCGAGCACCTTAAGACGCTCCCTGAACCCGAATTTGCCTCAAACCTTGACCGGCACAATTGGCCGGTCAAGGTGTCGCCTTGCCTCAGCTGGAGAGGATTTCACCCGACAATCTGCAATAGAGACCCGGTATGGACTGGTGAGCCGCAGGCAGGAGAGTGATTGCGACCTGTTGCTGGACCGCTTGTTTCAATCCCTTCCGGGAACCATGGGCCAACACTATTGCTCCCGCGGCCACTAAAGACTGAACCTGCGATCTCGAAAGTGTTAGCCCCGCTGCCAACAGCCTATCCAGCCGGACAGAAACACCGGACGGATTTTTGATTGTGAGGTGTGCAGACCCGCATTCCAAGCCTCGATGAGCGAGAACCCGTTTTTCAATTATGAAATCTGGGTTGCCACCCAAGACCGCGCCAGCCGATTTGTCTGGGGGAACAAAGGCCACTTCACGTGCGAGCGTCGCATCGTTTTCTTGCAGCGACAAAAGAAGCGGCTGTGAGATGCTGCCAGTCGCCTGCCTTTGCAAAAAAGCCCTGTTCCAGCGCCTGCCGCAAGCCAGACACGCATAGATAAGCCAGGCATCCAACCGGTTTCCATTCGCGTTCAAACGAAATTTGCCGGTCGACGCAAAAGCCTGGATCGAGCCGCAGCGACCGCAAGGACGCAAAAGATGAGGAGTTTCGGCAATCAGAACCGTCCATTCAAATTGAAAGTGAGATGACATTCCGTCGGTCTTCCTGTGAAAGGAAGTCCGTCAACGGGCAATCGGGATGCATGAGCAGCAGAAGCCGGCAGCATTCAGTCTGGCTTTTTGAGATAGCTAAGATGTCGGGCGTATCGGAAGTGCAATACGGTAAGGCCAAGCCACACCGGTCCCGATCCGCCTCATGACGAACAAATCAAACACGCACTAAAGCGCGAAGCGGATACGCAGACCGGTCAGAGTGTAGGCAAAGCAAAAATCCAGTTCAAAACGGTGGAGTTATGTAACCGATCGTCTCATTCGATACAAGGCAACTTGGTATTTTGTGATCCAAAATGTCCGTCTTCGATCACTGTGCGCGGGCTTCCTGAGCGAGTTCAACGAGGATAGGGCGAAGTTGTCGAGGATCGGCCAGGGCTTGCGAGAACCAAAGACGCTCAGTTCGGTCTCCAGCGACAAGGTCCAGGCCCTCTGGGTCCAGCCCTGCAAGGCGCCAGTTCGCGGTGCCAGCCTTGCATAGGACTTCGGCGTAGAGTTTTACGGCGTCGCCATGATCTTCATTCATGTGGGCAACGGCGCCACCTTCCATTTCGAGCCACCCGTCCCCGTCGCCCAAATCCGTCAGAAGATCTGAGCGCTGTAATGCGAAAGCCTTGCCGAAGCCTCCATTGAGGCTCGCGCGCTCAAGTTCGAGCCTGAAAAATGCGAAGTCGCCGAAGTCAACATAGAGCTCGGCTTTCGGGTGGCGTGCGAGATAGCGTCGTCTCAAGCGGTGATGCGTATCGCTTTCCCTTGAAATCTGATTGGCCTTGCAAAAGAGAGTTGTTCTTGGATGCGCCAGCGGATCTCCCTTACCAGGCTCTCCAACAAGCAGAGAACACGCAGGTGACTCAAGAATTGCCGAAGTGTGACCTGACAGCGTGCTCGTCAAAATCAACGGCGTCCCGTCAAGATCCGTGGCCAGCGCGACGCGGCTGGCAAGCGGATGGCCGGAGCCTGCTTCAATGGCAGCAAGTGCGCCAAAACGCGCCGTTCGGATCAGGTTTTTCGCCATCCGGCGTGCTTCGTCATCCGTCGGACGAATGACGGATTTAGGCTCCTGGCCATTTTGGTCCTGCGTGCTCACGCTGATCTCCTGCTTTGGAAGCCGATGCCTCCCTCCGGTGCAAGAAACACCACAGTGCAAACCTGAACGCAAGATGAACGGCCACATCAGAACCGGTTCAGGGCCACCGTGCGATTGTCTCACTATCAGCTACGGCGCCGAACGAGAAGGCGCAGGCACTTGGAGAAAGATCGATGAAAAACGTGAGCAAACGCCTGATTGCCGTCGCCTTGTCCGGCGCCTTGTTGGTACCGACAATTGCAACCGCCGAGGCCGGCCCGAAACGCGGCTGGCAAGGCCATCACGGCGTCCACCATCACCATTACCACAAGCGCCAGAGAAAGAATGACAATGTCGGCGCAGCTGTCGCAGCAGGCGTTATCGGACTTGCAGCCGGCGCCATCCTGTTAGGAGCGACAAACAGGCCGTCATATGCCGGACCGCCGCCGCCACCTGCATCCTACTATCCGCCTGCACCTTACCCGGGACAGGTACATGGAGCGGTTGGCTATCAGCCCTGGAGCCCGGCCTGGTATCAGTACTGTTCTTCGAAATACCGGTCCTTTAACCCGTCGACCGGCACCTACACCACCTATCGGGGCGAGCAGCGTTTCTGCCAGTAACTTTCCGAGTTCGCCCCGCACCTTCGGGCAGCAGGCAACCCGTCAGCCGAACTGACTTTCCGCCTGCTGCCGTTTTTTCACGGATCGTGCGCCCTCCCGGCCAACACATTGACAGCCGCGACCTGAGTTGCGTTTTGATGCGCAATGCTTCGCATCCCGCTTCATTTTCTCATTTTTCTAGCTTTGACCATACTCACGCAGATCGGCGGTTTGGCCTGGCTCATTTCCCTGCTGGCAAAACGACGGCTGCTGACTTTCTTGTTTGTATACGGGGTTCTGACAGCCGGAACTGTTTTTGTTGCGCCGTTCTTCGGAAGAGTGGCCCTGAATTGCTGGTCTAGCGACGCTTTCAGACTGCAATCGAGCCTCTACTGCGTTCTCAATCGGAATTACGTTTCACGCGCGATGCGCGACGTTACGACAGACCTTTCCACGCATATTGCCACACGATTTCCGGGCACTGTCACCCTTGGACTGGATGGCAACTTTCCATTTTTCGATGGATTTCCGCTGTTGCCGCATTTGTCACACGACGATGGGAACAAACTGGACCTGGCCTTCTATTACTCCGACGAAAATGGATATCTGCCAGGCAAAACCGCGTCACCAATAGGCTATTTCGATTTTGAGGATGGCTTTGAATCTTGCCCGCAGAAACAGTGGTCAATGCGATGGAATTTTTCTTGGCTTCAATCGTTTTGGCCGGACTATCAACTGGAACGGCAACGAACAAAAGCCGCAGTTACCTGGCTGGCGAGTGATCCACGCGTTGAGAAAATTTTCCTTGAACCCCACCTCCGGGAGTCTCTTGATGTCAGATTTGGAAAAGTCCGATTTCAGGGATGCTTTGCAGCGCGTCACGACGACCACATCCACTTTCAAGTTCACTGACAAATCAGGTACGTGCAGGTCTTGCCATGACATCCAATGTCCAGGTGCAGATGTGATTTGTGAAACTCATCGCCTTCCGGGCTGAGAACGGTTGTAAACCGTTTGCAGGCGCTCTTGTGAAGCGCTTTAAGGAAGCGGCCCGGCTTCGTTTTCTGGCCCCAGTCCTTTTCAATCGAAACACTGGTACCGTCCTGCATATGAAAATGGGAAATGTCGACTGCCTTGCCCAGCGCATGCTCGGACAGTTTGCCGCCTGGCTGATTGTTACGGCGGCGGCACTGGTAGCCGGGTCCGGATCTTACGGTCTCAAGTCCACCATCGAAGTGCTTTTCTGCCAATGGCATCACGTCTTGCCGCAGCCATGCGGTGTAAACTTGCGCGAACTCACATGAAACGGTAACTGCGTTTTTGAACTGAACAGACTTTTCGTTCCATGCAACGCCTGTAAGTTTAACAGGGGCTTCAATGCCACAACCAGCATCACCAGAGTGTTCGCCGCGAATTGCGGGAATGGTAGTGAATTCAGTTTCTCCAAGAACGCAAGAATCCGGATGTGCCGTCACAAGCGCATCGGATTTTGGTTTTTTCGCCTTCTCGGGTTTTGGAGCAGGTAATTTCGTTTTTTCGCTGTTCGAGCTGTTAGACGCTGCAAGCGGTTTTGGCGTTGGCAATGGGGCCGCTGCTTCGGAAGACGCTGCAAAGACTGGCTGAGCCAATACTAGTGTCAGGCTAACCACTGCAGTTTTAATCATTCATCCCTCGCCGCTTGCAGCTTCGCCCGATTTGTGGATCACTGCTGCCATACTGCCCACCACCTTAGAGCTTCGAGCGTTTGTAATGACAATTGAATTATATACCGCCTACATTGTGGCAACCCTCATCGTGCTGGCAATTCCTGGGCCCACGATCATGCTTGTTGTGAGTTACGCTCTGACGCAGGGGCGCAAATCTGCCTTTGCCAGCGTTCTGGGTGTCGGTCTCGGCGACGCAACAGCGGCGACAGCATCACTTCTTGGCCTTGGAGCGATCCTTGCCGCCTCTGCAACTGCTTTTACGGCACTGAAATGGGTAGGCGCAGCATATCTTGTCTGGCTGGGCATTACGATGTGGCGCAGCCGCCCGGGGCCTTTAGGGGTTCAGGAAGTGGAAGACATCCCACCCCGCAAGATCTTCTGGCACGCATACGTCGTAACCTCGCTCAACCCAAAGGGCATCATTTTCTTCATGGCGTTTTTGCCGCATTTCATTGCGCCGCAGGTTGCCGTTGCACCACAGCTTTTCCTTCTCGGGTCGACCTTTGTGGTGCTCGGCATCCTAAACGCCGCGATCTATGCCTACGCAGCGGCCGCAGTGGGACAGAAGCTTAGAAACCCATCCCTTTTGCGTCTGGTCAATAAGGTCGGGGGCGGTTTTCTGATTTCTGCTGCTGCGATGACGGCTACGCTACAGAGGTCAGCGAACTGAGGCAGCTCGTCCATCTCAGCGGATCAATCGCAGTGTTACGAATTTGAGCTTTGAGTACCGAGGAAAACGGCCGCTGGGATTACCCTGTTTTCAGGCCGAAGTTTGCGCCGGATTTTTTCAACGTCTCCAACGAACGCTTGGCACCTTCTTCGCTTAGAGCCGCATAGCGCTGAATGGCAGCATTCAGTTCCAGTCCGCCGATGCGCAACCGCCTTGCGCGCATGGTCAGCACATCTTTGTAGGCTTCTGCTGTGACCCCATTCGCCTTGCAAAGGATAATCAGCGGTTTGTCGCTTGAGCTGAACAGCAATTGAGAAACAGCCGAAGAAGGCAACTCGCTTACTTTTGCCAACAACATGCCAAGTTCAGCGGTTCTGTCGGATCTTGCAAATGTCTTTACGGCATCGTCAATATCGGTTTTGCGGCTGACAACGTCCTTGATGAGCGCATTCGATTCTTCGCGCGCATCGTCCAGCTTGTGCGCTCTCGCCGCCACTTCTGTTGCAGCTCTTTGCGCAAGCAGGTGAACAAGCGTGTTGTCGGCCCCCAGAGAAGTGATCCGCTCTTTCAAAGCACTTGTCAGGAACGGCACCAGAGCGTGGGCAGCTTCTTCCGGCAGATCAGGGCGACTGACAAGCGCGGCTTGGATCGATTCATCCGAGCGGGCCTTTTCGACAAGCTTAAGGAAGGAGGACTCGGCAAATTCTGCGCCTTCGTTCTCCGCAACCCTCGTCAAAACCCTGCTGTCTCCGCGGTCGACCAACACAGACGTGACAGCTTTATCGACCGTTTTTCTTACCGCAATTGCTCCCAGATGATCCATGGACGCAGAGGAAGCGATTTCAACGAGGTCATCAGTCGTGAGGGATGGTGAATTTTCAAGGACAGGCTCGGCAACAGAAATCTTGTCTTTTGCCAAACTGACCATGAGGTCCCGCGGCGCGTCTTCTTCGTGACAAACGCGTTTGGCGAGGATCATGCGCGTTTCTTCTTCGAGCTGCCCCAAGACCTTCAAGACGATGTCACCGAAAAGAAGGCTGATCTGTTCGTCCCGATCATCACCGGCACCGACGAATAGATCCGTAAGCGCACCGACCAGACTTTTCCGGCCGACTGCACTGGTATCTCTCGCCAGTTCTGCCAATTTCGAAAGGTTGATCATCCGCACTCCGCTGCGCCAGGCGCTCTTAGAACGTAGCAGGAGCATCTTAACAATCGGCTACCGCGAGCGCGCCGTCAGCGGGGTCAATTGATACAGCTTCAGGCGTTCATCTTGCGCGTAAATCGCAGTAAAATCGCCTTTCATGCTGAAAAAATTTATGGTTCTCCGAGGGAGATTCCGTCTCATTTTTTCGAACGTAAGGTGTTCGTAATCAATATGTTAATGAAAGGCGCGAAGGAGACACAACCAATAGGTGCAATATCTGCATTGCAATGCAGCATCTTTTTTGCTTCGTTTCACACATTCACTGTCTTAGTATCTGGGCGTCAACTGAGGTAATCGGGAGCGGACAGATGACCCTAGCGCGGAACCTGAACAGGATTGCCTTCATTGCAGCATTTGCTTTTCTGGCTGCAATCGTCGTCGGAATCATATGATCCTGACGTAAGAGTACGAGTTAAAACAAAGCCTTAGAGCTAAACTCGAATTGGTGTTGATAGACAAGAAATAAAAGCCACTCACATTCGAGCCCGCCGCACCAGAAGGTGTCGGCCGGCACCGAATGGCTTTTGAAAATCACAGCTGAACACAGAGTTTGACGAATGTGCTTCGATCCAACGACATGGTTCGTAGTCGCAGGTTTAAACGTCACTGAAAATCATTGCAATTATTGGGTGTAAATCGTCTCACTGAGTGAGACGGTGTGGATGCCGCCCGGAAACTGGAAGTTCCGGGCGAGGCCACTGTACGGAGCCTTGGCTACGCAGCCAGTTGAAGTGTTTTTTCCAGCGCCGTCTGTTTCTTGGACGGGTCGGCCATAAGTTGATCTGCTGCGATAATCGAAACGTCATTGATACCGATAAATCCAAGAACGTGCTTCAGATAGGTCGCTGCAAAGTCAATTTCCGATCCTACTTTCGTACCGCCGGAGGCCACGACAACATACGCCTTTTTGCCGTCAAGCAATCCGACAGGCCCGTTTTCGGTGTAGGAAAACGTTTCACGTGCCCGAGCAATCTGATCGATCCAGGCCTTAAGCGCAGCTGGAACAGAGAAATTGTAAATTGGCGTCCCGATAACAATGGTATCTGCCGATTTCAACTCGTTCACCAGTGTGTCGGAAAGCGATAACTTCATGCGTTGTTCGGCGCTGCGTTCAGCCGGATCAGTGAAATTGGCCCCCACCCAGTCTTCGTCAAGAAACGGGATCCCCTGCGATACATCTCTACTAAGGACCGTCGCTTCCCGGTCTCTTTCGACCAGTCTCTTTACCAGTGTTTCCGTCAACTCGCGGGTAACCGAGTTGTTCTTACGTGCCGAAGCATTGATATGAAGAATGGTCTTGGCTGCGTTGCTCATGCTGATCTCCAATTTCAAAGCGAAGGATCGCTTGTTCATGAAATGAAGATAGTTTCGCCTCTTTTTACAAACTAGGCTATTTTTAGTGAACAGTCTGTTGAGCGCTGAACACGGATATGGCTACACTCGCAGCCTTGATTTGGATAGAAATTGTAACTCTTACCTGTGAGACAATAAAGGCGGCTTAGCTCAAACTGACCACTAACCCCTCTGTCCGACAAACCGCTGCGCGCCCTCAGGAAGCGGCATGGACGCATGCGCCTCAGCGAATTCACCAAGTTTCGTGGCGACAGGCTCCCCAGGCAGTGAGCTGGCACGGGTTGCCAAATCAACATGCAACAAAAATGTCTCTACTGTTGCCGCAAGCCTGCCGTCTGCACCTTTGAGATAGTGGAAAAGATGTAGCTTCTTGCCATCGCCTTTCATGACCTGTGTCGTGATGATGAGGCGCTCACCTGCGTGCATTTCGTCGAGATGCCGGATATGGGTTTCAACGGTAAAGTAGCTTTTGCCCGAAGCGATGTAATCCGCATCCGCACCGATGAGTTCCATGAACCGATCCGTTGCCGCTGCGCCCGCTTCAAGATAATGGGCCTCATTCATGTGTCCGTTGTAATCGACCCAGCTTTGAGGGATTTGACGGCTGCCCGTAACCGGCAAGTCCGGGTCTACATGAGCCGAGAGCGAAGACTCGTGCCGATTGATCACACCACCTGCACCGCTTCCGGTTTTTTTCAGTGCCCGCATCATGCCAACCAGATTGTCATCTCGCTGACGTTCGAGTTCGCGAATTGTCATATGGCCCGATTGTTCATCGGATTGACCCGCGATCAGATCAACAAGCTCGTCGGTGAACTCGGGCACGTCCATGAGTTTGGTCCATGGCCACTCAAGCGCAGGCCCAAATTGCGCCATGAAATGCTTCATTCCCGCTTCACCGCCAGCGATCCTGTAAGTTTCAAACATTCCCATTTGAGCCCATCGGATTCCGAAGGCCATACGGATCGCTTCGTCGATTTCTTCTGTCGTCGCAACGCCATCTTTCACGAGCCAAAGGCTTTCGCGCCAAACAGCTTCCAACAAACGGTCAGCAATATGCGCATCGATTTCTTTTCTCAATGTGAGCGGAAACATCCCGATCTCGCGCAAGATACTTGCGGCTTTCGCCGTCAAACTCTCCGCACCCACCAATTCGACAAGTGGCAACAGATAGACAGGATTGAAGGGATGCGCGACGATCGCTCTTGCACCCTCACTGTTCAATTCGGACGGTTTGAAACCAGATGTCGAAGATCCCAGGATGGCGTCCTCAGGTGCGATCTCACTCACCGCACCAAGGACTTTGTGTTTCAACTCAAGTCTTTCAGGTATGCTTTCCTGGATCCAATCGGCGTCTACCACCGCATCTTCAAGGCTTTCATGAAAGACAAGCTCTCCTTCTGGCGGCAACAGCCAGTCGTAGAGAGACGGCAGACTTCTCCTCGCGTTCGCGAGAACTTCATTTATGTTTCGCTCCGCTTCAGGATCGGGGTCGTAGACCGCAACGTCCCACCCATTGAGCAGAAACCGCGCTGCCCAGCCACCACCGATCACGCCACCGCCAATAATGCAGGCCTTCATTTTGGTGACCTCTTCGAAAGGCCAAGCAACGACCGTACGTCTTGCGGGCCCATGACCTTCGCTCCCATGCCCTCGATGACCTTCCGCGCCTTCTCGACCAACTGGGCGTTCGTAGCAAGCACACCTTTTTCCAGAAAGAGATTGTCTTCCAATCCGACGCGCACATTTCCTCCTGCCAGCACAGCGGCTGCAGCATATGGGATCTGGTCACGGCCGAGACTAAACGCGGACCAAGCCCAATCGTTCGGGATCGCGTTCACCATCGCCAGAAGTGTATTCAGATCGTTTGGAGCACCCCACGGGACCCCCATACACAATTGGACCAGTGCGGGAGATGCCAGTGTCCCTTCACTCACCAACTGTTTCGCGAACCACAAATGACCTGTGTCGAAAGCCTCGATTTCCGGCTTCACTCCTAGTTCGGTCATCATGCTGCCCATTGCACGCAGCATGCCGGGTGTATTCGTCATGACGTAGTCGGCTTCCGCAAAATTCATGGTTCCGCAGTCAAGCGTACAAATCTCCGGTAGACACTCCGCGATATGAGCCATGCGCTCCGCGGCGCCGATCATATCAGTACCCTTTTCATTGACCGGCAAAGGCGCCTCGGTCGATCCGAAGACAATGTCGCCGCCCATGCCCGCTGTCAGATTTAGAACAACGTCGACGTCAGCTGCGCGGATAAGGTCCGTTACTTCCCGGTAGAGATCGAGCCGGCGGGAGGGAGCTCCGGTCTCTGGGTCCCTAACGTGACAATGCACAACGGCGGCACCTGCTTTCGCCGCATCAATTGCACTTTCGGCAATTTGTTTTGGGCTTCGCGGCACATGGGGAGATTTATCTTGGGTCGACCCCGATCCGGTCACGGCACACGTTATGAAAACATTCCGGTTCATTTGCAGCGGCATTGCTTTACTCCTAGCGGCCTTTCCAGACCGGGTCTCGTTTCTCGGCAAAGGCCTTGGCACCCTCGAGCTGGTCTTCGGATCGATAGAGCGTTTCGACCGTTCCGAACTGGCTCTTGGTGATGCGGTTCATCGCATCCTGGAACTTCAGATCTTCCGCTTCCCTGACCACTTCCTTGATCGCGGCATAGACAAGCGGTGGTCCTGATGCCAACAGGTCGGCCAGTTTCCAGGCTTCTTCCATCAGTCTTTCAGCCGGATAGATGTGGTTTATCATGCCCCATCGCGCGGCTTCGTCCGCCTCAATCCAACGGCCCGTCAAAAGCAGTTCCATGGCAATATGATAGGGAATGCGCTTCGGCAGTTTGATGCTGGCAGCGTCTGCAACTGTTCCAGAGCGAATTTCAGGCAGTGCGAAAGTCGCATGCTCTGCCGCGAGGATAAGATCGGCAGAAAGCGCCAATTCCAGCCCGCCACCACAACAGATGCCGTTGACGGCGGCTATCACCGGTTTGTTCAGCCCTCTCAGCTCCTGCAACCCACCGAAACCGCCCTTGCCGTAGTCTCCGTCGACCGCGTCTCCATCGGCTGCCGCTTTCAGGTCCCAGCCTGGGCAGAAGAATTTTTCGCCTGCGCCTGTAACGATGGCGACACGCAGTTCGGGGTCGTCGCGAAATTCGGTGAAAACCTCACCCATCATTCTGCTTGTTGCCAAATCAATGGCATTAGCCTTCGGTCGGTCCAGCGTGACCTCAAGTATCTTGTTTTCCTTGCGGACCTTTAAAGGACTGCTCATCTTATGAAACCTCGCATCGGATCAGCGCGTCGGCGGCAACAGCAAACGTTTCGCCGCACAGGAGTGGGTTTATTTCGACTTCGGCAACCGCTGTTGACAACGCACAGGCCTGTACCGCCATGATCGCGTCGATGATCAAGGATCGATTGCAGGCAGGCTTGCCTCTATAGCCGTTCAGAACTCTGGCGATCTTAAGTTCCTCCAGAGCGCAATCCACTTCGGTGCGCGTAACAGGCAGGATCAACGACACACTGTCATCAAACAGCTCAGTCAGAACTCCACCAGCAGCCAAAGTCAGAACGTATCCATGCGCAGGATCGAGCACCACGCCGACAAGAAGTTCCGCGAGCGCGCCCGTTACCATCTCTTCAACAAGAAAGGTTTCTGACGCCATTCCGGATGCGGCAACTAGAACATCGTCGGCTGAGTTCAAATCAAGTTTCACAGCGCCGGCTTCGCTCTTATGAGCAAAGCCGACCCCCTTCAGAACCACAGGAAAGCCTAAGTCCTCTGCTGCTTTCGCGGCACATGCTCCACTAGGTGCGACAGCTTTGCAAGGCACAGCAACTCCATGTTTCTTCAGGAGGTCTTTCGCTTTCGCCTCGTCAAGACTAATCGGTTCAATCGACCCCGTTGGTACAAAAATCGAATTGGGCGCCTGCCTGTTTCCAAGAAATGCCGCAGCTTCGATCGCGGCGAGTGATTCTTCCATACCGCAAAGAGGACTAATGCCCCGCACGAGGAGTTCCAGGGCGACATTCTCTGGCATGTTTTCGGGCAGCGAACTTAGGATTCCGATTGGTTTGCTGGTGTTTTCCCTGGCAATTTCGACTGCATCAATCACCTTGAGCCATTCGTCCAGAGAACATCGATCGGGACGCGGAAAATCCAGCACCACGATACCCATGGCTGCATCGCTCTCCAACATTGCGGAAAAAACCCGCCCCATGGCGTCAACGTCGCCCCAGATGTAAGTGTGATAGTCGAGAGGATTTGCCAACGCCACCTTCACGCCCAGCACTTCTTGCAGCGTTCTCGATTGCGTGTCGGTCAGCGCTGGAAACTCGAGCCGCCTTCCCATTGCCGCATCGGCGATCAAACTGGCTTCCCCTCCTGAACACGACATTGAGGCGATCTTGTTGTCAACGATCGGCCCCACAGTATGCAGGAGTTTCAGTGTCTCCAAAAAGGCTGCGAGGTTGGTGACTTCGGCCAGACCCAACTTCTTGAAAAGCGCGCTCGCACCCGCCGCGCTGCCCGCGAGTGATGCTGTATGCGATATGGCCGCAGTGCGAGCTTGCTGCGAACGGCCAACTTTCAGGACGACGACCGGTTTGCCCAGCGCATGCGCGCGTTGCGCAAAGCCCACGAAGGCCGCCAGATCGTCCAAACCTTCGATATGAAGCCCTATCGCAGTCACGCGTTCATCAGACAAAAGTGCATCAGCGATCGCTGACAAACCCGTCTGTGCCTGGTTGCCCGCCGTCACCAAATAGGCAATCGGCAGACCGCGCGTCTGCATGGTCAGATTGAGGGCGATATTCGACGACTGGGTGAGGATCGCAACACCTGTTTCAGCCCCTGCAAGTCCGTGCTGGTCAGGCCAGAGCGAAGCGCCATCTAATGCATTGATAAACCCGTAACAGTTGGGCCCCAGGAACGGCATATCACCAGCAGCTTCCACGAGAGCTTCCTGCAGGGAATTGCCGTCATCCAATTCGGCGGAGGCTTCTCGAAATCCCGATGCAAAGCACACCGCACCACCGGCCCCGGACTTTGAAAGAGCGTGAACAGTTTCGATTGTCGCGTGTCGATTGACACCAATGAAAGCCGCATCAGGAACAAAGGGAAGTTCGGCAACCGATCGGACTACCGGGCATTCCCAGATTTCGTCCCTCGTTGGATGAACTGCACAAATCTTGCCCGCGAAGCCGGACTTACGGCATTCCCGCACCACGTTCTCACACCAGAACCCGCCGCCAACGACAACTATGGATTCGGGGCGAAACAAACGCTCGAGGCTTCGCACGGCTTATGCCCCAAGTGGTCTGAAAATGTCACGGCTGATGATATGCCGCTGAATTTCACTCGTTCCGTCCCAGATGCGTTCGACCCGGGCATCCCGCCAGAACCGCTCGATCGGAAAGTCGTCCATCAACCCCATTCCACCGTGAATTTGCAATGTGGTATCGGTGACCCTGGAAAGCATCTCCGTCGCATAGAGTTTTGCGCTGGCAATCTCCCTGTTTGCCGGTAGGCCTTGATCAAGCCGCCACGCGCCAGCGAGCGTAAGCCAATCAGCCGCGTCAATTTCCGTAATCATGTCGGCAACCTGAAATCCGACACCCTGAAACTTGGCGATGGGCTGACCGAATTGACTCCGCTCTGCAGCGTAAGAAACGGCGTGGTCGAAACAGCGGCGCGCGCGGCCGACGCTCATCGCGGCAACGGTGAGGCGCGTTGCATAAAGCCACTCATTCATCACCGCAAATCCGCCGTCGACATCGCCCAGGACCTGAGAGTCCGGGAGACGGCAGCCGTCAAAATACAAGACATAATTCTTGTAACCGCGATGACTGACAGAGTTGTAGCCCTCTCGGACCTCAAATCCTGGCGTGCCTCGATCAACGAGAAAACATGTGATCCGTTTCTTGGGACCTTTTGGAGTGTCATCCACACCGGTCGCTACAAAAACAATAAAGAAGTCAGCGTGTTCTGCGCCTGAAATAAAATGCTTCGAACCCGACACAACCCAGTCGCCACCCTCACGCACGGCCTGACATTTCATGCCGCGAACGTCCGAGCCGGCGTCTGGTTCAGTCATGGCCAGTGCATCCATTTTCTCGCCACGCACTGCCGGAAGCAGATAGCGTTCACGCTGATCGCCCTTGCATGCCATCAGAATATTTTGCGGCCGCCCGAAAAAGTGTGTGAGCGCCATTGAACCGCGCCCAAGTTCCCGTTCGACCAACGTAAAATCGAGATGACTCAGGCCCGCACCGCCCACTTCTTCGGGAAAGTTACAAGCGTAAAATCCAAGATCGATGCATTTGCGCTTGATCTCTTCACCTAGCTCCGGGAACACCTGTCCGGTCTTTTCAACCAGAGCTTCGTGCGGATAGATCTCATTTTCGACGAACGAGCGTACCGTCGAAACGATCATTTCCTGCTCTTCGCCCAGGCCAAAATGCATCTAATAACTCCTCTTGTCTCCGTTTCGGAAGAGTGAGACAAGATGGCATGTTGCGATATGCAGTTTTGGTAAAAAAATATGCGATTTCCGGAAAATTCAGCAAAGATCCGCTCTGTCTGCGTGCTCCTTTTTGAAAACTTTTCAAATCATTGCCTTGCAAATGCAATCGAACCCCTTCGAGCCGCAAACACGATTGCGCGGCAAAAGCTTTACACGTGGGAGCACTTCAGTCTGGATGGAGGAACGGTGAGGTCTTCCAGCGGCTTGCCCGTTGAGACAATATCCATGTCCAGATTCGCTCCAAAAGGCGACTATCTTTTCGCAATGCCAAGCTACGGCTATACCAAAATGGCAAATCCCAAGATGGGCGAAACACTGCGTGCGGCACGCAATCGTTTTACCAACCTTGTCGGAATGGATACCGGTGCTTGGCTGCTGGCGAAAGCAGGGCTGCTGGATGGTCTGAGAGCGACAATTCACTGGGACGAAATAACAAGCTTCATGGAAACTTTTCCTGAGGTGCATGTGGTTCAAGATCGCTACGTTGTTGAGAAGGGCATTGCGACCTGCGGCGGGGCATCGACCGCCTTCGAATTGACGCTGGAACTGATCAGACAGGAACACAGTCCGATGTTTGCGCTCGAAATCGCGGCGCTCTTTATGCACGGCGACAATCTGGAAATGCAGAGCCCGTTGCAGCGCTGGTCCACAGATTCCCTTGTGCGCAGCGCAACAACTCTCATGCGCCGAACAATCGAAACACCTTTGTCGATCCCTGACCTCGCCGGCAAATTGAGAACAGATCAACGCACGCTTGAGAAGCGCTTCAAAAGCGAGATGAAGATGACACCGTTGTCTGTCTACAAGGGCATAAGACTTCGCGAGGCGCGCCGCCTGGTAGAACTGTCGGCATTGAGTATCGAAGAAATTGCAGCACGGTGCGGTTACCAGAACACAAGCGCAATGATACGCGCCTTCAGGCAGGAATTTGGAGTAACTCCCGGACACTGCAGGAGTTCCGGCTGACCGCAGGCGAGTTCTCAATCTTGGATGATCTAACGAACTCAATTTGCCGGCTGAAGCGCCCCGACAACAGCCGTCCCGTCAGTCGGGATCGTCCGGCCTCGCATATCGACCGCGAACTCTGTTTGCCCTGCCGGGATAGTCGGCAGGTTGTGCAATGGCCCCGGCGTGTAGTCTCCACCACCCGGCCCAGAGACATCACTTGATTGATCATTTACCCAATCAGGGGTCAGCGAAAGTATTCCACCGAATATGTGATCATTCGGCCCTTCGGTATCGGCCTTCGCATCACCGAGTGCTTCACCAATCCAAGCTGAGAACCTGTAATTCGAATTATCTGAAACCGCACGAATAGCCATCGGACCTGTATCGACACCGTGACGGATCGCCCAGTTGCCTATTCGATTACCGTCTGCGAATTTGCTTGAGGTTACCGCTTCGAAATAATCTGTCTTACAATTCCACTGCCAGTGGTAGGAATGACGACTGACCACGTCTTTAAGGATTGTGACATTCCCCACATCCTGATACGCGATGTTCGTGCGTTGACCGACAACAGTGTTACCGCTCTCGGTAACGTTCGTGATGGCAGTCACATCGCTATCACCGGAAATGTATGCGGCAGCCTGAAAACCTAAAAGGGTATGGATTTCAACCACATTTCCGACTGCAGCCCACCCCATCGAACCAATAGCTGTGTCTTCTAGCGAAAGTGATGGTCCACTGTTACCCGGCTTGGAAAAGTAGTTCCACATGCAAAGGCTGCCATTGGGTACACCAAGAGACGCGGCTTGAAGAACCCGCCATCCATCCGCACTACAAGCAATGATGTTGTAAGGTGTATTCGGCGCGAATGTGCAGCCCGCAACGATGGTTGTGTTGCCAATATTAGTGACGAACTGATGGCCAAATCCGGTGTTTTCCCCACTACAGTTGATGATCTGGCAGCGACCGTATTGAACTGTCCAAGCGTCGTAGTAGTTTTGACCGGTGCTTAGTTCGAAGGTGCAGTTTTTGGCGACGAGTAAACCTGACGACTGGTTGTTTCCGTTCATCCAAATAAGTTGCGAATTCTTACGAATGATCAGATTGTGGATGACCATCTTCCTGGGAATGTTATCAGTCGTGTAATGGATGCCCGGATCACCCCAACGTGAAGTAGCATCATCACCTGAAACAAAGAGGGGAAGTTTGTCCATTGCCCCGGTCATATTGCCGGACATTGCACCCTCATAGGTAACGCCTGCGCTGAACTTCATACGCACCCCGGAAAGGTTATTCCATCCGTTCTGGACAGAGTTTTCCGCCTTGGCGGCCAGGGCAGCGCTGGATATATCCGCGAACGGATTAGCGCGGGCAGTCGCTTCGTTCGTATTCGCAGCAGGAGAACCGGCACCGACACCGTCGATGAAAACATAGACGGGGGTGTAGTACGTTCCGCCGATGTTGCAGATTGCGCGCAGCGTGGAGATATTTCCGGAGAGGTACGCTTCGCCATCAATCGAAATCTGGAAGGGGTCGCCAATCCAGGGATGGATTATCGCATCCACGGTGATGAATTCGCCGTCTATGAAAGTAGAAAGGTCCCAATTCGGCTGGAAGTAGTTGGCGTAGAGGCCCGACGCGCTGTACTGGCTTGTAGATAGTGTCGAAACGGTGCTGGTGACCGTATTCGTTCCGTCC
Source organism: Roseibium sp. HPY-6 (assembly GCF_040530035.1). Classification (NCBI taxonomy): domain Bacteria; kingdom Pseudomonadati; phylum Pseudomonadota; class Alphaproteobacteria; order Hyphomicrobiales; family Stappiaceae; genus Roseibium; species Roseibium sp. HPY-6. The sequence goes on from NZ_JBEWCD010000001.1 coordinate 1,094,429, forward strand.
GAAGCGATGAATTGAACCGCGCGGACAGGACGCCCCTGTTGTGCGTGGCGATGGTATATGCAGAGCTTAGGTGCCCACGAAGCGGAGGTGACTTCCTGATCTTCCTCTTCCAGCCATGCAAGCTGCGGGGTGTAGTAAGAAAGCGCCGAATTGTTCGTGACCGCCACGGTGCCGCCAGAATTGACTTCGCCGCCTCCACCCGTTCCATTGTTGGTGTAAAGGGATGCGGCGGCGATCGCGGTGACAATGTCGTCGGAATAGATCCTGTCGGACAAGGACATGACCACTCTGAGGTCGCCCGCGAATTCCGTCACCTCCCAAAGCACACCATTCGGGAACGGTTGACGAATGACCGACGTCGCGATCACCTTGCGTTGGAGTTTGGTCTCGTTGCCTACCGCATCCCAGGACTTTGACAAGACAGTAAGCTCGAGCCCAGGCGAAACGACGTTGTTGAGACCACTATAGACCCCGCCGTCGACCGCTTGATCGATCGTCATGGTTGCTTGCCAGCCGTCCGGCGCGATCACGAGAGACGAAATCATATTGTCTGTCGCTGATGATGGAACACCCACAGCGATCGATGGGATCGACAGCCCGAATTCAAAACCAAGATCCATTTGAAAACATCCTATTCAAATCGAGCGGCGAGCCTTACTTCGAGACAAACGCAACTTTTCCACCTTCACCACAGCTCAAGACCAGAGACTGACCAACGCCCAGGAACCAGCGAGGGGTTGCTGCAGCGTTTGGACTTTTGCCCAGGGCAACGTAAAGCGCTGTGTCGCCGGAATTCACAAGGCGGGCAAAATCCTGCGTACCTGCCATTATGTTGGACGGTGTTGCAGCTATGACCATTGTTTCAGAAGCGGTTGCACTGCCATCAAAAGCAGGCATCGCGGAGCCATTTGACGATCGGCCCGAAACAGGGGCAAACGTCACTTCCAATTCAGCGGGCATACTATTTATCCTTCCTGTTGAATGGTTTGATCCAGGTACTGTGAACTTTTGCGAGGATCTGAACGATCAGCCAGATTGCGCCCAGAACCGGCAAAACGAGCTGTGCTTCGCCGGCTATCCACTCCACCACCTTATGCACCTGCGACCAGCTGAGCGCTGTCAGCGCGACTGGTGCTGTAATCATGTCTTGCTTGTTCAACGCCGCCCCCGGATTGCGCTTGAGAGTGCTTGCGCCGTCGCGACGAGACCGCCCGATCCGAAGATTGAGGCAACAATGGTGTCGACATACGGCTTCACCGATGGCGGGTAGTCCGCCACCGACCATGAGAAATCAAAATTCGTGTCGATAGTGATTGCGAAAAACCAAAGCCCGACCGACCCGGAGAACAGGCACCAGATTGCCCAGAAGACCCTATATCTGCGAGCGTCCGCCCGTTCTTCAGCTGCGGTCTCCGCATAGCGATTTACCGCGTTGGCGCGGATATCCTGGCGCTTGGTGTCGTTACTCACATAGTGGTCAACACTGTCGAAGATCCGAGAGAACGGGCCCCCCAGGAACAGGGATGCAATTTTGCCCCACATCACGCCACCTCGCGGCCAAACAGCTTGTTGAGGCGGCGCTGAATGACATCCCGATAGCGCCAGGCAAAATAGATGGCTGCCAGAATGGTGACAAACGCGGAAACCTCGAGCCAGGGAAAGCCAGCAGCAGCCGCTCCGATACCCGACACCACAGAGAGCCCCCCGCCCTTCTGCGCAGCATCGCGAACCGCAATCCCGTCTCTACGAAGTTGGGCGATGGTCGCAGGTCCAATGATCCCGTCATTGGCCAGATGCGGGTGCGTCTTCTGATAGGCCAGAACTGCGGCTTTGGTTTTTCTGCCCATCCAGCCGTCAATGATGCCAGGATCGAAGCCGAAGTGCTTCAAACTCTCCTGGGCTTCCTTGACAACCGGATCCGGCTCCGCAGGCCGGGAAGCACTCTCCTTGCGCTGCTTCCCCTCACCGACACCGGCGTAAACTCCCGTCAGGAAAAGGTGTGCTTCCTCTTTCCGGCGCCGGACAAGACCTGGCAGTTTCCGTCCACCGGCTCTGTTGTAATTTTTAGCCCAATGCGCCGCCGCCTCTTCTCGGCGGTCAGCCTTCCAGAGCTGCGCCGCCTTCCACGACATGAACTTACCGCCAAGGTTGAAAGTGGCCGAAACGGCAGCGTCGAATTCATGCTGCGTGGCATCCCTTGGCATCCCTGCTTCCACCGGCGGCTCATATTCTTCATCGAGCGCCGCTCTCAAAATCCGTTGATTTTGAGAGCGAGTGATCGTGTCACCGGATTTGAGTTTCCGGCCCCATAATTTGCGGAATTGACTGCTTCGATTGGTGAAGCCCGTTCCAATCGTCAAGACGCCGACGGGATCAAGGTAAGCGCGCGACACAAATCCTTCATGTGCCTCGATGAAGTCTATGCCAGTGTGGCTGGTCTTCATGAAGATCCTTTCAGATACAAAAAAACCGCCTCAGGGGCGGTGTGTCTGGATCATTTTTTTGAGATTTTAGAGCCCCTCGATCGTGCACCTAAGTGCAGCCAAGTTACTACCTGTCAGCCTAAAGCTGCTTGTGAATGAGGGAGCAGTGAGTGCGGTCCAAGGAATTGATTGTTTAGGTTGGCCAGTAGCTGTTATCAGCATAATCGAATGGAATCGCTCCCATTGCCTGCAACGCAAAACTCGCCTGCCAAATGGCCTGGCGGATTGCGGTCAAGGCGACAAGGATCTGCTGCCATTCGTGGGCAGTTACGGTCGTGGCACCGGTTTCCGTAACGATGTTGAACGGATCGCCATGACGGCCGAGGTTGATGGCCGCCTGCGCGCCTTTGGTAACCTCGTCCCAACCGCTTATATCGGTTTCGGTCATCGCAAAGGTGTGAACACCACGGGCGTCTGCAAAGTTGTATTCGAAACCCAGCGCGAGACGCCGGTCGCGCTCCGCACGGACGTCCTCTTTTGTCGGTGCCGCCGGATTATGCTGCCAAACCTTATTCTCCGGGTCATAGACATGATCGGCACTCGGTTGGAGAGGCACCTGGATCCAGCCGACCGGATATCGATTTAAATACTCCTCCGAAGGGTAGCCCGTTGTTTGCCAATAGCCGTTTGTTGGGTGAAAAAATCCATACTCCATAACTATCTAAGCTCCTGCCAAACGATTGCGGTACCAGTATTCAAGCGGTAGTAGTGCCCCGACGGTATGACTATGGCAAAACCACCGCCACCATTGATGCCTCCTGAGCAACGAAAAACAGGAGACCATACCAGCCCATCTTCAGACACTTGAAACGAGTGAAGCGCCGTGGAAATCTGTGACCCAGAGCCGGTCAAAGTCAGATAAAGCTGGATTGGCCGGCCAGACGTGTTTTGGTAAGCCACGCCGGTCATGCGATCTACGGTCATATTTTGCCAAACTTGGTTCTGACCAACGCTAAGCATATCATGGAATATATTATTCACATCCATGACTCGCATTTTGCCTGCGCTGTCATCCCAAAGGATGGGACGACTTACGCCGTTCGTATGATCGCGCAGTGACACAAAGGTGTCGTTGTTCGCGTCTTTGCCGAAGAAACCAGCGATTTGATTGTCAATGCCGCGGATTTCGATACCAGTATTGATTGTTCGTAGTCTTTCACCGCCGCCGAAAAAAGCGCGTACGTACTGTCCATCCTGAATGACGATACAATTCTGCTGCACACCACTGGAATTAGTACCGATAAAGCCGGTATTCGCACCGTTCAGTAGATTGCGAAAAAGCAGGCCACCAGTGTCTCGATGGTCAAGGTAAGAGTTAAAGCCATCATGGAACAGATTCATGTTACCCGCGTCTCCGAACCTGGCTCGAAGTCCGTCGTTCCACTGAGTGTCTGAATTCACGATTGTATTCTGGGTGGCAGAAACATACGCATCGGTGAGTGTCCCTGCTGCTGCCTCCGCTGCCGCCTGTGCTGTTTCGGCGGCCGCTTGAGCGGTTTCCGCTTTGTCTTCAGCGGCTTCCGCGTTCGCTTCAGCAACCTGAGCTGCATCACGCGCAGCCAACGCTGAAGCGGTGTAAGCGGTGATTTGTTCGCCGTCGATCAGCACCGGTACAAGTTTATCGCCACTTCTGACAAAACCGTAGCCATCGGGAAGATCGGGCACTTCCAGATCCGGGAGCGAACCGGCAAGACTTGGAGAGATTCTCAAAGACCGGTTTACCTCGCCAGCGATCGACTGAACTTGCAGCGTGGTTCTGTCCATGCCGCGTTCAAGCACTGCGGGATCGATCTCGCCCCCATCGAGGGAAAGTGGCTGGCCGTATCGACTGGTCAAGATCACGGTCAGTCGTTCGCCAGTTTGCAGATCAGCAGCCGAAAAATACACCGTTCCTGGTGAAAAATTCCCCCCCGTGAAAGACCAGTTGCCAGGCGATTGCTGGAAACTCCATTCCGTGTCGGTTCCGCCCGTATCGGTATGGATAACCCTAAGGTCGTTTTCATCGACGAACTGAAAGTTCAAATCGATGCGATCCGTCACTCCGTCGCCCAAAATCTGAGCCCGGGTGTTTGTCAATATGGATACAGTCATTTTAGGTCTCGTGGTTCGTGAATGCTAAAGCCAATCGAAAGCACTCAGTGCGCCTCGATCGCGTGCAATGATTGAATTCACTCCCTGGATTCTTGAGGAACCAACCAACGCCTATAAGCATCGCTCTGCGTGTTTTCACACTTTCCCAAACGTGCTTGCTATGAGCCGATCTGTTGCGGGATTGTGACTGGTAGTCTCGCGGATCTGGCGTGCGTACCGCTTGCCGAAGTCTACTTGCCGCTCGTCGCGAGTTTGCCGTTGGTTCGACCGGGCCAGTAGCTCTGCGGTTTCCACCGGTTCTAGACCAAAGCGGGATTGCAGCACATTTGATTTCAAGGTTGCTGCTCTGAGCCGATCTCCAGCATCTGCCGGCACGGCAGGCCCGCTGCCTGAGCGTTCGAACGCGGATAGAAATTCAACTGCCCTGACGACTTCATTCGAATGCGGGCTTTGCAGGTTTCTGACAAGTGCATTTTCAAACCGCCGCGGCAAGATGCCTTTGGTGCGCAGCACACCCAGCGCAAGTGTGCCTGGATCGTCTTCGCCGCTAACAAGGTGAGAATATGCCAGATCAGCTTTGGCCTGATCATTGTGCCCCAGCCCGTCTCCCGGTTCGCTGCTCAATGACCATTCGATGGCTGAAAGCTTGCCGGAGCGATCATCAAGCGCCGCACGGTATTCGTTGAGCAGTTGCAGCTTCGTGTGCGTGTCCAGATTGGCCGAACGCGTGATCTCTTCGGGATCGAACGGTTCTTCGGCAGACGACATACGTTCCACCAGCGTCTGCGCTTCAAGAGAAGATTTTTGCGCCTTTTTTCTCAATGCATCGGCAAGCAGCCTGTTTCGGCTTTGAGAGGACAGCTGGTAAGCCCGTTCCATAAATTGAGATGCGCCCCGGTTTGCGGATCTAGTGCCTGCATCCTCATCATACCCGGGTTCCCCGCTTCCGCCGCCGCGTTCAACCAAACGCGTCAGTCCTTCGATCTGGTCGTTTAAAGGCAAACTGCTGATCCAGTTCTCAAGCAGCTTTTCCTGGCCGTCTCGCAAGGCTTGCCGCTTCAATCCACGCGGCAAGGGCGTTATCTCAACCAGATTCCGATGCTGCTCCAGTGCTTCGTCGATACTGTCTGGGAACTGTCCGACCAGATCCGAGGCCCGTTCCACGGACTCCCGCACGCCATTCAGGTAGTTCGATTTGCTGAGATCTGCTTCCGTCGCCGCGATACCATAGCGAAGCTGCTCCTCCCCGCGCGCTGTTTCCGCATCGAAAATCTCTTTCTGCGCCTCCGGCAGATCCGCGAAAACCCTGGACTTGTTGTCCGACATGAACTCCAGCAAGGCTTCGCTGATCTGCGCACTCTCCGGCCTGGCCGGATCTGCGGAGTCCTGCGCTGAAGGCAGTCTCATCAGTACGTCGTACTGATGCCTCTCAGCCGCTTTCTTGGCGGAATATATCTCGCTTCTCAGCGTCAGATCATCTGAACGAGCCTTTGCTTCATCTCGTTCCAAAGTGTCTTTCCGCTCAGCATGAAACCTGTTCGCCACTGCTGAAAGGTCTTCGATGTCTTTTGCCGAGCGGCTGATTTGAGTGCCGAGAGTTGCCGTCGCGGATCCGACCGCGGTATCGGCGATTACTTGCGGTGTACCAACGCCCGGCAGCGTCTGGCTACCGCTGAATTTCTGCAATCGTGCCATCTGAATTCCAAAATGTTGCTTGGTAAGAGGTGATGCCGGTTATGCGCCAACGCGTCACTTTCCGGAAAAGTGCCGGTAAGCACTGTCGCCGAGCGTTGTCAGAGCACTTGTTGCGCCGTCGAGAAGCGCCCCGAAGGCGCCAATCCGTCCGGCTTTACGGTGCGAGGTCGCTCGTTCGCGGGCCGTATTTGCCTGAAAGCTCAGGTTGTCGCGCTGCCCTTCGGTCCGGTAGCGAATGGCTTCGATGTTCTGCGCCGTTTCATAGGCGTTGTCGTCGGCGACATCACTCAGGGATCCGGTCTCCGAAAGACCTCGTTCAGCACCGGCAGCCCGGTTGAAACCCATGATCCGCTGGTAACTTTCAAGCGTTCGCTTGCGCTCAAACGACCCTTGCGTCTGACTGACTTCCTTTTGTCTTTCCGCCAATTCGGCGCGCCGCTCTTCGGCTTTCGCCTGGGCGTCCGCCTGTTGGCGGATGCCCTGCGCTTGCACGGCGCTTCCGGCAAGCGATCCGACAACGGAAACAGCTGCAATCACTGCTGGGTGACACATTTTAGGGCTCCATATCCTGTCCGAAATTGACCGCAAGAACGGTGCAAGGCTTACCACCGGAGGCTTCCAGGGCAAGTTGCCCGCCATCTTCCCACCGGGTTTCGATAGCCTGGTCGAGAACGCCGCTCCGCAGCGGGGCCGGCTCGCCATAAGCATCGCCGGCCTCGTAATAGATCAGCTCGTCCATGTAGGTCGCATCCGACCCGGCACGCAGCGTTCCGGTCTCAAAGACAGCCGTCTTGCAGTCGTCGACGCACATCTTCCGGCCGAGCGAAGCGCCATCTTGCGCATTCACGGGGAACGGCAACGTCGTCGCACGGGCCTTCACGTCAAGGCCGACGAGTATCTTGCCGGCGGTCCGGTCGTTCGGAAGGCTGGCGACACCGCCAACCACCTGCGCCTGATAGTCTGTCCCGTCCGCAAACAGGATCACGGACGATCCCTCAAGGTAGTCAAGCCCGGAAACGGAGTTGACCGGCACCCCGCTGTAAAGCGCCGCGCAATCAAGATGCCAGGCATCTTCAATTGCGCCCCCCAAAAACGGGCTTTGCATGATCTCGATGTAGCGCCGGACCATGCCGTTTATTTCCCGCTGGACGATCATCCACACGGTGTCTGATCCCGTCCCGGTAAGGTCGGCCATGCATTCGACGACACCGCCGAAATCGTGCCGGTGCATTCCGTAAACCTGCTGCTGCCGCTCGTAGGTAAACCCGATGGCGGAACCTTTCGTGTCCCAGGCCCAGATGATGCTGTCGGGGTATTGCTGATAGCAGGCGCCGGACAGCCCGTTCCGGAAAAGATGCGACTGCACTTCACTGACAGACTGCGAGATCCGGCCGTCAGCACTGAGATCGTAGGCCATCTCGCGCATGTCGGTGCCATAGGGGCCGAAGTAAAGCAAAACCGATCCCACCTTGATCGGCGAAATCCGGTTGGCTCCAAAGTTTGTCTCCGGGCTCTGATCCACATTCTCCGGACCATAGGGGTCTTGAGCCGTCGCTTTGCCGAGTGAGCGTACGGCGCGCGTCGTTCCGATGATCAGATCATTGTCGTCGACCAGCCACTGAATTCGGTTCACCTGGCCCGACAGGATACCCGCCGTCACCGCATCTGACGCTTGTAGAACATGCGAAACGGAAAAATTGTTGAAGTCTTCCGTCTGGCTCTCCCAGACCTTTTGCGGCTCGGCCCGTGTACCGGCAAAGGCAAGCCGGTTTTTGTGCCAGCCGACCGTTTCCGGCCAGCCTGTTGTTTCCGACCAGGCCCCAAGGCGCCAGATGCTTTGGGATACAGTGTTGGGGAGTGTCTGCCCGAACACCTGAGCCGTTACGACGGTTGACGACAAGACACTCGCGATCTTGAGCCAGCGCCAGAACCCGTCCGATCCGCGCAAGCGGATGTGCCTTCCCGTGTCGGACGCTTGAAATCCGTCCCCGCCATTGATGCCGATGGTATCGGACGCCGTCAGCTCGAACGGAGTTTGCGTCTCACCCGACTGGTGAAAGACAAGCTGGCCAATCGCCGAATTGTTCGACGTGGACCCTCCCCCTTGCGTGAAATTCAACCGGTAGAAGACAAAGGCGGTCTCGTTGTGGAACGCATACTCACGCCATTCGCTGGACGCCCAGGTGTCCTGGCCATCCTGCGTATCGAGGATCGTCCAGTTGGCGCCGTCATTGGAACCTTCGATATTCCACTGCCATGGCATATCGTCATTCTGGCTGTTATCGCTCGGTGCCTGCAGCATGTAGGCATCTATGACCACGGCCGACGGGAACTGATATCGCACCCATCCAGACGACCCTGCGGAGAGAACGACGCGTCCGGCTGCCCGGTTGAAGACCTGATAGGCAGACGCCGAACTGTTTGAGGACACAACCGCCCCGCTTGGGGCGCTGTTCGACGTCATGCGAGGCACGGGGTTGCCCGTATCCGCAGGTGTCAGGTTGGTCGGTGCAATATTCACGTCGAGAAACGGCCCGTCTTCGAACACCATTGGCGCGATGCTCCATTCGGTCTCCCCGAGCCGTTTCAGAGCCTGTGGCGCGACTCCGCCCCCGGCGATGAAAAGCGTGTCCGTGGACTGGACGAATTTGAGCTCGGGGAGAACAGACGTGCTGTAGGGGGTGGCGACTTCCACGTCGCCAACGCGCCCGCTCTCGGTGAAAACGCGAAAGTAGTTTTCCCCGAATTCAAGCATGTAGTACTGCCAGTTGCCGAACTCGAAGGGGATCAACCAGCCACCGTCGGAACTGTCTTTCAGCTCGGCAACGAATTTGGTGCCGCCTCTTCGGCGCAGGCCGCCGCGTTTGAGCGTTATGAAATTCCGGCACTCGGCAAGCGAGGAACGGAAGAATTCAAGATCGGTGCGATAGATCAGCTCGGGGTCGAGTTCGCCCCGGCTAAACGTAGCCTGCAAGTGATAGCTCATCGGTCCGTAACAATATCCAGGTCAATCATGGGCAGCGGCGTACCTTGAGTGGCGTCTTGGCGCGCAGCCTGTTCGAGGGTTTCCAGCGCAGCCTGGCGCAAGGCTTCGGCCCGGCTGTTCTTGCCGGTGATGACATGAGCGCAGCTCGCGGCAAGGAACAGCGAAAACCCGTGCACGAAAAGCGGTGGGAATTCGGTTTCCCGCGTCACTCTCTTGATGTAGCGAAGCGGAAATGGCGCCGGTTTGTCCGACAGGATTTTCTGACCGGCGACCTCATGGGGAATGATCTGCCCGTCAGGCTTTCCGTCCACGGTCTGCTGAGGAAGACGCAGACAGTCGGAAGGCTTTTGATACTGGTAGGCGAACCGGAAGGCAGGTGCGACGGTATCAGCCGGCAGATTGACAAGCTCTGTCGCGAAATCCCAGTCATGTTGTGCGAGATAGGCGTCCCGGTGTGCGTCGTAATGGTTTTTGAACCAACGCGAGGCAACGGATGTGTAATCGAAATCGCGGATCGGCGCTTCTTTGAGATGCGCGAGCGCAAGGTTTGCCATTTCCACGGCTGTGTGAACGGTACCGGACATGAAACATACCCCTGTTGCGTTAGGCGGCTGGAGGTGGTGTCAGATCGGCTTCGTAGGCTTCCAGGGCGTTGATTGCCTCCGCCTTGCTCGCTGCGCCAACGCCTGCGTAGTCCAAAGCCATCGCCTGAAGCGTTTTCCAATGCTCCTTGCGCCAGTCTCTCGGCAATGCGCGCCCTTGCGGCCTTACGCGATTTCGGTGCCAGGCAGCCGACACGACGTTCGTAAGCTCTTCCCGCTTTCTGTCGGCTTGCTCGGTGTTTTCTGCCGGCCGTTTCTGGAAACTCTGTTCGTGGTTGTCTTCCAGCCATTGCAGATGCCGCAATCGGCGCATGATGATCTCGTCCATGTCAGTGTCCTTTAGGCAAAGAAAAAGGGCGGCTTGCGCCGCCCGGATGATTGTCAGTGTCTTCAGGCAAATCTCGACTTCGCGTTATATCCGGCGGCTCCAACCGCGGCTTGGGTTTCGGCACCGGTTTGTGGTCCGGCTCTTCTGCCCTGTTGCCGGCCATCAGCTGGTCGGGGTTTGGCAGCCTCGCCGCGTGCATAAGCTGTTTTCTGGCCGCTTCGAACGGGTTCAGGCCACTGGTGTCCGGCCACTCCAGGCCATAGGCCTTGGCCAGTTCCCGGTCGGCCTTCTCCCGGGCAGCCTGCTGGCGTTGACGTGCACCGTTCACATGCGCCTGGAAAGCCTCCGTCAGCACATGCCGCCTGCCCGCTTCATCGTCATAGCTCAGTGTCATGCGCGGGCCATAGCCGTCCCGGTCCATGCTCCCCCAGGCCAGGTCCCTCCCCGTCTTGCCGTTCGGCTCCAGATACCATTTGCGCGCCCGGATCCCTTCTGACGCCAGCAAGGCTTCCACATCCGCGCGCACATAGCCGTGACCGTCCTTCTCAGGGTCGATATAAGCCTTTTCAACCGGGTATTTCATCACCGTGCCGTCGTCGGTGGCAAAGGCCGAGCGATCCCATCTCAGCTTGAACAGCTCGCCCGCCAGTACCTCCGCCATGTGAATGTTGCCCGTGTCGATGTAGCTTTCCCGGCGCAGGTCCTCGTAATGCTCAAGCGCCTCCTGCTGTTCTTCCGGCGTGCGCCCCAGCTTGCGATACGTGTCATAGGAGGTTTTGCGCGCAAACCGGTCTTCTCCCGGCTCCGCGGCCCGCTCCACCGGTGCCCGCACCTCTTGGCCCGCCCCGGCGCGAGGCTCAGGCAACAGGGACGGCGGCAGGATCTCATCCGACCCGGGAAACCGGTCGACATTCGACAGCGGCGCTTCGCCTTCCAGGGCGCGCCCGGGCGACAGGTCCGGATTGCGGAGGTCCGGCGCGGCCAGCGGCACGGGCGCGCTCTTTCCGGCTTGCCTGATCAGCAGTTTGGCGATTTCCTCCGGCGTCATGCCATTGACGACCGCTTCACCCAGCTCTTCGCCGCCATCGCGGATCGCACCACGCACCTTGCCGATGGCTTCAGCGGCTTCTTCCTGGCTCTCCGTACTGCCGAACACCCAGTCGATGGCGCCGCCAACGGCCCCGGTCAGGGCATCGCGTCCTTCCACATAGGCAGCCAGCGCTGCGGAGCCCGCCACATCATCGGCGAGCGCCGCCATCTGCTGGATCACTTCGTTGTCCGGATAGGCCTCACCGTAAAGCTGCATCAGCGACACGATGTCGTCGATATTGCCCAAAACATCCCAGGCTTTCTTCAGCGGCCCGATCGGCGTGAGGGTTATGGCAAGGTCGATACCGGCTTCTGCCGCAAGGTCCTTGAATTCTTCTTCGCCGAACTCAAGACCCAATTCACGCGCCGCCTGATCAAACGGAATGTTCCGCTCTTCAGCGCGCGCCCTGACCGCCGAAAATACCGGGGGGATCGCCAACCCGAGAACAGCGACGGGCGCCCCGCCTCGAAGCAGCTTAACAAAGTGTCGGGAAATTTCGCGAAGTCTAACGGTTTTGAAGTGTTCCGGGAGTTGTATTCCTCCGGACTGAGCAGTCTCGATAGATGCTAGCATTTCATCATCAAGGCGTAAAATGTCGCTGATTTGAGGACTAATTCCTCGGATAGTGCCGTCGGGAAGCGTGAAGTCATTTAGAAACGACCTGTAACGGCTTGCGGTAAGGTCCCCTTTCAAAACTGCTCTACCCAGAAGGTCAAGATTGGTTTGATATGTGGAAGCTGGCGCAAGCCTTTCGATATCATCGATCAACCCACGGTCGTTGGACAGCAAACGATAACCGCCTTCGGAAAATAGCTTTCTCTCGCTTTGAAGCCACCTTATTGCAGCATCAGCCAATTGTTTCTGCCGCGGTCGACCATTTTCATCAAACACAACACCCAATCGCCTATTTTCTTTTGAGTCTTTGGTGAAATCCGCCTCGATTGTAATTGCCTGAATATTCAGCCGTTTCTTAAGCGCTTCGAAATCAGCCTCGAATTCGTCAGGTATGTCGCCCTTGCCATAATTTGTCACAGCGAATTTCGCACCAGTTGACCGCAATGCCTGCTCCAGCGCCCCGGTTTGACCCTGTTGCACGACCTGCGACAAGGCACTCCAATCCAATACGATCGTCTCCAATTACCCAACTCCGTAGAACGATGGACTGTCTTGAAGTTTTCGCCGAATGTACTGCCGCGCCTCGTCAGAAGTCAGATCTTTGATTTCTCCCTTCAGCATTGACAGAACAACGTGCTGCGCGAGCTTCAACGGTCCGATAACTGGACCATATGGTGTTCCTTCGAAACCGATTTTCTTGCTGTAATCATAGCTTTCCCAATTCAGAACGGCCTGTATGTCCCGCGCCGCCATCGGGTCGTCATGTGCAATCTCGTTCCGGCGTAGCATTAATTTGCAGAGCCGCTCGTCCCTGGCGACAATCTGCGCGTATTCAATGATCAGATCTTCCAGATCTTTCCCTCGAGGTATCTCTTTCATAGTTACATTCCTTCGGGTGAACTGGCCTCAAGCTCGCAATTGTTCTCTTAATGTGCTTTTGACAAATCTAGGTCAGGATCGACAACCAGTTCTCCCATAAGCTTTTTCAACGACGTGTATCTGAATGGCGTGTTGACGATCTTCCGACGCTTTCCCGTCTCCGGATCGCGCGTGCCACGGATTTCGTTCTTATAGAAATCCTTCTCACCGGAAATAACCTCGAAGTCGTAGTGCGGGTTCTCGGCCATGAACTTGCGGGCACTCATGTCCCAAAGCTCATGGCCGCCCTTTTTCGTCAATCGCCTGTTGTTCGGGTCGTATTTTTTCCGGTCGGCTCTGGTCAGCCGGTCGGGTTTGACGAGGCGTCCAGACTTGTCTTGCTGCTCATACCAGGCTTCGAAGAGGTCCGCGTTTTTCGGGTTTTGATACCAGGCCCCGTTTTTAAACTCCGTACGGGCGTCGGCACTAAACATGAAAAGATCACCGCGACGGACAATCGCTTCCAGCCCGGCTAGGCCCGTTCGATTGACGATGATGTCGATCTTGGCAACATCAAGGATGATCACCTTCTGCGTCATTCACCATCCTCCCGGTAGATGAAATGTGGGTAGAAGGTCTTTTCCGCGAAAACCTTTGCTTCCGCATAATCGAGTGATACCAAATCGCCCGCGACAACGGCGATCGCCAGTTCCTCCGCCTTGGAGAGCGGAAAATCTCGGAAGGGAACACGCGTTTTCGACCCATACCAGGCCATAAATTCTTCAAGCTTTTCAGACGCATCCAGCGGGTTCTTTTCCCAGAACTCGTCATCGTCGTTAGTCAGATCCGGACGGGTCTTCAGAAAAGCCCGAAACTCCGCTCTCTGCCTGACCGCGTCTCGAAGCTCCTTGTGCTTCAGCATCAGTCCGGCAAGTTCCAGAATAACGTCGAATGGAAGTCGCCTTTCGCTGTCATATAGATGTTGCCGGAAATAGGCTTTACCTTCTTCGCTTTCCTCAAACGCTTCCAGCTCATCCTGCCAGCCGGTGATATCTTCAAAGTCTGCCATAGCTCTGTTCCGTATTTTCTACGCAAAAATGTTCATGAATTGTTCTGAACCTCAAGTCCCAACACACAAGGTAAAATCGTCGCTGAAAAAGAAGTAGTCACCCCGCCCGAGAAGCGCGGCCAAGACATCCACTCCTGACCGCCGCATGATCGTGAGGATTTGCGAGGCGTCGATGATGAACACTTTTTCCATCATTGCACCTCCTGCGGAAATGCAACAAACCGCGAAAACCTCTCTTTCACAAGCTGTTCTGCTTCTGGAGAGCGTAGCGAGGCGAGATCCCCATTCACCACGTCGATGGCCAACCTATCGCCTGCGCTAAATGTCGACCAGCCTAGAGCAATGTTCTGCTTCATTGCATACCAGCGCTTGAAGGCTTCAACCTTCCGGTTATCCTCGACCGGACACAAATCCCAAAAGCCCTCGTCGTCCTGACCGAAGTCGGGATTGTCATCCAGATATTTGACGAATTTGGCTGATTTTTTCAGTGCTTCGTGGATCTCGTCATGCCGGAACAGTTCTTCCGCATAACGCACCTCCTGCTCAAAAGTCAGCTTAGGGGCTCCCATTCCGTATCTTCCATAGAACTCTCGCCCCTCCTCGGTCGCCTCAAACGCCTCCAGCTCTCCCCGCCAGCCGGTGATATCTTCAAAGTCTGCCATCAGAACCATTCCTGTCTTGCCGCCGCAATATGTTCACGAATTGTTCTTAATTGCAACCAGTGCGCGCACAGTCGCTCGCGCAGCTCAGAAAGTGCTGCTCTCCTGTGTCGTGCGATCCTGGCCGCACTTTCCCAATCTACCGTGATGAGGCCTGCTTTAGCCCCGTTTTGACGAAGCGTCCATCAGACGAAAATGTCTGAAACACCATTTCAGACAAGAACCTCTGAAAAACATCATTTAATCATAAGGTTATACGAAATTGCAGTTGAGCGTTTTCCGCGTGGATTGGTCCTCCCCGAGACCGGGGAGGAACCGCTTCAGATACGCGATCAGATATTTACCTTGAGGCAGGCCAGCTTCACGTTGTTCCGGGTGTATTTCCGGTTCCAGTTGGCCGCATTCCGCAACTCGGCAAGTGTCGCGCCCTGAGACTTGGCGAGGGATGTGCCGGTAAAATCCATGCCCGCCGGATGGATCATCTCGAACCGGCGGGTGGTCAGATAGTCGGCACCGCCGCCATCCCCGATATCCGGGTCACGGGTGATCTCAGTGCCCTCGTTGCCATAGATTGTTTCCCGGTTCGGCACTTCGTCAATATGCATGAAAGCGCCGGGCGCAAACAGGAAACAGGAATATTCGTTGGTGTTTGTGCCCGTAGTCACCGGCATTCTTTCGGAATGCAACACCATCATGCCGGCATAGTAGGGAACCTCGAATGGCGCTTCGGACGGTTTCTTGAATTCAATCTTTTCATCGTCCAAAAGCGTGCCGTAGACATAACTGTGCATCGCGATCACACGCAGGTCGTCAAGGTTCTCGCCCATCGTCAAACGGGCCTTGTTGATGGCCTGGTAGCTGATCCTGTTCGCAGCCGTCGGAGATGCGATATCGGAATAGACCGAAAAGACCATATCGCCGCCATTGGCCACATTATCGGCGATCACCCCCTCCGCAGTCGCGATGATACGCTCCTCCTTGCGCCTTCCCCAATAGGCGCTGATGCGCTCTGCAACCCGGTTCATGGCGCTGTCGCCGCGCCCGGTCGCTGCGTAGCTGGCGACAGTCTTCGCACCGTATTTCTTCGCCAGGCGGTGCTTGTAGGCTTTCATGTCGCTGGCCGTAATCTTGCTGACGGCGATCTTGTTGTCGCTGTCATCGATCACGGTCGGTTCGGTATCGTCAAGGTCCTCCCAGTAAGGCACCTCGATCTGGTTTCCGCCTGCCTTGAAGCGTTTGGCGATGTCGGGTGCGGGCGCTGCAAGAATCCCGGACTTTTCCAGCATGACCAGCTTGGCGGGCTTGTTTTCGGCCATGTAAGGCGTGAAAACACGCGGCTGCACGATGTCAGAAATCTGTGACGTCATTGACTATCCTGTCTTCAATTTTTGGATAAACATCCGGCGATCTCACACCGGAAACACGGACCTGATTGTCCGAATGAGAGTGCCGCAACACGGGCCGCGGCAGCCGCCCGAGCGCCAGACGGCCAACGGGCGGAATTCGCAAGGGCTCGGAACTCGCGCCCTATCGGTCTGTAACCGTATTCAGAGGATCAGCGCGTCCAGAACAGCGCCGCTATTGCCTCAAGACGGCGCGATTTCCGCGGAAAACAAAAAATTTCTGCAAGGTTTCTGCAACAAATCTCGCTTTGATTGCGGGTATTCAACGCGCGTTGCCCAGCCTGAGGAATGCTTACCGCTGATGATTACGAGACGAAATTTCATCCGGGGTCTCGGAGCCACCATTCTTGGCGCGGCCAGCCTGCCGGCCTATGCGGTCGGGGTTGAACCCTTCCGATTGCATGTGAAGCGCTATGCGCTCACACCGCCTCGCTGGCCGGAAGAACTGGAACTCAAGGCGGCGCTCATCGCGGACCCTCATGTCTGTGATCCCTGGATGGGACTGGAGCGGCTCCAGTTTATTGTTGAACGCACCAACGCCCTCAAACCGGATATTGTGCTGATGCTGGGCGACTATGTCGCTGGACACAGATTTCGAACCGGCTCGATCCCGTCAAAGGATTGGGCCCGCGTCCTCACCGGTTTCAATGCTCCGCTCGGCATCCACGCAGTTCTCGGCAATCATGACTGGTGGGAGGACCGCACAGCACAGCTCACCGGAAAAGGGCCGCCCATCGCCGGCAAGGCGCTGCTGGATGCCGGGATCTCCCTTTATCAGAACCGCGCCGTAAAGATCCGAAAAGACGGACACGCATTCTGGCTAGCCGGGCTCGACGATCAGCTTGCGCTTGTTCCGAACAGGAAAGCCGGGCGAAAGCGCTGGCAAGGCAAGGATGATCTGCAAGGCACGCTGGCGCAGGTAAACGACCGGTCACCCGTCTTGCTCATGGCGCACGAACCCAAGATCTTTCGAAAAGTACCGGAAAGCATCAGCCTCACCGTTTGCGGGCACACACATGGCGGACAAATCAACTTTTTCGGATACCAGCCAGTCAGCGGAACAACGCTCGGCAAAAAGCACAATTACGGTCACATCACATTCGATGCGTCCGGTTCCCCGGGTCAAACAGGGACCCATGCTCGGAAGCATATGATCGTTTCAGGCGGACTTGGCTGTTCCATCATGCCGGTACGCTTTGGCGTTCCGCCCGAAATCACCCTGGTTCATTTGGCACCAGGGGCCGGTTCCAAGTCGCCTCCGCTCCACAGATCCGAAATCGATGCCTAAAGCAATTGATAGGACACCAAGTGTTATCTGAACTCAAAAAGCTCCGGATCCCGCCCGGCCGCCAGGATCATCTGCCGGGCGCGCAATGGGTTGCGCTCCAACAACTCTGCCTGCAGCTGCAAATCTGGGTGGCCCAAGTCAAAAGGATTGGTGGGAACAACACCTCTGGTTCTGAGATCGGTCTTGTTTCGGGTTGGTTTGCGTGACCTTTTCACTCACTTGATCTCGTCCTTGTTTTCCCGGCAGGCTTCTTTAAGGAACTGAAGTGTTTCGTTGAAGCTTGGCTCGTTGATGAGGTCTTCAAGCGGTTTCACGTATCCTTTTTCAAGAGCCATCTGAGCGCAATCAACCTGCGAGCCTCGCTCCATGCACTGCGCAATTTCAAGCAATGCGGTCTCGCCGAAACGCTCTCGTGGCCCAGGTTCTTTGCTCATTAACTCAAACAGACTGGAAATCTCGTTCCTGTATTCTGGTATGTCGTGATAGGCATGTGTGAGAAACGAAAAAAGTCGATCGATCTCACCTACGCCTTCGTTTGAGGTCACATCCGGGCCATGGGCCCAAATTGCAGTTTTTGAAAACTCCAGAAAAAAAGGTCTGTTTTCTGGATCAATCGTAGAAGCCCACTCACTTTCTTTCGGACAATGCGTCCGGTCGTAGTCTTCTTTACCTTGAACGCCTGCCGCAACGCTCGACAACAGTGCCATTGCAAGACAACCTGTAACCGCCAATTTTCTCGACATGCTTCCTCAATTCAGCACTTCAGCATTGTTCTGCATATGTTCTCATAGGCATTCGAAATACACAACCAAAAATTGATTGCGTTGTGTTTGAGTCGTCTCGCAGTGTTTGAAAAATTCTGTTGTCAACGGACGAGCAAGTCGTTGTTGACTGATAACTACTTTTGCGAGAATCCAAAAAGCTCCGGATCCCGCCCTGCAGCCAGGATCATCTGCCGGGCGCGCATCGGATTGCGGTCCAACATCTCTGCCTGCAGCTGCAGATCTGGGCGTCCCAAGTCAAAGGGATTGGCTGGAACAGCACTTCTGGTTCTGAGATCGGTCTTGTTTCGGGTTGGTTTTCTGCGAGGCTCAGGTGCTGGTTTTCGTGCCCTTTTCGTCTCTAAGCCTTCCAACTCAAATGATGGAGGCAGAATTTTCTGCGCGCCGGGTATTAGTGGCTTATTTGAAAGCGGGATTGCGGGCAGCTCGCGAAGTTCTGGCTTTGGCTGTGGGTGAGGCACTCGCCGGAACAAACCTTCAACCGGTTCCTCATCGCTACTGTTACGTTCACGCTCAGGTCTCTTTGCACTCGTAAATGTCGAGCTTTGTCCCGAAATATGTTTGCGTGAACGCCCGAAGGACGGTACGTAACTTTCCGGGATGATGCTCTGATAAACTTCAGCAGGCAAACTCACGTATCGCCCTGACTTTCCCTTTACAGCTTGGTAGTAGTCAGCAATCATAGAAGCCTGGGCTTCGATTGACATTTTTTCGAATGGAATACCCTTTCGAACGTCATCCTCATACTGGTAGTCATTTCCAAAAAACGACCTGGCTTTGCCCGCGCCCTTTGACAACAACAGATGTCTGCCAAATGTCTGCTCCTGGACAAGGTGTGCCCCCTCGTGGACGAACCATGCCGGATCGGACTTGCTGAAGTCATCCGAATAAGCTGACCTCCCAACTTTGATATTATTATTACTCACCATTCCAAAACCAGGATGCATATACCAGTTTCCGCGTTCAATCGTCGTTTGTCGGAAATAATCACGTTCTCCGAAAATCTCGGTCAAGAGCGCTATTTCACCACTGGTGAGGTGCCTCTTTTCACTCATTTGATCTCGTCCTTGTTTTCTCGGCAGGCTTATTTAAGGAATTGAAGCGCTTCGTTGAAACTTGGTTCGTTGAACAGGTCGTTAAGCGGTTTCAAATAGCCTTTTTCGAGCGCCATTTGAGCGCAATCGATATGCTGATTTCCAGACATACACTGCGAGATTTCAAGCAATGCAGCCTCCCCGAAGCGCTCACGCGTCCAAGATTCTTTGCTCATATCCTTGAACAATTCGGCATAGACATCTCTGTAGACCGGTGTGTCCTGGTAGGCGTGTGTCATCAGCGAATACAGAAGGTCGACCGCAACCAATCCCTGGCTTTGGTATCCATCCGGACCATGGGCGCTGATTGCGGCTTCGGAAAACATCTGAAAAAAGGCTCTGTTTTCCGGATCGATCGTTGAAGCCCACTCTCTCTTTGTCGGGCAGTGTTGCAAGTCGTCATCTTCAGAAGCCTGAACACATAGTGTTGCGGCAAACAGCACTGACATAGCGAGATAACCTGTCTTGAACATGTCTTTAAGCAACATGGCGCTCTCCCAATTCGATGACGGAAACTGGTCTCAGAACAACAAAAACACTGTGAGTAGTTCGAGGTTCCAAACTACTTTGCTTCGGCCGATCGCGAAATCACCCACACACTTCGGACAAGTTGCTTCGCTAGCAATGCCCGGGATATTCAGATCCAACTTTGCTACATCGCCAACCTGAACTGCGGGCTCTTTGTCGGTTGCAGTTTTGACAGGACCGACCGATGCAGCGCGGGTTCCCAATCACATGGGCCTGCGGAATGAGTCATTCCCACCTCAATCTTGCGTCGCAGATAAGTTTTTTCGGCCAACAGTTTTTGATCAAATAGCCGTCTCGCACGAAGTCTTCACCTGTCAGTTTCAGGAGTTCGGGAAATTCTTTCAAATCGACTTGAAGATATTCGGCATAGGTCAGCAACTGTTTCAGCCTCCTGTGCGAAAAATCACCATCATTTGTCGCATCAAGAACGTTTTTGAACCTTTCCTGATTTGCGCGAAGAAACAGCTTCACTGAATAGGCATTGCCTTCGATCATCGAAAGCTCCACGTAACGCTCCACATACGCCCAATTCAACAACTGAAGGATCGAATTTTCGTTGGCTTCCCGAAGGACTGCCACCCAATTTCTTTCATTGTTGAAGTGAAAGGCCTCTTCCAGCATGGAAACGGCTTCGCAAACGGGATCGTCCTTGTGCCCTTCGATGACTATCTGAGCTGCAAAAAAACTTGCCTGTGCCGGGCAAACATCAAGATTCTCAACGGTGTATTCGTAGGCGGCACCATATTCCGCATTCCCCATGAGGGTCGTGGTCGTTTTGACGAAATCCATATTTTCAAGACATGCATTTGCCGTTGATACGCCCGCCCCTAACGAAACACAGATCACTGCGGCAAATTTAGACAATAGACCCATTGGCCTAGTTTGGGTCATTTCAAGCCCCCCTTTTCGTCGTCAATAATTTCAATTCAAAAACACAATGCAGCGTTTTCTCATCGGGGTGACTATGTTCACCATTTGTTCGTAAATCAACTGAAAATTGCATTCTCGACATCCCCCAATTGCACCAACATTTCCTTCCCGTGATCTCTGTGTCTTGTGACGAGCCTGTCAGTTGCAACCGGCCAAGACAGTGGCTGTCACGTCAAGAAAGGCCGAAAAGTTCAGGATCCCGGCCAGCTGCCAGAATCATCCGTTTTGCCGTGACAGCATTACGGTCCAACATCTCAGCCTGCTGCTTGAGATCGATGCTGTTGTTGTTGAACGGATTGGCGCCGCCTGGTACGCCGCGGAGCCCTGACAGACTATCTTCGGCAAATTACTGTCGTGAACGAAGGTGAGCAGTTTCACCACCACCGGATCGACAACCTGCTGACGCCCGCCCCTGATTGTACATCGGACCGGTCCGGGAGATCACTCAAGGCTTATGTGGAAGACTTGGATCGTTTCGTTTCACCGGTTCAAAATTCAAAGCCAATTAGACGGCGAGCCGACCTTTTCAGAGATCGGTTTTCGAGCTGACAGCGACTTTATACCAAGCTCAACCGCCCTGCTGTAAAACTCTGTCTTTTCCGACCTGATATGACTGCCTAATTCACGTCCTCCTGACTACTGTCCAGTGGTAATTTACAATAAATACGATAATCATTGAAGAGTTTTGAAACGTATTCGTGACTCACCACTGCTTCCAAGCCCGAGATATAGCCTTTTCCAAATGCCATCTCCGCACAATCCGTTTTTGTTGTACCTGAGATACAGGACCCTATTTCTTCCAGGACGGTTTTATCATAGAAGTTGGTTACTGCTGATTTCCCGTGCAGCAGCAAAGTAAGGCCTTTAAGATGCTGATCTGGCTCTGTTATCCGGATGGAATGAATGCCAGCAAGCCAGAAAAGTCGGGTCATCTCTTCGTCGATGGAGTCGGGAACAGAATCGTCGACGATCCTTTCCATTAATGACGTCGTAAATGCACGTTTGGCAAACAACCAGAACAGCTGTTTTGAGTCCCCCTTAAGTGTGGAAGCCCATTCTTCGTGCGTTGGACAAAAGGACTGTGCATACTCGGTGCTCTGATCGGTTGCACCTGTGCCGATCCACAAAACGGATAAGACCAACGCGATTTTTACAAGATTGGGATTTTTCATCTCAGCTCACTTCGAGTAAGGCAACTATGTTCATGAAATGTTCCACGCATTAGCTTTAAAAGCAACCCCAAATTGCACTGGCTGTGTCTTCGTCAACGCCCAACAAATTGCCTCGCCAGCAAATGCTCGAGGGCATCTCCTTCCCATCGCAGGCCCTTCTGCTCGACTAGAGCCCGAAAAGGCCCGGGTCACGACCCGCAGCTTTGATAAGCTGACGTGCACTCAGCAAGCTCAGGCCCAGAAGCTTAGCGAACCGCGCCTGAGCAAACAGCAGATAATTCCTTATCACAAAGTATTTCCGGGAAATGGATTGTACTCTCGCGTCGAAAATAATTTCATGCACAGCCTTTAGTTCTGTTTTTTATTCATCTCGCAAATTCAATGTGGTCTCTTCACACCAGTCACGAAATGCGGTTACGGCCTTCGACACTGAATCGTGTTTCGTAGTGGTTTCCAGACTGGGAATGTATCCATTTCGATAGGCCACGGCCGCGCAATCCAGTTCGGCGCTCCCTGAAATACACTCCGACATTTCAGAAAGTGCTTCTTGACTATAGTGTTCTTTGATTGCGGGCTTCGATATCAAGCCAAAGTAAATGTCCCGTATATAGTCCGAATATTCTTCTTTCTGGTAAGTATGAATACTAAAGTCAAAAATAAACCTTAGAAATTTATCATCCTCAAGTAAATTATCTCCCTCACCGGATTCGCTAATTGCTTTCGTGTACACTCTATCGACATAAAACCATAACGAAGGTTTGATTTGCGGATCAAGAGTGGAACTCCACTCCTGATCGCTGGGACATGGGTTGAACTTGTCTTCGTCAGAGCCCTGAACGCCTGTCGCAACGCTCGTCAACAACACCAGAACAAGACAACCTGTAATCGCCGACTTTTTCGTCATGGTTCCTCAATGCAACATCCCAATACTGTTCCCTGTATGTTCTCACATGTATTCAGAAAGCACAACCAAAAATTGATTGCCTTGTGTTTGGGCCGTCTCGCAGTGTTTGAACAATTCTCTTGTGAACGGACGAACAAGTCGGTTTTGACCGACGACTGCTTTTACGCAAATCCAAAGAGTTTCGGATCTCTGCCAGCAGCCAGGATCAACTGCCTGGCCCGGATGGGGTTTTCTTTGATAAGCTGCGCTTGCTGGTCGAGATCAGTCCTGTCCAGATCAAACGGACTAAGTCCGCCGGACTTGCCGGTTCGGCCCTGTTCTCGAGGACCTGACGGTTTGCGAGTGGGCACAACCCTCTCTGGTTTAGAACGTGGTTTAGCACGGACTGGAAAGGCAACGTTGCCCATGTGATTTTGCGCGCCCCCAAATTCGGGCTTGCCCCTGGGAGGGCGCGGGTTATTTCCACTGTCTCGTTGGCGCTAACACTAACCTCATTCCGATGGGATCTATAGCCTGGCTTCCGAAGCGGCACGGGAGTTGCCTCGACATTGAGTAAGCCCATTCGATGGATATCAAAAATCGAAGGCGTTCCAGTTGGTGTCTGATTTCCGGAAAGAATGTCTTGAAGTAACGCGCTGTTTTCTGTTTCTTCCTTGAAGCGCAAGAGGGCATCAGAGGGAGGAGAATACTGTTCGCCGATGCGTCGCTCGATATAGGCTAGCTTCTGACCGCATTTCCTATCCGTCGCGTATCCACCAGGTTTCCCATATCGCAAACCTTCCGCAGCATCAGCGAATGTTCGCGCCGACATCGCTTCAGGCCAACGGGTTGACACAGTCTCCACCCAATCCGCAAGACTGTCTTCAATACTGTCGTATTTTCGAAATCGATCAGTCTTATTGACGCGCTTGCCACCGATTTCTTCCCAGGTTTGGAAACTCTGAACATCGCCTTTCCAGGAATATCTCGCCTTAATGCCGAAATAGTTGTTCCCTTTGACAGACTGGCCGTACAACGTCTCCAGCGAAGCTTGGGCCGCTGCAAGCCGCGCCTGCGGATCCTGCAATCCAAAATTGCGTGCAGCAATATAGACCCGCCTTGAGAATTCGTTTACATGAGATGACATGAAAAAATTTATCCTTTTCTTTTTAGGATTTACTTCGGCAAATCCGGCATTTTCGCAATCTTACTTCTGCCCGGACGAGCTTGTTCCTTACACATTTACGCTTTTCGAAGATGTTCTCATGATAAATCGTGCATATCATCGCGCGTTTTGCCAAAGAAAAGAGGGCATAGAGTATGAATGCCTGGAAAAATGGACCGACGACACGCCTGTAAGCGTTTATTCAATACATGCGAAAGTCGACGAGACCGGTAATTTGGCATTTTGGAACTCGTCGGAAACGCTGGACAAAGCCCCCTGGCTTATCCCTAGATGTGAGTGAAAGTTCAAAACTTCGGTGCATCAAGGAAATCACTCAAACCCGTGAACATGGGAATGATATTTCCCGCTTCCTGTTACCAAATAAGGATCTTGCGCGATCTTCCAGACCCAACCGTCTGGCCCTCTTGCATTGTCGCCGCTATACGCCGGGTGCGGGTTTGCATAGTGAAGGCTGGGGCCCGCAGTGCTTTCACCACCGGCTGCACGCTCGGCAATCGTTTGGCGGACCAGTCGATCAATTTGGGCACCTGCTTTGGGTGCGTTCTGAAAACTACCGTATGGGTTGAGTGAAACTCTTTCTTTCAGTTTAGAGTTGCAATAGGATTTTGGCCCGTTTATTTTCGTGAACGCATCTTTTTGATTCACAACGCCTGAAACAGACCCCGGAAAGGGTCAGTCGTAAGCGACACGATTTAGGATCGTATCGACAATCGCTGCAACTCCAGTTTTGAGAACGTCCCCTTTCCAATTTGCGCCGACTTCGGTTTGAACAACACGAGTAATGTAATCAATGTCGACTTCATCCAGAAAGATACTGTCTGCATCTTTGTTTTTCATGGCATCATTATTCCTGATTTCCGGTTCATTCGCAGAGGAGAAAGAGTGCAAAAATTTGCTCTACGCAAATAAAGACAACACACTCGTGCTTTTCTTTCACAATGACAGTGACCGCCCCAGTTTCACGAAAGTCCGCGATGGTGAAGGCATAATATGTGAGGGAATTATTTCGTTTGGCGCCGGTGGCTTAAGCTTCTACTGCTCCCCAGAGGAAAATGGCATCATGTATGCTGCCTGGGGTATTGACGGCATCGATCCAGACAAAGACTTCTTATTCATGGACGAAGTCGTCACTGAACAGTGCGCGCGGTAGTAGCCGGAATGCGCCGTTGGGGTTCAGGTTCCAATTTTTCAAACATCCGTCGAAAAACCCGAAGTGTCACGAACTGCAAAAACAAGTTCATGCAGTTCTTTGTCGTTCAATTCGATTCTCATAGGTGCTGCCTTGCTTAAATTTCTGATTGGTTTGATCGTTGGTGCGTCAATATCGACTGCAGCGGCACAACACTACGTCACCTGCGGACAGGGAACACTCAAGGGGTACATTGTGCAGGATCAAGAGCGAAACGAGGTGTGCCGCGACCCCGCCGTTTGGAACCACTTCAGAGGTCCCGAAAGTTACATCATATGCGACGACTAAACCCGGAACATCTTCGGATCCCGTCCTGCGGCCAGGATCATCTGCCGGGCGCGTGCCGGATTGCGGTCCAGAAGCTCCGACTGCTGCTTGAGATCGATGCTGTTGTTGTCGAACGGATTGGCGCCGCCTGGCGCATCACCGAGCCCTGAGAGACTGTCTTCGGCAAAGGCGCTGTCGTGAATGAATGTGAGCAGCTTCACCACCACCAGATCGACACTTGTTGAAGGCCGCCCCTGATTGTACATCGGACCGGTCCGGGAGATCACTAAAGGCTTATGTGGAAGACTTGGATCGTTTCGTTTCACCGGTTCAAAATTCAAAGCCAATTAGACGGCGAGCCGACCTTTTCAGCGATCGGTTTTCGAGCTGACAGCGACTATATACCAAGCTCAACCGCCTTGCTGTAAAACTCTGTCTTTTCCGACCTGATATGATTGCCTAATTCACGTCTCCCTGGCCACTGTCCGGTGGTAATTCGCAAAACACTCGAAAATTGTCGAAATATTTAGAAATTGTTTCTTGTCGAACCACATCTTCCAAACCGGGAATATAACCTTTGTCAAATGCCATTTCTGCACAATCTGCCTTTGTGCCTCCAGAGATACACAATTCTATTTCTTCCAGGACAGCCTCGTTATAATGGTCTGTCACTCCCGGTTCATCCTGCAGCCGCAAAATGCGTTTCCTCAACTCCCAATCTTGCTCGACATCCCGGAAAGAGTGAATGCCAACAAGCCATAAAAGTCGCTCGTATTCGTCGTCGACCAACTCAGGATCGGTTTCGTCAGCAATTCGATCCATAGTCAGGGTCGTGAATGCACGCATCGCAAACAACCAGAACAACTGTTTTGTGTCACCTTTGAGCGTAGAAGCCCATTCTTCGTGCGTTGGACAATAGGACTTTGCCTGCTCGATGCTCTGAGCGGCTGCACCTGTGCCGATCCACAAAGCGGACAAGACCAACGCGATTTTTACAAGATTGGGATTTTTCATCTCAGCTCATTTCGAGTAAGGCAACTATGTTCACCAAATGTTCCACACACTAGCTTTGAAAGCAACCCAAAATTGCACTGGCTGTGTCTTCGTCGAGACCCCAACAAATTGCCTCACCGGCAAATGCGCGAGGGCATCTCCTTCCCATCGCAGGCCCTTCTGCTCGGCTAAAGCCCAAAGAGGCCCGGGTCACGACCCGCAGCTTTGATAAGCTGACGTGCCCGCATCGGGCTCAGTTCGAGGATCCTTGCTTGCTGCCTAAGGTCAGGACTTCTCAGATTGAAAGGGTTTAAAATCCCGCCCGCATCTGAATTTTCCAGGTCATTTTTAGCCTTAGGTTTTGGTCTTGGAACGACAGTCTGTGGTTTTGAACGCGGTGCTTCCGGCAATCGGCTTTCAAGTCGAGACTCATCTGGAAATTGCCGGCTTGATCCCCGAACAGGCTCTTGTTTCAGTCCTAAAAACTCTCGCGCAAGATTCAGAGAAACTTCATTGGCGTTGATATGCAAGACATAATTATGGGCGAGGTCAGCTCCGCCGCCCGCGGCGCTAACCAAAGCTCCACCATGTTCGTTTTCGCTACGGAACTGATTCAGCCCCAAGGCCGACTCAAGTACACTTCTTGCCTGTCTATGCTTTCTACTCTTTTTACCGAAATTTTCTATTTCTTCCATGATCCCATCATTGTGAAAACCATCAAATCCATAATATTCATAGAAATAGTCTTTGATTTGGGCGATATCACGGTCTCGCTGCTTCTGCGCGATATCCGCCTCCATGACCCTGGATAGCTTTTCTGCTGGTTCCAGTCTTCGGTCGTCGATTTCGTTCCTATTTTGCAATGCCTCCCGATCAGCTCTGTCAAATGCGCCGTCTATCCTTGACCCGACAAAGTTCTCGTTGAGACGTTTTTTCCAATATGTATCCAATACAAGTCTCCGTTGGTAAATAAGTGTTCTTTCGCTTCTATTTCCCTAAACTCGGAACATCTTCGGATCTCGTCCTGCGGCCAGGATCATCTGCCGGGCGCGTGCCGGATTGCGGTCCAGAAGCTCGGACTGCTGCTTGAGATCGATGCTGTTGTTGTCGAACGGATTGGCACCGCCTGGCGCGTCGCCAAGCCCTGCGAGACTGTCTTCGGCAAAGGCGCTGTCGTGAATGAAGGTGAGTAGTTTCACCGCCACCGGATCGACAACCTGCTGAAGGCCGCCCCGGTCGGACCGTGACAGGGCGCCCTTGTCGGCGAACCAGTCCGTCAGGTCGATCCCGGCCGCCTTCAGACCCGTCAGTGCCCGGTCGGCGCGGGCGACGGCGTTCTGATAACCGTCGCTCTCCGGGGGGCCGTAATCGCGCACCAGATCCCGGTGGGCGCTTTCCGCTGCCTGTTGGCGGGCTGCTGCCTCGCTGCCGGCGGCCTCCTCGTGGGAGGCATAGTGCTCAGCCATCTTGCCGACCCACCTGTCGTGGAGTTTCTGAGCTGCTTCCGGGTGAAGGCCCGCCTCTTCGAACCAGCCACCCGCCTCCTGGGCAAAGGCCTGATCATAGGGGAAGTTTTCCGGCAGGTTCTCCGGCATGGAAAACCGGTATCCGTTCTTCGGCGTCCAGCTTTTTGAGACTTCGGCATAAAATTCCGCCCGCTCGTCATCGCTGGCTTCGCTGCCGGGCACCTGGACCGACCCCATTAGTTCGCCATGAAGCGCCTTGTAACCGTCGAACACACCCGCCGCATCGCTCCATCCGTTTTGCGCAGCCAGAGCCTGATGCTCCTCGCTAAGGCCGGACAGGAACCCGCTCTCCGGCACATGAGCGTCCATCAGGCTGTCTTCAGGCGCCGCAATCGTGCCGGTTCCAGCGGTTTCGGAAAAATCACTCATCAAAGGTCCTCCTCGGGTCCGAATTCAGGCAGGGTTTCCAGGCGCGCAGCTTCCTGCAGCGCGGCGTGTTCTTCAGGCGAAATGCGGATCATCGACAGTATCCGCGCATAAAGCGCCTTGCGGCCGTCCAGATAGCCGCTTTCACGTGGCGACAGCTCTGCGGGCGCGGCCTGGTAGATCCCGCATTCCGCGCCAAGATCTGCCAGCACCGTCTCTCCCTCGGGACACAAAAAAACGGACCGATAGGCCCGCTCGATTGCAACTGCTCTGTCTTCGCGCCGCCGCGCGATCCGTCTAAGGCAGCGCCAAAGCATCGAGTCCTCCTTCGCTTTCGCTCAGGGTTTTCAGCATTGGCGCACCATCCCTGGCCATCTTCGCCATGCTCTCCCCGGCGGCAAGCTGCTGCTGCTGTGCAGCCTCCTCGGTGCGTTTCTGGCGCAGCGCCTCCACCTCTTCCGGCCGCCGTTTCAGTTTGGCCGGCAGACCGAGCGAGCGCCGGGTCAGGTCGTATTCCTCTTCCCGGTCGTGAAGATCCGCAATGGCGGGATCGGCCTGTGCCGCAATGCCCAGATACTCCTGGAAACCCATGATCGCCTCGAAATGGCCCGCCTCGCGCATCTGGTCGATCGGCGCGGTCGACGTCAGCGTGACGTCGGCCTCCAGAACACTTGGCGGCGGTTCCAGCGGCGAGCCGGGTGCAAAAGCGCCGCGGCGTCCGAGAATGCCGACTTCACGCTCGAACAGCGCATCGTTCCCGGATAGGATGTTGGTTGAGAACGGACCGATCATATCGGCCATTTCCTTGCGCCGGATGTTGACCTCGGTCGCCGTGCGCCCGTTTCCTTCCAGCAGCGTCTGCCACAGATCGCCGTAAAGTCCGACGCGCAGTTTCTCGCGAATATTCTCGATCTGGGCATCTGCCGCACCCGGGTTGACTGTCTCCAGCATCGGCCGGAACAGCGGCCTGCCCTGTTCGTCGATCAGGCCCGGGTTCGTCCGGCCCGGATTGAGATCGAGCTGCCGTTCCTGGCGATGGGTCGCGATCGGCGGCCGTACCGCCTGGGAACTTGCGATCAGGCCATCGCGGGCAAGGCTTTGCAGGCTCTTGATATCGCTCATCAGTTTGGCCTGCGGGGGCGAGCCGTAGGGCGACAGCCCGTCCCGGTCCCATCGGCTGATCACCAGCGGATATTCGAAATACCCGCCCCGCCGGCAGATGTGATTGCTCTCTTCCTCAAAATGGATGCTTTCATAGCGCGACTTGCGAATGTCGGCCGCCTCATCAAATCCGCCCTCACGCATGAAACAGGCGTGGATGAACCGGTATTCCGCCGACTTGCGTTTGGGATCCTCAGCATCATCTTTCACCCGTTGAGAGACCTTGCCGTCATACTCCTTGACCGCCTGCCAGGCCTTCAGCGTTCGCACGCGGAAAAAGCCGCAATCGTTCCCCTGGGCATCGACCAGCAGATAGATTTCATAAAGCGGTACGTACCGGTAATGGACCGGCGTGCGGATATCGGCCAGATTTGTCTCGTTTTCGATCGGAAACAAAACCCCGGTGCCGAGCTTGACGGTCGACAGAAGCCGCGACCGGTTCGCAAGCGCAAACCCTGATCGCCCCGAATAGCGCACGCGGAACAGATGGTCGCGCACCAGTTCGAAGAATTCTTCATCCTCCTGGCTTGGCGGCGGCGAAAACGGGTCCCCGAACCCGACGCCATGCCAGTTGAAGCCCTCCGGCATGGTCAGCGAACCGACCCCGGAGGCCAGCCTGTCGAGCAGCCAGACCGCCGTCGGGTCATAGAGCTTGCGCGAGCGCTCGCGGGCCGCGGAACGCCGGAACACGCTCATGCCGTCGGGAGCAATGATGCCCCCCGGCCGGTTGAACGCCCGCTCCATGTCGGGCGCCGTATATGTCACATAATCCTGCCAGTCGGTCTCATACCAGTGGCGTTCGGATTTCGCGACTTGAAGCTCCTGCTTCAGATCGTCTGCGATACCCATTGTTTTCAAGCCCGTCCCAAAAGTGTGACAGCCGGCCGCGACGCGCTCCCGAAATCGGAAACCCCCAGAGGACTGGTATGGGTCGTTGCCCGCGTGTTGTAAGCCGCCGCGCGGCGCCGGCGATTGTTTTCCTGCAGGTTTTTCGCCTGCCGCTGCGGGTTCGGTTCCCGCGGCGGCGGCGGCGTCGGTTCAGGCTCGGCGGGCTGCTTGGAGCCGCCTCCGAATAGGCACATGTCATTACCTCGCTGATGATGTTTTTTGAGAGGAGACCGGTGGTGCACGTGGCGGAATCCCGTTGTCGGGTCGCTTGCGCATGTCTGCGTCTTAAGAGTGCTGCCGGTCGATTGAAGGCTGAGCCTGTCAATCGTGTAATGGGTTCAACCGCGGCTTTTGACGCGGGATCGGCTGAACATCCGGCAAGGGCTTGGTCGGCAACACCCGATGCGGCTCTGGCTTGGGCTTCGGCATCGGTTGATGGTCCTGCTCGTTTGCCCTGTTGCCGGCCGTCAGCTGGTCGGGGTTTGGCAGCCTGGCCGCGTGCATAAGCTGTTTTCTGGCCGCCTCGAACGGGTTCAGACCACTGGTGTCCGGCCACTCCAGGCCATAGGCCTTGGCCAGTTCCCGGTCGGCCTTCTCCCGCGCTGCCTGCTGGCGTTGACGTGCACCGTTCACATGCGCCTGGAAAGCCTCCGTCAGCACATGCCGCTTGCCCGCTTCATCGTCATAGCTCAGCGTCATGCGCGGGCCATAGCCGTCCCGGTCCATGCTCCCCCAGGCCAGGTCCCTCTCCGTCTTGCCGTTCGGCTCCAGATACCATTTGCGCGCACGGATCCCTTCTGACGCCAGCAAGGCTTCCACATCCGCACGCACATAGCCGTGACCGTCCTTCTCAGGGTCGATATAGGCCTTCTCAACCGGGTACTTCATCACCGTGCCGTCGTCGGTGGCAAAGGCCGAGCGGTCCCATCTCAGCTTGAACAGCTCGCCCGCCAGTACCTCCGCCATGTGAATGTTGCCCGTGTCGATGTAGCTTTCCCGGCGCAGGTCCTCGTAATGCTCAAGCGCCTCCTGCTCTTCTTCCGGCGTGCGCCCCAGCTTGCGATACGTGTCATAGGAGGTCTTGCGCGCAAACCGGTCTTCACCCGGCTCCGCGGCCCGCTCCACCGGCGCCCGCGCCTCTTGGCCCGCCCCGGCACGAGGCTCGGGCGACAGGGACGGCGGCAGGATCTCAACCGACCCGGGCAACCGGTCTTGAATGGCAAACGGAGCTTCTCCTTCCGGGGCGCGCCCGGGCGACAGGTCCGGATTGCGGAGGTCCGGCGCGGCCAGAGGCACGGGTGCGCTCCTTCCGGCTTGCCTGATCAGCAGTTTGGCGATTTCCTCCGGTGTCATGCCATTGACGACCGCTTCACCCAGCTCTTCGCCGCCATCGCGGATCGCACCACGCACCTTGCCGATGGCTTCAGCGGCTTCTTCCTGGCTCTCCGTACTGCCGAACACCCAGTCGATGGCGCCGCCAACGGCCCCGGTCAGGGCATCGCGTCCTTCCACATAGGCAGCCAGCGCTGCGGAGCCCGCCACATCATCGGCGAGCGCCGCCATCTGCTGGATTACCTCGTTGTCCGGATAGGCTGCACCGTAAAGCTGCATCAGCGACACGATGTCGTCGATATTGCCCAGAACATCCCAGGCTTTCTTCAGCGGCCCGATCGGCGTGAGGGTTATGGCAAGGTCGATACCGGCTTCTGCCGCAAGGTCCTTTAGCTGTTCCCTCGTAAACTCGATCCCAAGCGATTGAGCAGCCTCCAGATAGGGAAGTCCGCTTTCCTCCGCTTCTCTTGTAATCAGATCGTGCATCGCATAGGCAGCAGCACCGGTAATAAAGATCGGCGCACCAAGATCGAACAGCTTCCGGCCTCTTTTTGCAGCCCGTTTTCTGTTGGTCTTGCGCTTTTTGCGATCCTCCAAGACATTCGTTTGCCGAGCTTCTTCCTTTACCTTGAGCGCAGCTTCGTAGCTTTCCGGAATGTCCGGCTGCTGCTTTTCCAGACTGCTGAATTGACCGAACCCGCCACCATTTGGGGAGGCATTTTCGACGATATGGTCGTGTTGTTTGCGCGTGAGATCAACTTCTGGGTGCGTCAGAAGTGAAATCATCAGTGATTTGAAACTGACGCGTTCAAATTGGAGACGGCCAAGACCGGTGTCTGCATTGAAGGTGTTTTTCAAAAAGTCCTTATCGGCTGAAATGACGACAAAGTCATAGTGTTTCCGGTTTTCCCACATGAAGCGGCGGACATCCATGTCCCACTGCTCCTTACCACCCCTTTCCGAATTCTTTTTTTTGTCCGGGTCAAATTTTTGCCTGTCTTTCTCGCGCTTGACGCTTTTTGCTTTAAGCACCCGGTTTTGGTAGGTTCTCTCCTTGATCCAGGATTG
Source organism: Roseibium sp. HPY-6 (assembly GCF_040530035.1). Classification (NCBI taxonomy): domain Bacteria; kingdom Pseudomonadati; phylum Pseudomonadota; class Alphaproteobacteria; order Hyphomicrobiales; family Stappiaceae; genus Roseibium; species Roseibium sp. HPY-6. The sequence goes on from NZ_JBEWCD010000001.1 coordinate 1,126,961, forward strand.
GAAATCATCAAAAAACTCATCAGCAATGCTGTTTTTGAGTTCAGAATCCTCAACACCCGGCACATAAAGGATCTTGTCATTGGTTGCCAGTGCGGCGTCGAGAACGGCAAAGAGTTTGTTCTTTCTTTGTTCCGCTGGCAAACCGCGCTCAACCGTGGCATCGAGAAGCGTTCCAAGCTTGGCGTGATCCAGTGCGACAACGATCGACTTGGTCATTTGTATTTCTCCGCCAGGGCTGCCTTTTCCGCGTTCCTTTCCTTCACAAAGTCGGCAAATTCCTCTGATTTGGTTGAGGTGAATTCTCCGGTCAGGACGCCAATGGCAAGATTTTCACCCCACCAGTTGACCTCATGCTTGCTGACTGGGAAGTCGACCTTCATGCAATACCATTCAAAAAAATCGGAAAGAAGTTGATAGGTCTGCTTGGGATTATCCTCGTAGGCAGGATCGTCCTCCTTGACGATTCCGCCATGGGCAAGCTTCACTTTTTTCCACTCGGCCACGACTAAAAGCGCGTCCCGGGTTTCTTTGTGCTTCATCAGCAGGTCTGCATAGTCCTGAACTTGCGAGATGGAGATCTCCTGCTCCATAATCTCAATGCTGTCCCGGTAGAGATAGTCGATCCCTTCCTGTCCGAATTCTTCGAAGTGGTCTCCCAGCTCTTCCCGCCAACCGGTGATATCTTCAAAATCTGCCATTGCTCTCTTCCGAATACCCTAAGCAAAAATGTTCATGAATTGTTCTGAACTTCAAGTCTCGATACGCCACATGAAATCGAGAAGCGTTCCAAGCTTGGCGTGATCCAGTGCGACAACGATCGGCTTGGTCATTTGTATTTCTCCGCCAGGGCTGCATTATACGCGTTCTCTTCCTTCACAAAGTCGGCAAATTTCTCTGATTTGGTTGAGGTGAATTCTCCGGTCAGGACGCCAATGGCAAGATTTTCGCCCCACCGGTGGACCTGATGCTTGCTGACTGGGAAGTCGGTCTTCATGCAATACCATTCAAAAAAATCGGAAAGAAGTTGATAGATATGCGAGGGCCTATCCTCATGGGCAGGATCGCCCTCCTTGACGATTCCGCCATGGGCAAGCTTCACTTTTTCCCACTCGGCCACGACTAAAAGCGCATCCCGGATTTCTTTGTGCTTCATCAGCAGGTCTGCATAGTCCTGAACTTGCGTGAGTGAGACCATTTGTTCCAGGATCCCTCGACTGTGCCGGTACAGATAATTGATCCCCTCCTGCCCAAACTCCTCGTAGTAGTCCTCCAACTCATCCTGCCAACCGGTGATATCTTCAAAATCTGCCATTGCTCTCTTCCGAATATCCTACGCAAAAATGTTCATGAATTGTTCTGAACTTCAAGTCTCGATACGCCACATGAAATCGAGAAGCGCTCCAAGCTTGGCATGATCCAGTGCGACAACGATCGGCTTGGTCATCTGTATTTCTCCGCCAGGGCTGCCTTTTCCGCGTTCCTATCCTTCACAAAGTCGGCAAATTCCTCTGATTTGGTTGAGGTGAATTCTCCGGTCAGGACGCCAATGGCAAGATTTTCACCCCACCAGTTGACCTGATGCTTCCTCACCGGGAAGTCGGTCTTCATGCAATACCATTCAAAAAAATCGGAAAGCAGTTGATAGGTCTGCTTGGGACTATCCTCATACGCAGGATCGTCCTCCTTGACGATTCCGCCATGGGCAAGCTTCACTTTTTTCCACTCGGCCACGACTAAAAGCGCATCCCGGGTTTCTTTGTGCTTCATCAGCAGGTCTGCGTAGTCCTGAACTTGCGTGAGTGAGACTTCCTGCTCCATAATCTCAATGCTGTTCCGGTAGAGATAGTCGATCCCTTCCTGTCCGAATTCTTCGAAGTAGTCTCCCAACTCTTCCCGCCAACCGGTGATATCTTCAAAATCTGCCATTGCTCTCTTCCGAATACCCTAAGCAAAAATGTTCATGAATTGTTCTGAACTTCAACTCTCGATACACCACATGAAATCTAGAAGCGCTCCAAGCTTGGCGTGATCCAGTGCGATTACTCTGTCTTTCATCATCGGTGCTTCTCCGAAAATGAAGCATCGAACTCGACTGTTTCCTTGTATTGGTCAGCAAACTCCTTGGATCTTGTCGAAGCAATTTCTCCCTGAAGAACACCAATCGCAAGCTTCTTGCCCCATCTGCTGACCCTGTTTTTTAAGCATGGGAAGTCGGTTTTCATGCAATACCACTCATAAAAATCGGCAAGCAGATAAATGATCTCCTTGGGACGATCCTTATAGGCTGGATCGCCCGGTTCGACGATGCCTCCTGGATGGGCAAGCTTCACTTTTTGCCACTCGGCGAAAACTAAAAGCGCATCCCGGGTTTCTTTGTGCTTCATCAGCAGGTCTGCATAGTCCTGAACTTGCGAGATAGAGACCTCCTGCTCTATAATCTCAATGCTGTTCCGGTAGAGATAGTCGATCCCTTCCTGCCCGAATTCTTCGAAGTGGTCTCTCAGCTCTTCCCGCCAACCGGTGATATCTTCAAAATCTGCCATTGCTCTCTTCCGAATATCCTAAGCAAAAATGTTCATGAATTGTTCTGAACATCAAGCGCGCCAGGTTTGATCAATGATGTCGATCTTGGCGGCGGCGCGGATGGTCACCTTCTGTGTCATTCACCATCCTCTGGGTAGATGAACCATGGCGCGAACGTTTTCTCCGCGAAAGCCCTGGCCTCCGCATAATCGAGTGATGCCAAATTGCCCGCGACAACGGCGATTGCCAGTTCCTTGCCCTTGGAAAGCGGAAAACCTCGAAAAGGAACCCGCGTCTTCGACCCAAACCAGGCTATAAATTCTTCAAGAGTATAAGACGCATCCAGCGGGTTCTTTTCCCAGTATTCGTCATCGTTCTCGGTCAAATCCGGGCGGGTCTCCAGAAAAGCCCGAAACTCCATTCTCCGTCTGACTGCGTCTCGAATATCGTCGTGCTTCAGCATCAATCCGGCAAGCTCCAAAATGACATCGAACGGAAGTCTGATTTCGCTGTCGTTCAGATGTTGCCAGAAGTAGGCTTTGCCTTCTTCGCTTTCCTCAAACGCCTCCAACTCCTCCCGCCAACCGGTGATATCTTCAAAATCTGCCATCAGAACCATTCCTGTTTTGCCGCCGCAATATGTTCACGAAGTGTTCTGAATTGCAACCAGCGCGCGCGCAGTCACTCGCGCAGCTCGGAAAATGCTGCTCTCCTGTGTCGTGCAACCCTGGCCGCACTTTCCCAATGTACCGTGATGAGGCCTGTTTTAGCCCCGTTTTGACGAAGCGTCCATCGGACGAAGATGTCTGAAACACCATTTCAGACAGACACTTCAAAAAGAATAAGTAAAATCAGGAGCTTGCAGACTATTTCCATTGAGCGCCCCGGGCACATTTTTTGCGCATGTTCATACCAGTCTCGAAAGTTACCCGAATTCTGTGAGCTTGGAACCGAATTGCGATTGTCTTTCCGCGTTGCTCCCCCTACAGCAAACATCAATGATTTTCGTTCTTTCCATCGCGCTCGCCTATGCGCTCACCAATATCGACGGCCTCTTTGCCTACTTCGCGATCGCGACGTCCGGCCGGTACCGGCAGGCACTGTCCGGTTTTCTTGTTGCTCAGGCGATCGTGGTCACAGGGGCTTACGTCACAGGTGTCGGCGTCACGGTTCTGACGCCCCATGCGCTTGGCTATCTCGGGGTGATCCCGCTTGGGCTCGGCATCTGGGAAATCTGGAAGAACCGGGCCCGGTCCGGCGTTTCAGCGGACACATCGAAACCCGCCCATTCGCTGGTCAGCGCCGCAGTGATATTCCTGGCCCTCAGCGCCGACACATTCATCATGATGGCCGCCTTCTTCGCCGACACGGCCGAGCTTCTGGACCGGCACGTTCTGCTCGGGGCGCTGATTGCCATCACGGGTCTTGTGATTGCCGGAACACTGCTTGCCAGGAGCCTGGGTCAGAACAGAAAGGTCCAGGCCTTCTTCGAAAAGCTCTCGCCTTATGTGATGATCCTTGCAGGGATCTACATCCTGCTCGACACGGCGACCGACACCTATTGAGCTGCGTGATCCAGTGGGATCAACCGCCTGCCCGCACAAGCCCCAACCGCTTCAGCGTTTGACGGCATTGCCGGCAGAGCGGTTCATTTTTCCCGCCACGATAGTAACTGAGCGCGATCACCGCGCCATATAGCGCCCATCCCTTCGCACGCCGCCACTGTGCATCGTCAGCGCTCACAGCCTCGCGAAAGGCGTCCGGCGACAGCAGAATGACAGCTTCACCGCTCCTGCAGGGCCAGCCGCGCGCCGAGTGCGCAATAAATGGTTCCGACAACCTTCCCCTGCCATCTCACCACCGCCGGATGACGGCGCAGAAAACCGCCAAGACTGCCGGCACCGACCGCAAACACCACCGTACTCAAGAGCCCCAGCAGCACGAAAATCGCGCCCAGTACCGTCAGCTGCAGCATTACCGAGCCGTTTTCCGGCTTGACGAACTGCGGCAGGAAGGCAAGGAAAAAGAGCGCCGTCTTCGGATTGAGAACTTCCGCGATAATGGCCTGGCTGAAGGCTTTCTTCGCTGTTATCGGCGCGCTGCCGCGGGCAAGATCCAGCGGCGTCTTGTCGAGGATGGCGACGATCCCGAGATAGATCAGATAGGCTGCGCCTGCATATTTGATGAGACTGAACAGCACGGCCGATGTCGCGATAATCGCCGAAACGCCGATAATCGCCATGAACGTGTGCACCACGTCCCCGGCGGCAATCCCCGCCCCGGTCGCAATGCCCACCCTGGTTCCCGAACTCGTCGCCCGCGCCACAGTCAAAAGCGTCGCCGGTCCGGGAATGAACACAAACCCCAGAACAATGGTGACATAGGCAATCAGGGTGGCTGTATCGATCATGATCACATTCCGTACGGTTTGATGTCATTGCGTCTCTGGCGATTGCCGAGCGGGGAATAGCCCGCACGGCAAAAGAGCGAGAGAGCCTGGACACAGGGCCACTTGCCTCATCCTCGCACCCGCGCAGTCAGGAGCAACCCAACCTGCCCGCCGTCTGGCAAGAAATCAACAATCGACTGCGTCCGGTCGACGCTTTCAAAACAGCAACGCCGCTACGCCGTGTTTAGTGCGAGACCTTGATCTTCTCGAAATCCAACTCGTTTTCAGGTGGTGACGTTGTGATCGTCATGACGCCATCGCGGTGTTTGAACAGAATGTAGATGACGCAGGCGAGATAGATCGCGACCACAACAGCGCCGATCCACTGGATCTGCAGCCATTGGCTCTTGAACAGCAGCGTAAGCCCGAACAGCACGGCAACATTGCCGACAATGTACCAAAGCTTGCCGAACCGCTGTGTGGTGATGTTCAGGTTATCTGAATAGAGCCGGATCAGACTGTCCAGGGAGTTGATCACGAAGGTCACGCCAACGACCACCATCGCAACGTTGAGCAGCCCCGCAGTGCTGATCTCGTTCGAGTAGTAGTGATAAAGGACCGAGAACCAGATCGCCAATGGGATCGACGGTATGACCAGGAGCGCCAGCAGAAGATGCTGCGTTTTAAGGCCACCGACAAAACGCGAGGTGAACTGTCCGATCATGATCGACCATGCGAACCACCAGAACAGGTAGAACTCGTGATAGGCATTCAGCGGAATGACGAACTTGTGGAGGTTCGTGAAATAGCCGCCGATATTCGCCAGCGTTCCGGCCAGACCGAACAGGCCCAGGTCTCCGATCGCCCACATCAGGGCGATCAGCCCGATGAACAGGAACGTTGAGCCGACGCTCAGGATCCGGACGAATTTGATGTCCGTGCTCGAATAGGCAGCTGCCAGGATCACGCAGAACACGATGACGTAGAAGGTGAAAACCACCGTCTCGCCATCGCCGATTTCAGGGATGTAAAACGGCAGATAGACAAGAAACAGGCTCGCGGTGAACGCGCAGGTTCCAATAATGACGACATTGTTGAGGACGCGAACGAACGGTATCTCGAAAAACTTCACGCGCGGTTCAATCGCACAGAAATAGAAGCTTGTCAGGAAGTAGAATCCCCAGATCAGGAACCCCCAGAACCCGAACTCGATTGCCAGCGGATTGGTGAACCCGTACTCGGGGTTCTCCGCCGTGTTGGCATAGGTCGGGAACTCTCCCAGCGGGAACATGATCAAGCCGACATCCAGTCCGGATGTGAACAGGATGGCAATGAAGGTGAAGAGCGGAACCGGCGTGACGCCAATGACCGGCATGTCCCACCACTTGAAAACGCAAAACACCACCAGCCCAAGCGCTAACAGAATACCGAATGAAATGATGATTGTGAGAATTGCGTCCATCATGCCCCCCCAACGAGCTCTCCAAGTGCGTTGATGCGCTTGCGTTTTTTTGAATTCAACTCGCGCAACTGTGCAAAAATTAGACATGATGTACAAGGCATCATCTTCAATGTCTGTTCTGATCGCGCACACGATTGTGTGCAATCAGACATGTAAGCGCTACCAAGCCGGCAAAGCGGATATGGGGCTTTCGGCAATCGATGGCTACGCGCTTCCGGATATGAAAATCACGCCGTCGCTTCCGCTTGGTGTGCCCCGGGACCGCAGGCACCTGCCGCACAATCGCGAACAGACAAGGCCCACTCGCCTCGCGGGTGGTGAAAGTTACAAGGCATGGAAGCGTCGGTTCGTGAGCGGGTGAATTCCTCAGGTTTCACGCCTGCTGCAGAAACCGCTGCAGCTTTTCCCGTTCAGGATAGTCGGTCAGAAAGTCGCCGGAGTTGATCCGGTATACCTGATCTTTCGTCTTGACGGTTCCGTCGCTCCTGAATTCGGCCGCACAAAGAAACGGAAGGCCCGGCTTCTTGAGATCCCATTGCAAAAACCCGCCTCCCATCGGGTACTGCGCCGCTGCACTCATCCCGCCGTCGTGACGCGTTGTCGGCAATATTTTCACCAGCCGGTCCGGGCCGTTTAACGCAACATGTCTCAGCCCGGCCTCTTGCATGTTCCGGTATCCATGCGCGCCACGTTCTTGCAGGATGGAGCCATGCACAGAGCCCCGAAGATCCTCCTGGGCCTGTGTTTCACCCGGCAGACCGAACCTGCCGCCGGATCGCAGGGTCGTCCCGTGCAGTTCGAAATCATCCGGCTGCGGCATTCTTTTCAGGAGCAAGAGCGTGTAGCCTTGCGACAGTCTTCCTGCGTGATAGCCAATATTAATCTCCGTCTGGCGAAAATCTGCCAGGATCACTGCCTTCAGCTGGGTCACATTGCCCGAAATGGTCGGCATGATGTCGCCGATTGGTAATGACACTTTGGAACTCCAGGGTGCAAATTTTGAAAACGCGCGTAAAAATATTAATGAGAGCGTACTCTAGTCTCGACGTTCTCGCTTCTCAAGCATTGTGACCATGGTCTCTTGAAATGCCGCAAGAGACGTTTTTGCGCACCCATCCATAGACAAAAAAATCCTCGCCATTCCTGCCATAGGCGCGCAGCAGCCCTTCCCGTTCACCGCCAAGTGCCTCAATCCAGCCATGCGCAATGTCGTGTTCGCGGAAGCTGATCACCTGCAGCCGCCGGCAGTCCCGCTCAATAATCGGCCGTATGCTCGACAGATGCCGGGTGATAAGCGGCACGCAGCGCTTGAACCGGTCCGTTCCGAAAGCCCAGGCCTGCCAATGATCCGGGTCGAAGGCTGATGCGTGGCTGAAACCGTAGGCGGCTGCCGGCTGCCCGTCATACCAGACCGACCAGACCATACCGGTAACAGCCGTCTCAAGCGCGCAAACGCCAAGCGCGCGCGTATCCCAGTCTTTCCAGAGGCAGGCAATCTCGCGGCGGTCTTCATCGCGCATATAGGCGGCAATAAAGCTCGCATCGCGGATGGTTAGGTCCTTGATCAGAAGCCGTCGAGCGGGTCGGACAGAGGCGCACTTTCCGTCCGCTGTTCTTTCCTTAGAACCTTTTTGAGGTCCGCTTTGTCTTTCCATCCAAGTGCCTCGACAATTGCGTCCGCCTCGTCTGGAGACGATCCGAGACGGTCCTTGATCTCTTCCTTGCTTTCGATGAGGATCCGGCCACCCTTCAGCTTCCAGCGATGGGCCGTCAACTGTGCTTTCACGGTCGAAGACCGCCTGATCGCAAGGCCCAGCCCGCTCTTGGGGTGCAGTGCCTCTCGCAAGCGCCAGTAGAGTTGAGCGCGCAGGTTATAGAACGGGATCCGACTGTCTTTTGCGTATTCACCTGATTGCGCTGAAAACACGCATTTTTCGACCGGTAGACTGTTTTCCCGAGTTAGAAATCCGACCGTATCGCCGCCCCAGCCGCCGGTACAGTCGACCACGATCAGCGCATTGTCGCGCCGTTCGCGAACGATCAGAGCCCCGACATCAGCGCCATCCCGCGTGTCTGTGCCTTTCCGGATAATGCTCTCTTCAAAGCGCCGTCCATGAAGCGGCTGCAGCACGGTCTTGTCTTTGCCGCCCTGGGCGACATCGACCGCCAGAACATCCATGGGTGTGTCCGCATCAACACCCGCATCATAGCGCTGGAAGGCAAGTTCCAGCCATTCCGAGGGGATCACCTGCCAGTCATGATCCTGGCGCGCGGACTGAAAGTCTCCTGTCCTGAGCGCTGTGCGCATCGGTTCCGGCATCTGGTCGAGCTGTGCGTCATAGGCCGCGCCGAGAAAGCGATTGTCCTGCCGCTTGGCCGGAATAAAGGTCCGGCTCTTCGGTGTTCTGAGTTCGCCGTCCACCGCCACTGGCTCCGGGCCGTCCACCCAGACCGTGCGCACCGTATCGCCGTCATCGATGAAAACAGCCCACAGCAGTTCGCCCGGCTGAACAGTGCCATATTTCGGATGGAGCGGGTCAAGCCACGGCGCGAACCACTCGATCAGGAAATCGCCTTGCCCGCCGAGCGGCGGGTTGGTCGCGATCAATCCGCGGCAGCGCTGGCCTGTCCGGGTCGTCCTCAGCCAGCCGAGCACAAACAGGATCTTGCGCGGATCCATCTGAGCGCCCTCGTCAAACGCCTTCAGATCATGGTCCCGCCCCTGCCAGTCTTCTTCAGAACCCGGCAGTCCCAGATGCCCGAACTCGATCATGCGCTCGTCTGGCCCGACCCACCGCGGCGGTGTCCCGCTCACCTTGCCGAGACCCGCTTCGCGCATCAGGCTGTTCATGCGCTCAATCAGGCCCTTGAGCGATTTCAGCGACTGCCGGAAGATCGCTGTCTTATGGTGGGCAAACAGCGCGAGCCCGGCAATCAGATCCGTCTTGCCCCCGCCTGCCGCCCCTCCGTAAAGCGTCAGGTCAGCTTCGGAAAAATACCCTTCGGTCTGCGGACCCGGTTGAGGTTGCCACACCTCGAACTGCCTCAAAACACCAGCTTCATCCAATTGCCTTTGCAGTAACACCCTGTCGGGCGGCTCAAGATCGTCGATGTGGTCGATGAGCTTATGAAGAGCTGTCGTCATGTCCCTTGCTGTCCTCACGCGTCAGGAGTGCTAATACGCCGAGTGCGATTTCCGCCGTGCTGCGCGGCTTCAACTGTTCAAGCCGCGCGGCCTCTTCCGGACTTGCCAGCACGTTCCAGGTGTCGACCTCGGTCCGGTCGCGCCAGCCCGCCCGGTTTTTCATATTGAAAGCCCAGGCACTGGCGTTGAACTTGGCAAGGTCTCCGCGCACGCCTTCCTTGCCGATCTTTTCCCACTCCAGCAAACCCCGCCGTGTCGCCTCTTCCAGTTTTTCGCGCGGAAAATCTTCAGGAAACTGTTCGGCGTAGTAGCGGATCGTCTTGCGGTCCGCGTCCGGAAAACTCTCGACCGAAAAGCCTGCGCCAATGTGTGCACAAAAGGCATCGCACGCCAGACGCCGCAAAGCTGACGTCTGCCATTTCAATGGAGGAGCTGCCTCGCTCGACGCTTCTGTCTCGGGCTTTGCTGATTTTTCTTTCTCGGTGCGCATGGCATCCTCCTGTGATGATCGGATTTTGAAGAACTTGCCGCCTGTGGGAGCTCCAAGAGTGCGGCTCGCATTCCGCCGCGGCTGTCATGAGGGCCACCGACCATGAACATGCTCACACGCCTCTACGTGTCCGGCCTCGGCTTATTGACGATGACATGCGCAATCCTGCCAGCCGAGGCGTTTTCCCTCACCGGAACCTACAAGGGCGTCGTTGCCTGCAACAGCACGACCGCCGGCAAGGCCTCAAGCCGGGGCTGGAACATCGAATTGCTGATTGTTCAGGATGGCAAGAACCTGCGCGTCGACTAAAAAAATGTCGACACGGCTGAACTCGGCAACGAATACACGCTTTACAGCGGCAAGGCGACGACAAGCGCAGACGGCTCGGTTGTCAGTGCCTATTTCAAATCATGCAGCGCCAGTTTTCCGTCTGATAAGCTCGCCCGGATGGCTCCGACATCAACGGCGGAAACACCGTTCAATTTCGCCGCCGACAGCATCTGGGTCTCCGATCAGGTCCCGAACCTGCCCGGTCTGACAGTTCAAAGCTGTCGCTGGACACTCACCAGAAACTCCACCTAAACGCCGAGCGTTCGGGCCTGCCCGAAGAACTGACAGAGCCTGCAAACGAACGCTAGGCACTCTGAATTTACCGGTTGTGATAAACGGTGGTTGGCGAGTTCACCGCCTGACTAAAGGGTACCGGTAATGGGTCCCGGTTTTCGAGAGGGCACGGTCAAATCCCGCTCATTAAAGAGCGTTTCCGGCGATACTGGCCGCCCTTGATGCCCCGTGGCAGGTGTAAGGTTGTCTTTTGTCTGATCCGGTTTCGGTTCAGGCCGCGGACCCGGGATCTTGCCCGTGGGAACTCATGCGGAACGGCTTGACCTTTTTTGAGTTCTCGGGTTGCCAGGGTAAGAAGCAATGCAACCATAAAATCAAACAAAACTTGATAAGCCAATCTGTACTATCAGTCTTTTCGTTTCACAATTAATCAAAGATCAGCAAAGACAATGGCAACACCGTACATAAATACTAAAGCAAGCATCGCCGTTGACGCGCATCTGTATATTCGGATCCGAACGCCGAACTTAACAACAAAAACCCTTATCGATTGGAAAATACTTGTCACCGCATCCAATACAAAAATTGTAAGTAAAAAAAGAAAATGAGTTTCTGTTCTTTCGGGTAAATATTCAGGAAAAGTAAAAGAAGCAAACGGCGCACCAAAAAAATAAATTGAAGAAGAACAAATCGCCAAAAACGAAATAAGATTTAAGACTGTCTTTTTATCTTTCCAATAGACGAAAATATTGAGATACAACCGAACTGCCAAAGGGATTGCTGACACCAAGAATTCCAAAAACAATCACTTATCTCCTCGAGACGAAGATATGGTAGGCAAAACCAGTTTTCACAACCATAATGTTCACTATATGTTCCGATTGTCAAGCGCCCGTTCAATCAGGCGTAGCAAGGCCACACGTGCCACTTAAACAGGATTGTGCCAGAGAACGAATTGAAAGCCCACTGCTGGCTGGCTTTGTCCAAACAACCCGTTCTGGTGAATTCCAGCCCAAAATAGTTCCAGTCCGCAAACACCCAAGTGCGTGTGCTTACACCAGAACAGGAACACATTTTACGTCCCTTCGACCTATGACACACACATCAATGTTAAACATGCACACAGTCTTTAGGGTCTGAGATTTGCCTGTCAGAAAGCCTAATGCCAAGCACAACGAATGATGAAAAGTTCGCGGTGGACCTGGTTTCAAATGAACCCGCGTATTGGTGCATGGCGTGCGGATCATATGAGGTGCAGACAGATCGTCTGAGCAAGAGCGCACTTTTCCAAAGTACCGTTATGACGCTTGTTCTAGTCCCGTTTTGACGAAGCGTCCATCTCAAGGTGTTGTCTTAAGTGTGCTTTCAGACCAAACAGCCGGAAAAGCAATTTCGAAACAGGACATTAGCTCATCTATTGCGTTAAGCGCGCAGAAGGTGTTTTTTTTTCAAACTCTCCAGCCAAGCAGCCGTTTTTCCAGGAGGCCGATCAGGGCGCTGACAAGAACTCCCAGCAAAGACAGGATCACCACACCTGCAAACAAACGCTCCAGATCGTATAGCGACCCTGCTTCCAGAATATAGGCGCCGATGCCGTACTCCGCGCCCAGCATTTCCGCGGCAACGAGAAGAATAATCGCAATCGCGAGGCTTATGCGCAGTCCCGAGAGGATACCCGGCATCGCGCCGGGCAACACGATCTTGCGCACGATCGAGAACCAGGAAAGCCCGAAGCTCTGTCCCATGCGGATCAGCGAACGGTCGACATTGTCCACCGCGCCATAGGTTGCAACGACGGTCGGAGTGAACGTACCGAAGGCGATCAGCGCATATTTGGAGCCCTCGTCGATCCCGAACCAGATCACGAATAGCGGGAGAAGCGCGATCTTGGGGATCGGAAAAATAGCTGCGACCAGTGGCACAAGTCCTGCCCTGACGTAAGAAAACAAACCTATCAGCACACCTATTCCGATCCCTGCACTTGCCCCAAGCGCCGCTCCGATCACCAGACGGGTCAAGGAAGGTTGCAGATGCTTGAAGAGGAGGCCGCTTTCCCAAAGCTGAACGAATGTCGCCAGCACATCACTCGGTTTGGGCAGCGTCAGGGCAGAAATCCAACCGCTCTCCGTCCCCCATTGAACCAGAGCGATCAGGACGACGAACACCACCACACCGACCCAGCGCAAGGATCTTGGCGCAAAGCCGCCACCGCGAAACCGGACTTCGATCGGCCCTTCGCCATTGCGTTTGTTTCCAGCGCCCGTATCAGCCATCGATCAGCTCCTCGTCAGCCGCACGTGCTTCCTCGCGCATGAGCTCCCAAAGAAGATCGTGTTTGCGTTGGCAGACCGGATCGCCAGCCCGGCGCTCGCCGATCGGTGTATCGATGCTGACGATCTCCCGGATACGTCCCGGGCGGCGCGACAGCACCACGATCGTGTGCCCAAGCCGCACGGCTTCGGCCAGGTTGTGCGTCACATAGACGGCGGTAAAGGGCTGCCGCGTCCAGAGGGCGACCAGATCATCCATCAGCAATTCGCGGGTCTGGGCATCAAGCGCGGAAAGCGGTTCATCCATCAGCATGACGGCCGGATTGACGGCAAGCGCGCGGGCGATCGCCACCCGTTGTTTCATGCCACCGGAGAGCTGCTTCGGCAGTGCGTCGGCAAAGTCGGCCAGTTTCGTGCGGGTCAGCACATCATCGATGATCACCTTGGAGCGCTTGCCGCGAATGCCGTGATCTTCAAGCACAAGCGAGATGTTACCCTTTACCGTGCGCCACGGCAGCAGCGCAAAATCCTGGAAGACGAATGTCAGCGGATTAAGACTGTCACTCGGCGGAGCCCCGAGTTGCAGGACACGCCCGCTGCCCGGTCGTTCAAGGCCGCCAATCAGACGCAAGAGCGTCGACTTCCCGCACCCCGAAGGACCGACGAGGCACACGATTTGACCTGTCGGGATCTCCAGAGAGATGTCGCGCAGCACTTCGGTATCGCCGTAAAAATGGCAGATGCCATCCAGCCTGATGTCCATGCCCATATGTAACCGCCTGATGGAGCCGGATAAAAACGCTGCGGCGGCCACTGCCTCGGACCGCCGCTCCGTCTCGGAATTTAGCCCTCGTAGGTCTCCACGTAGCTGCCGTCGACAAGCGTATCGAGTGTGATGTCTTTGCCGACAAGATCTTCGGACTGAAACCACTCCAACTGGTCGCGTAAGGACGCGATATTCAGCTTCGAGCCTTCGTTGATCCGCATCGTTCCATTGATGATCGAAGGCGCTGCCTTTTCACGCGGGCGGTCGGTGTAGACGTATTTGTGGATCAGATCGACCATCTCGTTGACGCCGTCGTCGCCGCCTGCCTTGCCGATCATGGTTGAATTGTAATCGCTAACGCCTTTGCCGAACCCGGTCAGGAAGTCCTTGGTCTGGTCGCGCTCGTCGGCGGCATTCTTGGCCGATGTGAACACCGTGGTCACCTGGTATCCTGGAAGGTAATCGGAAATGTCGCCAATAATGTGAACGGCTCCGGAGCCGGCCAGCGGCTTGGCAATGTGCGGGACGATCGACCAGGCATCGATCTGTCCTGACTTGAGCGCGCCGATGATCGCGCCAACCTTCTGCAGCGGCTTGAAGGACATCTCGACGCCCTCAGCCTGGGCAACCTTCGAGCCCATGTAGTGGAAGGATGACCCGGCGGTCGACATACCGAAAGTCTTTCCGCTGAGTTGCGCCGGGGATGTCAAACCGGCCTTGAAGGCAGCATCTGAAGCAAGGATCTTCTGGCCGTCAATGCCCTTTTCTTCGCTGAGCGCACCACCGATGACCTTGATTGCACCCTTGTCGGCGAGCGAAATCAGGCCACCGGAAACAGCCGTCACTGCGTAGTCGACATCGCCAGAGGCAATTGCCACCGCCATCGGCTGCGCCGCCTGGAAAAACTTTAGCTCGACATCAAGGCCGGCATCATTGAAATAGCCGCGCTCCAGCGCAATGAAGCTTCCGGAATGCGAGGTGAAGCGAAGTGCGCCCACCACAATCTTCTTGTTTTGCGCAATAGCGGGTGCCGCCAGCGTTGTCGCGGCGGCTGCCCCCATCAGGCCGAGGGTTTGGCGTCTGTTGAATTTCATCTGTTTGTCCTCCCGTTTTATTTCAATCATGTTGTCTGTCTCCAGCGCCAAGATCGGCGCGAATGTCGTCGTCCAACAGCGCAAGCGCTTCTTTTTCGTCACGGCCAAGCACAGCTTTTTGAAGCTTCCCAAGCCGCTCCGTTCGAGCGCGAAAATCAATTCGGCCCTCGCGCAAGAGCGCAAGGCGAAACCGTCGCGACTGATTGTAGAATTTTCCGGCCATCTGAATAAGCCGTTTCGAACCGCAGGCTGACAGCATCGCCTCCGATGCCCCCCGGCAGGCTTCGTCCCACTCCAGCGCCGTGACATCGTCCGGTCCGGCGACAACGGCAGCTTCCGCACGGCAGAGCGCATGAAAGGCCGCAACGACCCTGGATTCCCAGGCGACATCGCCGCGCGCCATCGCCCGCTTAAGGCCCAGTTGCTCTGCCTGGAGCCGCATCAGCAGGATGTCTTCCAGGTCTTCCTGGGTCGCAGACATGACCCGGAAGCCACGCTGGCTGGTCGCCTCGACCAGACCTTCGGCAGCCAGCATTCGCAAGGTCTCGCGCATGGAGTGGTTGGACCCGCCATAAGCCTGGCGGAGCGCTTCGATCTTCAGTTTTTCGTCGGGTGGCAGCACGCCAAACGAGATGTCGCGGCGGATCGCCGAGGCGAGCATGGCCACCACCGTCTCGTCATCACCGCTGCGTCCACCAAAAAGCATTCCGTGCCTTAAAACCCAAAAAGTTGGATATTTTTCCGATAATCGACAAAGCCATGTCAAGTCCAACAGCACATGACACTGTCGTCAATATCAACGCAAATTAAGGTTTCGACAGGATGGAACACGTTCTGCGGCTGACTGATCGACAATACGTTTCATGAGGCCATCCCCCGCTCAATCGAAACTTGTCATTCCGGCTGAAGCGCAGCGAAAGGCCGGAACCCAGTAAACTCTTGTCTGATCGTCTCTTAATTTTCGGACAAGCGGAATACGTGTTTCGGGTCTCATCTCTCAGGCGGCAGACCTGGATGACAAACCTGGCAAGCAGGTCAGTCCCAGACAGGACACTCGGCGAAGTTATATCTTATTCTCTATGACATACGCGCGATCACACACTCCAAACCGAAGAGCAGCTAACCTGTGTCAGCGCATGACGAACGGGTTGCTCATGGGTGCTTCAGACATGTTGATCCAGGTCGTTTTCGTGCGTGTGTAATCGAGGATTGCCTCAAGCCCTGCCTCCCGGCCATATCCCGACTGATTGAAACCGCCGAACGGTGCGATTGGCGAAACAGCCCGGTAGGTGTTGACCCAGCAGATCCCGGCCTGCAGCCGCGACGACACGCGGTGAGCCCGCGCAACGTTCTGCGTGAAGACACCGGACCCGAGACCGTAAGGCGTGTCGTTGGCGAGCGCGATGGCCTCCTCTTCGGTATCGAAAGGCAAAAGAGACATCACTGGGCCGAACATCTCGACATGCAGCGTTGCTGTCTCCGGCCTCGCGCATTCCACAAGCGTCGGCGCCATATAGTTGCCCGGGCGGTCAAGCGGCGCGCCGCCGAACCTTATTCTTGCGCCTTGCAACCTGGCGCTCTCCAGTGTCGTCCTGATCTTGTCGACCTGCGCCGAGGTACAAAGCGGGCCGACATGCGTCGAGGCCTCAAGCGGGTCTCCAACCACGATCCCCTCTGATTTCTCGGCAATGCGGGCGGCCAGTTCCTCAAAAATCGGGCGCTGTACCAATCCACGCGTTCCCGCAACGCAGCTCTGCCCGGAAGCCCCGAAGTTTCCGGCGACCAGGCCGTTGGCAGCCCCCTCCAGATCCGCGTCTTCAAACACGATGATCGGAGACTTGCCGCCAAGCTCGAGCGTTGTCACCGCAAAGTTTTCCGCTGAGTTGCGCACTACATGCCGCGCGGTCTCAGGTCCTCCGGTAAATGCGATCCGGTCGACATCCTTGTGCCGGGTCAGCGGAATGGCACAGTTCTCGGAATCTCCCGTGATCACCGAAACGACACCTGCCGGAAACCCCGCTTCCTCGATCAGCCGCGCAAATTCCAGCATCGGCGCCGGCGCGATCTCCGATGCCTTCAGCACCACACTGCACCCGGCGGCAAGCGCAGGACCGAGTTTGGTTGCCGTCAGAAACATCTGCGCATTCCAGGGCACAATGGCGGCAACCACCCCGATCGGAACACGCTGTGTAAAGACATGCATATCCGGCTTGTCGATGGGAAGAACCTGGCCCTCGATCTTGTCCGCAAGACCCGCATAGTAGCGGTAATAGTCGCCGACATATTTTGTTTGGCTGGCGGTTTCAGCAAGCAGCTTCCCGCTGTCAGTCGTCTCGACCTCGCCGATATGCGCCGCATGTTTCTCGATCAGCTCCGCCAACCGATAGAGCAGTTTGCCGCGCGCCGTTTGGGTCATGTCCCGCCAGGCAGGCTCCGACAAAGCGCGCCGCGCCGCCGCAACCGCCCGATCAACGTCTTCCTGCGAAGCGCAGGCGAACGTCGCCCAGTCCTCGCCCGAGGCCGGGTTTTGCGAGGACATGACCTGGCCTGCATATCCCTCGGTCCACGCACCGTCGATGAAAAGCTGATAGTGCTGCATCCTGTTCCCTCAGCTGAAAGCCGGCATCACATCGTCGATGAAACGGCTGAGCGACGCTCGCTTGCGCTCCGCGCTCATGCCACTGTCGATCCAGAACGAAAATTCATCATACCCGAGATCCTCGTAACCCTTGATCCGGTCGATCACTTCACCCGCCGTTCCGATCGTCAGGTCACGTCCAAGGTTTTCAGGTGCCATCATCTGGTTGGCTGCTATTTCGTCTTCCGTCAGTTCCTCGATCAAGCCTTGGGAGACCAAACGCTTGTTCTGGAACCAGGCACCGAAATAGCAATAAAACCGGGAAAGTTCCCGCGTTGCACGACATATATCGTCGCTATCGGACCCAACATAGGTATGGTGCAAAAGCATGATCTTGGGTCTCGGTCCATCGAAGGTCGCACAGGCATCGTTGAACCGTCCCATCAATATTTCCACCTCCTCGTTGCCCTGCCAGAGAGGCGTTACCTGGATGTTGAAGCCGTTGTGCACACCGAATTCGTGGCTGTTCGGATCGCGTGCTGCGATCCAGATTGGAGGCCCGTTTTCCTGCAGAGGTTTCGGTGACGAGGTACTTGCGGGAAAATTGAAGAACTCGCCGTCATGCGCATGATCGCCATCCCAGAGTTTTCTCAGGAGAGGCGTCGTTTCACGCATCCTTTGCCCCGCCTCCCAGGCATCCATGCCGGGCATCATGCGTTCGTATTCATAAGAATATGCGCCTCGCGCGATCCCGAGCTCGATCCGCCCCCCCGTCATCAGGTCTGCGGCTGCCGCCTCACCTGCCAGTTTGATCGGGTGCCAGAACGGAGCGACAATCGTGCCGGTTCCCAGCCTGACATTCTTGGTATGGTGCGCGAGATCGACCAGAGACAGGAACGGGTTGGGCGCAATGGTAAACTCCATACCGTGATGTTCACCCGTCCAGATCGCCCGCATCCCACCCTCATCGGCCATTTTGCACAGCGACAGAAAGTCCTCGTACAGCTTGGCGTGAGTTTCGTCACGCGACAGCCGCTCCATATGCGCAAAAAGGGAAAACTCCATGATCAGGCCCTTTCCTGGATCTGGTGCGTCTCGCCTGAGACAGCATCACCGAGATAAAGACTGAAATTGCGTGTTCGCACTTCTTCGGCAAACCGCTCCAGCATTCGCGCAGTTGTCGCCGAGCTAAATGTGAGCCCCGCAATCTCGGAAAACGCGATGCTTTCAAATCCGCAGGCCGCATCAACGCTTTCGGCTTTGGCCAGCAGGTAGGCAAAATGGGTTTCCTGTGCCTGATGGTCGAAAACAGAAAAAACAGGGCCAAGCTCTGCCCCAATTCCCAGGCCGAGAAGCTCTTGCCTTAAACATTCTCGTAAAGACGTGCGGTCGGGTGCGACACATTCGGGCAATCTGTACCCCTCAGGCGTCGCCTTGAGCAAAATGCCGTCTTCGGTCTCGACAATCGCTCCGCAGATATTCTTTCTGGCGCTTGGATCGCGTGCCTGGTGCTCCAGGCCCAGGCTGAAGAACTGCCCGCCCGCGTTACCAAGACCCCGCCCCTCGCCTTGCGAAAACTCGGTAACCTCGCCCATAAGCACCACATGATCACCTGCCGGCACAACCTGATGCGTCTTGCAGGAAAACGCTGCTATCGCACCGTCGACAACCGGGACCCCGTGCTTATTGATCGTATGTGCCACCCGCGCAAACCGGTCGCCCTTGTAGCCCGCAAAAATATTCGCGACCTCCTCCTGCCCCTCGCTCAAGACACTCACGGCAAAGCGTTCGCAGCAAGAAAACACTTGAAAGCTCGAAAGGAACTTTCCGGGACACACCAGCAATATCGGCGGGTTCAGGGAAACGGACGAAAACGAGTTCGCGGTAAATCCGACCGGACGCCCTTCACGATCAAGGCTCGTCACAACGGTGACGCCGGTCATGAACCGCCCGAAGGCATCCCGCAATTCGCGCGGATCGAGTGCGTTCATGGTTGGCATCCTTCAGCAAAATCCAGCAAGGCGCGGTTCACCGCCGTGGGATGTGTCATCGGCATCATATGCGCAGCCTCTTCGACAACTTTCACCATGCCGTCGGGTGCAAGATCGGCCATCGCGCGGCTCATGGCTGGTGTGGAGTTCGGCTCAAGGCCACCGGTCATGAAAAGCGCGGGACAGGTTAGAGCCATCAAATCCGCGTCGTTCGGTCCGTCTTCATTTGCAAAGACGGAATAGGCCGTTCGATAACCGGCCGGATCCACACCGCTAAGCCAATCATGACAGGCCAGACGCTCCGGGCTTGGCTCCGTTCCAAACCAACGGGCTATTGCTGCCGATGGATCCACAGCTGTCATGCCGTCGAGTTCTGCAGCGCGTTCTCGGACGGCGTTTCGAGCTGCCGGACTCCGCCTGAAGATGGCGTTCAGTGCGCCAACACCTCGAACCTGATCTTGATAGCGGGACGCCAGATCCAGAGCGATCATCGCCCCCATCGAGTGCCCGACAACAATGGCCGGACGGTCGAGCAGTCGCGCGATCCGCTCGCTATAGTCCTGCAAGCGCGGCGCGCCTGAAAGTGCCGCGCTGCCTCCATGCCCCGGCAGGTCCGGAGCAAGAATTTCGAAGCAGTCCGACAAGGCCGCAATTTGCGCGTTCCAGGCCTCCGCCCGAAGCCCCACTCCGTGGATCAGGAGTAGGCGCGGTCCCCTTCCCGCCGAGACATAGGCAAGCGCTCCCGCTTCAGACCGCTGCCGGGTTGTCCACGTCATGGCCCATCTCTTCAAGATCCTGATACCTGTCGCCAATCCGATGGAATGGACGGCCGGAGGTTGCTCCGCCAAGAACGACGACAATCTCGTCGGCGCGGGGTGCGTCGGGAATTGCAAACTGGATTGTTAGATAATGCGATCGCCGCCCGGCATCATTCTTGTCCATCAGCGGCACCATGATCGGGGCATTGGCAGGACCGCGCGTGTTCGTGAAGGCCAGATAGGATTTCGCTTCGACCGCCTGCCGGTAGTAATTCCCAAGCCGCAGCGTGTGGATCAGGCCCGATGCGTGTTCCACCTCGCCATCCAGACCGACCGCCGCCGCCTTGCCATAGGCTTCGATGGCGGCCCCGCTTCCGGCCAGTTTGATCATCCGGTCGGTCATAAGACGGCCGAGCCTTGGCCCGTAGGACCTGATTTCCGGGCTGAGATCGTCGACAAAGCGCCCTGCCCAAGGGTTTCGGACAACGGCGGCAACTGCAAACATGCGCCAGGGCGTCTCTGCCTTGCGGAAGCCTTCAATCAGCACCTCCTCGTCATAGGTCACGATTTTCCTGATGTCAGGCTCCACGACCGTCCTCCCTTGCATCGCCTTGATCGCCGCAATCACTATCGAACGCCTTGACTTTCCGGACAAACGAATGATTTTCAGTCTCAGGCATTAGTCAAACTAATAGGTAACTTGATCATGGCACCGGCACTGCCGCCATTGAACTGGTTTCGCGCTTTTGAATCAGCGGCAAGGACCTTGAGTTTCACAGCGGCAGCAGACGAAATCGGCATGACCCAATCAGCCGTCAGTCAGCAGATCAAGTCGCTCGAAGTGAGGCTCGGTGTGCCCCTGTTCGAGCGCAAGGCACGCGGGCTTGCACTGACCGATCACGGCCGCAGGCTGCTGCCTCAGGTCGATGCCGCGCTGACCACCTTAACCGGAGCCACCGCTGCTTTCGACACCGGC
This sequence comes from Roseibium sp. HPY-6, assembly GCF_040530035.1. Lineage (NCBI taxonomy): Bacteria > Pseudomonadati > Pseudomonadota > Alphaproteobacteria > Hyphomicrobiales > Stappiaceae > Roseibium > Roseibium sp. HPY-6. Next base: position 1,147,967 of record NZ_JBEWCD010000001.1, read on the forward strand.
CAGTCTTCTGATCTATTGACGGTGTCCGCCTCGATCAGCGTCATTCATTGGGTCATCGCTCCAAGACTTCCAGAATTCACCGAAAGGCATCCAGATGTCGTGCTCCGGTTGATCGGCGCGGTCTGGCCGGACGAATTCACCCGGATCGCAGCTGATGTTGAAATCCGCTTCGGATCCAAAAAACAAGCCGCCTCAGACGCTGAACTCCTTGGCTCGGACCGATTGATCGCGCTGAAATCACCCGGCCTGAAAGGCGATCTTGAAAACCTTCCCCTCATCGAGGCCGTCGGAACGTCCGACGGATGGAAGTCATGGTCACAGGTCGCGGGCAGAGCACTATCAGCACCGGCCCTGTTTGTGGATTCTTACGGATCCGCACTTCAGCTCGCTGTACACGGCAATGGCGTCTGTCTGGTGCATGAACTGCTTGCCGCACACCCAAGGCAGCAGGGACTGATAGAACAGGCGAGCGGTGTTTCAATCGCGGCCAACGAAAGTTACTTCCTGTCCGTCAAATCTAAAACTCAAGCTGCTCTGGCATTCCGGTATTGGATCCTGAAAATCACCCAATGATCCATCACCGGTGAAATTAAGTCGCTAGCCAACTCCAACGCGCAAACGATGCGCGTTTTGCAGCACGTAGATTTCAAGTCTAATAACGTATCAGGATCTATCGCCGCACCTGGTAGCCGAGACTGGTTACATAAGTGCGTTTTCCCGTCCTTTCGAACGAAAAGCAACTCGTGCGGCCACCGCGGAAGTTGTTGTCAAATTTGGTGCAGATCTTGTTGCCTTTGAAATGCCAGGTCCCGCTCAGCTGTTTGCTGTTTCCTGTCGTGTAGATAAATTTGCCGCCTCGCCGATATGTGATTTTTCCGGAAAAAGCGCCACTGAAGGTGAGCTTTTTCCCGATGAGTTCTGACGAAATCTCCTTTTGGGAGAGTGTTGCTGCAGACATCGCAGGCACAACAAAAAGGACTGCGAAGATAAGCGTGAAGATCGGCAATAAGCGCATTTGTTTTTTCCCGGCTGCATCGTCAAAACAATCAGTAGCATGCAGAGACGTGTTCTACACCCAAAAACACAGGCCTAAGCAAAGCTTTAGGCATTATGGTTTTCTATTGTCTCGCCTTTTCTTCAAGTTTTAGTGCCAGCCTCTTCAACGCGGCCCTGTTCCGGCTCGTTACCGTTGACCGTTTCCAGCCGTATTTATCGCAAATCCTGCTGAACTTGCCACCGCCGGCCTTGCACATGACCTCAAATTGCAAAGCGCGGCGGGCGTCTGTATCATCAATCAGCGAAAACCAGGTCAGCGCTTCTTCCGCCCTTGAAATCTGCGGAGGAGGATAGGTGCGTTTTCTCCCGGCGATCTTTCGCCGATAGTCCGGCCAGGCGGAAAAGATCGCTCTTGGACCATCGCCTTTTGCAACGGCGGCATTCACTTCCACGGCCTCGATCAGGCGCTCCAGAACATCTTCAGGAGACTGCGGGCGATTGAGATGAGACATCCAGTTTTACTCGTATTGGCTTGCATTTCGATTGCGTTGCGGGTCCTGTCCCGGATCATTTGACGAACACGGCCTCATTCCAGTGACCATGCGCGCGCCAGTGGGTCGGTGCCTCGACTTGCGACTAGGTGTACTAGTCGGAGCCCCGCTCCCAACGATCGAAACAGTCGGCATTCTTCGGATAGGAATTGCCTGACACTCGCCAGCCATTCCGATTGGCCGCCGCGCTTCGCTCGAACGCATGCGTTTGCGCTGTTGTCTGATACGAACTCAAGCTCCCCGACGGTAAACCTGCCCACGTGTTCCTCAGGCTCGCCTTTCAATTCATTCGGACCCAATAGACAACGCACTGTTTGAGCTTTTTTCCTCATCTTCAATGCACACTCCTTGACTGAAAAAAGAGATGAAACAGCCTCCATAAGATCAACCAAATGCATCAGGCAGCTTCCTCCGAGATGCCAGCCTGCACCGATTGATCGAGTTCATAAGAAAGCAGGACTGCCAACGTAATCGTCAGTGCTTCTGGATTGATGTTCTTGGCGCGGGCATGGAGCGCGCCAAGGTCGAGACGGTCGAAACTCGTTACGAAGTCCCTGCGTGCAACGGTGCCCGGCTGGTTCACAATCACCCAGGAGACTGCACTCAGCACGGGCGCTGACCAGTTACCGCGATTGGCCGGTGTATTGATCAGGCCGAAAACCAGGCGCAGATGCTCTGCGCCATGTTTTTTCAGCAAAGCGAGACAGGTTTTCCGTGCTTTGGATTGGTGGCGGCCTTCAGCACGCTTTGCTGATGACACAAAGTGAATGCCGAATTCTGACGCGATTCTGTCCACGGCTGCACCTGACGCCATTAACGTCCCTCCTGGGGCTTTTGAGCTCCTTTCTGCAAAGCTGCGAACGAGGCTTCAGCCTGCGCGCGCGTACTCAAACCTAAATGTTTATGCTTTGTTCTCATTCGTCTTCCTGCTTCGGCACTGATGTGACCTGTTCCGCTCCGCTTCGCACCTGATACATGATCTAAGTTCACGCTCTTGCCTGCTTCTTTGGACTTTAGGGCCGCCTTCAATCCTCTCAACTCCAGTGTCAGAAGCCGCGTGCGCGCTTTTTCCAGTGCGTATTCATCTTCAAGGCGTGCACTCGGCCTTTCTGCGCGCAGGCGATAGTGCGCCACACGCTCTCTTGCTGCCTCGATTTCGTCCTTAAGCCCGCTCACCGACCACTCCTTCGTTTCTGCGCCTGACCCAACACTCTCTATCGTCCTTTCCGGTTTCAAACTTCACGAAAAATCGTACGCAAATAACGTACACTTGTCAACGCAGTTTTCATACGATACAACTCTTCTCACATTGGGAAGAATTGCGGCACAACACACATGACCGAACCTGCGCAGACACTGCACGGCAAGCTTCAAAAGCTGAAGGAAAGATCGGGGCTCTCCTTGCGGGCGATCGCAAGAGAGATGGGTTATTCCCAGGCCTCTTCCATTCAGCGCTATTTCTCCGCGGATTACGGTGAGAATGGATTGCCGGCGAACTTCATCAGCAAGTTACTGGCCGTCCTTCCGGGAAAAGGAGACCCGGCCATAACACGGGATGAGATCCTTTTGCTCGCCGACGGGTCCGTGGCCGAAATCCAGCGCAAAACAACGTCTTTGCCTAAAACCGGTGTTCCGGTCGTTGGCGAGGTTGCTGCCGGACTCTGGATGGAAGCAGCCTTGTTCGAGACAGAGAATGCTGAAGAATCAACGATTTCATACGACGTTCGCTTCCCCGCACAGGCCCAATACGTGGTCAAGGTGCGTGGCGAGTCCCTCAACAGGATTGCCGCCAATGGCGACCTGCTCCTGTGCGTCGACTATTTGGCCGCCGGAATCGAATTGAAGGAAAACGACCTGGTCCTTGTGGAGCGCTCGCGCGACAACGGTATGACCATTGAACGCACGGCCAAACGTCTCGTCAGCCTCAATGGGAAGTCGGAGCTGATGCCGGAATCCGACGACCCGAGATTTCAGGAAACAATCGTTTACCAGGAAGGCGACTTCGACCACACTGAGGTCAAGATCAAAGCCAAGATCGTCATGGTCTTCAAACCGCTCTAGGCTCATGTTCGTCCAGCGCCTCCTCGGCAGACTCACAACACTCAGAAACCCTCTCAAGCGTACGCATTCGCGTAAAACGGGATATTTTCAACTTGATTTGTACGTATTTTGCGTATATTCTGGATTGAGCTTGAAGGAGGCTGTGAATGCAACCAAATCTCGATACATCGTTTTTCTCAATCATTTGCGAACTTGGAAATTCCTTATACACGCCAGAGATCGACTTGACCGATATGAGAAGGCTCCAACTCGTTGAGGATATTCGCAACGGCCAGATCGAAAATGTCAGGGCGGTGCTGGAGTTCAATCCCGAAGAAGGCTGGTGCAACAACATTACCGAGGAAGTGCTGGCTGAAGCGACAGATGGTAACGGGAGCCCGATCGCGGGATCGGTCGAGAATTGGTCTGACTATGGCACTGAACGCATCGAAGCCCAGCGCGCGGGCGTCAGACGGCGGGTCGCGGCGTAGACCGGCACGTCAGGCGCAGGCAAAAGACAGACCCGAAACTGAACCATCAGACAAGTTTCATGACAGCGTCTCTTATCTCCTGAAGCTGACCTGAAAGGTCGCCCTTGAGACCTGCAAATCTGTGCGAAGGCACCGGCACGGAAATGGCGTAGATCAGGCCTACCGGGTCACGAAATGCAAATCCCGCCGCTGAAATACCCTGCGTATGCTCGTCCAGGTCCCACGCTATCCCAGTCGCCCGTATATCTTCAATCTCTTTGAGAAAATCCGACAGTGGCCTTTGCGCCTGGCCATCGGCCTTCAGCTCTCGGGCAGCGATGGAAACGACTTTGTCATCTTCGAGCAGTGACAGCGCGGCCTTGCCGTTTGCGGTGTCGGTCATCGGGAAGACCTCACCGACCGCCGAAACGGTTCTAAGACGGTGCGTGCCAATCACCTGATCGAGAAACACCATGTGATCATCGCGGAAAACGGCAAGATCCACGGTCTCTTTTGTGCGTTTCGCAAGCTCGGTCAGAACCGGGTGCACCAACTCGGTCATGTTGACACGGCCTGCCGCGGCCAAGGACTGGATTTCTGAACCCAGACGCAGTCCTCCTTCGGACGAAGACGACATCACCAGCCGTTCGGCAAGCAGAGCGTTGACAATCCGCTGTACCGTAGAGCGGGGCAAATGTACGCGTTCCGCGATTTGCCCCAGGCTAAGCCCGGCATTGTCGTTCTTGAGGACCCTTAATATCTCGGCTGCACGCGCGATAACCTGAACGCCTTGATTCGATTGAGTTTTCTTCTCTGCTTCCATCGACAACACCAATTCTGCCCTCTTTGATCTGATGCTGGAATCGCTTTTTTGCACAGCGCCAAACGCAGCATATAGGTCAATTTTCAAAATCTGTCGAGATTCACTCTTGACCACATTATGATGCATCTGTACCGTTTAGCAATACAGTGATACACCGACTGACGGGAGGAACACATATGTCAGTTATGATTCGCGGCATCGAGTTTCAGGACAACCTGAACAACGATATGGGTGTTGAGTTTTACAACCTCTCCCACCGCTATGGCTTTCAATGCCCCAACTGGCCTTACTTCCAGGACGTCCAGATCGACCGTAAGCACTACATGGCGAAATCCGGGGTGCTGTCACAGACCATCACCACGACCATGCACGTGACGACCCATATCGATGCACCGGCTCACGTGGTGCAGGGCACACCGTTCATCGACGAGGTGCCGCTGCCGCATTTCTTCGGGTCCGGCCTCGTTGTCTCGGTACCGAAGCAGAAATGGGAGCAGATCACCGCTGACGATCTGGAAAAGGCTTGCGGACATGCAATTCGCAAGAACGATGTCCTGATCATCAACACCGGTTGGCACAAGCAATACGAAGACGGCGATTATTTCGCCTATTGCCCTGGCCTTGTTCCGTCCGCTGCCGACTGGATGGTCGAAAAAGGCGTCAAGGTCGTCGGACATGACACGCAGGCCAATGACCATCCGCTCGCAACGGCAATCGGACCCCAGCGCAATGGCCCCATCTTGCCGCACCTGGAGGCGGAATATCTTGAATGGTCCGGTGGACGCGACTGGAAAGACGATTTTCCTGAGTGGGAACCGGTGCACAACACGCTCTTTTCCAATGGAATTTTGGGAATTGAGAACGTCGGCGGTGACCTCGATGCAGTCACGGGCAAACGCTGTACCTTCGCCTTTTTCCCATGGAACTGGGACCGCGGCGACGGTTGCATCATTCGCCTCGTCGCAATGATCGACCGAGGTCAGCAATACCGCATCGAGCCCGGTGAAGAATTCTAGGACATCATGACCTGGACCGCCGCTCCAGTTGGCGGTCCGCTTGTCGCGTCTGGGAGGAAGCGATGCATGTAAAGCGTTTCGACGATGCAGAACCTTATGAAGCCCCCAACCACCATGGGGTGGTTGGTTTGCGCCTGCAGGGATTTGAAAGCAGCGGCCCGCAAAATCAATGGATCGGACTCAGCCAGTTTTTGCCTGGCGGTGGCGCAGGCCCGGATTCCACGCCCTTTGAAAAGGTCTATGTCGTCCTGGAAGGTGAAATGACCGTCATGGCCGACGGCACCGAGACGGTCTTGAAGAAATACGACAGCTGCACCATCGCCCCCGATGAAGTGCGGACGATTGAGAACCGCTCCAATCACACCTCTACGATGCTTGTCGTTATTCCCTATCCGCCGGAGGTAAACTGATGGCTGATATATGGACCCACCCGCTCGAATTGTTCGACATCAAAGGCAAGGTTGCCCTTGTAACAGGTGCAACAGGCGCCTTCGGTGCTGTCGCGGCCAACGCATTAGCCGGAGCCGGATGTGACCTCATACTGGCCGCAGGCAACAGCGAAGCGCTCGAAAAGATTGCCGAAGAGTGCCGCGCCAAAGGCGCTGCCGTCGAGACGGTGAACAAGCGCCCGTCGACTGCAGAAACCTGCGATGAGATGGTGGAAAATTGCGTTAGGCACCACGGATCGCTTGACATTCTTGTCGTTGCCTCCGGCATGAACAAGGTCGCAAAAATAAACGACATGGCGCCGGAAGATTTCAGCAATGTCATGGAAGCCAATGTCACCCAGTCCTGGCTGCTGGCCCGGTCTGCTACGGCGCAGATGATGCAGCAGCCGCACGGCGGCAAGATCGTACTGGTATCCTCGGCGCGTGGCCTTCTCGGACATCCTGCCGGCTACACGGCCTACTGCGCCTCAAAGGCTGCGGTCGACGGCATCACCAAGGCGCTCGGCTGCGAACTCGGCGCCGACAACATCACCGTCAATGCAATCGCACCGACCGTTTTCCGCTCGCCGCTGACTTCGTGGATGTTCGAGGATGACGAATTGGCAAAGGGCTTTCGAGACGGATTTCTCGCCCGCGTGCCCAAGGGCCGCCTCGGCGAGCCTGAGGATCTGATCGGCCCCCTATTATTCCTGTCCTCCAAAGCATCCGATTTCTACACGGGGCACATCCTTTATGCCGATGGCGGATACACGGCGGGATAGAAAATGAGCGAGAGCAAGAACATCGCTGTTCTAGGTGCTGGTCTCATGGGCCATGGCATCGCACTGACCTTCGCACGCAACGGCCATTCCGTTCGGGTCTTTGATGCCTATGAGGCAAGCCTGGAAACGCTTCACGAACGGGTGCGCACAAGCCTGACCGCGCTCGGTTCGACTGCGGAAAAAACCGAAGAAGCGATCACGCGCATCACTCCGTTTGCGGACCTTGCCGCGAGCGTCGCCAATGCAGACGTCATATTCGAGGCAGCTCCGGAAAAACTTGACCTGAAGCGCGCACTCTTTGCCGAGGCAGAGCGCCATGCGCCTCAAGACACGCTGTTTGCATCCAACACTTCGGTGATTCCGATCACCAGGATCATGTCGGATCTCAAGGATCGCGCACGTGCACTGGGAACACATTGGTGGAACCCGCCGCACATGATCCCACTGGTCGAGGTCATCCGCACCGAATGGACATCGGACGCGGCGATGATTGCGGCGACCGACCTGCTCACTTCGGTCGGCAAGACACCTGTACGTGTTGAAAAGGATGTCGCCGGTTTCATCGGCAATCGGCTGCAACACGCGATGTGGCGCGAGGCGATCAACCTTGTCGAAAAGGGTGTGTGTACGGCAAGCGATGTCGACACCGTCGTCAATACCAGCTTTGGCCGGCGCCTTTCGGTGCTTGGACCGCTTGCCAACGCCGATCTGGTCGGAACGGATCTGACGCTCGACATCCATGAAAACGTATTGGCCGATCTGGACAATCGGCCCTCCCCTTCCCCGTATCTGCGCGCTCTTGTTGAAGCAGGAAAGCTCGGGATGAAAACCGGTGAAGGATTTCAAAGCTGGACGCCGGAGGAAGCGGACGAAGTTCGCCAGCGCGTCGCAGCTCATTTGCGGGAGCTTGAAACCATCTTGAGCTGATGTGGCTTAGACACGCGACCAGCGCATCCGGGAGGAAAGACGATGACGCTCACAGGAAAGAAATTCGGCATTACCCGCCGTGGATTTATCGCGGGTGCCAGCGCAGGACTTGCAGCACCGGCGATCCTGACACGAACACGCGCCTATGCGGCAGATCCGGTCATCAAGATCGGTCATGTCAGCCCGCGGACAGGGCCGCTCGCCGGATTTGCAGAGGCAGACGACTTTGTCCTTGCCGGCATCCAAAAAGCCCTTGCCGGTGGAATTGAAAACAACAACAGATCCTACAAGATCGAAATCATTTCCAAGGACAGCCAGTCCAATCCGAACCGCGCGGCCGAAGTGGCCTCCGAACTGATCCTCAGTGATGAAGTCGATATTCTGGTCGGAGCGTCGACACCCGACACGACAAACCCCATCTCGGACCAGGCCGAACTCAACGAGGTGCCCTGTATCACCACCGACTGCCCCTGGCAGCCTTACTTCTTTGGCCGGAACGGCGATCCGGCGCAGGGCTTCGACTTCACCTATCATTTCTTCTGGGGCCTGGAAGACGTGATCAAAGCCTTCCTGGCGCTCTGGGAAGAAGCCGGTGTCGACAGAACGGTCGGCGGCCTGTTCCCGAACGATGCGGACGGCAACGCCTGGGGCGACGACAAGGTCGGTTTCCCGCCTGCGCTGATCGGAAGCGGTTTCGAACTGACCGATCCGGGCAGGTATCAACCCCTGACAGACGATTTCTCGTCCCAGATCTCCGCGTTCAAGGAAGCTGGCTGCGAGATCGTCACCGGCAACATGATCCCGCCGGACTTCGCCACCTTCTGGTCCCAGTCGGCACAGCAGGGATTCCAGCCAAAGGTGGTCACAATCGGCAAGGCTCTTTTGTTCCCGTCGGTCATTGAATCACTCGGTGAGCGCGGTGACGGGCTCACCTCCGAAATCTGGTGGACACCGGACCACCCGTTCTCATCTTCCCTGACAGGGGAAAGCGCCAGGCAACTCGCCGACGGCTACGTGAATGCGTCAGGCCGGCCCTGGACGCAGCCGATCGGGTTCAAGCACGCGCTCTTTGAGGTAACTGCCGATGTCATCAAGCGCAGCGCAGACCTGGACGACCCCAACGCAACGCTGGAAGCCATACAGGCAACCGACCTTCCAACTGTTGTCGGGCACGTCAACTGGGGCTTCGGCCCGGTGAAAAACGTCTCCAAGACACCGCTTGTCGCCGGGCAGTGGCAGAAGGGGGCAAACGGCATGGAACTGGTCATTACGTCCAATCACAGCGCACCTGAGATCCCCACAACAGGTGAACTGAAACTGCTGTCGTAATGCACCGCTGGTGCACGGCGACCGACGTCGTGCACCAGCTCCGGACCATTCAGTCAAGGGATATCCATGGCGCTCGTTCTTGAACTCAAGGACCTTTCGAAAGCTTACGGCGCGATAACCGTCGCCGACGAGCTCTCCTATCAGCTGGCCCAAGGCGAAGCGCTCGGCGTGATCGGACCGAACGGCGCCGGCAAAACCTCCATGTTCAATCTGATCACCGGCACGGTTCGGGCAGACCATGGACAGATACTGTTCAATGGCGCCGACGTTACGCGCATGTCGGCCGCGAAAAGATGTCGTCTCGGCATAGCGCGGTCCTTTCAGATACCCCAACCGTTCAGCAACATGACCGTTTTCGAAAACGTTCTGGTCGCCGCAACTCACGGCGCAAAATTGCCGTCGGCAATGGCGGACAAACACTGCCTTGAAATGTTGCAGCTGACGGGCTTGATCGACAAGGCGAATGATGTCTCCGGTTCGCTCACACTGCTGGGCCGGAAACGCCTGGAATTGGCAAGAGCTCTTTGCGCGCAGCCGAAGTTGCTCCTGCTGGACGAAATCGCAGGCGGTTTGACCGAAGGCGAGTGCCACGCGCTGGTTCAGACCATCAATACGATCCGGTCGACCGGCATATCCATCATCTGGATCGAGCACATCGTCCACGCCCTGCTGTCGGTGGCCGACCGGCTCATCGTAGTCGATTTTGGCCGCAAGATCGCGGACGGCGCCCCGAAGGAAACGATGGCCAGCCGCGAAGTTCAAGAGATCTATATGGGGGTCGATGCCGATGTCTGACCCGCTTTTGTCAACACGCGCTCTTGATGCGCACTACGGGGACATTCAGGCTCTTTTCGGCGTCGATGTATCCATTGATAGAGGTGAAGTGATTGCGATCATCGGCGCCAATGGCGCTGGCAAGACAACATTGATGCGCTCGATTACCGGGCTGCTGCCCAACGGAAACGGCATGGTGAGCTTTCGCAATCAGCCGATCGGCGCTTCCCGGGCCGACCAGATCGCGAAACTGGGCATTGCGATGGTGCCCGAGGGCCGTCAGCTGTTCCAGTCTCTCTCGGTCGAGGAAAACCTCGTTATCGGTGGCCAGATGAACCGAAAGGGTCCATGGGACCTGCAAAAGGTCTTTCAGCTGTTTCCCGTTCTGAAGGAAAGACGCGCCGTGCCGGCAACGGCCCTGTCCGGCGGCCAGCAACAAATGGTCGCCATCGGGCGCGCGCTGATGTCGAACCCGGAGCTCATCCTCTTTGACGAGATCAGCCTGGGCCTTGCGCCCATCATCATCAAGTCGATCTACGAAGCGCTGCCGGACATCATCGGTGAAGGCATGAGCGCCATTATCGTTGAGCAGGACATTGCCAAGGCTCTCAGCGTCGCTGGCAGGGTCTATTGCATGCAGGAAGGCAGGATCTCGCTTGAAGGCCGTTCGAATGAACTGTCCCGGGAACAGATCAGTGCTGCCTATTTCGGAGTCTGACGCATGGATCGGAAGATGACCACAACGACACCGCCGCACCGGCAATTTCCAATCGGCAATCCCGCGTCTTCGCCCTACCCGAAAGGCAACTAGAATGGACTGGATCAATGCCATTGTTCAAGGCGTGCTTCTGGGAGGCCTCTATGCTCTGTTTGCGGCCGGCTTGTCGCTGATTTTCGGCGTGATGCGGCTGGTCAATATCGCGCATGGCGATTTCATCGTTCTGGCTGCCTTTCTCGCGCTTTCAACAACGACCGCGCTTGGCATAAATCCGCTGCTGACGCTCGCTATCGTCGTTCCGGTTATGGCCGGGATCGGCTATGTGCTTCAGCGCGGCATTCTCAATCAGACCCTTGGCGATGATATCCTGCCACCTCTTCTGGTCACGTTCGGACTTTCGGTCATCATTCAAAACGGCCTGCTCGAAGTCTATTCCGCCGACCCGCAAAAGATGAATGCAGGCCCGATCGAAACGGCAAGTGTTGCCCTTCCCGGCGGACTGAATGTCGGCGTCCTTCCCCTCGTCATGTTTGCCGTTTCGGTCGCCGTCATCGCCGGCCTTCAATGGATTTTCTACCAGACGGCTCTCGGTCGTGCGTTCCGCGCTGTTTCGGACAAGCAGGACATCGCCCAGCTGATGGGCCTGAACAAGGCGCATGTCTTCGGTCTGGCGATGGCGCTTTCATTGGCGGTCGTCGCCGTTGCCGGCGTCTTTCTTGGTATCCGGACGAGTTTCGACCCTTCCATAGGCCCTGGGCGGCTGATCTTCGGATTTGAAGCCGTGATCATTGGCGGTTTGGGCAATCTGTGGGGCACGCTGATCGGCGGCATCATTCTCGGTGTCAGCCAGAACATCGGCGCCCAGATCAACCCGGGCTGGCAGCTTCTGGCCGGCCACATCGCCTTCCTGATCGTGCTCGCGGTAAAGCCACGCGGCCTGTTTCCACGGATTGACGGATGAACGCGCAAACCTACACCATTTCAAGGTCTTCCCGGGCAAGCAGAACCGCAGCTGTTCTCGGCGTGGTGTGCCTTGTGGCACTGATCGCAGCTCCCTGGTGGGCCGGCAGGGCTGACATGCGGCTGATGAGCGAGATCTTCCTCTATCTGTCGCTGGCCTGCCTGTGGAACCTGCTTGCCGGATATGCGGGTCTCGTCAGCGTTGGACAACAGGCCTTTGTCGGTTTCGGCGGCTATATGCTGTTCGCGCTCGCGATTTTTGCCGGACTGTCTCCGCTCGCCGCAATCCCGCTAGCGGGCCTGCTCGGGGCTTTGGTGGCCGTCCCCGTCGCCTTCCTCATTTTCCGCCTGCGCGGCGCCTATTTTGCGATCGGCACCTGGGTGATTGCTGAAGTCTTTCGGCTAAGTTTTGCGCAGGTGTCCGCGCTTGGTGGCGGATCCGGCACTAGCCTTCCGGTCGCTATCGTCCGCTCCATGGCCTCCAGTCGTTCCATGCGCGAGGCAACCACCTATTGGCTCGCGCTGGGCATGGCGGTCATCGTGCTGGCGGCCATCTACCTGCTCCTGCGTTCGCGTAACGGACTTGCGCTGACCGCGATCCGCGACAGTGAAACCGCATCCAACAGTTTCGGCATTGATATCTGGCGCCATAAATTCGTCGTCTACGTCATCACCGCCGGACTGACGGCCTCGACCGGCGCCCTGATATTCCTTCAGAAGCTGAGGATTTCGCCGGACGCCGCATTCAGCGTGAACGACTGGACGGCATTCGTCATCTTCATTGTTGTCATTGGCGGCATAGGCACGCTTGAAGGACCCATCATCGGCGTGATCGTTTTCTTTCTGCTGCGCGAAACGCTCGCCGATCTTGGCACCACCTATCTCCTGATCCTTGGGCTCGTTGCTATCGTCGTGATGCTCAAGGCACCTCAAGGCATCTGGGGTTTTGTCAGGGCCAGAACCGGGCTCGAACTATTCCCCCTCTCCAGGCAGGTCGAAAAACAAAAATCGGATGATTAGGAGGCGGCATTGGCTCGCAAAAAGAAAAAAACGATCATAACTTGCGCCGTAACAGGGGCGATCCATACGCCCACCATGTCAGACGCACTTCCCTTTACCGCCGAAGACATAGCCGATCAGGCCATCGAAGCCGCCAAGGCAGGCGCGTCCATTTTGCACCTGCATGCGCGCAACCCGGAAAATGGCTCGGTTTCCATTGCACCGGACCATTTCAAGGCCTTCCTGCCGGTAATCAAGCAGGCGACGGACGCGGTCGTGAACGTTTCCACCGGCGGCAGTCTGGTCAACACCATGGAAGAACGCATCGCGCCGGCCAAATGGGCGTCGCCTGAAATGTGTTCTTTGAACATGGGATCGATGAACTTCTCCTTCCATCCGATCGCCGACCGGATCAAAGAGTACAAATACGACTGGGAAGAAGCCTATATCCGCAATTCGGAGGGTTATATTTTCCGCAATACCTTTGCCGATATCCGTTATGTAGCAACCGAGCTCGGAGGCGCGCACGGCGTAAAGTTCGAACACGAGTGCTACGATGTCGGGCATCTTTACAATCTGAAATTCTGTATGGATGCCGGGTTGTTCAAAGCACCCGTTTTTATCCAGTTCATTTTCGGCATCCTTGGTGGCATCGGCCCCGACATCGACAACCTAATTTTCATGAAGCGGACGGCCGACAGGTTGTTCGGCGATGACTATCAGTGGTCGGTCCTCGGCGCCGGCGGCGCGCAGATGCCGTTTGCGACAACCGCGAGTCAGATGGGTGGCAACCTGAGGGTCGGTCTGGAAGACAGTCTCATGATCGCCCGCGGTCAGTTGGCGAAATCCAACGCCGAACAGGTCACCAAGATCCGGCGGATTGTCGAGGATCTTGGCTGCGAAGTTGCCACGGCCGACGAGGCACGGGAAATGCTCGACCTCAAAGGCGGCGACCGGGTCGCATTCTGAGCGTATCAAGGAGAAAGGACACCATGCCTGAGATTGAACCGGGAGACCGGAGCCTTAAAGATCTTCAGGGCCTGCACCTGTGGCACGCACCGATGTCGAGCTGTTCGCAGAGGGTGCGCATCGTGCTTGCCGAGACCGGCAAGGACTACACCAGCCATCTGATCGATCTGGCAAAGGACGAGCATGCGACGCCCGAATACCACGCGATCCATCCGAATGGCCTGGTCCCGGCGTTTGTCGACAATGGACGTCTTTTCATAGAAAGCGTCGACATCATTCAGCAGATTGCAGGTTCTGCCTCGGAGCTTTCCGCTTCTGCATCCGCCGAGCTTCTGGCGATGGCCGACGATGCGCAGGCAGATCTGAAGCTGGCGACATTCGAGTTTCTGTTTCGCGGCGTTGAAAGAAGCGACAAAGAAAGTTTTGATGCCTTTCAGCAGAAGCACCGGAACGAGTGGCTGAAGCAGTTTCGCCGGGACTTCGCATCAGGATTTGAAAAATCGAGAATAGACGCAGTGGTAACCCGCACGGACAAGGCTTTCAAACGGCTCGATGATCTGTTGAGCGATGGCCGCAGGTTCTTGTCAGGAAATACATTTGGTTTGGCTGACATCGCCTGGATGCCGAATGTCCACCGGTTCAGTCTTATGGGCTGGCCGTTTGAACGCACGCCTCATCTGAAAGCCTGGTTTGAAAGATTTTCTGAACGTCAAAGCTACAAGGAAGCGCTTCTTGACTGGCAGAATGAGGTCTTGACGGGCGCGTTTGCTGACTACACATCGCAGCGCCGGTCCGAAGGTACCGATATCCGCACCTTCGGAAGTCTTGGCAGCTGAATGCAGCCGCCCCGACCGTTGTCTTGGACTTTCCGCGTCTGTCAGGCTGCCAGAGCCTGGCGTGCGCGTGAAAGGCGGCTCTTGACGGTTCCCACAGCGACGCCCATCTGGCTGGCGATCTGGTCGTGGGACATGTCGGAAAAAACACAAAGCTCAAGAACGTCCCGTTCTTCGGGCCGTAGACCTTCGATACCTTTGGCGACATCGCCAAGTTCAACGTGCTTTTCCTGTGCAGGTGCAAACTGAGCGTCCTGGTACCACTCCTCGATCGGAACGTGATGCCCCCTGCGCTCGACTTTGCGGAACTCATCCAGCTGGGCATTGCGCACAATGGCGAAGAGCCAGCTCCTAAGCTTCGTCCCGGCAACATACTGATGCTTGTTCCTTAGGGCGCGCTCGAGCGCGGTCTGCATCAAATCGTCAGCGGCTTCAGAGGAATTGGAAATGGATCTGGCAAAACGCCACAGATGCGGGATCTCGGATTGCAGGTCTTTTGCAAAGCGATCTTCATGACGGGTCATCTCGCCCTCCCTGGTGACTGTTTCGATGACCCGCATCTAATGATTATCATCAGCGTGTTTTAGATATTTCAAAGGAAGTTCATGACGAGTTGATAGTTCGCGATGAACTACACCGATCACGCGTCACTCTACGCAAATGTTACTTGTAGTGATCTTCAAAAATCCAACATCCCTAACATCCGGATTTGAAAGCAATATTTTTTGTTTTCCGGGGCGACGACACTCAACTTCAACGCCAATGGCGACATCAAGATATAAAATCACAAAATAAAGTAAAATTTGAAGAGTGATAAATATCACAAAATATATTTCTCAAAGAAATCGCCATAAAATTCAAAAAACGATCTAATTTTTTTATTTATATTATAAAGCGTAAACTTTTTTCTAAAAATTTCGGAACCAACATCTCTATCAGACGTTCTTATGCTGTAATCGAGATGCAGACATGAAACATCAGATCGGCATCTCTTCCATTCTGGAATACTCAACAAGGAGAATTATTATGCGTACAAACAAAAAAGTCATCTCTTCCCTGATCGCCGCTGTCTTTGCTTCCGGTGCGTTCGTCGGTACAGCCAACGCGATCGACTTTGGCGGCCTTTATGGCGACTCCAACGGTTCTGAGCCGGTGTTCTTCACCAACAGCCAGCGCAACGTCAACAGCAGCCAGCTTCGCTCTGCAAATCGTGGTGTGAAAACTGACGCCGGTGTCTTCGCCGACTATGCAGACCAGGCATATGGCGATCTCAATGGCAACACTCCGGTTTCTGTTCGCCGCCAGCAGGCTGACAACGCACGCGCACTTCGTTGAACCAACTAAGTCACAGCGGGTGCACACGTTGCAGTCCGCGACTTCCGAATGGCCATAGGGCCACCAATTGACAGCATAACCCTTTGGAAAGCTGTCGACCAAAGAAAGGGCCACGCACCGCGCGTGGCCTTTCTTTTTTGCCTCGTTCGAATTGCGCGGCCTAAAGCGCAAACGCGCGCTGAGACCGACGGACTCCGACAAAACACGTGTCTCAAGGCCTCAATTCCAGTCCCAAATTTAGTCGTCTAATCACATTGATTTCTATCAGCGCTCTATTGAGACCCACGTGAAACCTGAAGGTCAATCATGCTCATTCTCGTGCCAATACCACCGCTCAGGCGACCCTAGCGTACAGATTGCCCAATTGGGGATTGGAACTAAAAACGCATCAATATGAGTTAAGGAATTGATCTAAATTACGAAAAAAATTAGCACCCTAAGCATCAAATCGCTTCTGATTTTTTCTGTCATTAACCATTCATTAACTTGTCAAAAAACGCTGTTACGACCCGCAGCCTACGCTTTTTTGGGGATCAAACGAGTTATTTTTAGGTGGCTTTTTTCCTTTTTTTACAAACTTCCACCCGTCAGAGTCACTCGCAGATTGCATCCCCTCCGACAGAATTACGCTCAAATTTAGGGGTGAGGGACAATTATGAGTTATCACTACGGGTCAGATGGGTCGCTAATCAAAGCAAACGGCAAAGACGAAGAAACGAGTGAGAATCAAAAAGCGCTCGAAGAAGCAATCGAAAAACTGAATTCGAATATGTCCAGCTACTCGAGTTCACAGTCACTTAGCCAGACATCGCCGTTCAGTGAAACATCCAGCCTGTTCAACGAACTCACGAGCCCAGAAATCACGCGAAAAAAGGCAGATTACTCGAGCGTAGCCGAAGGTATCTACGTGCGTCTCGATCAGGACTGGGGCACGGCGCTTTCCAACAAGTCCCTTGGCTGGATCCCTCTCACACAAGGCATTGCGAACGATACCGTCGAGCACGATGATCTTGATGGAATACGCAAGGTTACGGGAACTCATTTCACCGACCTTATCGTCGGTGATGGACAAAACAACGTTATCAAAGGCCGCGGTGGTGATGACTTGATCAATGGCCTGGACGGCAACGACAAGCTCTTCGGCGGCAAAGGCAATGATAAGCAATTCGGCGGAAGAGGTGACGACCGCGCCAAAGGCGGCAAGGGTGACGACTTCTCCGATGGCGGCGAAGGCATCGATACGCTCGTTTTCTCCGGAAATCTTGCTGACTACGAAATCGATCTGGTTGCAGGAACGGTCCGAGACTTGCGAAACAACAAGGACGGTACCGACACTTACGTCAATTTCGAATTTCTGGAATTCAGGGATCAATCGATCAGCGCCGTTGCTCCTTCGCCGGAAGTGTTCACGCTTGAGCTTCTTCATTTTGCCGATCAGGAAGCCAATGCCGCAACGATCAACAACATCGACAACCTGTCCGGTGTTCTGAACGCCTTGCGCGCCGAAGACCTCGGCGACGATGGGGTCGCCGACAACACCCTCACGCTCAGCTCCGGTGACGCGATTATTCCGGGCCTGTTCTTCGATGCATCCGCGGCCGTTTTCGGATCACAGGGCATCGCCGACATCCAGATCCAGAATGAGCTGGGCGTTCAGGCCATCGCCCTCGGCAACCACGAATTCGATCTGGGCACCGGATTGCTTGCCGGGCTGATCGACGGTTCCGCGGCGGGCGGCTTTACAGGCAGCGAGTTTGTCGGAACGGATCTGGAAGGTGCCGACTTTGCCGGCGCCCTCTTCCCGTATCTCTCCACAAACCTGGACTTCTCCACCGATCCGAACCTGGCGCCGCTGGCAACCGCAGGCGGTCAGGACACGGCGACGCTCCAGAATGTGGTCACCTCGTCTTCCATTTCCGACGTCAATGGCGAGAAGATTGCCATCATCGGTGCGACTGTTCCGACGATCCGCTCCATCTCAAGCCCCGGCGATGACCTCGGCATTTCCCCGGCCTGGGCCAGCGGCACACCGACGGACGAGGAACTGGATGCCCTCGCGGCCATCATCCAGGCCGAAGTGAACCAGCTCCTAAGCGACAATCCGGACCTCAACAAGGTCATCCTGCTGAGCCACATGCAGCAGATCAGCATCGAACAATCGCTTGCCGCACGGTTGGAGAATGTCGACATTATCGTTGCCGGCGGCTCCAACACCCGCCTCTTCGACGACAATGACCGTATCCGCGACGGCGACAGCGATCAGGGCGAGTACCCGCAGTTCATCACCAATGCCGGCGGCACCACGACGGCCGTCGTGAACACGGATGGCAACTACAAGTATGTCGGCCGCCTGGTTGTCGACTTCGATGCAGACGGCAACATCATTGCCGACAGCTACGACGAAGACGTCTCCGGTGCCTATGCCACCGATGACCAGGGCGTGGCGGACCTCAATGCCGAAGGCTTGATCGACCCGGAAATCGACGCCATCACGGATGCCATCCAGGCGCAGATCGTGGCAACCGAGTCGAACGTGTTCGGCGTGTCGGACGTGTTCCTGAACGGCAACCGCTCGGGCACGTTCACCCCGGACGATCCGGACGGCGTGCGCACCCAGGAAACCAATCTCGGTAACCTGACCGCAGACGCAAACCTGGCCTATGCCAACGAGATCATCGCGGCTGAAGGCCTCGGCGAAGACGTTGTCATCTCCATCAAGAACGGTGGCGGCATCCGCGCCAATATCGGCCAGATTGTCGTACCTGCTGGCGGTACCGAAGCGGTGCGTGTGGCGAACGAAGAGATCGTCGACGGCGACGGCAATGTGGTCAAGCCGGAAGGCGGCATCAGCCAGAACGACATTGCAACAACTCTGGCCTTCAACAACGGCCTGACGCTGCTCGATATCAACAAGGAAGAAATCAAGGCATTCCTGGAAGGCGCTGTCAGCGCGCTGCCGGACGGCGTGTCCGGCGGCTTCCCGCAGATCTCTGGCCTGAAGTTCTCATTCGACGAGACACAGACCGCGCAGACCTATGACCAGGACGGCAACATTGCGACCCCGGGCGAGCGTGTCATCAATGCAGGCATCTTCGACAACGACGGCAACCTGATCTCTGCCATCGTCCGGGACGGCCAGATTGTCGGTGATCCGGCAGAAAGCTTCCGGATCGTAACGCTGAACTTCCTCGCCAACGCTGGCGACGAGATCCTGTCGAGCCTATCCAACCCGAACCGGGTGGATCTGATCGACCTCGATGCCGACGGCGCCGATGACGAAGCCTTCACAGGCGACGCCACCTTTGCCGCTGACGGATCGGAACAGGACGCCCTGGCCGAATATCTCTTCGACAACTTCAATCCGGAAGAAGGCGGCTCCGCCTTTAACGAAGCCGACACGGGCCCCGTTGACGACGAGCGCATCCAAAACCTCACATTCCGAGAAGACACAGTCTTCGAAGGGATCGTGTTCGACGATGAAGAGGATCTGGAAGCCGCCATTGTCGCGGAGTTTGAAGGTGACAGCGGCGATCCGGATGACCCGGAAGGCGCATCCGAGGTGGTCGCACATGAAGACGGGCTGCTTTATGTCACCAATGGCGCCAATGACCGCATCGACATTTTCGACATCGCCAGCAACACATTGGCAAACACGATACCGTTGGGCGGTCTTGACGGATACGACGGCGTTCAGTCCGTTGCAGTCAAAAACGGTCTTGTGGCAGCGGCCATCTCGCGCGCTCCGGTGGAAGAAACGAACTTTGGTGTGACCAAGCTGGTCGAACAGCCGGGTTTTGTGGCTGTATTCAACGCGTCAACACTCGCGTTGATCACCACTGTCGACGTCGGCAACCTGCCCGACATGCTCACATTCAACAATGACGGCACCATGCTGCTGGTTGCGGGCGAAGGCCAGTTCAACGAAGACAGCATTGATGACGGTGTTGCGGCCAACCCGCTCGGCACCATCGCTCTCATCGATGTCAGCGACTTCTCGGCACACATTCTCGACTTTACCCAGTTTAACGGCTTCGAGGATGCGGCACGTGCAGGAGGCATTCGCATTCAGGAAGGTGTCGATTTCGCCGAGGACGTCGAACCCGAATATATCGCGGTTAGCGCCGACGGAACGACCGCCTTCGTCTCCCTGCAGGAGAACAACGCGATCGCCAAGGTCGATCTTGCGACCAAAACGATCGTCGATGTCTTCGACCTGGGCGTAACGGACTACAGTCAAATTGCCCTAGACCCGTTGGACGATGGCAACATCAACATCCGGACTTTCGATAATCTTGTCGGCTTCCGCATGCCGGATGCCATCGCCACGGCGGAAATAGGCGGCCAAACCTATGTCCTGACCGCGAATGAAGGCGACAGCCGTGACTTCGACGAGGACCGTGTCTTCGATCTGGCACAGGACGGCCTGATCGACCCGACCGTTCAGCAACAGCTGATCGACTCCGGTCAGTTGGACCTGTCCAACGAGGACTTTGGCCTCGGACGCCTTGAGGTTTCGACATTGGATGGCGACACGGACGGCGACGGAGACATTGATGTGCTTCACACCTTCTCGTCGCGCTCGTTCTCGATTTTTGATGACGAAGGTAACCTGGTCTTCGACAGCGGGTCCGAGTTCGAAGAGATCATTGCCGAAATTGCGCCCGAGCGTTTCAATTCCGACGACGGCGACGACAGTGAGAACCGCTCGGACGCCAAAGGACCGGAACCGGAGGCCATCGTCACAGGTGTGGTTGATGGCAGCGTCTACGCCTTTATCGGCCTGGAGCGCGACAGCGGCATCATGATCTACAACATCGATGATCCGGCCAACGCGTCCTTTGTGGAATACATCCCGCCGCTGCATGTCGACAATGCGGGTCCGAACGACGTTGCACGTCATGGTCCGGAAACGATCGCGTTCATTCCAGCTGAGGAAAGCACGTCCGGCAACGCCCAGATCGCTGTCGCATACGAGATCTCCGGTACCACCATCGTCTATGACATCACGTCATCAGGTGAAACAGTACAGCCCCTTGTCATCAATGAGGTCTTGGGCAGTACCACGGGCCCTGACAGCGAGTACATCGAGCTCTTCGGAACCCCGGGTGAATCGCTTGCCGGTCTCAGCCTCATCGTTGTCGAAAGCGATGACCAGTCTTCCAACGGCACCATTGATCGCCAGTTCGACTTTGGTGAGGATGCGGTGATTGGTGAAAATGGCTTCTACCTCGTCGCCAACGAGCTCGCGGAAGCGACCTACAGCGTCGATGCCGACGACAACATCCCGGATAACTTCATCGAAAACAGCTCCTACACGATCGCTTTGGTCGAGACGGCGAGCATTACCGGATCAAGTGTGACCGGTTCGGAAGTCGTCATCGACACTGTCGGCGTGAGCGACGGCGAGGATGAGAGCTTCTTCGCCTTCAACGCGCCGGTCATTGGTCCGGACGGATCGTTCTTGCCGGCAGGTGTCGGCCGCATCACGGATGGTGTTGACACCGACACGGCTGCAGACTGGTCCATCCTGGACTTCAACAACAATCCGGAAATCAACACACCGACGCCCGGTCACGATGACAACGGCGGCGGCGGCGGTGCCGAAGAAGTTGCGATCTACGAGATCCAGGGGGCTGGCCACACGTCTGCCTTTGAAGGCCAAATGGTCCTTACGTCAGGCGTTGTGACCGCTGTCGACACCAACGGCTTCTATATGCAGGATCCGGACGGTGACAACGACATAGCAACCTCTGACGGCATCTTCGTCTTCACAGGAAGTGAACCCACAGTCTCCGTCGGTGACGCCGTCGACGTTGAAGCGACGGTGTCCGAATTCACACCGGGCGGCGTCAGCACGCGCAACCTCTCCATAACCCAGCTGGTAACCCCGGTGGTCACGGTCACAGGAACGGGCGATGCAGTTGCGGCAACTGTTATCGGTCAGGGCGGCCGCGTGCCGCCGAGCGAAGTCATCGATGACGACGCCTTCGGCACCATTGCCGGAAATGGTGGTTTCGACCCCGAAACCGATGGCATCGACTTCTTCGAAAGCCTCGAAGGTATGCTGGTGACGGCGCAGGATGTTGTCGCCGTCGCGGGAACAAACCGGTTTGGAGAGATCTTCGGTGTTGTCGATCAGGGCGCCGATGCGACCGGGATCAGCGATCGCGGAACGCTCAACATTTCTCCGGACGATTTTAATCCGGAGAAAGTCCAGATCGACTTTGACAGCGGCATCCTCGACTTCGACTTCCCGGATGTGAATGTCGGTGATCAGCTTGGTGACGTGACCGGCGTTGTGACCTACAGCTTCGGCAACTTCGAGATTGCACCGACAGTCGATTTCACCGGCCAGATTGTGTCTGCGGGTCTCGAAGAAGAAACGACAGAGATAACCGCCGCTGAAGATCTCCTGACGATCGCCAGCTACAATGTGCTTAACCTCGACACGAACGATGCGGACGGCGACACTGACGTTGCCAACGGCCGGTTCACAAAGATCGCCCAGCACATCGTCAACAACCTTGGAACCCCGGACATCATCGGGCTCCAGGAGGTTCAGGACAACAGCGGATCCGCCGACGATGGCGTTGTGTCGGCAAGCGACACGCTGCAGCTTCTCGTGGACGAAATCGACAAGGTTGACGACGGCCTCGTCAACGGCAGCCTGAACTTCGCGTTCATCGACAATACATTCATCACCGACAATGCATCCGGCGGACAGCCTGGCGGAAACATCCGCACAGCCTTCCTCTATAACACGGATCGTGTTGACCTCGTTGATGGTTCTGTCGAAGCTGTTGGCGATCAGAGCGAAGGCAGCCCGTTCGAAGGTGCCAGGCTTCCACTTGCAGCGACCTTCGACTTCAGCGGCGACCAGGTGACCATCGTCAACAACCATCTGTCCTCCAAAGGCGGATCGGCACCAATCCTCGGTGTGGTGCAGCCTTTCGATGAGCGGCAGGAAGACGTCACCGTCAACGGCAGCCTGGACGAGCGTCAGGCACAGGCCGCAGCCGTAGCTGGTTTTGTTGACACGATCGCTGGTGAAGACCCGAACGCGAACATTGTCGTCCTTGGCGACATGAACGAGTTCGAGTTCATCTCTCCGATCGAGACGCTCGAAAACAGCGGGGGCGGTCTTGTAAACCTGTCGAACACCATTGACGAAGATGAAATCTACAGCTTCATCTTCCAGGGCAATTCGCAGGCGCTCGACCACATCCTCGTGAGCGAGCATCTGGCAGACAACGCTTCCTTCGACTTTGTCCACGTAAACTCCGAGTTCGCGGAGACCGATGAGCGCGCGAGCGATCATGATCCGCTGGTTGTTCAACTGGAACTGTTGGGTATCAGCGATGCAATTGTCTGATCGGCAGCTACTACGCTGAGCCGGATCAGGAAACGAAGCAGGGAGAGCGGCTGGCCGCTCTCCCTTTTTTTACCGCCTTGTAGCCTGAACACAACCAGTCCGGGCAATCAATGCCGCTGCTTCAACTGATTGACGCCCCGGGTCTCTTTCGGCCTAATGAACATGGCTCGTATGAATGTCGCCGTTGATTTGAAGGACACCTCTGCCATGGACGCGATCCCGTTTGATTATGCCGGCTACGAACCCAAGGGGGACAAGAAGAACTCGGACTTTTTCGGCGAGTACCTTCCAAAGATCTATGCCCGCAGGCAGGAAACGGGCGTCAATGATCTCGTCGGTGAGATGAATGCCATCGTTATCCAGGTCGAGGCCGGCGATGGTGTTGCGACCATGGCCGAACTGCACTGCATGACCCCCAATCGCTATCACTCGAGCTATGTTTCCAAAACACACAAGTTCCATGTGTTGCACAACAAGCCGGAGTTTCCGGCGCTCGTTTTGATGGAACCATTGTCTGACGGATACGAGGACTATATCAGGCGTCTGAACGTCCTCTATCCTCTGTCCCGGCCCAAGCCGAATACCCGCTACGTCGGCGAGATTTTCCAGTGTCCGGACACTTCCGCGCTTCGGGAGACTTTGGAAGCCCAGAGCATTCGATTTGAGTATGCGGGCGACACTGAGAACGAATTCTACACCTCTAACGGCATTCTGTTTTCGACCCCGTCCGACTTTACTGGAAACAGGATCGGCTACAGCGGTGCCGATTTCAATGATCCGCAAAGTCTGGCGCTGGGCGAACGTCTCGAACTGACAGACAGCGAAGACGCTCTGCTCAGGGAGGGAATTGCCTTTTCCGAGCAACACGGCCTCGATGAATTGATGCTCGGTTATGACCACATGGCAACGCGTATTCTTGCAGGAGAACGCGAAGACGCCATTCTGGAGTTCCAGACGATGGTGCCCTATTATTTCTGGGGCGCCTACAATATCTCGGACATGAATTCTTCGACGAACGTCAACCGGTGTCCGATCGTCAGCGATGACAAGAAATCACCTGCGAAGGTCTTCACTGCGAACAATACGCCCTCATTTGTCAATTCCTTCGAGAACCTGCCGATGCCAACGGAAAACTTTGTTCGCAATTACGGGCGCCGGATGCATCATATGGCCGTTGAAATCCTGGATGGTGACCACGCATCCGGTCAGAAAAATGTCGACTATGTGGTTGGCATCCTGGGCGAACAGGGCATCCCGTTCCTGGCACATGTCGTTGGGGAGTGTAAGGATTCACCGGATCTGAAACAGATCTTTTCCAAGCATTCGCAGCACACGCTGCTGATCACTGAATATATCGAGCGCTGCAAGGCCTTTGACGGCTTCTTCACCAAGTCCAATGTCGCGGCGCTGACCGAGGCCGCCGGCAAGGATGAGCGATACCAGCACGGCCATGTGTTCGACTAGAGAGCACTTGTCCGTATCCGCCGCTCAATTGAGATCCTTGAGCAACCTTCCGTGCTTGCGGGTCTGCCGGATGACGTCGCCGAAAGTTGCGTAACCGCGGGATGACAGGATCGGGAGCATCTTGCAAAGCGCTTCAGCCGTGGCCTGCGCGTCCCCCAACGCCGTGTGCCGGTGCTCCGGGTCGATCTTGATGTCGAGACGTTTGCACAGGGCATCCAGCGAATGCTCCTCCGTATCGCCGAACAAAACCGCTGACAGGAGGACCGTATCCAGCATCGGATGATCCCAATCCAGCCCGCAAATCCGGCCATGCCGGTTCAGGAAAGCCATGTCGAAAGGTGCATTGTGAGCAACCATGACACAATCGCGGGCAAACCCGTGAAACCGCGTCACGGCCTCACCTGCATACGGTGCATCGGCAACCATCTCGTCCGAAATCTTATGCACCTTCGTGGAAGCAGGCGGTATGGGACGTCCCGGATTTACGAGCTGATCCACCCGCTCGCCCGCCACGATTCTGCCCTTGACGACCCGAACCGCCCCGATCTGGACGATTTCATCCTTGTTCGGCATCAAACCGGTCGTCTCAGTATCGAACACAACGAACCTCAGGTCCTCAAGCGGCGTGTCCTCGATTGCGTGTTCTGCATCCTGTTCGGTGAGATCGAAGTCATAAATTAGCGGTCGTTCGGCATCTGGCGCAATATGCGCCTTGGTGCCGTCTACGAGGATCATGTAGCCGGGCACCTGCTTCAGCTTTTTGACGCGCAGTTCAAAGCGCAGGTTGCCCTGACTGCATTGCACTTTTGCCAGCACTTCGGATTTCGTCGCCGAAAGCTGCTCTGCCGCCGCACGTAGCTCGGCCTCGTTGAAATATTCAAAGACAGATGCACTGAGGCGCGGGACATGAACCTGGCCAAGAACGTCTGCGGCCTGGCCGTCGTAGAGCATGATCCTGTGGTTGGGACTGACAAGGATGATGGCGACAGGGATCTCGGTCAAAAGCATTGCCAGATGCGCTTTTTCCGCCATCAGCCGCGCCGTCTCGGTCGCGACAGCATCATCTGTCTGTGTCGAAACCTTCGTAAGTTTCCCGGTCACGGCCTCAACGGCAGGCCCAAGGTCACCAAGGAAGCGTGCGTCATGCAGATCAACCAGTGCATCGACACCGGCATGGGCACGCGTTCTTATGGTCGCAGCAAGGCGTTCGATCGGTTTGGCAACGTTTTCATCAAAGAGGAACCAGACCTGAGTGGTAACCGCAAGGATCGCAAATCCGGACAAGACCGCGGAGATTAGAAAGGCCGATCCTTCATTCCCGTCCTCCAGCCGGCTCAGCGCAAAAAAGTGCGATACCGCCACCAATCCGGCACAAAGCGTGGCAGACCCGAAGAACATCAAAAACGTACGCAGACGCAGACTGAGTGACATCAACATCATTCCACTCCGCAAATGGTTGAAACGATCGGATCACCGGATGGGACCTTGACCCACTCAGCGCCCGTCACAGCGCCATCACTTTCAAAGGAAATCCCGTCGGTGAGCGCGGCGCGCCGGTTACCGGCACAATCGGCAATGACATTTATCTTGCTCACAGGAGACCAGCGGCCAAAGAAGTAGGTTTCGCCCAGTTTTTCATCCGGGCGGTCCGGGTGCGAGCGAATGGATCGCACATCGACCGCCACAAATCGCTCCACAAACGGCTCCACATAGGTCCATGGCCTGTAGATCGCTGTGTTTTCAATTGTCTGAGCGACGACAATCCCATCAGGCAGGGCATCTTTCGTCCGCGAGAACCACCCATACTCGTTGGCGATAGTTGTGGCGATCATCGCAACACCGGCCGCAACAGGTGCGAACCAGCGCGGCAGACGTCCTCCGAGAAATCTGTTGATCAGCATCACGACACCTGCTGCCGCAATACCGGCGACAAAAGCCGCGATCAACTCGACAAACATGTCTTCCTCCCACCAAAGCTCCGGTCTTTATTCCCCGGTTTGCTTTTGAAATTTCCAGCTACCCCAGCATGCCCCGTCCGTGTCCGATAGATGACTGCATTGTCTTGACCACAACAAACGCATCCCGCAAATGACTTCGCTCAAAATCCGATAGGGTTGACGGTTGCAGGAAATTATCCGGCCTTTGCCCCAGCTTGATCAGGCCGGCCTGATGCAGCAGCCTGGTCTCGGCAATCAGATCATAGGCATCAAGCAGATCGCTGCCGCCGGACTGGCTGAGCCGGCCATTCGCGCGCGCTTCAAGAAGGCGCATTTTTGTATTCACGCCCGTAATCTGGCCCTGCAACGCATAAATTCGGGCCAGATCGACAATAGGCACCACCCCGTTGAGCTTCATATCAACCGAGTTCTTGTGCTCTCCGGATCGTATCGTCGCCAGTCCCCTGAGCAGGTTCAACGGCGGATTGTGTTTCAGCGAGTTGCTGACCATGTGAGCGACGAATATCGAATTCGCGGCAGCCGCTTTCAGCGTTCCCTCCTGCATTGAGGCATAGAGTTGAGCATGCCCCCCGATCGGGCGGAGATCGAACATCACGGAGCTCAGCATCTGGGCTTCCGGGTCAGGCTTTTCTATCCAGCCGCGAAAGTATTCCTCCCAAACATGAACCGGCTGGCACCAGCGCGGGTTCGTCGCCATCATGTCACCCGGGCAAAAGACGTATCCGCACGTGTTCAGGCCCGCGCAAACGAAGGCGGCCAGATCCGCAAAATACCCGTCCCTGTCCTGCGCGCTCACCCTATCATCAAGAAAAAGGCAATTGTCCTGATCGCTCACGCCGGTCTGTTCCTGGCGCCCCTGCGAGCCGCAAGCAAGCCACAGATAAGGTACAGGCGGCGGCCCGAGCTTCTCCTCTGCCAGGCTCAGAAGGCGTCGCGTCGCAGTATCGGCGATATCGGTAATGAGGCGTGTCACCACTTCGTGCGGGCTGCCCGCCGCAACCAATTGCAGGAGGAGCTGCGGGATATGAGCGGTTACCGCCGCCATTTCTTCAGCGGTTTTCGCGCGTGTGATCTGCCCCACCATATCTGCGGAGCTGACCGCCTGAAAACGCGTCAGGTCCGTCTGGGTCACCATCCCGACAAGACGCTTACCGTCAACGATTGGCACATGACCGATCCGCTTTTCCATCATCAAATGGAGGACATCCGTTCCTATGGCCGACCGCGGCAGCGTCAAAGGTGCGCTTGTCATGATTTCCGAAACAGGAGTTGCAACGGACCGTCCTTCGGCCAGAACTTTCCCTGCTAGATCCCGTGTGGTCGCAATTCCAAGAAGTGTTTCGTCCGGCCCCGACACGCACAGGGACGAAATATGTTTGTCCCGCATGACTCTTGCCGCTTCCTGTACCGTTGTCTCGGGACGGCAGGTAATCGGATTTCTCGCCATGAGGGTCTCAGCGCTGCTGGTCGCCAGATCCCGGCCGCGCGTCCCCGATTTGCGGGCCCGTTCAAAGAACCTGGAAAATGCCTGATGTTCGTCAATCAACTTGCGGAAATCAGCCGGAGGCAGCACAAGAAGAATAGAAGCTTCATCTGCCTGGGCTGAAGTGGCAGCAGTCCCGTCTTTCATCAGACCCCGCTCGCCGAACGTGTTTCGGTGAACGAGATGGCTGACGACAACACTGTTCTCGTCCCGGATCTTGACCGATCCCTCATATACAACGAACAGGCCCGGCAGTCGTTCTCCGAACTTGTATATGTCGGCTCCGGCTTCGACCTTCCGGATTTCGAAACAGGTGGCAAGCCTTTGCTGGACCTCATGAGACAACGCGTCATAAGGGTGCAAAGACTTCAGAAATTTCAAAACCTGGTCAATGCTCAAGGACATTCAGGCAGCCTCGAATTGAACGGAAAATCCTGTCCGGATCAAAGCCACCCGGACAGGAAATTATCATAGGCGGTGCGGACGGCTGGAGGCCAGCCGCCCATACGCGTATCAGTGGTCCTGCGCGACGCCGGCGCCGCGAGGGATGCGCACGCTTTCCACCAGCTCCTTGATTGCCTGAGGCGTCTCCTTGGTCATGCCGGAAACAATGTAGGCAATCGTGAAGTTGACGGCGGCACCGATGGCGCCGAACGATGTCGACTTGATGGGGCCAAGCAGAGGATCTGCATCCGTGAACGTGTTGGTTCCCGGAATGAAGAACCAGCCCTTGTGCAGGAAGATGTAGACAAGGGTCACGATCAGGCCTGCCAGCATGCCGGCCACGGCACCGGTGTTGTTGATGCGCGTGGAGAAGATCCCCATCATCAGCGCCGGGAAGATCGAGGCCGCTGCGAGCCCGAACGCAAGTGCCACCGTTTGTGCTGCAAACCCGGGTGGATTGAGCCCCAGATAGGTTGCCACGACAATCGCAACCGCCATCGCGACACGCGCCGAGAGGAGTTCGCCCTTCTCCGATATTTGCGGATTGAAAGCCCCCTTGATCAGGTCATGACTGACCGCCGATGAAATCGCGAGGAGCAGACCCGCCGCCGTCGAGAGCGCTGCGGCAAGACCGCCGGCTGCGACCAGGCCGATGACCCAGCTCGGCAGGTTTGCAATCTCCGGATTCGCCAGGACGAGAATATCGCGGTTGAACTTCGTCAGTTCGTTGCCGACCCAGCCCTTTTCTTCCGCGACAGCCTGCAGCTCCGCATTCTGATCGTTGTAGTACTGGATCTTGCCGTCGCCGTTTTTGTCTTCCCAATCAAGAAGACCGGTTTTCTGCCAGGTATCCATCCAGTCGTATTTCGGATCTTCGGCGATCGTCTCCACAGCAACGGCACCACCATTGATGCCGCCGTTCGGCCACATCATTTCCGTGATGTTGAGCCGCGCCATAGCGCCAACGGCGGGAGCCGTGAGGTAAAGCAAGGCGATGAAGACCAGGGTCCAGCCTGCGGACCAGCGGGCATCGGACACTTTCGGAACCGTGAAGAAGCGCATGATCACGTGCGGCAGACCTGCGGTACCGATCATCAGCGAGAGCGTGAACAGAACCATGTTCAGCGTGTTGGAATGGTGGGCTGTGTAGGAGTTGAAGCCGAGTTCCGTGACCACCTGATCCAGCTTGGTCAGAAGCGGCACACCGCTGGCAACATCGTTGCCGAAGAGACCCAGGCCGGGGATCGGGTTGCCGGTCAGCTGGAGCGAGATGAAGATTGCCGGGATCGTATAGGCGGTGATGAGCACCACATATTGCGCAACCTGCGTATAGGTCACACCTTTCATGCCGCCGAAAACGGCGTAGGCGAAAACGACACAGGCACCGATCAGGAGACCGGTCGTATTATCGACTTCCAGGAAGCGTCCGAAGGCGACGCCCACTCCGGTCATCTGACCGATCACGTAGGTTGTCGAGGCCACGATCAGGCAGACCACGGCAACGATGCGGGCGGTCTGGCTGTAGAACCGGTCGCCGATGAATTCGGAGACGGTGAACTTGCCGAATTTACGCAGGTAAGGCGCAAGCAACAGCGCCAGCAACACGTAGCCACCGGTCCAGCCCATCAGAAATGAGCTGTTGTCATAGCCCGTAAAGGCAATCAGGCCTGCCATGGAAATGAAAGATGCCGCCGACATCCAGTCCGCGGCCGTCGCCATTCCGTTTGTGACCGGGTGCACCCCGCGTCCAGCTGCGTAAAACTCAGATGTCGAGCCGGCCCGGGCCCAGACTGCGATGCCGATGTAGAGTGCAAACGAGCCCCCCACGAACAGCAGATTGATAGTGAACTGATCCATCTTGCCGGGTGCCCCTATTCTTCGTCGACGCCGTGTTCACGGTCGACCTTGTTCATCCAGAATGCGTAGAAGAAGATGATTGCAAGAAAGACCAGGATCGAACCTTGCTGCGCGAACCAGAACCCGAGATCGGTGCCTCCGACCGTGATTCCGCTCAAGAGCGGGCGCAGCAGGATGCCGAACCCGAACGACACCAGCGCCCAGATCACGAGGCTGATCGATATGATCCGCATGTTTGCAGACCAGTATCCGTTGTTGGATGAATTTTCGGACATGTCGTCTCCTCCACATCGTCCTGTTGTTTCCAGGAAACCGCGGCACCTTCCAGATCCGCTGTTTCCCGGCGACTGACCAGCCCTTTGAACAAAGGCATTCTCCCGCAATGCACAAATTGAGCACGCGTGAATTGACCGCGAGGCAGACAATCGAAGTTGCAATTCTGATCGGAGCAAAGCGCGACGAACACCGCTTCAAGGAAAATCATGCTCATCGAAAGAAAAACAGCACGAATTTCCCCGGTTATTCCAAAACACCACGATGCCTGCCTCACAAAGGCGCGCGATGACTTGAGAACAACTTTTTCAGATCGAAACTGAAAATGATCGGAACTGACGCGGGGACACTATCAGCAGATGACACCGTTTCAACACTACTTACGAATTACGCTACTTAGGTATTAGAATACGTATCTACACTAATATTCCGAGGAATTAATACTTAGGTATATGGTTAAGAAAACGCGGAATTCTGCGATTTTTTCGCCCTTCGCTGTGTTTTGCGAGGCCCGTCCGCTGGCTTGAAAGAACTTTGCTCGCTCTAAGTGCGCGTTGGAACGACCGGCCTATTGAACCATTGGATAATGCAGCGCAGCATGGAAATTTGACGCCATGCGAAATCGGCGCTGCATTTCCGGCAACATTGATGATTGATGAACGCAAACTCAACATGCGAATTCGCTCGACTTTGCGTGCGGGTCGGATGCGAATTGAGATTGGCGAAGTCACGAAACTGAAACCCGAGCGACATTTTCTGACAACAATCAGTCGTTAGACATAACTTCTCTTTTCGGGGAACAGTGAAATGCGCTTGCTTTTGACAACACTGCTGTTGACCTTGGCAACTTCGGTTTTCGCGGAACAGACACGGTTCGAAGCAACACTCGCAGGTCATGCGGTGCTCCCCGCCGAAACCCTTTTTCCAGCGCCCGCCGACGCGCCGGACGCGCTCAAGGTTTCGGGCAAATTCACGGGACCGGGGAATCGCCGCTCACGCGCGGTACCGACCCAAGGCAGTAGCCTGCCCTTTGACGGACAACCGCTTCAAGGGTTTTCTGGAATCAAGACCATCGGCGACGGCACGTATTATGTCCTGACGGACAACGGCTTTGGCGGCAAGGCAAACTCTGCGGATGCAATGCTCTATTTCTCCAGAGTAAGACCCGACTTCGACACGGGTAAGGTCGAAAGTGCCGAGCAGGTGTTTTTGAACGATCCGGAAAAGGTTGTGCCTTTCCCTTTGGCGATGGAAGCAACCGAAAAGCGATACCTCACGGGTGCTGACTTCGACATTGAAGGTTTCCAGATCGTAGGCGACCAAATCGTTATCGGCGACGAATTCGGTCCGTTCATTCTTGTTGCGGATCTTGAAAGCGGCGCAGTCACGGAGTTTCACGAAACAATCGTCGATGGCGTCACCATCCTGTCGCCGGACAATCCCTTCATTGGTTTGTCCAATCCTGATACGCCGGAAGCAAAGCAAAACGTGAAACGTTCGCGTGGCTTTGAGGGTCTCGCTGCATCAGTAGACGGGAAAACGCTTTATCCACTCCTGGAGGGTCCTTTTTGGGACGCTGAACAAGGCGCCTACGAGACCATAGCGGATGGCAGAACGGCGCTTCGGCTCCTTGAAATGGACGCGCAGACCCGCAAATGGACCGGTCGGTCCTGGTTCTATCCTCTCGAAGCGCCCGATCACGCAATAGGCGATTTCAACATGATCGACGAAACGCGGGGCCTGATTATCGAGCGTGACAGCGGTCAGGGTGACGCAGAATTTGCCTGCAAAGAGGAAGCGACCGGAAACTGTTTCAAACAGCCCGCCGCCTTCAAGCGTATCTACCTCATCGACATGGATGGTGTTGCACCCGGCGAACCGGTTCATAAGGTCGGCTACATCGATCTTCTGCGTATTCAGGACCCGAACGGGCTTGCCAGGCAGGGCAAACGGGAAGACGGTATGTTTACGTTTCCATTCGTTACGATTGAGAATGTCGATCGCGTAGATGACAACCACATCATTGTCGGGAATGACAATAACTTTCCGTTTTCGTTTGGACGCACGCTTGGGGCACGGGACGACAATGAATTCATCCTGCTCGAGGTGGTCGAGTTTTTGAAAGCGAGCGCAAAATAGCGCTTTGACGCAGCCCGCACATTGACAAAACATGTTCAGATCACAGCCTGCAAGAATCGCTTTTCCCAGACAGGTTGACGACCTCAAGAGCCGCGATCAGCCAGCAGAGGACCTGTTGAGACACGCTCTTTTGATATGCTGGCCTGTCGACTAATCCACGACACTTGAATTATTGAACACGGATTGCGTTTTTTCATTTTGAGTGTGCTGGGGTCATCGGCACTCAAACCCAGGTTTAGCCGTCGCCATGCGTTCGTCACTTGTTACCTTTCTCGTCATCATCGGTAGCTTCGTGGCTGTTGCGAACATTTATCCAATTCTGTTTCCGACCGAACTTCCGATTGGCCGGATTGCCATGCTGGAAACACCACGTGAACTTCCAAACGCGGAATTTACCGACCAAGCCGGCGTGCAGGTGGATCTGAAGGCATTTGAAGGAAGCTATGTGTTCGTGAACGTTTGGGCGACCTGGTGTGAACCTTGCCGTGAAGAGATGCCGGCGCTCGACCAACTCTCACGCGAGTTGCGTGGAGACAACATCAAGGTGTTACCCATTTCGATCGACGTGAATGGCGCCGGGGCAATCGAGCGTTTTTACAAGCGTCACGAACTTACAGACCTGCCGGTCTATATGGATCCGGCACAAAACATCATGAGAGCGCTCAACGTTGTCGGCATTCCAACAACGGTTCTGATTGGTCCGGACGGTCGCGAACTGGGGCGTATGGTTGGCCCTGCCCAATGGGATCGTCCCGAAACTGTCCGACAACTGCAGGAGATTGCCGGATCCTGAAGGCCGGCGAACAGTTTCCGGGTTCATGGACCACCTTTACATTGGCCCGCGACGCTCCGGGGAACGTGGATCGTTGAACGCGTTTCGGTCCCGCAAAACACCTGAATTCAAGGGAGCGCCTTGAACATGTCGTCCTTTTGCCCTTCCCGAACAAGTACCGTTCCACACAAGTTTGCGATGGCTTCTGCTGTTGCGACAGCGCCGTTTTGTGAAGCCTCTCGATTCAAGGACTTGTGAGCCGCACGCATATTCTCACGGGTCTCACTTTGCAGCATCCGGTCGAGACTGCTTTTAAGATCAAACGCAGCGGTATGCCTGACCAGTAAACCGAGGTTCTGTGCAACCGCGAAGCGTGCTCGCAAGATCTGCTGGTCTTGCTGTGCGTGTTCGTTTGGGATCCAGATTGTCGGCAAGGCTGCACGCACATGTTCTGCGAACGTATTGTAACCGGCTGCAGCGACTGCAAAATCAAACGCCCGCAGGAACTTGGAAAAGGGGTATTCGGTAAGCCGCGCAACACCGGCAGGCAAATCCAATGCCTCTGCGGAAATGCGCCACTGCGCAACGGTGACACCTATGCCACTCCGCCCGTGGAGGTGGGTAAGCGCTCGCGTAGTCATGTTGCCTGTATCGATGTTGTTTCCGGCGCCCAATGCAACCAGGATATTCGTCTGGTCCGGATCAAGGCCAATCCGTTCACAGGCATCGGACCGATCGAGGAGTTCTTGGCCGTCCAATAGCGTGATGGGCGCAACCTCACGCGTATCTGGCCGCAGAGCGACTGTCGGGCCGTCGTCACGTGCCCAGGCAAGTTCGCCGGGTTCAACAATCAGGTCGAACGCCTTTCCCCGCTCCAGAGCTTCGAGATCCCGATTGGGTCCCCAAAACGCCCGCCGGATCCAAACGCGCCCCACATCCGGACATGCTTCCATTGCCTTCATAAGTCCGACAAATGGAACATTTCCGTCAAAGACGACCGCCCGAGGGCGATAGAAGGCAATCGCCGTTTCGAGCGCGTCGGCAAGGGCGGCGTTCCAGTGCTCTTTTCGTTCTCCATAGGCAGCGTGATACGGCAAGTGCTCGGCGACAAAGCCGTGTGCACCAATGATATCGATCGCTTTCGAGTGGCTCAGAAAGACCGGCGTGATCCGAGGCGGCAAACGGCGCGCAACAGCAAGTTGCCGCGTCAGGTGACCAAGGCCGACACCATTCGTGGAGAAGAACAGCGCAGTGGAATTTGGTGTCGCGTGAACGGCGGGCGCAAAAGAGTTCTCACGCGGTTTTCCAATCAAAAATTTCAACCACTTGACCGCAGCATTCGCCGAGAAGGCCGTGACGATCAGATCCTCGGCACCGTCTCGAAGATCAGAAGCAAGATCCGGATTGTCGTAAAACTCAAGTGCACGCTGATTTAGTTCAGAGGAACGGCCATAAATTGCCGTGCCGGAGAAGACAGTCCGGAATTCTGGTTCCAGAAAGGGAACAACACGACTTCGGAGCGCATAAAGGACTTCAATCGGGCAGGGATCTTCGGCCGCGGTGTCGGCATTGGCAAGGATGTCAATCTTCGCAAGAAAATCCGCCAATGAAATTTCGGTGTCGGGCCAGACTTGCATGGGTGCGGCTTGCGGCCAGCTTGGACGATGTGCGTCCGGAGCCAATCTCAGGCGCCACATCACGTTTGCTGAACCAAAGTCATATTCTTCGTTCTCGCCCCAGTCCTTCGGAAACACCGTCCTCGCGCGCGAAACGCGCGCCATGCCAACGCTCGGCCTGGCCCATTCAGTCGCTTCGCGCATCCTTGGCGTGTACGTTGGCACGACAGATACCCAGTCTTTTTCGGTCGTCGGCCAATGGGGGGCGGCAAAAAAAAGTGCGTCCCGGGAGATCTTTGTGTTCGGCGCCCAGACGATGGAACCGCCTAACACCTCCTCGGCATAACTGCGCATGAGTTCTCGCTGTCGTGGCGTAAGCGAGGTGAACGATGCCGGCCGCTCGAGTGTAACGACACGATGCTCTGCCCTGATATCGCATGCAGGGTTCACTGGTGCCGCAAAGAGCCGGTCGTCTAAGCCGAGAGCAAGGGCACACTCGACAACGGCTCCCGGTGCCAATCGCGTAATCCGCGCGTCCTCGAAGAGACGTCGGTAACAAGGATCCAGAGTGTAGGGATCTGACTTGATGGCCGGCGATGCAACCGGCAACAATCCAATGCTATAGCCTTCCGCAGCAAAAGCCTTAAGCGCAGCCGCATGAGATGGGGATGCGACATCCCCTTTCCGGATGTCCGCAAGGACGCAGACATCAAGCCTTGTGGCGGATGAACGAGCCAATTAGGTCAGCCCGGTCAGGCTGCCCGGCAAGTCAGACCCGATGGCAACGAACCTTGTCCACGTGGTCCGAACTTGGTGCCTGTAAGCGTGGATAGGCGACCGTCGCGCGTTTTCACGGTCAGAATGTAGATGCCATCGCGACCGGAGTTTCTCAAGACACCATCATCACCGGGTGTAAGTTGTAGGTACGCATCAAGGCTGACCGTCTGGCTCTGTCCGTCGGCGTTTCGTCCGCTTGCCGGAATGGGTGCAAACTCACCCCCCGCACTGCGACGGCACTCAACGGCACGCGTTACGCGACCGCTATAGCGCAAGATCCGGGTTCCGTCGGATGTCTGCGTAACTTGCCTGAAGCCGAGTTGCTGAAGACGCGCGACCTCTTCATTGATCGAAACGTCAGGACGATTGACGCTAACACAGCCGGTCAGGAAAACCATGAAGACGATTAGAGCCGCAGTGCTTTTGATCATGGGATTCCCGCCTGTGTCTCATTTCATTTGTGTAAGTGTCGACAGGATGTCGAGCGTGATGTCATCACCTGGCGCGGAAAGACCGCGACTGGAAAAGGCATCGTTCAAGGCCCTGCGCGTTGCAGGGCCGTACTGTCCGTCAGCTGTGCCTGACAAAACGCCCAGCCTGAGAAGAATCGTCTGCGCAGCGGCAACGCGCTCCTTTTGGCTGTAGGACGACGTGTTTTTACCGACGGTTTCGGCCAGATTTGCGTCGTCGCTCAGCCCGAGCGCCGTTGCATACCACACAAGAGCTGCCAAGCGGTCCTTCGGAACGCCGCGACCTGCTTCGCTCATCCTGGCCAGATCCAGCGCGGCCCAGGGCACACCGCCTTCGGCGGCAACTCGGAACCAGCGCGCAGCTTCTTCAAAATTCGGCTCAGCGCCTTCTGAAGACGCCCAGGCGCGCCCGGCGTCCCGCGCGGTCCACGGATTCTTTTCAGCTTCCGACGCAAAGAGATCACGCGCTCTGGAAACGTCCTTGGGGACGCCTCGCCCCTCGAACAAAAGCTTACCAAGGCCGCGGCCTGCGCCATAGACCTCTTCTGAGACGGCCCGCTCGAAAAGTGTTGCGGCGCGGCCCGGATCATCGAAAAGCGGGTGCCGAGAAGCATAGACGCGCCCAAGGCGGTAAAACGCTTCGGAATCGCTTTCGCGCGCTGCCCGCGTGAAAAGGCGGACGGCGGCTTCGATGTCCTGATCAACCCCCTGCCCCGCTTCATACATGATCCCGAGCCGCGTAAGCGCATTCGGCACACCGCGGCCAGCCGCCGTCTCGAACCAGAACCGGGCTTCCTCGAAATCTTGCGGAACTTCGTCGCCCCTCTGATACATGCGAGCGAGGCGTGTTTGCGCCGTCAGCTCCCCGCTTTTCGCGGCAGCCGTGTACCAGTTGACCGCCTCGTTCGGGTCTTTCTCGACACCAAAGCCCTTTTGGTAGAATTCGGCGATATTGGTCATCGCCCAGTCGTTTCCGAGATCCGCGCCTTCGCGATAAAACTCAAGAGCCTTGCCATAGTCCTGAGGCACGCCGACACCTGCACGGTAGATCCACGCCAGTGCCGTGTAGGCCGCTGTTTCACCTCGGTCCGCGGCTTCTTCAAACAGTTCCTTTGCGCGGGCGAAGTCGCGCGGCACCGCTTGGGCATCAAGATGCATTTGTCCAAGGTAAACCATTGCGGATGCATAGCCTGCATCAACAGCCTTTTGCTGCCATTCAATCGCTTTGTCGTAATCGCCGGCAGAACGATAGGCGCGGGCGAGCTGCGCCCAGAACCGCTCCACATCCGGATAGTTGGCAACGGCGATTTCACACACTTCAATCGCGGCGTCGAAGTTCCGGTCAATGATGAATTGCCGTGTTCCCGCCGTTACGCGTTGGCTGTCATAGGGATTGCCAGCAAGAATATCGCAGGCATCAACATAAACATCCAGCTGCGCCTCGACCGGGGACGTGTTCCCTTCATCGCCTAAGGCAACACTTCGGAATTTGTCACGTCCGCCATTGGAGCCAATCTGCGGCGTGTAGGACAGTTCATTGTCATCTGCGAGCCAGTGCACTGTGCCGCCATGAATAGGCTTGCCAGTGCTTTCCGTTACCACGCCAAGGCGGGAAGCACTTTCGACGTAAATCCAACCGGCCTCGCCCCGATTACTGTTAAGCGGTTTCGTGCCAACGCCTATGGGCACCGTGACCTGTGCTGCGTTGATCGCGGCCTCGAACTCTTCGCGCACACCATCTTCAAGCGCACCGGTTTCCCGGCGCTCCGCACCCGGAAGCGTGGTATCTGAAACAAGGATCGCATCGGGATCGCCGCCCAGCTGTTTCAGCTGTTCCTTGGCATCTTCCACAAATGCGCCGGCCGGCATTGTGCGGATATAAGACGCAAACGCTTCTGCCCTGTCGCTTTCGCGAATGGAGCGCCAGAAAGTCCGGTCGATTACGCGGCGCGGCGGAAGACCGCCGAGCGTGTCGGAGGCAATGGACATGCCGGTCGTAGCGGCACGCAGGTCGTCGATCTCCGGCATGAAATAAAAGCGGCTCTCCAGCGTGCTGGTCGTCCAGGTAATCTGCTCCCCAGCAGTGGTTTCCCTGACGTGCCCCCGGATACGGCGGAACAGGTCGATGATTTCCAGACCCGGCTCGCTAATGTTGTCGGCGATCGCTTGTGTGTAGGGACTATGCCGACCTTCGCCATCATAGGCCACAGACCCTGGCGCCGTCGCAAAACTGATGATCGTTTCGGTATCACCTGCCGTCATCTCCGCCAGACCGCCGCGGCTTGACTGGGACAATTGTTCCAGGCCGCGGGAAACTTCTTCGCGCGAAGCGCCCAGACTGATCGCTCTCGACGCAATGGTCTCCGTTTCTTCTTCGGTAATTTCGCCGAACGGATTGTTGCGGCAGGCATCGAGTAGAACGATGTTCAGCTTTGCGCCTGAATTGGACATGATATCCACGAAGAGCTGTGCATCGATTGACTGCTCGACGAGTTCCTCGACCGACTTGGGCGCGACTGATACAGGCAGCAGATAGTTGCGCCCGCCAATCTGCACGCCGTGCCCGGCGTAGTAGAACAAAGCTTCACTGCCTTCGCGCAACCTGCTGCGAAAAGTGGCAAGGTCGGCGAGCATCTTTTCGCGATCGCCGTCGGTCGTTTCGATGACCTCAAATCCGGCTTCCCACAACTTCTCGGCCACGAGTTCCGCGTCATTGACCGGATTGGGCAAGGGCGCAACTGAGCGATAGGCGGAATTGCCGATTACAAGGGCGACCCGTGATGTCGAGTTTGCCAGCGCATCGCCCGTTTGCGCTTCAGCGGGCCCGAACAGGACCATTACTGCAACGGCAACAACGCTTGTGGACTTGAGCAAAAACCGTATCGGTTGCTGCATAGATCTTCTCAATAAAGGCCTGGCAGTCGAGACTGACGTCCGGTCACGGACGCTGCAGCGCCCTGGTTAAAGGTCCTGATAATGTCGTCCCGGGACAGTCCCGGGTTTTCGCGCATCAACCGAAATTCGACCAGCGCGAGAAAAGCTGCATTCGCCTCCGGGC
This sequence comes from Roseibium sp. HPY-6, assembly GCF_040530035.1. Taxonomy (NCBI): domain Bacteria; kingdom Pseudomonadati; phylum Pseudomonadota; class Alphaproteobacteria; order Hyphomicrobiales; family Stappiaceae; genus Roseibium; species Roseibium sp. HPY-6. The sequence goes on from NZ_JBEWCD010000001.1 coordinate 1,187,600, forward strand.
CATCCGGGTTTGCGCGCAAATAGGCGCGGGCGGAAGCCGCCGTGTCGAACTGCTTGGAGTTTTGTGCAGCCGCGCTGCTAAGCGGGATGCCGAGCACGCTCAGCATTGCCAGTATTTTCCCAAGGACCCATCGTGCCATGGCCGCACTCACCCGAATTGATTGTCGAATAAAAAATCAGAAATCTTCTGATTGATTAGAGGCGACGCCGGATATCGTGTCAACCCTCGCCCGCGCTGTAGGATCATGCATGATAGTTGCTGGTCGCGAGTGCACAGACGTGCCAAGGTGTCCCATGAGCAATTTCGCCTTTCTAAACCCAGTTCCAATAACGTTTTTTCCTGACTACAGGACCTCGAACCCATATCAAAAGCTGCTCTACGAAGCCCTGGAGCCTATGTTTGAGGCAGAACCCGGAACCATCGAAGATGCGCTCGATATGCAGGCAGCCTCTCCTTCAAAGCAGCGTCTGTTTCATCTGCACTGGGAGCATGCAGTCTACGAGAGACAAACCGAACCGAAGCCTATTGAGCGCTTTCTCAACCAGCTGGACAGCTTTCGTGCGGCTGGCGGCAAGGTCATCTGGACGATACACAATCTGAGCCCGCATGACGAAAGCAAACGCGGCTCAAATAACGATCTTCAAAAAGGTCTCTTGGAACTTGCCGATGTCCTGCACCTGCATTCGCTCCCTGCGCTTGCCGCTGCAAAGGCCAAACTCAATCTTCCTGGCAGAAAAATTCGCGTAATACCTCATCAGAACTACACGGGTGCCTACCCTTTTTTCGTTCGCGAGGTTGCCCGGGAGAGTTTGGGCTTGCCGGAAGCCGGCATGATAGCTTTGTGTCCGGGCCGGATTGCTCCTTATAAGCAGCCAAACGAGCTCATCGAGGCATTCCTCGCAATCGCCAAAGCCAATGACCGGTTGATAATCGCCGGACACACGGAGAAAGACCTCGAAATCGAACTTCCTGAAGACAATCGTTTGGTTTATCGAAACGGCTTTGCAACGCCGGAAGAGGTTGGCAAATTGCACGCGGCTGCGGACTTTATCGTTCTGCCGTATCGCGCGTCACTCACGTCTGGTTCGGCCATCCTGGCCGCGACGCTCGGGCGCGCCGTCCTCGGCCCCGACACCCCAGGGTTGCGCGACGTGGTTGAGCAGGAGAGCACCGGGTTGCTCTATCAACCGGGTAATCTTCACGGAGCCCTTCGGGTGGCGCTTGGCACCGATGCGAAGACCTGGGCCGAACGAGGACGTGCAGCGGCACATGCGAGCGCAGCACGTGATGCAGTGATCGTTGCATCCGCATGGCATGACGTTATGACAACGCTTGTGGCTCCGGTATGCAGGCCGCGGGGAACATGACATGAAAAACCTATTTTCAAACGCACGCTGGACCGGCGTCACCGAGACAGAAAAACTGCCCCCCGACGAAGCTGCGTGGCCGTTCAATGCGGACAGCCACGTGATCGAAGGTATCGTCAGCGAGGATCAACCTTTATCCATCATGCTCGTAAATCTGTGTGGCCTCGATTGGACGGAGATCCAGCCGCTGTTACCGGTTGCAAGGGATGGGGCAAGCGAACAGAACATGCTGGCAGTGCTTGTCGTCGACCTGATGGACCTTGTGCCATTACACAATTCTGAGTTCGCTTATGACACATTGCCAAACCTAGCCGCCAATATGGCTCACTTGCCCGACCTGGACTGGAGCGCCTATTTCGCACGGCGCAAGGAGTTGCTGATCGAGAAATGGTCTCCGGAGGCCATCGTACATCTCGGCAGCGACCGGAACTGGTGAAGCTATGCTCGAACTGTCAAAGTGCGATGCGGTTTTCCTGAGCTTCGACGAGCCGAATGCGGACGTTCATTTTTCGCGTGTTCAGGAACTTTTGCCAAATGCAATGCGTGTACACGGCGTCAAGGGCTTTGATGCGGCTCACCGCAAGGCAGGTCAGATCAGCAGCAGCGCCCATGTCATCACGATCGACGCCGACAATCTATTGACCGACGAGAGTTTCTTCTCAGGCCGCTTCGACATTGCCCCGCGTGACCGAAGTGCCGTGTTTTCTTTCAGTGCCCGCAACGTGCTCAATGCGCTTGAATACGGCAATGGCGGTGTCAAGATTTGGCCGCGCGAAACCCTCCTGACCCTTCGTTCACACGAGAATGCTCGTCGGCCGGAGGCAGCCGTCGATTTCTGCTGGACGACGCCATACTATCAGGTGAAGCGTGTGCTATCGGAAGTGCACATGACAGCGACCCCGTTTCAAGCGTTTCGCGGCGGTTTTCGCGAGGGCGTTAAGTTGAACCTGGCCGACGGGACGCTTGCCGCCAAGGCCTATCCAAATTTGCCCAAGGGCAAGGCCATTCTGAAACATGCCGGTGCCGCCAGTTATGAACGCCTTCGGATCTGGTGCAGCGTTGGCATGGACGCTCCAAACGGCGACTGGGCAATTCTCGGAGCGCGGCTCGGCTGCGTCATGACCGCTCTCGAATCTTTCGAACACAGGCTTGTCTCCGACTACGAATGGATCGACAGCTTTTGGAGAGACAAAATTCTTGCGGATTGGCAAGAGGATGGTTCAAGGCTTCAGGCAATCGTTGATCTCGGAAAACGCCTCAACGAGGAGCTGGAACTCGATATAGCGGATTTGAGCCCGGACGCATCACGTTTCTTGAAATCAGTCTATCACGTGAAGCGGGATTTCGGACTACGCGTCACTGTCTAGGAGCCTTGCCGGGGCTTTTGATCAACACTCTAGTCGACATCCTCACGAACGACAAAAACGGAACAGCCCGCCCTGCGGACAACCCTGGAGGCCGTGGATCCCAGGAAGTAGTCCTGCGCTGAGGGATGGTGGGAGCCGACGAGTATAAGATCCGTTTCATTCGCCTCCGCAAATGCCGCGATCTGGACGCCTGGCTTTCCGGTGACAACCTTGCAGCTGATTTGCGGATCATTTTCTGCCACCGCCCTCAGCTTGTCGGAAACCTTCTGCGTCAGATGATTGTCGATTTTCAAATCGACAAATTCGGACACGAACCCCGGAATATTCTCCAGGACCGTCAGGAGTGTGATCTGACCGTCCGGTGCCAGGAGATGCCGCGCAAGCTCGAGTTTGCGCGCAACAAGCGTTTCGTGGTCAAGCGCGACCGGAATGAGAATGTGCTTATACATCTTGTCGGAACTCCCCGTTTCCGTGATCTGCTCAGACCCTGCTTTTTTATGATTCACCAGCAGCGAGCCGTTCGAGCGCATCCAGGTAACGAACCGGTACATCAATACCGTTCTCCTGCGCATCTCGAATGGCAGTCGCGCGGCGTTCGCCTGGAAGCCTTGCCCCGTCCTGCGATGCGATTAGCGTAAGAAGGCCTTCCAGCCGTGCTCCGAAATGCTCATCAAGCGGCTTCATCGCGATGAGGAACTGCCCGACGCCGGGAGGTGGCCCATCGCTCTTGAAAAACGAAGAGGCTTCCTGACTGTAGGAAGCGCCTGTCATGACCGATGCCAGGATTTCAACCAGCAGCGCCAGGGCGGTTCCTTTCGCCCCGCCAATGGGAAGCATTGTGCCCTGAAGCGCTCTTTCAGGATCGGTTGTCGGATTGCCATCACCGTCAAGTGCCCACCCTTCCGGTATTGGCTTACCCGCCTTGTGCGCGCTCATGACTTTGCCACGCGCAACCCTGGACAAGGAGAGATCCGCGACCAGCGGGTCCCTGCCGGGGCGCGGTACGGCAAATGCGATAGGATTGGTTCCAAAAACAGCCTTTTTGGCACCGAACGGCGCCATCGCAGCCGGCGTGTTTGCCACCATCAGCGCAACGAGCCCCTGCCGGGCGAGTTTTTCCACTTGAACGGACAAGGCACCACAATGATGGGAGCGTGTAATTCCCATTGTCGCGCATCCGTGTTGGTGGGCAAGCGCTGCACCCTGTTCAATGATCTGATCGAGGGCAGGATACGCGAAGCCGTTTCCGGCATCTGCGAGAAGGCTTGCCGAACCGGTCGTGCGGATCTCGGCAACAGCAGCTGCCTTTATCTTGCCGCTGCGAACCTGTGCGGCATAATCCTCGACACGCGAAAAGCCGTGTCCCACCTGCCCTTCCGCTTCTGCCGCAACGAGAGCCGCGGCGACCGACTGTGCGCTGGCCTCAGGCACGCCAACCGCGACAAATGCAGAGCGTATCAGGCTCGTCGCTTCTTCAAGGCTCAGGCGCTTGGTCGGATCCATTGAGTTTTCCCTGGTTGCCGGATGGCTGACGTGTCAGCCATCCGCTGGACATATCAGGCGCTACGATAGAGCTTGGTCATGGAGAATTCACGGTGGCCCAAAGCCTCGGCTGCGGTGTTGCGGCCATTTGCCGTTCTGCGGATCATGTCGATCAGCTCATCGCCCGCCTCGTCGATCGTCATTTCCCGTCTCAGAATGCCGGATACGTCCACATCGACATGCTCGCTCATGGTGCGAACCGTGCGTGGATTTGCCGTGATCTTGATGACCGGCACAATCGGGTTTCCAACAACGTTGCCCTGCCCGGTCGGGAAGGTATGGATGACCGCACCGCCGGCCGCCATAAGCGTCACGCACTCGGCCGCGGCTGAAGAGGAGTCCATGAAGTAGAGCCCCTTACCGGACTTGGGCGCTTCCGCCGGCTCGAGAATGTCGATGTATTGCGACGTGCGTCCGATCTTTTCCAGATTACCGAGCGCTTTTTCCTCGATGGTCGTAAGGCCACCTTCGATATTTCCCTTGGTCGGCTGACTGTCGGAGAGGTCATCTGTCTGGTGGGCGAAAATGACGTCGTCCTGATAGGCCTTCCACATCTTGTACCAGCGTTCACCAACCTCTTCGTTTATCGCCCGTTTCTGGCAGATATGTTCTGCGCCTGTAATTTCGGAGGTCTCGCCGAAAAAGCCCGTTATCCCTTCAGGCAACAGCTTGTCATACATGTTGCCGACGGTCGGACATGATCCGAGACCTGTCGTGGTGTCGCTCTCGCCGCATTTTGTGGAAACCCAGATATCGGAGATGGAACATTCTTCACGCTGAAGCTCAGTCGACCAGTGCACGAATTCCTTTGCTTTCCAGGACGCCGCGCGGATCGTCTCGAAGTCTCCGTTCTGCTCGATCGAAAACTCGGCCACCGGTTTACCGGTTTCACGGATCCCGTCAGCAATGCGCTTCGTCCAGCCGGGCTCGATGCCGATCACGACCACAGCGGCGACATTGGGGTTCGCACCGGTCCCGATCATGGTGCGGAAATGCAGCTCCAGGTCCTCACCGAACTGTAGACGGCCATAAGCGTGCGGGATCGCCATTGTTCCTTTCACGTTATTGGCAACCGCTTCGCAAGCCGCGTTTGAGATATCGTCAACCGGAAGGATGACGACGTGGTTGCGCACACCGACCCGGCCGTTCTCGCGCCGGAAAGCCTTGACCGTGATGTTGGAATACTTGGAAGTCATGGGCACGGCTCCTTACCAGCGTTTCGTTTTGCAATTGTGGGTATGGACATGGCCGCCCTTTGGAATGTCGGCAATGATCTTTCCGATATCCTCACCGTATTTGATAGCTGTGTCGCCATTGATGAGATCCTTAAGCGCGATCTTATGCCCGATCGGCACATCCGCGCCCGCTGTGAGCCTGAACGTGGAATTGTCATGCGTTACACAGCACAGCATATCGGTGCCCGCAGTCAGACCCTCCACAACGACCACGCCGACATTGTCGGCATGTTCATGGACGAGCAGGTGGGGGATTTCAGACATGAATGTCTCCTTAAGTGTCTGGTGTCAGTAGAATTTTTGGCACGGATACTTGTCCGGCACGAAGATCGGAAAAAGCTCTCAACCCCTCAGACAGGGGGCGAAGTTCGACCCAGTCGAGCGTGCCAAGACGCCCGTCGAACATGGCCGCCGCCGTATCGCGGAAGTCCTGCGCCGTGTAGGTATAGGTACCGATAAAAGTGATCTCTTGAAGCGTGATCCGCCGAATATCGAGACCGCCGTCAGCTGAACCGAGCCCGATATGCGCAATGACGCCACCTGGCTTGACACGTGCTGAAGCTGCAACGCGAGTTGCAGCAAACCCGACGCCATCAACGACGACATCATAAAGACCGCTGTCCTCCGCCGCCTCAGGTGTCAGCACCTCAATACCGCAAGCGTTTGAGAGGAATTGCGCCCTTTCCGGGTTCGGTTCCACGAGCCGAACAGTGGATATGCCGTGCGCCTTCAGCGAGAGCGCGGCTCCAAGGCCGATTGCGCCACCCCCGATTGCAAGAGCGCGAACAGAAGCCGGATCCCCAGCGATAGCCTGCCGGGCAAGCCGCACCGCATGCCAGCCGCAGGCAATCGGTTCGGCAAGCGCGGCCTGCGCATCGCTGACATGATCGGGAACCGTAACCAGGTTCTTTTCCGGCATTGCCAGATACTCTGCAAAACCGCCTTCTCGTGGCGGCATCGAAATGATCTGCCGGTTGGCACAAAGATTGTCTCTGCTTGTCCGGCACATTTCACAAACACCGCAGCTGACAAGCGGATTAACGGTAACCCGCCGTCCCGCAGACGGGCCCGAAATGACAGTACCGGCGACCTCGTGCCCGAGAATAAGGGGCGCTGGGCGGCGCTCATCGTGGCCGAGAAAGGCATGCATGTCCGAACCGCAAATGCCCGTGTGGGCAACCTGGACGAGGACCTCGTCATCAGCCGGTACAGGGTCGGCAACATCCTTGAAGGACTGTGTTTCGGGTCCTGTGTAAACGAGCGCTTTCATTTTGCCGTAAAGCCTCCGTCAACCATCAGGACCTGCCCCGTGACAAAAGCAGAGGCATTGGAACAAAGGAACAGAAGCGGCCCGTCCATGTCTTCCAGTTCTCCATTGCGCCCGATGCAGGTTTGACCGGCATTGCGCCGCGCCCGTTCGTCATCTTCAAAAACGGCTGCCGTCAATTCCGTCGGGAAAAAACCCGGGCCGATGGCATTCACGTTTATTCCGTCTTTCGACCACGCCTCGGCCATTGCGCGCGTTAGCTGACCGATGCCTCCCTTGGACGCACCATATGCAATTCCACCCGGAAACGCGCGCGTCGTCTGAAGAGACGCGAAGGTGACGATCCGTCCCCACCCTTTTTCGCGCATGGCCGGAACAAAGGCCTGGCTGAGAAAAAACGGAATTGTGAGATTAAGGCTGAGTGTGATGTCCCAGCCCTCCGGTGTCACCTCGTCTGCGACCTGCCGCGTGTTGATACCTGCTGCATGAACCAGTATCTGCGGTGGCCCGAATGGCCCTGCGATGTTTCCCGCAATGGCGCCCAGAGACGCTCGATCCGAGAGATCCGCCGTCACTGAAGCCGTTTGACCACCGGCATCCCGGCGCCAGGCCTCAAGATCAGCGGAGCGCCGCGCAACCCCGACAACGGACGCCCCGGCTTGTGCCAGCGCCGTTGCCGCGCGCCTGCCAAGACCCGAGCTTGCCCCGGTCACGCACGCAACCTTGCCTGTAACATCGAACAAGGCAGACATGTCATCAGGCCCCGGGATCCGCGCTCAGGTCGAAGTTTTCCTCCGGGAAATACTTCTTCAGCCGGATATCGGCCGTTCTGGCGTGGCCTTCCATCCCCTCAAGCCTCGAGATCCGCGCCGTTGCCTCGGCAACCGGTTTTGCGCCGTCCCGCGTCGCCCGCTGCCATGTGACGATTTTCATGTATTTGTGGACCGACAGACCACCGGTGTAACTGGCCGCCCCTGAGGTCGGCAGCACATGGTTTGTTCCGGACGCCTTGTCGCCAAAAGCAACGGTGGTTTCCTCGCCCAGGAAAAGCGAGCCGTAGCAGGAAAGCCTGTCCAGCCACCAGTCGAGGTCCTGTGCCTGCACGGTCAGGTGTTCAGGTGCATAGCTGTCTGATGTCGCCGCCATCTCTTCGCGCGTACCGCACAGGATGACCTCCGCATAATCCCGCCACGCAGCTGTCGCGTTATCGCGATTGACCTCCGGAAGATCCGCAATCAGCTCTGGCACGAGGTCCATGACCCTTTCCGCCAGAGCCTTCGAATCCGTGACGAGCCAGACCGGCGAATTGTAACCGTGCTCCGCCTGACCGACCAGATCAGCCGCAACAACAGCAGCGTCGGCCGTACCGTCGGCCAGGATCAGACTGTCTGTCGGGCCAGCGATCATATCGATACCGACCCGGCCGAACAGGATGCGCTTGGCTTCCGCGACAAACTGGTTGCCCGGTCCGACGAGAATATTGGCACGCGGCAACCCGAATAAACCGAAGGTCATTGCCGCCACGCCCTGAACACCACCCATCGCGAGAATCCTGTCCGCACCACAGACCTTCGCAGCGTGAATGATGGCCGGGTTGATGCCGACGCCCGGGCGCGGCGGCGAACAGGCAATGATGTTCTTGCACCCAGCCACCTTTGCGGTCGTGACGGTCATGATCGCGCTGGCTATATGAGAATATCGCCCTCCAGGGATATAGCATCCCGCTGTTTCGACCGGGATGCTCTTTTGCCCCGCAATCAGACCAGGGATCACCTCAACTTCAATGTCCTGGCAGGTCTGCTTCTGGGCCTCTGCAAAACGTTTAACGTTGGCATGCGCAAACGCGATGTCCTGCTTGAGTTTTTCGGGAACGACCGCAGATGCAGCCGCTATGGCGGCATCGTCCAGAAGAATGTCCCCGTCATACTTGTCGAACTTGGCTGCGTATTCGAGTGCAGCCGCGTCTCCACCGGCTTCGATCGCATCCAGGATATCCTGTACGATTTTCGTGGTCTCGGATGCGTCGGTCTTCGAGGTTCGAACCGCTTTTTTCAAATATTCAACTGTCATTTCAGGCCTACTTGTAAATGTCCGGAAGCAGCGTGGTGGAGATTGCCGGTACGTAGGCAATCAACAGTGTCACGAGCAGCATGAAGAGCACGAATGGCACGGCGCGTGCGGCGATCTTCAAGATAGACTCTCCTGTCAGGCCAGACACTACAAAAAGGTTCAGCCCGAGTGGTGGAGTAATAAATCCGACGCCAAGCGCAGTGATCATCATGATACAGAACTGGATCTCGTTCATGCCGATATTGTCGGCAAGAGGCTTCAGGATCGGTGCCAGGATCACGATATTGGGCGTGGTCTCCATGACGCAGCCCGCGGCGATGAGGATCAGGATCATCATAAGGATCAGGATCGCCGGCTCATTGGTCAGTGACGTCAGTGCATAGACGAAGCCCTGCGGCACGCCGAGAATGGCAAGCGCCTGGGCAAGCGGCAACGAGAAGGCGATGATGGGAACAATAACGCCATTGACCTTTGCCGAACTCACCAGCATCGCCGGGAAGTCAGAGAGCTTCAGGGTACCGAGCAGGAAACCCATGGTGATCGTGATCATCACGGCAACAGCCCCTGCCTCGGTCGGCGTCAGACGGCCGGAAAAGATTCCGTAGAAGATGACACCTGGGACAATGAACGCATACCAACCGGACTTGAGCGCTTTACCGAGGTTTGCCGCCCATTCGCCAAAGGTCATGAGCCCGCCGCCCTCGTAGGCGTAGATCCTGTTCATGACGATATTGGTTACGAGAATGGACACAAGGATGGCAATGCCGGGGATAAGCGCGGCAAGAAACAGTGTCGAGGCCGAGATCCCAAGCACGAGCCCGATGATGATATAGGCAATCGACGGCGGGATCAGGATACCGGTACAAGCGCCGGCGGCAACAAGAGCGCATGCGTAAGGACGCGGGTAACCGCTTTCGACAAGCCGATCGATCGTCATCCTGCCAACCGCGGCCGCACCGGCCGCATCCGAACCCGAAATCGCGGAAAACATCCCGCAGACAAGAACGGTCGCGGAACCGAAGCCCCCTTTCGCCCAGCATGTCAGCGCTTCTGCCACGTCGAGAAACTTGCGGCTGAGTCCCGTGCGCACGAGAACGTCACCGGTCAGGATGAAGAGCGGGACCGCAGTCAGAGCAAAGTGATCGATGCCGTGGAAGAGGCTCTCGCCGACAAGCGACAGCGGTAAGGCACCGGAGATCATAAGCATCGCGATGGCCGCGGCACCGATGGCGGCCCAGACCGGGACCGCGAGCGCGACAAGAAGGACGAATATCAGAACCGGACCGTAAAAGTCCCAGCCAAGTTCGACGGTTTGCTGCTGAAGTTGGTTCCAAAGCATGGTCGCCTCCCTCAGTCGAACAGTTTGTCGCCTTCGTAGACGGGACGTCCGTCACGAAAGTCGCGCAGATCGCGCATGAGAGACTGGGCAAGGCGGAAGAGGACCAGGGCGAAGCCGAATGGCACGGCAGACAGGAACCAGACTTGCGAAATTCTGAGACCGTGCGTAACGGATCCGAACTTTGCCGAGACAAGCACTGTCTCCAGCGACCAATAGAAAGCGATGACCGCGACGAAGGCCATGACGAGGTCGCCGAAGATGTAGAGCACCGCTTTCAGCCGTGGCCCGACATACTGCATGATGACATCGATGCGAATGTGCCCGCGTTCCTTGACGGCCGCGGCGGCACCGATCCAGGCCAGATAAATGAAGGAGTAGCGGACGATTTCCTCGCCCCAGATGGAGGAATACGCAAAGACCTCGCGCCGGACCACTTCAACAAACATAGTCAGGACAAGCATGACGTAGAAGACCAGGAGAAGCCAGCGTTCGCCGTTACGGTCCAGAGCTTTGATGACATTCGACATGGGCACTCCTCTACCGTTCCCATCAGTTCATTTTCTGATGCGGCGGTCGCGCGTATGGATGCAAGGAAGGTGTCCGGCCGGCACCTGAAAGCGCCGGCCGGACGAAGTGATATTAAGCGTCGTGGACGTAGTAGCGGCCCATGGTATTGGCAGCTTCCTCGAGACGGCCGAAGGCTTCCATCGAACCGGCCAGCTCGACCTTGAACTGATCCCATTCCTCACGCTGGTATCCGCCGGCGTCTTTCCATTCCGCCAGCTGATCATCGGTCAGCGAGTGGAACTCCACACCTGACTTCACCAGTTCGGACATGGCATAGGCACGGGCGGCTGGAACCTTGGCAAGGTTCTGCTGTGCAGAGATCTCTCCTGCAAACTCAATGCCTTCCTGGACATCTGCCGGCAACGAATTGAACCACTCCAGGTTCATGGAATAGACCTGACTGTCCGGCACTGCTTGGGTGAAGGTAACGTGGCTCAGGATATCCTTGAAACCGAAGACGTTAAGCGCGCCAACCGACGGATCGAGCGCATCTGCAACGCCCTGCTTGATCGCTGACGGTGTCTCGCCCCAGGCAACGGGCGTCGGGTTCGCGCCGACCATGCGGTAGTATTGCTGCAGCATCGCGGAGCCGGGCACGCGGAATTTCACACCTGAGAGATCAGCCGGTGTGATCACCTTGTTCCCACCCTTGCGCACGGCAACGACACGCGGATCGATGACAACGTAAAACAGTGCCTTGAAGCCCGATGCCTCGATTTTCGGGTGCACTTCTTTCTTCCAGGCGTCGGCTGTCACAAGGTTGGTGAAGCGCTGATTGGAACCGCAGAAATACGGCAAGTTGATCAGGTCGACGGCGGATGCAAACGGAGCAAAATTCGACAGGGAATGCTGAGCGGCTTGGATTGTGCCGCCCTGAACGGCCTGCGCAAGTGCACCGCCCGCTCCAAGCTGGCCACCAGGAGCGAGCTTGACATAGACCTTGCCGTTCGTCGCGTTCTGGATGTTTTCCTTCAGGTCGAGCTGCATGATCGGATAGCTGCGCGTCGCGCCCAATGGGTAGGCGGTTGCGAGCGTCATGATATGGTCGGCGGCCTGCTCTCGCGCCCGCTCTTCCTGAGCGGTCTGCGCGACCGCCTTGTCTGACCAAAGCACACCTGCCGCCCCTGCAACGACCGCGGCCGTAAAGCCGCCAGCGCTGGCAAGCTTCAAGAAATTGCGGCGCTCATGCGAAGCGAGATCTTCTGTTTTCTTCATATTTTCCTCCCAAAATCCCAAAAGGTGCAGTTAGTCGCCGGTTCGTTTTTTTGCTTCTCTCTTCAGGACTGATGCGGTGAACGCTATGGAAACGGCGAACAGCAAAACCATCTCGCCGACGTTGCCCAGCAACGGCGTTCCACCCATTGAACCGATCGAAACATTGATCACAAAAGCGGCAAACAGAACGGCCGCAAGAGCCAAAAGCATGATCACCTCCCAACGATCAGTTATCCCGGCCAGTAAAAATGTAAGCGCTTACATTTTTCTTTGCAAGCAGAAAAACTAGTCCCCGGAATGGAAAACCGCTTAAATGCCTTCCTAGCTCTTGACTCGAACCGCGGAACGTCACCCGACTGGACTGATGGAAGAATTCACAAGTTCAACAATAGGCGACGTTCCGACGCTTGCCGATGTGGCAGCGGCGGCGGGGGTGTCGACTGCAACGGTTTCAAGGTGCCTCAACACACCTGACAGGGTCACCAAGAAGACGCTGACTATCGTGATGGAGACCGTCGACCGCCTGGGTTATTCACCTAATTACAGTGCACGTGCACTTGCTGCCGGACGAACGAATACAATCGGGGCGATCATTCCGACAATGGAAAACGCCATTTTCGCACGCGGCATCCAGGCCTTTCAGGAAGAACTTCAGGAGAACGGCTGCACTCTGCTGGTTGCCAGCTCCTCTTACCGGCAGGATCTGGAAGAAGAGCAGATCAAGACGCTGACCGTGCGCGGTGCGGATGCATTGCTATTGATTGGCTATCAGCGAGACCCCAAGATTTATGAGTATCTCGAAAAACGCAAAATTCCGGCGGTCCTGACTTGGGCTTCCGACCCGGCTGCGAAACATCTCTCAGTCGGCTTCAACAACAGGCACGCCATGCGGGCGCTCGCCGAACTCGTTCTCAAAAACGGGCACACAAAAATCGGCTGTATCACCGCCGACACGATAGCAAATGACCGCGCCCGTGATCGTGTTCATGGCATTCGCGATGCGATGGAAGAAGCCGGGCTGAACCCCTCCGATCTGATCGTTCAGGAAACAAATTATTCAATCAACAAGGGCGACGTTGCTTTTCGCAGCCTAATGTCCCGCGACGACCGACCGACTGCTGTCATGTGCGGCAATGACGTTCTTGCGGTCGGGGCTGTAAGGGCCGCATCGGCACTGAACATGAGCATCCCTGACGACGTGTCCATTACGGGCTTCGACGATATTGAGCTGGCGAGCGTTGCAAACGTGCCTCTGACCACGGTTCATGTTCCGCACAGGCGAATGGGTCAGTTTGCGGCTCAGGCGCTCATGCGCGCAATCAATGGCGAATCGCCAAAGAGCGTGGAGTTGCCGACAACGATCTGCCGCAGAAACACGCTTGGCCCGGCCCCGAAAGCAACTTTGGTCAAACGCGTCTGATCAAAGACAGCTGTCACGTGCAAGACCGTTTGGCCCGCTGGCGACAGCTTCCCAGAATGTACCGCTAACGCTTGTCTTCGATCTGATTGGGTCCGGTGTATGTCCATCGGTAGGATGGCGGCGTCGGCCCCTTGTTGCGTCCGCCCTGTTGCATCTGTTCCCAGGCATGCGCGATCACTCCGACGGACCTTGAAAGGCAAAAAAGCCCCCGCGCCAATGGACCGGCAAACCCGAGTTCGGCGTAAATAACAGCTGTTGCACCGTCGATATTCATCGGGACGGGCTTGCCCTTGCGGGTATTGAGGACGTGTTGGACAGCGCGGCCGATCCTTGCAAACCGTCCGCTCACCGTCCCTGCCCGGGCCGCCTCATCGACAAGTCCCAAGAGCCGAGGTGCGCGCGGGTCTTCCGGTTTGTGAAATCGGTGGCCGAAACCCGGCACAAATGCAGTTCGGGTCTGCTGCCAACGGTCGATCATCTGTGCAGCGGCTTCTTCTGCGTCGACCCCAGCGCTGACGGCCTCGTCGATCCAGCCATAAAGTTCGACAGCCTGTTCCCCCGCGCCGCCGTGCACATCGTCCAGCATGTTGACGGCAGACGCCATAGCGCCGTTGAGACCGAGCCCGCAGGTCACAGCCATGCGCGCCGCTGCAATGGAAGGGGCCTGGGGGCCATGATCAACTGCCGCCACCAGAGCACATTCCAATAGTTTCGCCTGTTCCTGTGAAGGCAGCGCGCCGCGCGTCATCAGCCAGATCATCTGAGGAAAGGAAACAGACCCGATCAGATCCTCAATGGGCTGACCGCGAAACCGGATCTGACCAGGTGCCATGTCGATAATCTCGGTCGACCACCAATCGGATACATCATTGTTTTCGCCACTCATAAGGCACCGCCGTTCCGCAATTCCTTCAGCTCTTCCTCGCTAACGCCCAGGTCAGTCCAGATCTCGTCATTGTGCTCGCCAAGAAGGGGTGGCGGACTGTCGACACTCGGCGCGTTCCCGTCCAGTTTGATCCCGGTCGTTGTGACGGAAATGTCCCGTCCGACACCAGGCACGTCTTCGTAGGTTCTCAGAAATCCACGATCGGCGACCTGCGGCATGTCCAGCACTTCCGGCACCGTCAGCACGGCACCGGAAGGCACGCCGAGGCGATTGAGTTCCTTGGCCCAATCCCGAGCCGGACGGGTCTTCAACACAGTTTCGAGCTCCGCTTTAAGCGCCAGACGATTGCGTTTCCGGTCTTCGCGCGTTGCGTATTCCGGACGCTCGCGCAAGCCGCTCAGGCCCAGATGATCCGTCAGCAAGACCCACTGCTCATCCTTGTTGGCCGCGATATTGAGCAGGCCCCCGCCCGCTTCAAAGGCACCAGAAGGAGCCGAAGTAACGTTTTCGTTGCCGTTGGCGGCCGGTTCAACACCGGCATTGAGGTAGTTCGACACCACCCACCCCATCGTGGCAAGAACCGATTCCAGCATGGAGACATCGATGAAGCTGCCTCTGGGCGAGGCATTGAGCGCGGATGCGACCGCGAACGCCGCCGTTATGCCTCCAACGGTATCGGCCACCGGATAGCCAACCCTCAGGGGTGCACTGTCGCTGTCGCCGGTGATCGACATGACCCCCGACGCACCCTGGATAATCTGGTCATAGGCGGGCCTGTGTACCCAGGGGCCATCCTGACCGAAGCCTGAGATCGCGCAATAGATCAACTCCGGCCGCTCTTTCCTGAGCGCATCATAGCCAACACCAAGCCGGTCCATGACGCCGGGCCGGAAGTTCTCGACCAGCACATCGGCGGTTTTCACGAGCTTGAAAAAAAGCGCTTTGCCCTTGGGATGCTTGAGATTGACCGTGACGGATTTCTTGCCGGCATTTTGCGCAAGAAAAGAAACGCCCATGCCTTTCTCGTTGAGCTCCGCGTCAGCGCCGAGCTTGCGGGCAAGGTCGCCGCGGCCTGCCGCCTCGACCTTGATCACCTCCGCACCAAGATGCGCGAGGTGATGACAGCAAAAGGGACCGGCAAGAACATTTGTCAGGTCAAGGACCCGGATACCTGCAAGCGGTTTTGACACGACGCCCGCCCCTTTTGCTTTCTTTCTCAATCGCCGTCGGCGACACCTTCAGCACGAAGCCGTGCGCGGCGGGCCCGATAGCCCGGCAAAACGACCAGAACAACCGCCAGGATCAGCAATCCAAGCGTCATCGGACGCTCCCAGACGAAGCCGACGCCGTCATAGAGCTGCATGGCCCGGGAGAAGTTGTTCTCAAGCAGCGGCCCGAGAATGAAGCCGATGAGAAGCGGTGCGAGCGGATAATCCGCAAACCGGAACAGTGTCGCGCAAATTCCGAAGCCCACTAGGATCAGAAGCTCCGTCGCATTGTTCTGCCCGATATAGGCGCCCATCAGCGTGAAGAACAAGATGAACGGAATCAGATAGTTACGCGGAACAGCCAGAACCTTTGCGATATAGGGGATCAGCGGCAGGTTCAGGATCAGCAGCACCAGGTTTCCAAGATACATGGATATGATCACCGCCCAGAAAATCTGCGGTTCATCGACCATGAGGCGCGGTCCCGGGCTGACATTGAGCGCGATCAGCGCCCCGAGCAGAATGGCGGTGGTCCCCGATCCCGGAATGCCGAGCGTCAGAAGCGGCACGAACGAGCCCGTACAGGCCGCGTTGTTTGCGCTTTCCGGCGCTGCGATCCCTTTAACGGAACCTTTGCCGAATTCATCCTGCTCTTCCTTCGTAGCGATGTTGCGCTCAACCGCGTAGCCCAAGAACGATGCGATTGTCGCCCCGGCGCCGGGAAGGACTCCGATGAAGAAGCCCTGGAGCGACTGACGGCCGATCACGGGCGTTATGCTCTTCGCTTCCTCCTTGGAAATCCGCAGGTTCTTGATCTTGCCACCGTCGCTTCCGTCTCCGGTCTTGGAACGGTTGGGATCCAGAACAAGGAAAATCGCTTCTGGAAGTGCAAACATGGCCATGGCGAGCGTGATGAATCCAAAGCCCGATTGAATATCCATGATCCCCATCGTGAAGCGCGGTGCGTTGAAGAGCACGCCCTCCCCGACGGTTGCCATCATCAGCCCCAGGAATGTCATCAGCAGCGCCTTGCCGACCTGCCCTGTTCCGGCAAAGGCGGCGATCGCGGAAAGTCCGACGACCATCAGGGCAAAATACTCCGAGGAGTGGAACAAGAGGGCGACCGATGCCAGCGCAGGCGCGAACACCATCAGCAGAATGGCGCCGATTGTCCCCCCGGCAAAGGACGAGATCGCAGCGACTGTCAGAGCCTTGCCGGCCTGGCCTTTGCGCGCCAGCGGGTAACCGTCGAACGAGGTGGCCACTGTTGAAGCGACACCCGGCGCGTTGATCAGGATGGATGACGTCGAGCCGCCGAAAACGGCGCCGTAATAGACACCCGCAAGCAGGATAAGCGCGGCCGACGGATCGCCAATTGTGATCGCAACCGGGATCATGATCGCAATGATCGACATCGGGCCAAGACCAGGCAGCATGCCGATAAAGGTACCGATCAGGCAGCCGCCGATCACCATCATGATGTTGGTAAATGTGAAGGCCGTTGCGAGGCCGGTCAAAAGTCCTTCAAGCATCTCAGCCCCCCGTCAAGAACAATGGGAACGGACTTAGGAAGATCCCAAGCACCACATCCACCAGATACCAGACCGTGCCTGCAGCAATCGCCGCGACAATGATCATTATGCCGTAGCGGCGCTCGCCGAGAATATAGCTACCGACGGTCAGGAACAGAAAGGTCGAAGCAAGGAAACCGAGCGGCCGCAGCAGCAGCGCGTAAGCAACCATCAGCCCGAGAAGCAGTATTGCCTGGCCAACTTTGTATTCGCGCAGGCGCGACAGGTTGATGTCCGTCGCGTCCTTTTTCTCGGGAGACTTTTCAAGACCGAGCAAGATGCTCAGGGACAGCAAAATACCCCCGATCACCAGAACCTTCGGAAAGCTCGATGGCCAGATCGGACTGCGTTTCATGATCGGCGGCAAAAGCGCGTCCATGGTGAAATAGGCTGCATAGCCATAGGCCAGACAGATCAGCAGGATGACTAGGGCCAGCCAGCGGTCGAGCGCCATCGTTCCCCCCCAAGAATTTTATGATTGGTCGATGCGTCCGGGCAAATCCCGGACGCATCAGTACGCTTACAGTCGATGCAGAAGTGCGGCTTAAAGGAAGCCGAGCTGCTTCATCAGATCACCGATAGTCTGCTCCTGCTCTTCCAGGAAAGAGCGGAAATCATCGCCCGGATTGTGAATGTTCACCCAGCCGTTGCGTGCACGGACTTCTTCCCACTCGGAAGTGTCGTACATCTGTGCGATCGCAGCCTGATAGGCAGCAAGCTTGTCTGCCGGAAGGCCTGGTGCGGCAAAGAAACCACGCCAGTTGACGAAAGTCGTGTCGTTGCCTTGCTCAACCATTGTCGGAGCATCTGCATAAGCGTCGACGCGCTCCGGAGCAGTCACACCGATGATGCGGACTTCGCCGGCCTTGGCCAGTTCAACAGCTTCGGAGAAGCCGGTGGAAACCGCCTGGACTTCCCCGGATAGAAGGCCGGCCATTGTCTTGCCGCCGCCGTCATAAGGCACGTATTTCATGGCAACCGGATCGGCACCTGCCGCCTGGAAAACCATGGCAGCGACAAGGTGATCCATGCCACCGGGCACTGAGCCGCCGCCGATCGCCGTACCGGCCGGATCAGCGTTAAAGGCATCGATCAGACCCTTGAGGTCCTTGATGTCGCCGTTTGCCGGAACCACGAGCGCAGCATAGTCACCGATCGTGCCGGCAACGAGGGTCAGGTCACGGAAATTCTGCGGAAACACGCCGGTCAGCGAACGGATGACGATCGGGGTCGAGTTGACCATGAGCGTGCCGTGATTGCTGTCCGCGTTTTCGATCAGGTAACCGATGGCCTTGCCGCCACCGCCACCGGACATGTTCTCGTAAGACGCAGAGCCAACGAGGCCGGATTTGGTCAGGGCTTCGCCTGTTCCGCGGGCTGTTCCGTCCCAGCCGCCGCCTGCGCCGCCCGGAATCAGAAAGTGGATGCTATCAACAACTTCATCTGCAAAGGATGGTGTTGCGAATGAAAGAGAAGCGGCAGCCGCCGCCAATACGACCCGGCGGGTCATCTTCATAAGTGTCATATTGTCCTCCCTGACACGCCGGGGCTTCACGAGCCCCTTGCAAACGACAAAAGTATTGGGAAAGCTGACAGGAACCTGTCACGACACCAAAAACATTGGCAAACGGCTTTAAAACATGCGCTTCCTGCTGATCGAGGACAATGAAAAACTGGCAAAGGCCATTGTTGATCGGCTTGGGCTGGACGGACACGTGGTCGATCACGCACCCGACCTGGAGACAGCGGGCGACTGTCTGGCAAGCACGGGCTACGAACTCATACTGCTCGATATCATGCTGCCGGACGGCGACGGGCGTACGTTTCTGGAGCGTCACAGGACCGGTGACAACGATACGCCGGTGATTGTTTTGACCGCGCGCTCAGAAGTTTCCGACCGGGTGCGTATGCTCGATCTCGGCGCCGACGATTACATCACCAAACCGTTCGATTTTTCGGAACTTGAAGCCCGGTGCCGGGCCGTTCTGCGGCGCCGGCAGGGTGCGGCCCGCAACCAGAAGACTTTTGAGGACGTTGTCTTCGATCCGCTTGCCGGGACGGTCGCGGTCGCCGGAAACGTGTCTGATCTCAGAAACAGGGAACTGCGGCTTCTGGAAGTCTTCTTTTCGGCACCCGACATGATCTTTTCCAAATCTCATCTGGTCGACCGGCTTTTTTCCTATGACGAGGATGTCTCGGAGAATGCGATCGAAGTCTATGTTGGCCGGGTGCGGAAGAAACTGCAGGGCGGGCGCGTCAAGATCGAGACGGTGCGCGGTGTCGGCTATCGGATGACCGCCCTATGACGGCTGTCCGTGCACGTGGGTCACTGCGAAGACGGCTTTTGCTCCAGCTTCTTCTGGTGGCAGCAATTCTGTCAGTTGCGCTCTACTTCACCGTGCGGGCGTTGGCTCAGCAGGCGGCGGAAACAACCCAGGACAACATTTTGATCGCTTCCGCGACGGCCATTTCCGAAGCAGCCCGCGCCGAGCGCGGTCAGATCCTTGTTGATGTCCCCTACTCGGCCCTTTCAATGCTTGGCTCGATCGCGGAAGAGCGCGTCTTTTACCGCGTAACTGCGGACGCGTTGACGGTCACCGGCTACGATGACTTGCCAGCGCCTGACGCCGCAACGGAAACTGGAAACCCGGTATTCACGACTGCGATCTACAGGGACGACGAAGTGCGCATCGCGGCACTGCCAAGGCGGCTGACGGTCGGCGATGAGACGGTAATCCTGACTGTGCTGGTTGCCCAGACACGCCTGGGACTGGCCGCTGTGTCACTTCAGATCTCCATTGCGGCCGCCGCGGCCGGTGTCGGCTTCTTCCTGTTGTCTGGCGCACTGAGCTGGTTCGCCACAAACAACGCCATGCGCCCGCTCAATCGGCTCGCAAAATCCGTGGAAAGACGGGGCCCTCAGGATCTCAGTCCTGTCGAGACCTCAGCCCCTACGGAGCTCGTTCCGCTTTTGCAGTCGCTCAACACATTCATGGGGCGCCTCAGTGCTTCGCTCGCAAGAACGGAAGATTTCATCGCCGAAGCTGCGCATCATGTGCGTACTCCGCTGGCGACGGTCAGAACCCAGTCGGAAATCGCCATGCGCAGTGTGCGCAAGCCGGAAAACAAGCAGATCCTGCGTGAAGTGATCCGCGCCGCTGATGAAAGTTCCCGTTCTGCAGGACAATTGCTTGATCACGCGATGGTGGCTTTGCGCTCGGACAACCTGGAAAAAGAGCGGCTCAACATGAAGGACCTTGCGCAGGACGTAATCCGGTCCATCAGCCCGACCGCAGATATGAAGGACATCAGGATAAGCTGTTCGGGTTCGGACACCACAAGCGCCGTCGAGGGAGATCCGATCCTGCTGCAGAATGCGCTGCGCAATCTTTTGGACAATGCCGTCAAATATTCTCCGGAAGACAGCCGGATCAAAGTGGAAATTTCGGAAGCCGCATCCACCGTGCGAGTGGACGTGCTTGACGAAGGCAGAGGGCTTGGAGACGGTGATCGCAGTCACTTGACCGAGCGTTTTGGGCGCGGCGACAACGTTCGCGATGTGATCGGGTCGGGCCTGGGTCTGACTATCGTGGACGAGGTTGTGCGTGCCCATGGCGGGTCGCTGGCCCTTACAGACAATCAGGAGAGTAGAGGCACATGCGCGTCCATTACACTGCCCTCGGCCTGATTTTTTGGGTCCTTTTGCTCCTCACTCCGGCCAGCGGTTTCGAAGCGGAAGAAGAGCGCCTGTTCGAGGTGGACAGCCGTGCGGCAACGCTGAATATCATATCGACGGCGGACCTCAATATTTTTGCCCCGCTTGTGGAAGCGTTCCAGAAGCAGAACCCCGGCGTTGAAGTTCGCTACATCACCGCGTCCAGCAGCGAGCTCATGAAAGCACTTTATGACGAGGACGCAGAATTCGACATCGCGATTTCCTCAGCGATGGATCTGCAGACAAAGCTCGTCAACGATGGCTTTGCACGCCGCCATGTCTCGACGGAAACCGGCACGCTGCCCGATTGGGCAAAGTGGCGCGACCGCCTGTTTGCCTTCACACAGGAACCGGCGGTTCTGGTCTATTCAAAAGCGGCCTTTGAAGGCCTTCCCCAACCGACCAATCGCGACGAACTCATCGCACTCTTGCGCGAAAATCCAGATCGCTTTGCCGGACGCGTCGGGACATATGACATTCGCGAAAGCGGCGCCGGGTATCTTTTTGCAACGCAGGACTCCCGACAATCGGAATCTCTTTGGCGCATGGCCGAAGTCATGGGCAGGCTCGACGCACAACTTTACTGCTGCTCCAGCCAAATGATCCGCGACGTGACAAACGGCAGGCTTGCTCTTGCTTACAATGTGCTCGGAAGTTACGCGGCAGCGCATCTTGAGGGCAATCCGGATCTGAACATCCTGCAGTTCAGTGACTTCACCACCGTTATGCTGCGCACCGTTCTGATCCCGAACACGGCCCGGGACCCGGATCTTGCCGGACAGTTTGTCGATTTCCTGGTTTCTGCGGAAAACCGCGCGCTGATAGAAGACCTCACCGGGCTTCCTTCGATCGATCCGGGCGTCCTGCAAAAAGAAGCCGCCTTCCGTCCGATCCGTTTGGGTCCGGGACTGCTGGTCTACCTTGATCAGCTCAAGCGGCGCACGTTTATCCGCGCCTGGCTCAACGCGATGGTGCAGCCCTGAACTTAGAGCGAAAGCGGTCCATCGGTGACAAGAACACCGTCTTCATCGCAATAGATGAACATCCCGGGTTCAAATAAGACACTGCCGAATGCGAGTGGGACATCGATAGCCCCCGTCCCGGCTTTTGCCGATCTGACCGGGCTGGTGCCGAGCGCCTTGACGCCAATGTCGAGCCCGGCAAGGAGCCGGCTGTCCCTGACAGCACCATTGACCACTATCCCGGCCCAGCCGTTGGCAATCAGCCGTTCGGCCATACGGTCCCCGAGCAGAGCAGTCCTTAAAGACCCACCGCCGTCCAGGACAATGACGGAGCCATTGCCTTGCTCGGAAAAGAGCGTTTCCTGAACGAGCTTTGTGTCTTCAACCATCACCGCCGTCCGGATTGTTCCGGAAAACGCGCGTCTGGCGCCGTAGTCGCGAAACGGAAGCTGCACCAGGCGGACGCTGCCCGGATGAGCATCGTTCAGGTCACAGGTCGAAAAAGCTGCTGCATCATCACTCAAAACGCATCCTCCAGGAATTCCTCCGGATAGAGCACTGCCCCTTCCATAATCCGCCGCTGCGTGCGGAAGGTGCCGGCCGTCACTGCTTCAGGACCGTCTGCGCCCTGTTCCACGTTTGCCGTCACCTTGAGGACGCCGGACGGTGTTCCGATACGAAGGTCACGCCCGTCGATCTGCGCCATTTGCTGAACCAGTGAACCGGAAACCTGCGCTGCAACCGCAGTGCACATTCCGCCGGTGAGCGTGATGGCGCGATGAAAATTCCCCATGGAGACGAGGCGCACATTGAGATCATGTGTTTCCGCTTGATGCGTTTCCCCATCCAGCGACGTGAATGCATGAGGAGACCCGAGAATTGCAACCTTGGGATTGGAACGTTTTACTGCATCCGGCGAGGCTGCCATGCCCATCGCGACGGCACCGGCAGAGCGTACCGCCTCAATCTGCCTCATCAACGCGTTATCCGCATCCAGATCACCGGGCAATTCGGTAGCCGTTTTACCGAAATCCGAAGCGCGGACATAAACCACGGGATTGGCTGCGTCGATCAGAGAAGCCGGAATCGTCCCGACTCCTTCAACCGTCAATTCGTCCACTGCGTGGCCGGTCGGCAGCAGCTTTCCGGTCGCCGCACCACCTGGTGTGAGAAATTCCAGAACGACAGGTGCGCCCGTCCCCGAAACGCCTGGAATCGAGACGTTCCCGGTCTCGACCGCCCGTCCGTTTTTGATCGGAAAGCGCGCGTGGTAGATCCGGTCCGTGTTCGTGTCATATATCCGCACCAGGGCTTCATTCTGTTCGGGGTGCAAATCGATCATCCCCTCGTCGACCGCAAAGGGGCCGACGCAACTCGCCATGTTTCCGCATGCCGATCCATAATCGGCCAAAGGCTCATCGACCGCGATCTGGACGAATGTGTAGTCGACATCGGCATCCGATCTTTGTGACGGCTTTACGATTACGACTTTCGAAAGCGATGAAAGACCACCTCCCATCCCGTTCAATTGTCGGCCATAGGCGTCCGGGCTGCCCAGAACATGAAGGAAGATCCGGTCGCGAGCGTCCCGCCCCGCCGGCAGATCAGCACCGTTAAACACCACGGCCTTGGATGTTCCGCCCCGGTAAAAGGCTGCACGCAACCGGTTTTGCATCAGGCGGCTCCTGCAAGAAATTTCCGGAACGCGCGCGGCAACAAGCCCCCGGCAGCAAATGTCGCGCGTTCTCCATCGTTATAGAGGCGAAGATCCAGCGGCGTCATGTCGTAGCTGCCATCCTTGCGATGCACAGTCAGCATTGCGCCTGTGAGGTCCTCGTCAAGATCGATGTCGAATGTCTCGCTGCCGTCGAGACGCAGCGTTTTACGCGTGATCCCTTTGGGAAAACACAAAGGCGCTATTCCCATATTCACGAGATTGGAGCGATGGATGCGTTCAAAGCTTTCGGCGATAACAGCACGAACCCCGGCAAGCCACGGCGCCTTTGCGGCCGTATCTCTGGAGGAGCCACAGCCATATTCCTTGCCGCCGATCACAACGAGTTTTTGGTCCCTGTCGAGATAGGTCTCGATCGCCTTGTAGACGGTAGTGACCTCGCCTTCCGGCTCAATCCGTGTCCAGGAGCCTTCCCGGTCAGGTGTCATTTCATTGCGCAGCCGATAATTGGCGTAGGTGGAGCGCACGACAATGTCCGAACACCCGCGCCGCGTTCCGAACGAGTTGAAATCCCGGGGGTCAACGCCGAGCTTTTGAAGATACTGACCGGCTTCTGATTCTGGTGTGATGATACCGGACGGCGAAATATGATCCGTCGTGACGCTGTCTCCCAGAATGACCAGCGGCCGGAGGCCCTTGAGCGGCACGACCTTTGCCGCCTCCTTGCGAATTGTGCGCACGAAGGGCGGGAACGATACGTAACTGGACGGCACCCATTCATACATTCCAGCTCCGGCCTGCAGGTTGTTCCAATGCGTGTTCACATCGTTGATCGCCGCATAGTTTTTGCTGAATTCATCCGGCGTCACGAAGGTCTTGACGATCTCCGTTACTTCCTCGGCGCTTGGCCAGAGATCCGTCAGCATCACCGGGCGGCCCTTCTGATCAGTCCCGAGCGGCTCGCTCGTTATGTCGTTCAGGATTGTTCCCATCAGCGCATAGGCGACCACCAGTGGCGGTGATGCAATCATGTTGCGTGAGGCAAGTGGATGGATACGGCCGGCAAAATTTCGATTGCCCGATAGAACCGCGATGCCTTTGACATCGTTTTCCTTGATCGCGGCCTCGTGTGCCGGATCAAGCGGACCGGACATTCCGTTGCAGGTTGAACAGGAAAACGCCGCGACTTCAAATCCGAGCGCATCCAGGGAGGTTTGCAATCCGCTTCGTTCCAGGTAAGCGGCGACAACGCGCGAACCAGGTGCAAGAGACGTTTTGACATGGGCTGGCACTTGCAGGCCCCTTGCCACCGCATTGCGCGCCATCAGACCTGCGGTCACCATGTTGCGCGGATTTGCGGTGTTCGTGCAGCTCGTGATCGCGGCAATGATCACATCGCCATCGCCGATATCATGGGCAGCACCTTCAACCGCAACCCTGCGCCTGGTTTCCCCCTTGAGTTTCAGTTTCTCGGTTGCGTCCGACAGATCAATGCGCTGCTCGGGACGTGCAGGCCCGGAAACCGACCGGCCGATCTGGCTGAGATTGAGTTCGACGACCTCGTCATAGACAATGCCCTTGTCGATAGCATCCACCCATAGATCCTGGGATTTGCAGAACGCCTCGCTCCGGTCTGCCGCCTCATTCCGGCCCGTGTCCTTAAGATACCCGATCGTGCGTTCATCAACCGGGCAAAACACCATCGTTGATCCATATTCCGGCGCCATGTTCGCAATCGTTGCGCGATCGGCGACGCTCAGGTTGCGATAGCCGGATCCGAACAGCTCGACAAACGTGTCGACGACACCCAAGGCCCTCAGCCTTTCGGCGATGACGAGCGCGATATCGGTCGCCATGATCTCGTCGGACGGCGCACCGGTGATTTCCAGGCCGATGACACGCGGCACGTTGACGGGCGTCGTTTCACCGAACAGCACCGCTTCGGCCTCGAGTCCGCCCACACCCCAGCCCATGATGCCGAGGGCATTGATCATCGGGGTATGACTGTCGGTCCCAAGACACGAATCCGGAATGAGAAGCGTGGGATCTTCAAGGGACGGCAAGACCGTTTGCCCGAGATATTCCAGATTGACCTGATGGCAAATGCCCCCGCCCGGGGGAATCACGCGCAGCCGTGGGAACCGGGTCTCACAGGCTTTCAGGAACGCAAAGCGCTCGCGATTGACCTCAAATTCGCGGTCCATGTTCTTCTGCAGCGCAAACTTGTCCGCCCAGTGGTTGATCGACATGGAGTGGTCGATCACCAGATCCACCGGGAGGCTCATATCAACCGTCAGCGGATCGCCACCCTGTTCTTCCAAAAGATTGCGCATGGCCATGATGTCGATCAGCGCGGGTATGCCCAACATGTCGTGCAGGAGCAGCCTGGCCGGACGGAATGGAACAGCATCGCCGTTTCGCGCCAGGACGTCCTGAGCTGCCGCGCCATTTTCAGAATGACGGGCCGCGTTTTCAGCCAGCAGCCGAAGGGAATAAGGGAGACTGCGGTACCCGTCTCCCAGGATCGCGCGGTAATCCGCCGCGCGAAAGGATGTGTTTGCGATGGTTTGAGTGCGCACTTTGCCTCTCCTCAGTTAAGCAAAGGCTAGACAGTCTAGGTGCTTTTCAGCAAGTTACATTCAGCGCGTTTCATCAGACAGAACGATTATGGCAACCAACCGCACTGAATCCGTCGAACGGGCGATGTCGATCCTGAATGCATTTTCGACACAGAAGCCGACGATGTCGCTTGCAGAAATCGCCGAAGAGACCGGACTTCACAAGAGCACCATCCTGCGGCTCACCAATTCCATGGCAATTTACGGCTTCATCCAACGCGACGATGAAGGACGGTTCAGCGTTGGTCCGAGCGTCTGGCGGCTGGGATTGATTTTCCGGCGGGATTTCACGAGGCGCGAGCACGTCGCCCCATCCTTGAAGATACTTGCCGAAGCAACCGGCGAGACAGCCTCGTTCTATGTGCGCGCTGGCAACGAACGTGTTTGTCTTTACAGGGAAAACTCGCCCAACCTGCTTCGTTTTCATGTTGAAGAAGGCATGCGCCTTCGTCTGTCGACAGGAGCTTCCGGCCTGGTGTTACGGCACTTTTCTGGAGAACAAATTGATGACCTCAGCCAGTTCAACAAAAACGGGACAGTGAGTGCGGTTGGCGAGACCAATCCCAATATCTCCTCGATTTCGACACCTGTTTTCGATCAGAACGGCGACCTCGCGGGGGCCCTCACCGTGTCCGGCCTGGCAACGCGTTTCGATGAAGAGGCGCGTACCGGTGCAATCCCGTTGTTGGAAAGTCTTGCCAAGAGCCTGACGGCGCAAGGCTGAATTGACGTTTCGCCTGACAGAACGCTCTTGCGTGATACTTGCCAAAGAGAAGTGTGCGCTTTAGCCAAGGAGGCAAATCCGGGCAACGGGAGTGCGCAGCCATGATGAACCATGAGATCAATAAAGCGTTTCGCGAGCGCCTGAAAAGAGGAGGCGCTGTTCTGATGCCGGGCGCGGCGAATGCATTGGCCGCCAGGGTGATCGACGGCCTTGGATTTGAGGCCGTCTACATCTCGGGTGCCGGCCTCACCAACACCTATCTTGGCATGCCGGATCTCGGATTTGTCTCGCTGCCCGAAATAGCGCAACACACATCGACGATCCGGAACACAACCGAACTGCCCATATTGGTCGACGCGGATACAGGCTTCGGCAACGCACTGAACGTGCATCACACGGTCCGCACGCTCGAACGGGCTGGCGCAAGCGCCATTCAGTTGGAAGACCAGGTCAATCCGAAACGATGCGGCCACTTTTCCGGAAAAGACGTTGTTGACCTCGATGAGGCGCGCAGCCGGATCAGGGCCGCTGCAGACGCTCGTCTCGATCCGAATTTCCTGATCGTGGCTAGAACCGATGCCTGTGCCACCCATGGATTTGATGCCGCAATCGAAAGAGCCGAAGCTTTCATCGAAGATGGCGCAGACATCACCTTCATCGAAGCGCCAAAGAGCCTCGAGGACATTCGCGATATTCCAAAAAGGCTCTCCGGCACCCCGCAACTGATCAATCTGGTTGTCGGCGGCAAAACTCCGATCCTCGACTTTTCCGAGCTGGACCAGATGGGCTTCGGCCTGGTGCTTTACGCCAATGTGGCGCTGCAAGGCGCGCTCAAGGGAATGCATGATGCCTTGGCGGCTCTGAAGTCGGATGGCCGCATGGACGAAGGCGAACTTGTCGCGAGCTTTGAAGTTCGCCAAAACGCGGTTCACAAGGATTATTACGACGCTCTCGAGAAGCGATACACCGCGGACTAGCAACGTTTCTGCTGTCAGACCGGGCGCTGGGCTCCACGCGCGGCAACCGCACTCGAACCACGTGAATTGGGAGGTCAGTCGAGGACGATCTGCTCCAGGCGGGCCGCTGCATCCTGCAGTTTCGGCAGCTTGGCAATCAGACTGTCAATGTCATGGCGCTGCTTGGGGGCGTGGATGGAAAGCGTCGTCATCAGCCGTCCCCGGTCATCGCAGATGGCGACTGCGACGGCCGTCATCCCGTCCATGAATTCCTCGTTGTCGACCGAAAAACCGCGCGTCCTCGTTTCTGCAAGCTCCTGCTTGATTTCAGCCGGTTTGATGAGGGTCTGGTCGGTCCTGCGCTCCAGTTCGACCGATGAGAGCAGCCTGTCGAGCATGGTGTTCGGCAATGTAGACAGGTACATCTTGCCGCTGGCGGTGCTGTGGAACGGCACTTGGGTTCCGATTGGAAGCTGAATGCGCAGCGGCCAATGGGTTTCGACGCGATCAAGATAGACCATGCCATCACGGCTGGGCGCTGCAAGATTACAGGTTTCGCCGACATCCGACGCAAGGTCCCGCATGACCCGGAGCCTTTCCGTTCGGATCCGCTGCGAAGACAAGGTATTGGTCGACAGCTTGCGCATACGGCGCCCGGGACCAAAGGACCTTCCGTCGAGGCTACGCTGCAGGAAGCCTTCGCTCTCGGCGGTGTGCAGCAAACGGTGAACGGTCGGCTTCGGCAGTCCAAGCATGTCGCAAAGGGCGGAGGGAGCCACTGGCACCCCCGCCCTTGCAACTTCTTCCAGAATGACCAGCAAACGCAGGTTGGTCGGAATTTTTCCCGCTTCTTCTGTTTCGTGGTCTTCTGACATCTTTGGCTATCATCTGTTCGGCAGTAACATCAACGCCAGTTCAGGTGTGAGCGAAACGACGATCCACACACTGATTAACGCGAATAGGTATGGAACCGTATAGCGAAGTAGCCTGAAATAGGGAACTCCCGTAACACCTGACGCCACATAAAGATTGAGCCCGTATGGCGGCGTGATGAAGCCGATCGATGCTCCGACGAGGAAAATCACCGAAAAGTGGATCGGATCGACACCGACAGATGCGGCAATAGGCGCAAGGATCGGAGCCAGGATGATCGTTACCGGAAGACTTTCCAGAACCATGCCCGAGACGAAAACGATCACCATGGATGTGAACAGAACCGCATGGTATCCGCCCATCGACGTCACGAAGTCGCCAATCGTTTGCTGTGCACCCAGCAATGACAGGATCTGCTGCATAACCACCGAGATGGCGATGAGCGGCGCAAGAATGCCGGTGATCTGAGCTGAACGGATGACGATGGACGGAACTTCTGTGACCGTGAAGCCCTGCACGACGAACATCTCGGCAAAGCTCTTTTCAGTTACCGGCCGATCGCCATGTTTTCCCATGATCTTGTTCAACGGGTAGCTGACGAAGCCTGCGATCATGCAGAAGCCGACAGTGACACCGGCAGCCTCGGTCGGTGAGAACTTGCCGGTGTAGATGCCCCAAAGCACAAGACCGATTGCAAAGAACCCGAGCCAGGCACCGAATGCCGTTTTCAGGACCCGATTGAGATTGAGCGGAATGAGATAGCCCCATCCATTCATGCGGCAGATGATCCAGCAGGCGACCTGCATGCCGATCACCATAAGGGATCCCGGTATGATGCCGGCCACGAACAGGTCGGAGATCGGCAGGTTCATGAGGAAGCCGTAAACGATGAAGATGATCGACGGCGGAATGATAATCCCGACCGTTCCGCCCGCCGCTGCCGTTGCAGCCGAGAAGCGTTCATCGTAACCGCCCTTGACCATCTCAGGATGCAGCATGGAGCCGATGGTGGCAGTCGTTGCCGAGTTGGATCCGGAAATCGCAGCGAAGAGGCCGCAGGCACCGAGCGATGCCATTGCAAGGCCGCCTCGCAACCACCCCAGAACCGCATAGGCAAAGTCTGATAATCGTCGGGCGATACCGGACCGGTTGATCAAGTCACCCGTCAGAATGAAGAGCGGCATGGCCAAAAGCGCAAATCCCTTGTTGAACACGTTCAACAGTTCCGCGCCGAGATTGTCGAGCGTCAGTCCGAGCACGAAGGAGCAGCCAATCACCCAGTAGGCGATCACGAGAAGGACCGGCACTCCAATCATGAAAAGGACCGTGACGCTAATGGAAATCAGGGTAACCCAGGTTGCATCGGTCATCAGGTGTCCTCCCCGATAACGGCCGGCTTGATCAGCGGCTGATTGGTGCGCCAGTTGCGAATGTCGTCTCCGAGGTTTTCAAAGACACGGGCTGTCAACATCACGAACGACAGAGGGGCGGTGATCAGGAACCACCACTGCATGACGTCGTCGGTTCCCAGAACGATCTGAAAGTTGGACGCCGACAATGCCGTCAGTCGTGTCGTGGTCACCATGACGATCACGGCGAATGTGAACCAGAGGAACGCATCGAGGAACAGGCACGCCATTTGCGCCCATCTTGGCATTACCATTCTGAATTCGGAAAAACTGAGATGCGTTCTGAGGCGAACGTTAAAGGCAGCGCCGAACCACGTCATGATCATGAACAGCAGCGGCGGTATCGTTGTGGACCAGGGTTGCTGGTTCGCAAACACGAAACGGTCGATAACGCCCCAGAAGATAATGAACGCGATGGCCAGATAGCTCCAGACCATGATGGTTCGTTCAAGATGCCGGTCGAGCAATGGAACCAGCCGATAAAGAAGGAGAACAAGAAGCCCGCCTGCAGCAGTAACGAAGGCTCCGAGGACCCAGGCCGCCTCAGACTTCAAGGCATTCCGGATTTCCCAACTGTCCTGTGATGCAAAAGCGCTCAGAATCGCACCAAGATCCGACCAGACTGCCATATGGCCCTCCCTTTTCCGCCGGTTTTCCCGATCTGAATACAACTAGGGCTGGCGCGACCTCCGCGCGCCAGCCCAATAAGCTTACAGTGCGATCAACCTTTCCACCAACGGCGTGGCTCGACATTCTCCGGCTTCATGTCCGCAGGAATCCGGCGAGCGATGTCGTAGATTTCCTGGTAGGTGTCGATGCCACCGGCCCAGCCATTGAGGCGGTCACGCCATTCCTGCCACAGCTGCGGCTGGAACTCCGGCGAGCACATTTCCTCGGCCATCTTGATTTCGCTTTCCGGCAGGAAGGCCGGGCGAACATTGTTTTCAACAAAGATCGTGCCCGGAAGCTGCGGCTCGGAGAAACCGACGGTCTTGACCAGGGCTGCTTCGTTGGCGGCCTGCACATGCGCCTGCGCCCAGTATGCGGATTCCATAACGGCATCCTGAAGAGCACCATCCAGGCTGTCGAAGACACTCGCAGACATGGAGGTGTGCTCCGTGCCGCAGAAGAACTTCAGGTCAACGGACTGGCTGACGACCGGGGACATGTTGGCATAGGCAACCGCGCTCGCCCAGGTTTCCGCACCATCGATCAGGCCTTGTTTCAGGCCGTCGAGTGTCTCTTCCCAGGCAACCGGGACCGGGTTGAGGTTCAGGGCCTTCATGGCAATCCGGCCGAGCTGGGTACCCGTGACGCGGTTTTTGGTGCCAAAGAGCTCTTCAAGCTTGGTAACCGTCGGACGGTCCTCCCAGCCGAGACCCAGCTGAATGCCGCGCAGTTCACAGTGACTGAAGAGGAACTTCAGGCCATGGCGTTTTTCAAGCGGGTCGCGCAGGATCCGCTGGGATTCCGGGCTGTAGAGGAAATAGTACTGGGACGCACGGCCCGGGAACATGAACGCGTAGTCGAGTACGTTCAGATAGGGTGCGCCACCTGCAGAATTCTGCGTCGATGCCGCGTATATATCGATGATTCCCTGCTGGGTCTTTTCAACACAGGAAAGCTGACCGCAGATCTGGTTGTCACCGATAAACTCGATCCGGATCTCACCGTCGGTACGTGCTTCAAGGTCACGCGCGAATTCCAGTGCACCCGCACGTTCGATCAGAAGGTTTCTAGCATTGAAACCGGATGCACCGAACTTGAGTGTGTGCTTGGCTTCTTTCGAAAAACGCCGGTCGTAGGTTGATTCTGCTGCCGAGGCCAGGTTGGCCAGGCTCATCGCACCACTGAACGTACCAGCCGCCAGAAGTGTCGAACTCATTCCGTAAGTCCCTGCAACGCGGAACAAATCGCGCCGAGAAATCCTACTCAGTTTATTCACAAGACTCATTGCTTCCTCCCTTTTCGCAATTTTTGAGACGTTTTGTTTCAAAAAATGCTAGTTTATTTTATGCTTTTTGCATAGGGTTTTTTCAAAGAAATAAAGCGGAGAACAAAAATGGAGGCAGATTTCGTTGTGATTGGAGCCGGTTCGGCAGGTTGCGTCATCGCCAATCGCCTGAGTGAAAACCCCTCCAACAAGGTCATCCTGTTAGAAGCCGGTGGGCGGGATCTGAACCCGTGGATCCATATTCCGGTCGGCTATTTTAAAACCATGCATAACCCTTCTGTCGACTGGTGTTACAAGACGGAACCCGATCCGGGTCTCAACGGACGGTCAATCGACTGGCCGCGCGGCAAGGTTCTCGGCGGATCATCCTCGCTGAACGGCCTGCTTTATGTCAGAGGCCAGAAGGAAGACTACGACCGTTGGCGCCAGATGGGAAATGAAGGTTGGGGTTGGGATGATGTTCTCCCGCTTTTCAAACGTTCAGAAGATCAGGAGCGCGGTGAAGACGAGTTTCACGGAACGGGTGGACCGCTCGCCGTATCGAACATGCGCATCCAGCGTCCGATTTGCGATGCGTGGGTCGCCGCTGCCCAGACAGCAGGTTATCCATTCAATCCGGATTACAATGGTGCGACGCAGGAAGGGGTCGGCTACTTTCAGCTCACCACAAGAAACGGTCGCAGATGCAGCTCTGCCGTTGCCTTTCTGAAGCCGGCGAGAAGCCGGGACAATCTCCAGATCATCACCCACGCGCTTGTGAGCCGGATAAATCTCGACGGCAAAAAAGTCACCGGTATAACCTATCGTGACCGGTCTGGCGCGGAACAAACGCTCACGGTCAGGCGGGAAGTGATTCTGTCCGGCGGCGCTATCAACTCACCACAGGTGCTGATGCTTTCAGGAATCGGAGACCCGGAACACCTGAAGGAAAACGGCATAGAGCCGGTACACGCCCTGTCGGGTGTCGGCCAGGGACTTCAGGATCACCTGCAGGCGCGGCTTGTCTATAAGTGCAATGAACCAACGCTGAACGATGAGGTTCGCAGCCTCTTCAATCAAGCGCGCATCGCATTGAAATACGCCCTCTTCAGGGCTGGGCCAATGACGATGGCGGCCAGTCTTGCAACAGGTTTTCTGAAAACGCGCCCCGAGCTGGAAACGCCCGACATCCAGTTTCATGTGCAGCCCTGGTCCGCCGATTCTCCCGGCGAAGGCGTGCACCCGTTCTCGGCTTTCACAATGTCAGTCTGCCAGTTACGGCCTGAAAGCCGCGGCGAGATCCGTCTCGCAGGACCTGATCCGAAGCAGTATCCGAAGATCATTCCGCGATACCTGTCGACGGAGACCGACTGCAAAACGGTTGTGGATGGGGTCAAGATCGCGCGGCAGATCGCGCGTCACGCACCGCTCACGTCAAAGATTGCCGAGGAATTCCGCCCGGCTGCCAGCCTGGATATGGATGACGATGCGGGAACGTTGGATTGGGCGCGGTCCAACAGCGTCTCGATCTATCATCCCACCGGAACCTGCAAGATGGGCGCGAGTGACAACTCGGTGGTCGATTCGCGTCTCAAGGTTCATGGCATCGAGGGACTGAGGGTGGCGGACTGTTCGATCATGCCCGAAATCGTTTCAGGCAATACGAACGCCCCCGCCATCATGATCGGCGAAAAGGCCTCTGACCTGATCCGTGCCAACGCGGCATAACGGCACAAGGGTACAGACCCATAAATGAAGTTGATTTGGTTTGAAACGTTTTGGCCAGATGAAAGGAGCGAAAGCGCAGGAAATGTGGTTCATTTTCAAGCCTTTCGTGACGCTGCAGGTGGCCAAAACGGCCAAATCCGAAGGACGGCAAAATGGCGTCACCTCGCAGCGTCAACGTGCTTGACCGGGCACAAAGCCCGCTCTTCGCACGTTTCCTCGCGAGAATTCGCCATTTCTGCCGCCAAATCAGCTTCATTTATGGGTCCGTACCCTTAACCGTTGCACCGCGCGTGCGTGTCTCGTGAATTTCGATCAGACTGGGCCCCGTCCTGGCGGCAAGAGTCGTCAGGGCGCCTGGAAGATCAGCGGTGTCGGACAGGATGGCGGACGGCAATCCATATGCCTCCGCAACCTTGCTGAAGTCAGGAGCGGAAGGCCTCACACCCTCCGGTTCGATACCACATTCGATCATGTATGTTCCGATCTCGCCGTAACCGTCATTGTTCCAAACGAGAAAAATCACATTTGCCCCGCAATCCCTTGCCGATCCGATTTCGGCGAGGGAAAACTGAAGACCACCATCCCCGACAAGGCAGACAACAGGTGTCTCCGGTTCTCCGAGGCTGGCTCCAATAGCGGCTGGGGGACCGTAACCAAGGGCACCAAAGCCTGTTGCTGCGTTGAACCAGCCCTTCGGCCTGCCCGCTTCGAAATAGAGGTTTCCCGAATAAACTGCCTGCGTGGAATCGCCAACGATAATGCACCCGGGCAAGGCGTCCCGGATCTGCTCCAGTAGACCGATTTCCAGCTTCATCTTGGGGCTTAGGCTGTCGAAAGCCGCCTCCCTGCAGGCAGCTGCCCGAGTTGCTCCAGCCCGGTTCGTCCGAAGGTTGTCGAGCCTCGGCAGGAGATCTTGAAGCAGCTGGTCCACACTTGAGAGGATTTTGAGAGACGCAGATGGCCCGCGCGCCAGCTGTTCGGCATCGATGTCGACCCGTACCAGGTTCTTGATTTCGGGAAATCCGCCATCCGAATACATATCGTAGTCAGTCGGTCCCATTTGCGTTCCAAGCGCCAGCACAAAGTCCGACTGAGCCAGCAGCTCCCTCACGGCTGCCAGGCTCGGGCTTGCCGGAATGGAAAGGGAGTGATTGGCAAACATGCCCCGGCCGTTGACTGTTGTAACCACTGGCGCATCCAGCAGATCAGAGAGAACCTTAATTTCTTCTGCCGAAGCGATTGCCCCACCACCGCACAAAAGCGCCGGACGGTTTGGCTGCAGGCATTTTTCAGCCAGTTGCTCAATGTCCTGCAAAGAAGCCCTCGGTTTGCTGACATGTGCGGCACTGAGCGGCGGTAAGGAAATTTTCTGCGCCATCACATCGGTTGGGATTTCGATGTGGACCGGTCCCGGACGGCGGGATTGCAATATCGCGAACGCGCGGTCCATGACAGCTGGAAGGTCAGAGGGTTCGTGCAGTGTGTGCGTCATCAGCGTCAAGGGTGCCATAATCGCGCGCTGATCCGGCAATTCGTGCAACCATCCCTTTCCATGACCCAGGCTGGCACGCGCGTTGACCCCGGAAATGACGAGCATCGGGACAGAATCCTGATAGGCCTGGGCCATGGCAGTGATCGCATTGGTGAGACCAGGCCCGGTGATCAGCAGCGCGACACCCGGCTTGCCCGTGGTACGCGCATAACCGTCGGCCATGAACCCTGCTCCCTGTTCATGACGCGGTGTTATGTGCCGGATCTTTGACGAGGCAAGCCCGCGATAGAGTTCGACGGTATGAACACCCGGAATTCCAAAGACCGTGTCGACCCCGTTGGCCTCCAGAACGTCGATTAGAGCCTCTCCAACCGTTTTCGTTACGACGCCCATTTCCGGTCTCCTGCATGTTTATCCAGACCATCTGAAAATGCCGCAATCCGGTCCACCGCATCCGCAAGCACGTCGTCCGCAACCGTCAGCGACAAACGGATGAACCCGTTTGCCTGTTCCCCGAAAGACGTTCCAGGCATCACCGCAACCTGTTTGTCCTCAAGCAACCGGATCGCGAAGGTTTCACCGTCCAGGCCGCTGGCACTGACGTCGATCAGCAGGAACATACCGGCTTCCGGCATCATGGGCCGCAAGGTGTTGTGTCCGGCGAGGTGATCGAGAATGAGATCTGCGCGACGCTTGTAGCTTTCCCGCATACGCGCAGCCGTATCAAATTCCTCCGACAAGGCTTTGGCAGTCATGTCCGCGATGAAGGGCTGCCCGCCGAACAACATGGTTTCGGAGACGGCGAGAAGACGGTTGCAGAACTCCTGCGGACCGATGGCCCAACCCGAGCGGAACCCGGGAGCCGCGTGGGATTTGGAGATCGAGGAAACGACAACCGTTCGTTCCGCAAGCTGAGGCAGGTCGAATGGCGAGGCGAAGTCGCGCTCGAAAATCAGCTGTTCATAAACTTCGTCGCAGACGATCCACAGGTCATGACGAACACAAACCTCTCCGATTGCCGCGATTTCGTCGCGAGTGAGTGTCGCACCCGTCGGATTGTGCGGCGTGTTCAAGAGAAGAACACGGCATTCCGGTGTGACCGCGGCTTCCAGGTCTTCGGCCCTGAGGTGAAATCCGTGCTCCGGACGCAATGGCACTGGCACCATGGATGCGCCTGTAGCGGCTATGACCCCTTCATAGGTGGCATAGAGAGGGTCGCACACAAGAACGGCGTCATCGTCTTCAACAAGGCCCAGCATGACGGCAAAGAGCGCTGTCTGCGTTCCTGGAAAACACAGAATATTCTCTTCGGTAATACCGGGTTGCCGAAAACGGTATTTTTCGGCAAGAGCGGCAAGGACACGCGGCTCGCCCCGACCGTTGGAGTAACGTGTGCGTCCGCCGCGCATGGCGCGATTGGCTTCTTCGAGCAACGCCTCGTCGGGTTGTATATCCGGTTCTCCGATGGTCAGCTCGATTACGGGGATCCCTTTCGACACCATCTCGCGCGCCTTCAGGTGAAGGGCCCATTTTCCCGACCCTAGGTGGGCCAAGCGGTTGGTTATCGACGCATATCGCATAGTCGTTTCTCTCAACTTGGTTCTTCATTGCCGGTCAGCCTGATTCCGCCCAAAAGCGCTTCGACCGACCGGATCGCAATTCCGGAAAGAGGTGTTTTTGAAAAAAGGTCACCAACGAGCGTGCCTTCAAGCCAAAGGCCGTCGATCATGCCATTGATGGCTATTGCAAGTTCCCGGCATTCAGCTGGATCCGGATCACGCCCGGCTTCGGCAAAAACATCAGCGACAAGTGTTTCCAGTGCCGTCCTGAAGGCAAGGTATCCCTCCCGGTGGATCTCCGCGAAAACGGGGTCGACCCGCACCTGACTGACGAACGCCGCCCACAGCGACAGGGTTCGGCCATCGACAACAGGGGGCGTCAGGTTGGCGATAATAAATGTACGCAGCCGAGAACGGGCATTGCTCTGGTTTTCTTCATCCGGCGTCGCGGCATCGCGCGTCATGCCGGCTATGACTTCCTTGTAGGCAGCCCGCAGCATCTGATCCTTGCTTGAAAAATAGTGGCGTATCAGGCCCTGCGTCACGCCCGCGCGCGCCGCAATCTCGCGCACCGTTGCGCCTTGGAGACCACGCTCGAAAATGCAATCGAGTGTAGCTGCGATGAGATCATGGCGGCGCTCGGCTTCTCCAGCCCGATGAAACGATCTGCGGCTCATCGAGAGTCGCCCTTTCCTGCGCAATCGGCATTCCTGGAAGCCAAATACGTGCGGGACGTTGGCCACCCTGCCTCTATCGACCTGTTTTCGGGACTAGATTCGTCCGAACCACCCTGTTGCAAGTCCGCAAAGATGCACGTTGGGCTATCCTTATTATACGCTTGAATAATTACGGAGCAAGTGCAAAACTCACGCGAGTCGGCTGACCTTGCCCCGGCGAAGCCAGCCAGACGGCACTGGCGCGCTTGCCAATGGCAGCGCCGAAACCTCACTGGGCAAACATGACCGTTGTGACCACCAATTTGCTTCCCGACCTCGTCGCACTCAGGCATCACCTGCATTCGATCCCCGAAATCGGACTGTCGGAATTCAAGACCTCGGATGTCATTGCGAACGAATTGACATCGCTTGGCTACGAGGTCACCCGCGGCCTGGCAAAGACCGGTATCGTGGCCAGCCTGACCAACGGCAACGGCACAAAAAGCATCGGCATCAGGGCCGATTTCGACGCATTGCCCATTTCGGAGCAAACGGGCGCGGACTACGCCAGCACGCATCCCGGCGTTATGCATGCCTGCGGGCACGACGGCCACACCACGATCCTTCTGGGGGCGGCCCGCATGCTGGCCGAACGGCGCAACTTCGAGGGCACTGTTCATCTGATCTTCCAACCGGCTGAAGAGAATTTCGGCGGCGCAAAACTCATGATGGAAGACGGGCTCTTTACCCGGTTCCCCTGTGATGCCGTCTTCGGACTGCACAACGAACCTTCCCTGCCCTTCGGCAATTTTGCTTTCAGGGAGGGGCAGATGATGGCGGCTGCGGATGAGTGCAAGATAACCGTTGTCGGCCGGGGCGGACATGGCGCTGAACCGCACCTGGCCGCGGACCCGATCGTCTGCGGCGCAAGCATTATCATGGCACTCCAGACCATCATTTCCCGCAACACACACCCATCGCAGCCGGCGGTCATCACCGTTGGTACGTTCAATGGCGGCGATGCCAGCAACGTTATTCCCGAGCGCGCCGAGATGTGCCTGACCGTGCGTGCGCTTGATCCGGATGCCCGCGACGATCTTGAGGAACGCGTCAGAACGGTCGCCAAGGGCCAGGCCGCAAGTTATGGCATGCATGTGGAAGTAGACTACGAACGCTTCTATCCGCCTTTGGTCAATCCGAAAGCCGAGACGGCCTATGTCCGTGCCTTTGCGCAACGGTTTGCCGGCGCCGACAAGGTCCACGACATGCTGCACCCGATCATGGGGAGCGAGGACTTTTCCTATTTTCTGGAAGAAAGGCCTGGTTGCTACTTCCTGATGGGAACAGCCAGAGGCGAAAATGACCCGCCGCTGCATCATCCGAAGTATGATTTCAACGATGACGCATTGCCAGTCGGCGCAGCTTTCTGGACAGAGCTTGTCGAGGATTTTCTCACACATCCTTAAGCGAGCTTGGGTGTTTCTTTCAGCTCCCGGCCACGCGGCGTGCGCTCCAGCTCCAATAGGCGAAAGCCATCGCGTACACAAAATTTTCGATCGCCTGATACAGTGCAGATACAAAAATAATCCCATCAGTAAATACTATGAATTGGCATCTAAATATAAATATTATTGAAAAAGTGATAAATATCACTAGTTAATATCGGTTCATGTTGTTGATTTGTGACGGTTATCACATAAATATTTCGAAATTATTACTTATGTGATTTCAATCACGCTTCATTTTAACGATAATAAATCTTTAGTGACGCGCGTCACTACAATTGATACAAAAATGCCCCAAGGTCACCTTGTCGCAAGGGAATGGTGCCAGGACGCATCGTCAAGCGACGGGGGCTTAAAATACACTCACCGGATGTGATCATTCGGCACCTCCCCCTGATGAAACCAGACCAGCCGGCAAGACGGCTTTGTGAATGACTTGGCGGCGTTCATGCCGCAGCAGTTTTACGTGTGATTTGAGAATGATGCGGGCTTTACCGCACCGCATCACAGACATCGACCGGCAGACCGTAAAGATCCGCCGGAAGGGAGACGTGCGGCCTTTTTGTTAAAGGTTCGCCGCCAAATGAGGGATCTTGAACATGAATCAGACAACGCAACCTGGTGCAGACACTTTGCCGGACTTCACGGTTCTGGGAGAAAGTCTCGCGCTTATGGCCCAGTGCGACCTGTACAGATCGCGCAGCATAGACGAGTTCGGCGAACTGGTTCTGCCTCCAATGCGCCTTGGCCAATTCCGCATCTGGCGCCGTCAAGGCGTCGCTGTCGCCCTGGCGACATGGGCCTATCTCGATGCAGACACGGAAAAGATGGTTCTGGAAACCGACACGCCCTTGTCGCCCGACAGCTGGGCATCGGGAAGCAGGCCCGTGGTCATGGATGTGGTCGCCCCATTCGGAGATGGGTTCGCCGCATCGAGGGACCTGGTGCGCACAGTCTTTCCCGGCATCGCCTTTAAAGCCGTGCGCCGCACGGCTGACGGCCTCCCCCGCCGGATCGTCCAATTCGCCGGCATGAACGCCGACGGAGAGAAAGTCAGCCGCTGGTCTCGCACCTGCTGACCAAGTTTTCGAAAAATTTCAATTTAGACAATGACTTAAGCAGAGGAAATTTGAAAAATGGGTAGTTCAAAAAAGTCGATTCACCAGACCTACAAGCTCTACGGGATCAGCGTCTACAAAAACGCGGGTAGCGGCAACGACAAGCTCTATGGCTATGCCGCCAAAAACCACCTTCTCGGCGGCTCCGGCAATGACACGGTCTATGGCTACGGCGGCTGGAACAAACTCGACGGTGGCTCGGGCAACGACCTTATCAAGGCATGGGGCGCCTCCAACTATCTCTATGGCGGCTCAGGACACGACCGGATGTACGGATATGGAGCCTACAATTCCATGTCCGGCGGCTCGGGCAACGATTCCATGTACGGCTACGGCGCGAAGAACAAGATGTGGGGCGGCAGCGGCCACGACTACATGAAGGGCACCGGCGCTTACAACTATATGAGCGGCGGTGACCACAACGACCGCATTTACGGCCATGGTGCCCGCAACGAAATGTACGGCGGCAACCACGACGACAAGCTTTACGGCTACGGCGCATCCAACAAGATGGACGGCGGTGCGCACAACGACAAGCTCTACGGCTACGGCGCGCATAACGACATGTATGGCGGCAGCGGCAACGACTACCTGGAAGGCTGGGGCGCGGTCAACAACATGCGGGGCGGCAGCGGCAACGACGTCATCAAGGGGCGCGGCGCGCTCAACAACATCTACGGCGAAAGCGGCAACGACACGATCGAGGCCATCGGCGGCGTGAATAACGTCCATGGCGGCACCGGCGACGACAACATCAAGGGTATCGGCGGCACTAACGTCCTCAGGGGCAATGAAGGCAACGACACGATCACCGCGGTTGGCGGCGTCAACACGGTCTTCGGCGATGCGGGCGATGACACGATGATCAGCGCCGGCGGCGTCAATGTCATGTTCGGCGGGACCGGCAACGACAAGATGATTGCCAGCGCGCTTCTGGCGACCAGTCAGAGCGGCGAAGCGGGCGACGATACGATGGTCGCTGTCAGCAACGCGAACCTTCAGTG
Source organism: Roseibium sp. HPY-6 (assembly GCF_040530035.1). Classification (NCBI taxonomy): domain Bacteria; kingdom Pseudomonadati; phylum Pseudomonadota; class Alphaproteobacteria; order Hyphomicrobiales; family Stappiaceae; genus Roseibium; species Roseibium sp. HPY-6. Next base: position 1,228,581 of record NZ_JBEWCD010000001.1, read on the forward strand.
GGGCGGCGACGGCAACGACACCATGGTCGGCATCGGCAACCTCAACATCCAGTCCGGCGGTAACGGCGACGACCTTTTGCTGGCGGCTGGTCAGACCAACGTCCAGCTCGGCCAGGATGGCAAGGACAAGATGTTCGCTGTCGGCAGCCTGAATGTTCAGGTCGGCGGTGACGATGAGGATCTGGCCGTCGCTGTCGGCAGCACCAACGTGCAGTATGGCGGCAACGATGCCGACATCCTCGTTGCCGGTGGCGGCGCAAACATCCAGATCGGCGGAACCGGCAACGACTGGCTGATCGGCGCCGGCAAGGGCAACGTCCAGTTCGGTGCCGAGCTCTGGTCAACCATCCCCGACGGCGTCGATCTTGCCGGGTTCGATCTCGACGCGGCCAAGGACAAGCTTGCCGACTACGCCAATTCGACAGGCACCGACGGCACCAATGTCATGCTGGCGGGTGGCGAGCTCAACATCCAGCTCGGCGGCGCAGAGACAGACATTGCCATCGGCGCCGGCAAAGGCAACATCCAGGCCGGCGGCGGCGGCACCGACGTCCTTCTCGGCGGCGGCAAGGGCAACCTGCAGTCCGGCGGCGACGGCACCGATCTTATGATCGGCCTAGGCCGGGTCAACGTCCAGGAAGGCGGCGGCGACACCGATGTCATGATCGCGCTGGAACGCGGCAAGGATGCCGGTGTCCAGCTGCAGTTCGGCGGCGATGCGACCGACTTCATGATCACCCGTGGGGGTGACGGCGAAGCCGACCCGTTCAAGGCCTTCATAGATCACTTCAAGGAGAAGGCTGCTGAAAAGGCGGACGAAAACAAGGACGAGCAAAGCAACGACACGGACGCGACCTCGACTGCGACCGAAAACGCTGAGACCGATGACGCCAAAAAGCAGAGCCTCACGGAGAAAATGAAGGAAAACGCACCTTCTCTGAACCTGCAGTTCGGCGGTGACGGCGGCGACCTCTTCAACACCGGCGGCGATCTCGGCTTCCAGATGGGAGAGGAAGGCAACGACATCTTCCTCGGCGGCGGATCCTTCAACTTCTCCTTCGGCGGCACCGGCGACGACCTGATGATGATGACCGGCGAAAAGACCAATTTCGTCTTCGGTCAGGACGGCAGTGACTGGTTGATCGACACCGGTGCCTTCTCCGACCTGTTCTGGTCGGCGGTCTTTCCGCAGCTGCCGGACTTCGGATCAGGCGACAGTTCCGATGCGTCCTCCCTGCTGCCCTTCGATCTGTCGATTGGCGACACGCTGTCAGGCATCAATGACAAGGTGGACAGCGTCAAGGCGTTCCTCGATGACGTCAACCCACTGGACGACATCGCCGAAGCCGTTGGCGAGGTCGTCGACGATGCCAAGGAAGCCGTCGAAGGCATTCACGACACGATCGCCTCGCTCTTCGACTATTCCAGCACGCAGTATTTCGGCGGGGACGGCAATGACTTCATCACCGGTGGCGAAGCGGGCGGCGACGCGGTCGGCGGCCTGGGCGACGACACCTACCTCTTCACCTTCGGCTCGACCGGCGAGATGGATGTCGACGAGGCCGGCCTCGACGCGGCACGCGAACTTGGCGATTTCGTTGGAATTGCCAGCGACAAGCTGGACGCCATCTCCGGCGGCGGCGGCGGCACGGATGTCCTGGAACTGCGCAATGCGGGTGAAATGGATGCCAGCGATCTCCGGTTCTTCGTCGAAGGCGGCAAGGACCTGGTGATTGAGGGTGATGGTGGCAGCGTCCGTATCAAGAACATGCACGAGGAAGCCACCAAGGTGGAAACCCTGCGCATCGTCGGCGAGAACGGCACGCAGGACATCGACATCGGTGCTGCCTTTGACGACGGGCTCTTCGTCTTCACCTGGGCCGACCGTTCAGGCCAGACCGGCATCGAGGCTCTCGACAATTTTGAAGAGACCTTCGATGATGCGAACGCGGGTCTTATCGACTTCGATGGTTATTTCGGTGCTCTGAGCGCTCAAAGCGCAACGGAGTTGGCATTCGCAAACGCTTTTGACGGCTGGATGGACACGATTGTCGATGCCGGCTCCAGCCTGCCGCTCGTGGGCGGCACCATCGGTGCGGTGGGTGAACTGGCCGAAAGCGTCTTCGCCTTCCAGACACCTGAAGTCCCGGACGAGTTCAGCTTCCTCTGATCAGGCGAAAAATCGAGCGAAAACAACAAGCCACGCTGTCTATGCAGCGTGGCTTTTCTTTGTTCAGAGCAAGCTGTCGGCCATCTTCTGTTCGGCAGCCGTGTTCGCACGCCGGAAGATCAGCGTAACCAGCGTCGACGTGATTACGATGAAGAGAGAATAGAGCGCACCGACCGCCATGATCGGTTGTTGTTGTTCAGCTGGAAAAGTGATCACAATAATTGCAATCGCGAGCGGCGCATTCTGGATCCCCGTTTCAAGTGCCACGGTCCGCGCGTTTCTCGGATGCAGCTTGAGCGCGCGCGCAAACAAGTAGCCGATCGCTATCCCGAAAACGCCGAGCATGATCGCAACGAAATAGGTCGACGGTGCCGTCGACAAAAGGAACTGCCAGTTCCGCGGGATCCACGAGAGCGCGATAAATGCAATGAACACGAGAGCCAGTATGGAGCCGAAGAATTCCGTCACGGCGCCTGCATTGGCGTTGAACCGCCGGAGCGTCATGCCCACCCCCACAGGGATGAGAAGTATAAGCAACGTGGCAATGATGTTTTCGCGTGGGATCGTGAGATCGAGCGCCGATGCGTAAAGAAGCAGCACAAGCGGGATCAGAACCACACCGAACACGGTGGATGACACAGTCATCAGAACGGAAAGCGCCAAATTGCCTTTTGAAAAATACGTGAAGATATTCGAGGTGGTTCCGCCCGGCATGCAGGAGACGATCAGAAGCCCGAGCGCGATTGGGGCTGGAAGCGCAAAGGCCAGCGTCATCAGAAAGCCGATCAGCGGCATGAAACCGAATTGTGACACGATACCGATGCCGAGCCCGTAGGGCCTGCGCAGCGCGAGGTAGAAATCGCGGGGTGTCAGGGACGCCCCCATTCCAAGCATGATAACGAAGATCATTCCTGCCAGCAGGGCTTGCTCAAGAGGTCCAACCATGGGTCACGCCGCCGCTGTGCTTGCGCGCTGGTTCTCCTCGCGCAGGTCTTTTCGGAGAATTTTGCCGACATTTGACTTCGGCAGCTGGTCTCTGACTTCAACGCGCTTTGGAATTTTGTATGCGGTCAGATGCTGCTTGCAGTAGCTCCGGATATCACTCTCGCTCAAACTGGTATCCGTCAGCACCACAAACGCTTTCACCTTTTCGCCGGTCGTCTCGTCCGGAACACCAATGACGGCCGCCTCGAAAATACCGGGATGGGAGGTCAGCACCTCTTCGACCTCGTTCGGGTAGACGTTAAATCCCGAGACCACGACCATATCCTTCTTCCGGTCGACGATCGTGAAATAGCCGTCTTCGTCCATGACGCCGATATCTCCTGTCAGGAACCATCCGTTCCGCAGTACTTTTTCCGTTTCATCCGGCCTGTTCCAGTACCCGGACATGATCTGCGGACCACTGGCAGCGATTTCGCCCGGCTCGCCGAGGGGAAGCGGTGCACCATTGTCATCCACGCACTGCATCAGCGTCGACGGGACAGGAATGCCGATCGACCCGTCACGAGACTTCCCGACCGGATTGAAACTGAGCACCGGCGAGGTCTCCGTCAATCCGTAGCCCTGCACAACAGGTTTTCCGGTCACCTCTTCCCAGCGTCTGGCAACATCCGCCTGAAGCGCCATGCCGCCCGCAGAAGCAAGTTTCAGATATTTCGGCGGGCTGTCGCGGAACCAGAGCTCGTTGCTGAGCCCGTTGAAAAGCGTGTTCACCCCGCTCATCCAGGTGATCCTGTAATTCTCGAACGCGCGCTTCAGATTGGTGAGCGGCCTGGGATTGGGGATCAGGATGTTGCGCCCGCCAATCCAGTAAAACGCGAGCAGGTTCAAGGTGAAGGCGAAGATGTGATACATGGGCAGCGCCGTCAGCGCGACCTCCTTGCCCCGTTCGAAAACAGGGATCATCTCCAGCGTCTGCTCCATGTTGAGGATCAGGTTCCGGTGGCTGAGCATCGCCCCCTTGGCGATGCCGGTCGTGCCGCCGGTGTATTGCAGGCAGGCGATGTCTTCGGGCGTGACTTGCTGGTGATAGGCATCGACTTCAACGCGTTTTTGGCTGAGCTGCGACCGTCCCGCGTCGAGCGCGTCAGGAAAGCGGATGTGCGAAACACCGATCGGCTGGACCGACCGGTCCCAGTATTTCTGCACCAGGCCAATGATCCCGCGCGGCAGCGCGGGAAAGAATTCCGCCACCCGCGTCACGATGACATTGGGGATCGGATGGCCGCGCGTTGCCGCCGGGATCTTGTCGGCGAACATGTCGACGATCACCAGCGCCTTGGGCTCAGAATCCTGGAACTGGCGCGCCATTTCCTCCGCCGTATAGAGCGGATTGACGTTCACCAGCACGCAACCAGCCTTGAGGATGCCGAAGGCTGCAACCGGAAAGGTCAGCCCGTTGGGCAGTTGAACCGCAACACGGTCCCCCTTCACCAGCCCCGCGACTTCGCGCAGGTAAACTGCAAAGGCGTCGGACATTTCATCCACTTGCTCGAAGGTCAACGTCCCGTTCATGCCGTTATGCATCACAGTGGTGAAGGCCGGCGCCTTGCCATAGGTGCCGGAAGCGGACCGGATCAGATCGGGTATCGTACGGTAAGAGGGCGTTTCGATATCCGGTCGCATCTCCGGCCCGTAGAACGCTGTCCATGGCCGGTCGGTTCTTGTCATTCTTTCCTCCTGGCCACCACGGTCGCGTCGCAGCGCAATGGACTTGAAACCGCTTTCGCACAAATCGCGCTGGTAACATCAACTGTCAGGTTGATCCGAAGACTGTACCTAGGTCAATCGCAATCGTAGGCCAAGAGGCGGCCCAAAATCCTCAACACGCAAGGTCGTCAAAATCCGTCCGGGCCCTCCGGTTTCGTTCTTTACACATTTGTAAAGTTCACCGCAGGCGGTCGTAAACTGCGTGGTCCATCTTTGGTTCATCGAAGGGCGCGGTGCCTTTCAGCAACATAGAGATGGAGACAAATCATGGACAACAAACTGATCTTCGGAAGTGCAGTAGCCGGTGTTCTAATGGTTATGGGCGCCAGCGGCGCTATTGCGGCAAAAGCAACCGCCGAAGCTCCGGCACTGGACGAAACGCGCGCAATTGAGATCGCGTTGGCCGAGGTCCCCGGCACGGTCCAGGAAACCGAGCTTGAACGTGAAGATGGCAAACAGGTCTACGAGATTGAAATCCTGACCGCCGATGGACTAGAGATGGAGGTTGAGATCGACGCTGAAACCGGCGCCGTGCTGGAGGTCGAAGCGGACGGCGATGATGATGATGACGACGCCAAATCAGCCGGGTGAGGATTACGGCAAATGATTTACAAAGGGCTGCCGGTAACGGCAGCCTTTTTCCTCAACCGAAACCAGTCTATGGGGTGACATGCGCATACTGCTTCTTGAAGATGATCGCGAGCTGGGACCCTGGGTCGCTGGAGGCCTGCGTGAGGAGGGTCACGTCGTTGATCATTTCACGAACGGCAAGGAAGCGCTGCTGGCGTCCATGGGACAGGAGTATGACCTTCTGATCCTCGACCGCATGGTACCGGGTCTTGACGGGCTCGCCGTCCTCAAGTCCCTCCGTGCCTCCAAAGACACCACGCCTGCGCTGTTTCTGACCGCGCTTGGTGAAGTCGATTCCCGGGTCGAAGGATTTGAGGCAGGGGGTGACGATTACCTCACCAAACCATTCGCATTCGTGGAACTGTCTGCACGCGTGAATGCGCTCGGCCGCAGGCGTGAGGGATCGACGGAAGGCGCTGCTGAACCAACCATCCTGCGGTTCGGAGACCTCAGCCTCGACCTGCTTGCGCGGCAATGTGAACGCCAGGGTCAGGCGATCGAGCTGATGGCCAAGGAATTCAAACTGCTGGAGTTTTTCATGCGCCGTCCCGGGCGCCTAATAACGCGCACCATGCTACTGGAGCAGGTTTGGGACATGAGCTTTGATCCGACCACCAGCGTGGTTGAAACCCACATCAGCCGCCTGCGCGCCAAGATCGACAAGCCCTTCGGTGACGATCTGATCCGTACCAGACGAGGTGAAGGTTATGTCTTTGGCCGGTAAGCTTGCGGCGCGAGTCCGCTGGCTCATCCGGTCCTTGACCTTGCGACTGACGCTGCTGTTATCCTTTCTCTTTGCAATCGGCATGGCCGTTGCAATCATCGTGGCACTGATCCTGGGCCGCGAAGCCGTGTTGAGCCGCGTTGACACATCGCTTTCGGGACTGGCCGCCGCAGTCGCGGCGGACAACGTCCCAAGAGACACCTTTTCCGTCATCATCCGGCCGGTGTCCGAGCTCGATGGCCTGCCCAAGGCTTTTGCCCGCGCGGCAGAACGTGGCGGAGGCACCGTCGGCCTGAAAAATGATTTCAGGCGCTCGGAAGAATGGCGTGTGCTGATTTCCGAAGACAGCCGGGGAACGCCTGTTCTAATCGCCGTCCCGCTTGATGACAGCCTGGACGCACTGGATCTGCTTGGTAACATTTTGTGGACCACAGCCGGTTTGGTTCTGGCTGTTGCACTCATCATCGGGCTCGGTGCTGGCTGGTTGGCGCAACGACGCCTTAGCCGGATAAGCGGCACGCTTGACCGTTTGGCGGATGGTGACCTTAAGGCACGCACCGGCAACAAAAGGTCTGCGGATGATCTGGATGATCTCGCACGCCAGCTCGACAGGACCGCAGACGAACTGGAACGGTTGGTGAGCCAGACCCGGTATCTCAGTGCAAGTCTCGCACACGATCTGCGCACCCCGCTTGCTCGTCTCAGAGCCCGGTTGGAAATGATGCCCGAAGGGGAGGAACGTGGTGCCGCCCTGGAAGAAGCCGGGCGGCTGTCAGACATTTTCGACACCATCATGCGGATCGCCAGGATTGAAGCCGGGGTTGGAAGTGAAGGCTTCGAAAAAGTTACCCTCGCTGACCTCGTGACTGATGTTGCAGGTATCTACGAGGCCGTTATCGAAGACAGCGGCAAGCGTCTTGAGCTGTCGGTGAAAACGCCGGAAACAATCCTTGCGGATCGGCAGATGCTGGTGCAGGCGATGGCAAACCTCATTCAAAATGCGCTGGTTCACGGGGGCGACGTGATCACGCTTTTTGCGCAGGGGCGCGAGATCGGAGTCGCCGACAATGGAGACGGCGTGGACCCGACCCAGTTCATGGAGATCGTCAAGCCGATGGTTCGTCTGGACACCGCACGCGAACGCGACGGAACCGGGCTCGGACTGGCCCTGGTGCGCGCGGTCGCGGACAGGCACGGTGCTCACCTGATCCTGTCTGAAAACGCTCCGACAGGTCTGCGCGTCGCTTTGAAGTTTACAGAATTGTAAAGTCGGGGTCAGGCGGGCGAAAACTTCGGGCTCCATATCAGATTCATCAAAGCGATAACGAACATGGAGACCACATCGATGAAAGACATTCTTGCAAAAGTCACGGCGATCGGAGCAGCTGCCCTTGCCCTTTTTGTCGGCTTTGCCCTCGCCGGGTTTGGCCTCATGGTGATGGCCGGTTTGGCCATGCTTGCTCTCGTGGCAACCGGGATTGCTCTTCTGGCCACGCCCTTTATGCCAAAGGCCGAAAATGAGCATGACAATGCGGAATTTGAGACAGTCCGGGAAAATCCGTCGGCAGCCTGATCCCAACTCCGAAGACTGAGCTGGAAAAAGTAAGAATTCCCAATGGATTGCGCCGCTTGTTTCACAACAAAGGCACGCAACCTTGGGACGTCTTGCTTTGTCGAATGAGGATAACAAGGCCAGTCAGAAAAGTGCCTGAACCAGTTGAAACTTCGGTTTTTTCCACCCTCAGGCAATTAATTCAGGCGGCCGAGGTTCAATCGCCGAAAACCCGGGGCGGTTCAAGACTAGCTGTCGCTCCTTAAATACCGCAGGCTGTTCTCGAACTGCGTCAGAAACTCCATAGTCAGCAAAGAAGGCGGTTGGTTTAGGGGGCGCACGAGTGACAGCTTGTGGGGAATGACCGGTACGAATGGCCGGTAGCTCAATCCCCGGTTCTGATAGGTTCGGGCGTCCAGCTCACTGACGATCGAAACGCCCGTCCCAAGACTGACCAGCTCACAGGCGGTGGTGAACTGTCTCGTCTCGATAAAAGAATCCAGTTTCACATGGGCGCGTTCAAAAGCTTCCTCTATCGCACGGTAATAGATGCTGCCGACGGTGTCATGGATGAGTTTTTCGCTTTCAAGATCTGCCGGCGTGATCTCGTCGAGAGCTTCAAGCCGATGCCCTTTGGGAAAGATACAAGCAGACTTGATGGCGACCTTGCGTTCTTCAATTGCCGGGTGCCCGTTGAAGCCATCGGTAATGCCGCAATCATACTGTTCGTCGATAATCCATTCCAGGATGCGTTCGGGACGATCCGGTTCAATCGTCACCGTGACATCCGGCCGCCCCTCCAGAAAACTGGCGACGACTTCAGGCAAGTGGCTGACTGCAAAACCCGGAAGGCAGGCAATCCGTAAATGGCCGGCCCTTCCCAGCGGGATGTTCCTGGCAGCCTGGCCGATATTGTCCATCGATTCCAGAATACGCCTGATCTCCGGCATCAGGTGACGTACCTCGGACGTCAGCACAAGCTGTCCATCCTTTCTGTGGTAAAGCGGAAATCCCAGGTGTTTTGCAAGGTCGGCCAGCAGCCTGCTGGTTGCCGGCTGCGAGATGTGAAGGAGTTCTGCTGCGCGGGAGATACTGCCTGTTTTTGCGACTGCACTCAGCGCCTCAAGTTGTCTGAGCTGCAATTGCCCCTTCATCCGATTTTCCTGCCCCTTAATTCGCTCGAATTCAAGATATAATATTATGTTATATTCACGTCAAAAATATTTCGTTTGAATTATGTTTTTGTTTGCGCCAACGTAAGGCTCTGACGGTCGGGGGACCCGTAAAAAGGTGTCAGTTGCGGATGTGTTGCCCCGTTCAGAGCGAGTGATCGATGTCATTTGGTTTGGAACGACGCATAAGGCGAACCGGGCAATTGCCGTTAATTTACGGCCATCGGGGCGCACGTGGCGAGATGCCGGAAAACAGCATGGACGGGTTCCGCCTGCTTGACGAAATCGGTGTCACGGCTGTCGAGTTCGATGTGCAAAATGCCCGCAATCACCGCCCGGTCATATGGCACGATGCGACCCTGCAGGTTGGCAAGGTTCGCAATCGCTCCGGCCGCTGGCTTGAGAGCGAAGGCCCGACGGTATGCGAAACCAGTGTCGTGGACTTGAAAGCCTACGACATCGGCTCCTTGCAGCCCGGAAGCAGAGCACGATCCGCCTTTCCCGAACAGACCGCGCTTTCAAATATTGAAATACCCACACTGGAAGAACTCTTTGAATGGGCGAAAGACAGCCCTCGAATGGTTCTCAACCTTGAAGTCAAGTCGTTTGCCAACCGGACCGATCTCGGGGACAGCCCGGAGGATCTGCTCGGATCCATTTTACCATTGGTAGAACAGTTCCATCTGGCGGAGCGCATAGTCGTCTCTTCTTTTGACTGGCGCGTTCTGCACGCTTTCCGCCAGGCAGCGCCGAAGATCCGGCTGGGTTATCTGACATATCAAAATTTGGAAGATCCCGAGGATGATGCGAACATTTACGACAACTCGCCCTGGATGGATGGGCTTGAGTGGTCAAACAGCAAGCGATTGCCTGAACTGGTCAAGGAAGCGGGTGGCACGGTGTGGTCGCCTTACTTCTCCGAATTGACGCAGGACGATCTGGATCTCGCGCATACACTTGGTCTGGTGGTCAACGTCTGGACCGTCAATTCGATTGAGGACATGAAACGTATGAAAGATATGGGTGTTGATGGTGTCATTACGGACTACCCCACCCGTGCAAAGGCTCTTTGGGACGACATGCTGGCCGCGGAGGAACAGGGCAACCTGTCAGAAAACGACCGGTCGAATTCCCAAGGGAAAGGCTCGGCGAACCAACAGATATCAGCCGAGTGAATATCGACCGAAATTGGACCTGGACAATTTGGTTAAACAAGGAGTTGTCATGATTTCCCTGTCAATGCTCAAGACTACGACCGCCGCTGCGGTTCTTTCGCTGGCTGCCACGCAGATTGCAAGCGCCGAAACCCTCCGTCTCCTGACCTGGGGCGGATACGCTCCCGAAGAAGTCATCGAATTGTTCGAAAAGGAAACCGGCCACACGGTTGAGGTGACCAAATCGAACAACGAGGAAATGATCGCCAAACTGCGCGCGACCGGTGGCGGTGGCTTCGACCTTGCTCAACCGAGCCAGGATCGCATCTCCGGCCCGCAGGCTGAATTCGGCATCTACAAGCCGATCGACCTGTCCAAGATCGATGAGAGCCTGTTCATCACCTCCATGCTGGAAGCCACGAAAGGCAACACCACCGTTGGCGGCGAAGTCTACGGCGTACCGCACGTCTGGGGCACCTCCGGTCTTGTTCTCGACACCGAAGCGGCCGCTTCGGTCAAGGATTATACCGATCTTTGCAACGACGACGTAAAGGGTAAGGTCTCCTATCGCCTGAAGCGCCCGACGCTGATCGGCTTTGCCTATTCCATGGGGTTGGACCCGTTCGCCGCTTATGGCGACGAAGCCGCTTACAAGGAGATCATGGACAAGGTCGAGGCCAAGCTCATTGAGTGCAAGGGCAACGTCAAGGCCTACTGGGGCGGCGGCGACGAACTGATGAACCTGATCAGGTCCGGTGAAGTTGTCGCTTCCATGGCCTGGGACACCGGCGGCTGGAAGCTGAACGGCGAAATGCCGAACGTGACCTTTGTCGCGCCTGCGTCTGGTTCGCTCGGCTGGATCGACACATTCGTCCTGCCGGCAAAGGGCAAGGCCGATGACGCCGCCTACGCCTGGATCAACTTCGTGATGCGTCCTGATATTGCAGCCAAGATCACCAATGTGGCCGGCAACTTCACGGCGTCCAAGGGCGGCGATGCCGGCGTTTCTGAAGAGCTCAAGGCGAAGTACCAGAAGAGCTACCCTGCCGCCGATGTCGACAACATCAAGTGGTACCCGCCGGTTCCTGCCGGTCTTGAAGTGATCGAAGGTGGCGTCCTTGACCGCGTGAAAGCGGCAAACTGATAGCAACACCCCTGAACCTCCCGCCGCCCGGCGGGAGGTTTTCTCCCGGAAGGAATTGGAATGGCGACCCCGGATCTCAGCTGCATTGATCTGACAAGACGC